>JALSNJ010000025.1 GCA_026987025.1 Candidatus Aminicenantota bacterium | reverse complement strand
GTAAACCCCTCCTATGGAGTCCGGCAAATAGTCCCTGGCCTGGGACACAAAGGAAAAGGCGGTTTGCTGAGTGGATATGGTCCTTTCCCATCCGTAGGTTTTTCCCTCCAGCTTCCAGGTCACAGGCCTCCAGCGATAGGGATTGTGGAAGGGACCGGCGGTTATGTCGTTCCCCTGATAAAAAGGAGTGCCTTCGTAATGGTCCCTCAAAAGGGAGATGAGGTCCCTTACTGAAAGCTTCCTGTCAGGCTTAACCGAAAAGGGATAAGGCTTCGCTCCCTTTAATCCGCTGCTGTAGTCGGGGGAAAGGTGAAGGCTGGGGGCCACCCTGGAAAAAATCCTCCAGACCCGACGGGCACAATATCTGAGTTTGGCGGCGTCAGCAGGGTCATAGACATCGGCAAAACTGAAAGGCTTGCCGGAAGCCGGATCGTAATAGCCCTTCTTTACAGCGAAGTCCACCACATCCGGGCTGAACATGAAGTTTTCCCTGTCCTTGAAATCTATCTCCCTTATCCTGGCCTGGTTGGCGTGCACGCTGACATGCCCCGGGGGAACCCGGCGGGCAACCCAGACTATTCCCTTCTCCTCTGCCCCTCTGCCCACGAACTCAAGTATCCAGACCTCCTTCTTGTCCGCTACGGAAAAGGTCTCTCCAGGGCCTGAATAGCCATATTTAGTGGCCAGGTCCACCATCACCCTGATGGCCTCCCGGGCAGAAGATGCCCGCTCTAAGGCGAGCCTCATAAGATGGGGATAGGAAAGCCCTCCCTTATACCTTCCCAGCTCCTTTCTCCCTCCGAAGGTAGTCTCCCCGATGGAAACCTGTTTTTCGTTCATCAAGCCCACAACCCTGTAAGTATGGGGTGGATAAGGGATTCTAATCTCGCCTCCTCCCCACAGCTTTACCACCTCCATTTCCCCGGGCCTGTGGTCAGCCGAAGGAATCACCCTGAAGGGAGGGATAAACTCCCCATCGCAGAGATAGGAGTTAAGAACGGAACCGTCCACGGTGGCTTCCCTGGTAACCACCACCGAGGTACACGGAATCACCGCTAAATTAAAAGAAACTATGAAGGCGAGGATTAAAATGACTCTCCTCATTTTCCCCCTCCTTTTATTTCTTAAGTAATTTTTACGAAAAGGAACTGAAAAGGTTGCTCAGGCTTCCTCTTCTTCAGAGGGGGTAAGTTTCTCCCTCAGCCTTTTTATGGAAAGAGCTTTTCCTGAGCCGGGCTCCACCTCAATGACCACCCCGCAAATCCAGACATCCCCTGACTTCTCGGGTTCCATCTTCAGGGACCTTCCGAGAAGAAGTCGGCCAACGGCATCCGATGCCCTTACCCCTATGACAGAATGGGTTATGCCCACCATTCCCGCATCCGTTATGTAGGCAGTTCCCTCAACTATCTGTTCGTCGGCAGTTTGAATGTGGGTGTGGGTGCCGATGACCGCGGAAACCCTTCCCTTGGCGTAAAAGAGCATGGCCTTTTTTTCTGCGGTGGCCTCGGCGTGGAAGTCCACTATCCTCACGGGGTATTCCTCCCCCAGCTCATCTAAAATGGCATCCAACCTCCTGAAGGGACAATCTATTGGATCCATGAATACCCTCCCCTGAAGGTTGATGACCGCCACCCCGGTTCCGTTTCCCATCTTTTTTTTGAAGACCCCTGAGCCTGGATTGGAGGGGGGGTAATTGGCAGGGCGAAGGACCCTGGGGTCTTCCAAGGCCTCCACCGATTCCTTCCTGTCCCAGATGTGGTTTCCCGATGTTATGACATCCACCCCCACCCTGAAGAAGGAGGATGCTATTCTTCTGGATATTCCGAACCCTCCGGCAGCGTTCTCCCCGTTCAGGATTATAAGGTCCGGGGAGTATTCCCTTTTGAGCCTCTCTATGTTGTCAAATATGGCCCTGCGGCCCGGAGCTGCATACACATCTCCGAAAAACAGAACCCTGATTTTATTTGGAGTACTCAACGGCCCTTACCTCCCTTATGACCGTAACTTTTATTTGACCGGGATAGGTGAGCTCCTTCTCTATTTTCCTGGCGATCTCGTAGGAAAGTATGTAGGCGTCGTCGTCGGAAACCTTGTCGCTCTGCACTATGACCCTTATCTCCCTGCCGGCCTGCAGGGCGAAGGCCTTGGCCACCCCATCAAACTCTGATGCGAGCTTCTCCAAGGTTTCTATCCTCTTTATGTAGTGCTCCAGAAGCTCTCTCCTGGCTCCGGGCCTCGCCGCAGAGAGGGTATCCGCTGCCTGAACCAGGACCGCCTCCACCGAAGGGAAGTTCATCTCGTCATGGTGGGAGGCTATGGCCTGAATTACCTCCTCGCTCTCACCGTACTTTCGGGCCAGCATAACGGAAAGCTCCACATGGGATTGATTGTAGTCCCTGTCTATGGCCTTGCCAATGTCGTGTAGGAGCCCTGCCCTGAGGGCTACATCCACCCTGGCCCCTATTTCTTTGGCCATGTGGGCTGCCATCAAGGCAACCTCCTTGGAATGACTGAGGGCGTTCTGGCCGAAGGAAGTTCTGAACTTCAGCTTTCCTATGTAGTATTCCAGCTCCGGATGCAAATCCTTTATCCCCAGCTCTTCCACCACCTCGTGGCCTATTTTTCTTATGTGGTCCTCTATCTCTTCCTTGACCCTGGCCACCACCTCCTCTATTCTGGCCGGATGAATTCTCCCATCTGCCACCAGTTTTTGAACCGCCAGCTTGGCAATTTCCCTCTTCAAAGGGTCAAAGCTGGAAAGTATTATGGCCTCCGGGGTATCGTCCACTATAAAGTCCACTTCTGTGGCCATTTCCAGGGCCCTTATGTTCCTGCCCTCCCTACCGATGATCCTTCCCTTCATGTCATCGGAGGGTATTTCCACCACCGTAACGGTAGATTCCGTTACCGCATCCGCCGCAGACGATTGTATGGCCCTGGCTATAACTTCCCGGGCCAGGGTCTCCTTTTCCCTGTTAAGCTCCTTTTTAAACTGCTTTATGAGCCTGGCCTTTTCCTGGGTTATCTCCGAAGAAACCCTCCTTAAAATTTCCTGTTTGGCCTCCTCCCTGGTCAAACCTGCAATCTCCTCTAAGCGGCGCTCCAGCTCCAGCTTTTTCTTCTCCAGCTCCTTCTCCCGGTCCTTCAGGTCGTATTCCCTCTGGGCCACCTCGTTCTGCTTCCTGCGAAGCTCCCTTTCCCTCTCTCTGAGCACCGCCTCAAAGGACTTCAGGTTTTCCTCCTTGCGAAGAAGCCTCTTCTCGTCCCTCTCCAGCTTCTCCCTTTTGCCCCTCATCTGGCGTTCGTAATCGGTCTTGAACTTTATGAACCTCTCCTTGGCCTCCAGGGCGCCTTCCCTTTTAAGCCTTTCGGCCTCCCGGCGGGCGTCCCTCAATATTTTCTGCCTTTCCTGCTCTGCATCTTCCAAAGCCCTCCGGGCTTTTTTATAGAATCCGAGGAAGAACACCTTTTTCAGAACATATGCCAGGAAAAACCCCACCACCAGCCCTGCTATTAAAGCCGCCAGTGTATGTACGGTCATGACAACCTCCTTTTAAAGGAGGAGGGAAGGGGGAATCAACCCCGCGGTGAGGTGTGGTAGGGCCTCATGAACCCGCATGCAAACAGCATGGGGCTTGTCCCCTGCTTCAGGCTTCCCCCCGCAGGGGCATGCTCACCACAGGGGAACTCCGGCCCCAAGTGAACTCTTGTTGGCTCAAGGGTTCCCAGACCATCACCAGCACCGCAGGGATTATTCCTCTTCATCTTCTATTTCCCTCAGGATGTTTTCTATCCTCCTTCCTAACTCCTCCTTGAGTTTTATGTTTTCCTCCCTAAGATTATACACCTCCTTGGCAAGGTCCAGACAAGCGGATATGGCTGCCTTCAGGCTATCCGGATAGCGGGAAGAGTGAAGGGCGATTCTCTCTTTAACCGTCCTTACCAGGTCCCGCAAAAATTCTTCCCCCCTGGGAGAGGATATAACCATGCGCTGTCCCAGGATCTCTACCTTGAGCTCAGCCATTTCCCAGCTCCCGGTCTATCATCCTCATGAGTTCCTTTATTTTCTCCTGGGCCTGGGAAATTTTCTCCTGCAGCACCTCCACCTTCTTCTCCAGCACCTCAATCCTTTCCCTGGCCTCGTCCCTTTCCCTTTTAAGCCTCAAAACCCTGGCTCTCAACTCCTCCATTTTGGCCCAGACTTCCTTCATTTTCTCCATTCCCCGGAAAGTTTCTTTGAAAGGGCCTCAACTATTCTCTCCAGCTCCGCCTCCACCTCTTCGGATCTGAGGGTCCTATTTTCCGCCCTGAATTCAAAGGAAAAAGTCAGGCTCTTTTTGCCCTCCCCTATGGATTCTCCTCTGTAAAGGTCTATCAGTCTAAAGCTCCTCAATATCGGTATTGAAAGCTCCTCCACCACCTCCCTTATCCTCTGAAAACTCACATCCCCTGGGAAAATCATGGATACATCCCTCCTCACCGAGGGATAGTTCTGAAGGTCCTCGTAGGCTTTCTTTACCTTAAGGGGAATGAGCTTAAGGGGAAGTTCAGCGGCAAAAACCGGGACCTCTATCTGGAAAAGCTCCAAAAGCTCTTTTTTAATGGGCCCGAGCCTCAGGCCATTCCAGTGCAGGGAAAAACCCTCTTCAAAGAGGGGCCAATCCTCCAGGGCGAACTTCGGCTCTAAGGCAAAAACCCTGAGGAGAGCCTCGGCGGTTCCTTTAAGGGAATAAAAGGAGGCTTGAAGAGGAGGAGAATCCCAGGTCCTCCCCTTCGTCTCCCCGGCCTCCACTAAGGCCAGCCTTTTTTCTTCCTCAGGTTTACCATCCTTCCAGTAAACCCTTCCCACTTCAAATAGGGCCACCCCCTTCCTTCCCATCCTTAGGTTCAGGGAAACGGACTCCAGAAGGGTTAAAATCAGAGACCTTCTAAGCACAGGGTTCTCCTTGCTCAGGGGATTCTGGACCACTATGGGTTCCCCTTTGCCTCCGCTGAACTTATCCGCCTGAGGGCTCGTCCAGATATATGTCATGGCCTCGCTGTATCCGAGACCAGTTAGCACCCGCCTCACCTTCCAGAGCATCTCCCGCTCAGGGGTTTGAAGCCCCTGGGGCTCTTCCACCGGGGGAAGTTTCCCCTCAATGCTGCCGTACCCCTTTAACCTGGCCACCTCCTCCACCAGGTCCTCCGGTATATTCAGGTCCCTTCTCCACGAGGGGGGAATCACCTCCACCTCTTCCCCCTTTTTCCTCACCTCTGCCCCAAGGCCCCTCAGCTTCCGCAATATAAAATCCTCCTCCACTTCCTGCCCAAGCCTTGAGTTTATAAAGAAAATAGAGGTTTTTATCCTTCTCTGCTCGGAATACTCTCCGGCCACGGCCCTTCCCCGCAAAACCCTGCCCCCGGCCACCTCCTTAATCAAATAGGCCAGATAATCCGCAGCGAACTCAAGAACCATGGGGTCGGCTCCCCGCTCAAACCTGTAGGAGGCATCGGTGGTCAATCCAAGCCTTCTGGAGGTTTTTCGGACGGTTATCGGGTCAAAATAAGCCGATTCTATAAGGACCCTGGTGGTGAAGGGGGTAACTCCGGTATCCTCCCCTCCTATTACCCCGGCAATGGCCACTGGCCTTTTCTCATCGGCTATCACCAGGTCCCCATTGGAAAGCGTTCTTTCTTCTCCGTCCAGGCAGAGTATCTTCTCCCCCTCCCTCGCCCTCCTTACGATGACCTTTCCCTCCAGTTTGTCAAGGTCAAATACATGGGTCGGATGGCCTATGGCGTAAAGAAGATAATTGGAGAGGTCCACCACGGAATTCACGCTCTGAAGCCCTACCTTCTCAAGCTTCTCCTTTAGCCACCGGGGGGATTCCCCTACTTTAACCCCCTCCACTATCCGGGCCACATATCTGGGACACAGCCCCCTGTCTTGAATTTCTATGGGAAAATCGGCGGTTTTCTCATCCTCCTGTAGGGAAAATTCCACCCTTTTCAGGGGAGAATCGGTGAAGACCGAGATCTCCCTGGCCAGGCCGTAGTGGGAAAGGCAGTCTGGCCGATTGGGGGTAACCTCCAGGTCAAAGACAAGGTCATCCCCCCAGGGGATTACTTCCTCCGGAGGAAATCCCATGGAGGAGAAAAGCTCCTCCAGCCACGGGCGTTCCCCTTTTATCTCCACATACTCCCTGAGCCAATTTACCGAAACCTTCATTTCATTTGCTCCAGAAAATCCATTCTGTTCCAGTAGTGATTCCTTATGTCAGTAAGGCCCCTCTTGAGCATGGAAATTCTATCCACCCCAAGACCGAAGGCAAACCCCGAATACTCTTCAGGGTCTATCCCTCCGGCGCGCAGGACTTCGGGATGAACCATCCCCGCCCCGAGAATCTCTATCCACCCGGCTCCACCGCATACGCTACAGTTGGGGTCCTTTCCTCCGCAGACCGGGCAGGATATGTCCACCTCCGCCGAAGGCTCTGTGAAGGGGAAGTAAGAGGGCCTGAACCTTACCCCGGTTTCTTCCCCGAAAAGGGCCTTTAAAAAGGTCTCCAAGGTTGCCTTCAGGTGGGCGAAGCTGATTCCCCGGTCCACCACCAGCCCCTCTATTTGATAGAACATGGGGGTGTGGGTGGGATCCGCCTCGTCCCTGCGATAAACCCTTCCAGGGACTATTATCCTTATGGGAGGCTTCCTTTTTCTCATGGCCCTTATTTGAACCGGGGAAGTGTGGGTCCTCAGAAGATAACCTCCTCCAACGAAAAAGGTGTCCTGCTCCTGGCGAGCCGGGTGATGGGGGGGTATGTTAAGGGCATCAAAGTTGAAGTACTCCATCTCCACCTCAGGGCCGTCCTCTATGTCGTATCCCATGCGCAGGAATATCTCCTCTATGGTGTGGGATACCTCTGAAATGGGATGAACGCTGCCCAAGGGCTTGAAGTATCCCGGAAGGGTTGGGTCTGGAATGGCTTTCCGAAGCCTCTCCCTCCACAAATTTCCCTTCAATCGCTCCTCGGCCTTTTTGAAAAGGCTCTCCGCCAGCTCCCTTAGCTCGTTGATCCTCTTCCCGAAGGAGGAGCGCTCCTGGGGCGGAAGGGTGGGGATTTTCTTGAAAAGTCCGGGTATAATCCCCCTTTTCCTGCTTAAAAATTCCTCCTTAAATCTCTGAAGGTCCTGGGGAGTTTCTATCTTTGCCGCCGCCTCTTCAACCTTCCTTTGAAGTTCATCTATATCATCCGGCATTTTTCACAGCCTCCACCAGAAGGTTGAACTCCTGGGGAGCCCTTACGGCCAGCTCGGCCAGGGATTTCCTGTTAAGGGCCACGCCCATCTTCCTGAGCCCTGCCATGAAACGGCTGTAGGAAATCCCCTGGGCCCTTACAGCGGCGTTTATCCTTACGATCCAGAGCCTTCTCATGTCCCTCTTTTTTTGCTTTCTTCCCTGATAGGCGTCCACCAAGGCCTTCTCCATGGCCTCCTTGGCGGTTCTGTAAAGGCGATGCTTGGCTCCCCAGTAGCCCTTGGTCATGGCAAGGATCTTCTTCCTGCGATTCTTTCTCTTCGGACCTCTTTTTACCCTCATTTTTTACCTCCTTAAACTCCCAGAAGCCTCCTGACGCTCCTGACTTCTCCCTTGAAAACCAGGGCCGGCTTCCTCAGGTGTCTCTTCCTCTTTCTGGACTTCTTGGTGAGGATATGACTGTGATAAGCCCTTCTCCTCTTAATCTTTCCGGTGGCTGTTATCTTAAACCTCTTGGCTGCGGACCTTTTAGTCTTTAGCTTGGGCATTTTTTCCTCCTTTCTTCTGTTTTTTGGGACCGAGAACCATAATGCCAATCCTCCCCTCCACCTTCATGGGGGACTCTATCTCGGCTATGTCCTTAAGGTTTTCCTTTATCCTCTCCACCAAGGAGTTAACCAGCTCAGGTTTCCCCATTTCCCTTCCCCTGAGCCTCAGGCGAACCCTCACCTTGTTGCCCTCTTCCAGAAACTCCCTGGCCTTTTTCAATTTAACCTCCAGGTCGTGCTTGTCAATTTTCGGCCTTACCTGAATTTCCTTGACCTTAGTCTGCTTCTGTCTCTTCTTCGCCTCGTGCTGTTTCTTCTGCTCCTCGTAGAGGAATTTCCCGTAGTCCATTATCCTAACCACAGGAGGGTCTGCCTTGGGGGCTATTTCCACAAGGTCAAGGCCCGCCTCCTGGGCCAGAGCAAGGGCTTCCCTTATGTTCATGATGCCTATCTGCTTCTTGTCTTCCCCTATTACCCTTACCATTTCTGCCCTTATCTCCTCGTTGATCCTGTGTGGCCTGGTCTTCTTTACGAATTCCCTCTTGTAATACCTTCGTCTCAAATCCTCCCTCTTAAAGTTCAGTGGATTTATTTTTTATTTTATCCCTGGCCTGGGCGATAAATTCCTCCAAGGATACAGCGCCAAGGTCCCCTTTCCCCCTTACGCGAAGGGCCACCCTTCCTTCCCTTTCTTCACGGTCCCCCACTATGAGCAGATAGGGTATCTTCTGCAGCTGCCCTTCCCTTATCTTGTATCCGAGCTTTTCGTTTCTAAGGTCCGCCTCTGCCCTGAAGCCTTCCGCCTTAAGGGCTTCAACTATCCTGTTGGCGTAGTCGTGGTTTCTGTCGGTTATGGGAAGAACCCGCACCTGAACAGGAGCCAGCCAGAGCGGGAAGGCACCTCCGTAGTGCTCTATGAGAACCCCGAAGAACCTCTCTAAGGATCCGAGAAGAGCCCGGTGAATCATTATGGGAGTGTGACGGGCTCCATCTTCCCCCACATAGTAAAGGCCGAATCTCTGGGGAAGGTTAAAGTCCACCTGAATGGTGGAACACTGCCAGGTTCTGCCAAGAACATCCTTTATTTTAATGTCAATTTTCGGGCCGTAGAAGACCCCCTCCCCGGGGTCTATTTCGTAGGGAAGTCCGGAGCGATCCAAGGCGTTTTTAAGGGCCTTCTCTGCCCGCTCCCACATCTGGACCGTTCCCACGAATTTCTCCGGCCTGGTGGAAAGGTATATTTCATAGTCCTCAAAACCGAAGGCGGAAAGCATGTCCTTGGCGAAGAAAAGGGTGGACAGTATTTCCTCCTCCATCTGCTGGGGGGTGCAGAAAATGTGGGCATCGTCCTGGGTGAAACCCCTGACCCTGAGAAGACCGTGAAGGACACCGCTTCGCTCGTAGCGGTATACGGTTCCAAGCTCAGCCCATCTGACGGGCAGGTCCCTGTAGGAGCGGAGTTTGCTCTTGAACATGATTATGTGGAAGGGGCAGTTCATGGGCTTGAGCTGGTAGTGAAGGTTATCCTTTTCCATGGGTGGAAACATGTTTTCCCTGTAATATTCAAGGTGCCCGCTTATCTTCCAGAGTCCCAGGTCGGCTATATGGGGGGTGTAAACCAACTGGTATCCCCGTCTTATGTGCTCCTGTCTCCAGAAATCTTCTATAAGGCTCCTCACCAGGGCACCTTTGGGAAGCCACAGTATAAGGCCGGGGCCTATCTCCTCGCTAACCAGGAAAAGCTCCAGGTCCTTTCCCAGGCGGCGATGGTCCCTTTTTTTCGCCTCCTGAATAAAATTCAGGTAAGCCTCCAGGTCCTCCTTTTTGAAGAAGGCCGTCCCGTATATTCTCTGCATACTCTCCCTTTTTTCATCCCCCTTCCAGTAGGCGGCGGAGACAGAAAGCAACTTAAAATGCTTTATATAACCGGTGGAGGGCACATGGGGTCCCCTGCAGAGGTCCACGAAATCCCCCTGTATGTAAACGGAAACATCCCCCTGGGTTTTCTCCTCTATTAGCTCTATTTTAAAATCCTGCCCCCTCTCCCTGAAGTAATTTATTGCCTTCTCCCTGGGCCATACCTCCCTTTTTATCTCAATGTCCTGGGAGGCAAGCTCCTTCATTCTCCCCTCTATTCTGTCCAGGTCCTCAGGAGTAAAGGGTTCCTCCCTGTAAAAGTCGTAGTAGAAACCGTTTTCTATGGCAGGACCTACGCCTATTTTCGTGCCAGGATAAAGCTGGAGAACCGCCTGGGCCAGAAGGTGGGAGGCGCTGTGGCGGAGAACCGCAAGGGCCTCCTCTTCCTCAAAAAGGAATTCCACCTCTTCCCCCCTCACCTCGCTTCTTATGTCCTTTACCTCTCCGTCAACCTTAACGGCCACAGGAAGAGGTCTGTCCGGGAAAAGTTCTTTCCAGAGCTCTATGTAGTTTGCTGCCTGAACTTCCTTCTCTATCAATTTTCCCTTTACCTTTATTCTCATAACAATAAATAAAAAATAGGCGCGGGCGGGATTGAACCGCCGACCCCTTGCGCGTCAAGCAAGTGCTCTCCCACTGAGCTACGCGCCTATTTATTGACCTTTTCCCTCAAGGCCTTTCCAGGGATGAATTTTACCACTTTTTTGGCCGGGATTTCAATAGGCTCGCCGGTCTTCGGGTTCCTCCCCTTCCTGGGTTTTCTTTTCACCACCTGAAAGGTCCCGAAGCCGACCAGAGTAACCCTCTCCCCCCTGGCCAGGGCATCGCCGATCTCTTCAAGAATAAGATTAAGAACATCTCTGGCCTGGGTTTTGGTCAAAAACGAGTCCTTAACAATTTTTGACAAAATATCCGCCTTAATCATTCTTCCCTCCTGGAATTCGTCCATTTTATTATAGCAATAGACCTTCCCTTGTCAAGGAAAGCTACAGCTCCTCCTCCACTGCGCAGATTTTCCCTCCCTTAACCTCCAGATATCTTATTCTGTTCCGGGAAAGGAAAATCAACGAGCTCTTTCCGAATAGGAAGGAAACCCCCTTTTCCATGGGAGCTCCGGCCCTGGAATCTATGTGGGGCCTGAGCACAAAGCCGGCCTTCCCAATTTCCAGGGATATGTATCCGAGGCTCCCCCCGGGCCCAAAGACCATGTTCATGACTCCCATGAATTCGCCCAGCTTCTTTCCGTTTTTGAAAAGCGCCACCTTCCTGCCCGGAGTGTGAACGGTATAAGCATAGGAAATACCGTCCGGGCCTATGAGTGGAGAAGATATTTTATATTTTCCCCTGAGCAAAACCTCTCCGTCCTTCACCAGGTAATATATTTCCTCCCCACCCTTTGCCTCCCTGCCCACAAAAAGGATGTGCTTTCCGTTGTCTGAGAGGGAAACCTCAACCCTGCTTATTCTTTTGTAGCCCCCGTCCACCTTCCTTCCGTCCAGGTAAACGAACTGCTTTCCCCTTTCACTTACAAGGTAAAGGATATGTCTTCCGTCCTGGGAAAACCTCAGGCTGGAAAAGTCCACCCCCCTGTAGGGACCGTAGCTCTTTCCGGGGGTAAACACATAGTGGGAACCGCCCTTCTTCAGAACGCAGGCATAACTGGAGGAGTCTTTGCTGAAAACACAGTTCTTAACCCAATGGGCCGAGGCTATTTTCTTTCCATTAAGGAAAACACCAACCTCCCCTCCCGTCCTGGCGGCGTAAAGCAATTTCCTCCCATCGGGGCTCAGGCGGAATGGGCTTATAACATCGTCGTATACCCCTATTTTCCTCCCATTGAAGAAGACGGCTTCCCTGTAAACCCTTCCCTCTTTGAATCTGAAGGAGAAGGCGTAGGATAGGTTGTAGGGAGAGACGGCCTTAAGCGGGAAGAAAAAGCTCCCGGTTTTCTGGAGCAATTCGCCGTCCTTGGCCACGGCCCAGAGACTCTCCTTCACCGGAAGGTAGAAATAAAGAACATGGTTCCCATCGGACGAGAGGGTGAGGCCCCGGACGGACCGGTAGGGGCCGTATTTCTTTCCGTCGTGAATAACATGCCTGATGACCTTTCCTTCCTTCTTTTCCGCCACCACAAAGGCATAGTGCTTGCCGTCCTCGCTTATTTTTGGGGCCACGGAGGAGAAGGCCGGGAAGGGACCTATCCTTTTGCTGTCCAGCAGGAGAAAATACCCCTGGGATTTCTTAATAAAACAGGCCACATGAAGGAGGTTCTGGGTGGAAACAAAGCTCAGGCTCTGGCATTTGTTGTCCTTAATACTGAAGAAAACCTTCTCCTTAACGACCTTCGCCGGGGATAGGCCCCAGAAAGAAAGGAACAGCAAAAGGGCAACTGGCCTCTTCATTTCTCCCTCCCTTATTTCCTAAATTTATCAATTTCATTTCTATTATAACTCAAACCTCGGATAGACCTTCCCGTATAAAAGTATGGAAAAGGAGGACGAAGATGAGAAAAACGGCAGCCATTTTACTGATGGCGTTTTTGACCTTTCTCCTTATGGGAAAAGGAAAGGAGGAAAATAAGGAGAAATTCATAAGGGCCTACAGGGCCGAGGAAAAAATTAAAATAGATGGGATCCTCAGCGAGAAGGTCTGGCAGAACCCCGGAACCGATGACTTCGTCATGTGGGAGCCGGAAGATGGTGGAAAACCCACCGAGAAGACGGTGGTATGGGTGGCCTACGACGAAGATGCCCTTTATGTGGCGGCGAGACTCTACGATTCCCAGCCTGCGAAGATAGTGGGAAGGCTGGGGAGAAGGGATGACAGGCTGGACTCCGATTGGTTCACCTTCGCCATAGACCCATATTTTGACCGTCGCTCTGGATTTGAATTTTCCGTAAACCCCTCAGGCTCCATAAGGGATGCTTATCTTTACAACGATTCCTGGAAGGATTATTCCTGGGATGGGGTTTGGGAGTGGGCGGTAAGGAAGGACGAAAAGGGCTGGACAGTGGAGATGAAAATCCCCTTTTCCCAGTTGAGATTTCAAAAAAGGGACAAATATGTGTGGGGTGTTAACTTCACCAGATATATCCTGAGAAAACACGAAAGGGATGGCTTCGTATGGATACCCAGGAACGAAGAATTTAGCTCCTATGTATCAAAGTTCGCAAAATTGGTGGGAATTGAGGGTATAAAACCAAAACCCTTAGTGGAGGTTCTTCCCTACGCCGTGGGGGATGCGAAATTTTCCCCGAAGCAGGAGGGAAATCCCTTTGCCACGGGAAGAAGTTTCTATGGAAACGCAGGGCTTGACTTCAAAATAGGGCTCAGGAGCAATCTCACCCTTACGGGAACCGTAAACCCTGACTTCGGCCAGGTGGAGGTGGACCCCGCCGTGGTTAACCTGACCGCCTACGAGACCTATTACGAGGAAAAAAGGCCCTTCTTCATTGAGGGCTCCAGTATATTTGAGTTCGGTACCGGGGGCTCCACCATGGGAATGAACATAAACTGGGGAGACCCTGAGTTTTTTTACAGCAGGAGAATAGGAGCACCTCCCCATGGCCTGGCCTACGGCCAATATGTAAAGCAACCTGACAGAACTACCATTTTAGGGGCAGGAAAGTTTACCGGAAAAATAGGTCAGGGATGGAACTTAGGGGTGATAACCGCCCTCACTTCCAGAGAATATGCGGAAATATGGGAGGAAGGGGAAAAGAGATTCCAGGAAATAGAACCCCTGACTTACTACAATGTGATAAGAATTCAAAAGGAGTTTAACCAGGGAAGGCAGGGGCTGGGTTTCATAGCCACAGGGGTATTCAGGGACCTGAGGACCCCCGAAATGGAGGGATTGCTTTCCAGAAGAGCCCTCGCCTTTGGGATTGACGGATGGAGTTTCCTTGATAAGAACCGCCGGTGGGTTCTTTCGGGCTGGCTTGGCTCCAGCAGGGTGGAAGGAAGCAAGGATTACATTTTCTCCCTCCAGCAATCCCCCCTGCACTATTTCCAGAGGCCCGATGCCCCCCATCTTCGCCTGGACCCTGAGGCCCAAAGCCTTACGGGCTGGGCAGGGAAATTGTCCATCAGCAAGGAAAGGGGAAACTGGATAATAAACCTCTCCACCGCCGCCCTTTCCCCCGGTTTCGAGATAAACGACCTGGGGTTCCAGTTCAGGGGGGACAGAATACACAACCAGTTCATAGCCGGCCACATCTGGTACCGTCCCGGCAGGGTTTTCCGTCAGAAGATTCTGGCCTTAGGAGGGACGGTGGACCACGACTTCGGGGGAACCCTTCTGGACGAAATGGCCTTCATCTTTGCCAGCGGTCAACTTCTCAATTACTGGGAAGGCCAGATCATGCTGGGATACAAAGCCCGGACCTACGACCGGGATCTTACCAGGGGAGGCCCCCTGGCAGAAAGTCCCCCGGCGGCCCTGTTCACATGGCAGATTTTTTCAGACATAAGAAAGCCGGTGGTGTTATTTCTCATGGGTGACTACGCAAAGGCGAAAACCGGTGAAGAGAATTTCTCAGTGATGACCAAAATCAAGTGGAAGCCCAGGAGCAACTTCAGCCTCTCGGTGGGCCCCAAATATTACTACAGGCACAGCCTGGCCCAGTGGGTAAGAAAGGTGGAGGACCCCACGGCCACCCTTACCTACGGGGCCAGATATGTCTTTGGCGAGATAGTTCAGCACACCATTTCAGCCTCCATAAGGGTAAATTGGGCCTTCACCCCGAGGCTCACCCTCCAGGCCTACCTGCAGCCCTTCATAGCCACAGGGGATTACGAGAATTTCAAGGAACTGGCGGCACCGGGAACCTACGACTTCAACCTTTACGGGGAGGGAAACTCCACCATTTCCAGGGACGGGAATGTTTACAATGTGGACCCTGACGGCGAGGGACCGGCTCCTTCCTTTTACTTTTACAATCCCGACTTCAATATAAAATCCATGAGGGGAACGGTGGTTCTCCGATGGGAATACAGGCCCGGCTCAGCCGTATACCTGGTCTGGACTCAAAACAGGAGGACCTTTGAAAACACCGGGGTGCTGGACCTGAGCAGGGATTTCGTGGACATGATAAAGGCCCCCGGGGACAACATCATACTTCTGAAGATTTCCTATCGCTGGGGAACCTGAACTCTACTGAACTCTGGCCAAAAGGGCTGCCACTATCAGTGTGATGGAAAAGACGAAAAGAACTACCAGGGAAAACCAGAAGGCAGAACTGCTATTCTCCCGATAGTATGTTCTTCCCCTTATAAAAACCTTCCCCTTTCTGAGGGAAGAAATGGCATAAACGAACAATAACCCACCCGCGAGGAAAAGCCCTGCCCTTAAAAGAAGCCCTTTCATGAAATAAACCTCCTGCATTTATTATAACAGGCGGATACGGGTTGACTACCTGACCGAATTTATTTGAAAATTATTAGGACTTCGTAAAGGAGGAAACCATGATAGTCGGAATAAGGAAAGAGGATAAAAGCCAGTGGGAAAGGAGAACGCCACTGGTTCCCGGGGATGTGAAGGAATTGATAGAAAAGGGGCTTCAATTCGTGGTGGAGCCTTCTCCTATAAGGATCTTTCCCGACGAAGAATACGAGAGGGCCGGGGCCAGGATAAGCCAGGACCTCTCCGGGGCCAGGGTTATCTTAGGGGTAAAGGAAATCCCCCCTGAGAAACTCCTTCCGGAAAAGGTTTACATGTTTTTCTCCCATACCATTAAAGGCCAACCTTACAACATGCCCATGCTTAAAAGGCTCCTTGAGCTGGGCGATACCCTTATAGACTACGAAAAAATAACCGACGAGAGGGGAAGGAGGCTCATTTTCTTCGGAACCTTCGCAGGATATGCCGGGGCCATAGATACCCTGTGGGCCTTAGGGAAAAGGCTTGAGGAGGAGGGATTGAAAACCCCCTTTTCCAAGATAAAACAGGCCTACATGTATTCCTCCTTAGAAGAGGCCAAGGAGGAAATCTCCTCGGTGGGAAGGGAAATTCAGGAAAAGGGTCTTGACCCGGAACTTCTCCCCCTGGTCATTGGCATCGCCGGTTACGGAAATGTTTCCCGGGGTGCCCAGGAGATAATTGACCTCCTTCCGGTGGAGGAAGTTCAGCCGGAGGACTTAGGAAAACTCGGAAAAAAGAACCGGGTTATCTACAAAGCAGTTTTCAAGGAATGGCACATGGTGGAACCCCTGGAGGGAGCTTTTGACCTCCAGGATTATTACCATAATCCGGAAAAATACCGTGGTGTCTTCTCCCGATACCTGCCTTACCTGACCGTTTTAATAAACGCCATATACTGGGATGTCCGCTATCCCCGCCTTGCGACCAGGCAGGACCTGGAAGAGCTGTACCAGGGAAAAGCAAAACTGAAGGTCATAGGGGACATAAGTTGCGACATAGAGGGAGCCGTTGAAGCTACGGTTAAATGCACGGAGCCGGACGAACCCGTCTTCCTTTATGATGTTGAAAAACAGAAGGCTATAAATGCCTTCAGCGGAAAAGGTCCCCTCATCCTTGCGGTGGACATACTCCCCTCCGAACTTCCCAGGGAATCATCCATATACTTCAGCGGGGTCCTTAAAAAATTCATTCCTCGGGTAGCGGAGGCCGATTACTCACTTCCCTACGAAAGGCTGAACCTTCCTCCTGAATTGAAGAGGGCGGTAATAGTCCACCGGGGGGAGCTTACCCCTGATTACAGGTATCTTGAAAAATTCATAAAAGGAGTGGAGTAATGAAGAAAAAAGTTCTGGTTCTGGGAGCCGGCCTGGTCTCCAGGCCCATGGTAAGGTATCTGCTGGAGAAGGGATTTGAAGTAACGGTGGCCTCCAGGACCCTTTCCAGGGCCGAAGCCCTTATAAAGGGCCACCCCTTAGGAAGGGCTTTCCCCTGGACGGTGGACAACGAGGGGGCCTTAGACATGCTGGTGCAGTGGGCGGATGTGGTGGTGAGTTTGCTTCCCTATGCGTATCACCTCAGGGTGGCCAGGGCCTGCCTCAAACACGGAAAGCACCTGGTCACCACCTCCTATGTAAAACCCGAAATGGCAGCCCTGGACAGCGAGGCCAGGGAAAAAGACCTGATTTTCCTCAACGAAATTGGGCTGGACCCCGGTATAGACCACATGTCTGCCATGAAGTTAATGGACGGGATAAGGGAAAGGGGAGGGAAAATAACTTCCTTTCGGTCCTACTGCGGAGCCCTCCCTGCCCCTGAGGCTGCGGACAATCCCCTCCGTTACAAATTCGGATGGTCCCCCAGGGGGGTTCTCCTGGCAGGCAGAAACCCTGCAAGGTTTCTTGAGAACGGGAAGGTGATGGAGGTCCCAGGAGAAAAACTTTTCACCTACCACTGGAATATGGAGGTGGAAGGCGTGGGTCCCTTGGAGTATTATCCCAACAGGGATTCTCTTCCCTACATGAAACTTTACGGCATAGAGGACGCCCGAACCATGTTCCGGGGAACCCTGAGGTATCCTGGATGGTCGTCCCTGTGGGCTGTGCTTTCCTCCATGGGATATCTGAGCGAAGAACGGATGCCGGCCAATAAATCCTACAGGGAATTCACCGCATCCCTTATAGGATGCAAACCGGAGGAGGTGGAGAAGTTCATCCGGGAAGAATACGGCGCCGGCGAAGAGGAGCTGGAGAAAATAAAGTGGATGGGCCTCCTTTCCCGGGAAAAAATCCCACAGGATAAAATATCCCCCATAGAGCTTTTAGAAAAACTCCTCTGGGGTAAGATGCAGTACCGGCGCGGGGAAAGGGATATGGATGTTCTTCTCCACGAAATTGAAGCGGAATTTCCCGACGGAAGGAAGGAGAAACACACCTCCCTACTAGTGGACTTTGGAATCTACGGGCAGGAGACCTCCATTGCCCAGACCGTGTCCCTGCCAGCAGCCATAGGGGTAAGGATGATCCTGGAGGGGAAAATTTCCAGGAGAGGGGTAATGATACCGGTTCACCGGGAGATATACGAGCCGGTTCTTCAGGAGCTGGAGGAAATGGGGATTTCCTTCGTGGAAAAAGTAGAAGTGGTATAATTCAGGTATGTCTAAAGTAGTTGTTTTAAAGACCAGCCCGGAGACGGTCCTGGAGGACATAGACAGGGCCTTTGAACTGGCGGAGATAGAAAAAGAGTTTTCCAGGCAGGCCCCTACCATAATAAAGCCCAACATATCCTGGCACTTCGTTTATCCCGCCTCCAACACCACCCCATGGCAGCTGGAAGGGGCGGTTCTCTCTTTGAAAAAAAGAGGATACTCAGAGCTGCATGTGGTGGAAAACAACACCGTGGTCACAAACCCATACAAGGGCGAAAAACTCCTAAAGTTCGACAGGGTCTTTGCCAAATACGACCTCCCCGTCTATTACAATTTCAAGGACCTTAGGTGGGTAAAATACGAGCCCAAGGGCGAGCTTTTGATCCTTTCCAGGATATACAAAAAGGGTATTTACATTCCGGAATTCTTCTTCGGGAAAAATATAATTCATCTTCCTACGGTAAAAACCCACATCTATTCCACCATAACCGGCTCCATGAAAAACGCCTTCGGGGGCCTTCTGAACACCAAGAGGCACTACACCCACACCTGGATCCACGAAACTCTGGTGGACCTTCTTACCATTCAGAAGGAAATACACACCGGAATATTTACCCTCATGGATGGAACCCATATAGGATGTGGCCCTGGACCCAGGACTCTGGAGCCCCACGAGGCAGACCTCCTTTTAGCCTCCCCGGACTCGGTGGCCATAGATGCTGTAGAAGCGAAGCTCCTGGGATTTGACCCCATGTCCATTCCCTTCATCCGCCTGGCCCACGAGAAGGGACTGGGGGTAGGAGATCTCAGGGAGATAGAAGTGGTGGGGGAAGATATAGAGAAGATAAACTTTCACTGCCATGTGGGGGACAACCTGGCCAGCCGGGTAGGAGACATCCTATGGTTCGGTCCTCTCAAGGGCGTTCAATGGCTGTTCTTCCACACCCCCCTGGTTTACATATTCGTCTTCGGTTCCTTCTTCTATCACGACATGCTCTGGTACCCCATAAAGGGGAAAAAGTTGGTCCAGGAGTACCTGGAAGGAAGCAAGTGGGGAAGATTGTTCAAGAAATATTGAGAATTTATTGATTTTATCCTGAAAAAGGATTATCCTTACGAAGGATATGTTTTATAACAGGGAAAGGGAAATATCCTTCCTCAGAAGCCTCGCATCGGCAGAAGGGTTTTCCTTTATTTACCTTATAGGAAGGAGAAGAATTGGCAAAACATCCCTTGTTTTCCAAGCCCTGGGAGATGTTCCCTATGTCCTTGTCCCAAAGAATGCCGGTGAAGCGGCCGTAAGAAATCTTTTTAGCCTTAACCTCGGATTTTCGGCTCGTCGCCTATCGGAGCTCTTAAGGCTGCATTTTTCCTCCCAAAACCTCCTCTTTATTGACGAGGTACAGAACATAGGACCCTTCCCCCTCCTGCTTTCTGAGTTTCAGGAAGCAGTGGACTGGCTGGAAAGGAAGGGCTCAGGCCTTCTCGTGGCTGCAGGCTCAAGCCTCTCCTTGACCTCTCAGCTTTTTGAAAGTTCCCAGAGTCCCTTATACCGTAGAGCCCACGCGAGATTAATCCTTCCTCCCCTTCCTTTGAAAGAGGCATGGAAATGGGCTTTTGCAATAACGGAGGGGAATCTGGAAGATGCAATAATCTTAACGCTATGCTTTGGAGGAATCCCTTATTATTATAGGGTGGGGAAAAAATTTTTCAACGGCGATGCCCGCAGGCTTTTAAAAGAGCTTTTCTTTTACCCGAATTCCATCTTAGGGAATGAGGCGGAGGTGGTCCTTTCCTCGGAGTTCAGGGGGAAATTTACCATCTTCAGAGATATAATCTTTGCTATAGGCTTAGGAAAAACCAGGGAGGCGGAAATTGCCTCCTTCCTTCAGATAAAGCAAACCACATTGCACAAATATGTCAACTTCCTGGAAAAACATGGGTTCCTCGGAAGGGAAAGCTTTATAGCCAAGCGGAAAAAGAGCCTCTACATAAAGGATCCTATTTTAGGATTATTATTTTCCTGCAAGAACCAAAACTTTGAAAAATGCTTTGAGGCTTTCTGCGGAAATAGATTTAAACATATCTTAAGGGAGAACCTTGATATTTTTACAGGGCAAAGGCTTTTAAAAACAGGTAAGTACCTGGGGAAAAAACCGGATGGAAGCCCCTTTGAGATAGACCTCGTAGGGGAAGGGGAAAGGGAGGTTTTTCTTGGGGAATGTAAATGGGGAGAAAAGGTGGACGGGATAAGGGTTGAAAGCTCGCTTCAGGAGAAAGCAAAATTTTTCCCCACCAAGAAGAGGAAAGAACTACTTGTTTTCGCCAGGGGGTTTAAAAGGAGGCCAAAAAAAGCCATGGGATTTGATCTAAGGGACATAGTGAAATTTATCCTTTCCCCACCGTAAGAGGCCATGGCAGGAAATTCTAAGGGCGCCTTCAAGCCCTCAGGTTGAAGGCTATCTCAAAGGCCCTTTTCCTTATCTTCTCAAACTCCTCCTCCCCTATGGGGGAATATCCTGAGTAGGGAAAAAGGAGTTTATTGTGAAGGAGAGGGTCGTGTTCCGGGGGGAAATATCCCTCATGAACCAGAACCTGGAAATCCTTGGTGCCGGGGACAGGGGAATAATAGGCTAAGGAAGGCTTTATCCCGATTTTCTCCAGGTAATCCAGGGTTTTTAAAACCGACGATGCCCTCTGTCCCGGAACCCCAACTATAACATAGGCCACCATTTCCCGTCTGGAAAAACCCGCCTTTTCTAAGTGAAAAACGGCCCTCTCAAATTCCTCCAATCTGAGCTTAGGGGTTCTTTCTTTAAGGAATTCCTCGTCCACGCTCTCTAAGGAAAGGCGGAGGGTTTTAAAATTGGCCCTTTTCATGAGCCAGGCCACCTCCTCGTCCACAAATCTCACATGAAGGCCGTTGGGAAGGTGAAACCTCAAATTCCACCCCTGTCTTACGACCTCTCTGAAGAGGGGCTTGAAATGGCCCTGGGCATCCACCAGAAGGGCATCGTCGTAAAGGGCTATGTCCTTTATGGAAAGCTTCACGGCCCCCTCCAGCTCCTCCAATACCTCCCATATGGGCCTTTTTTTCCATCGGTGCAGAAGAAAGGAGGCGCAGAAGGTGCAACGGAAGGGACATCCCCTGGTGGTGGCGGTGACCGTGGAAGGGGCCCGGGAAAGTTCAAAGGCCGCCGGCGGTTCGTCTCCACAGGGAAACCGCCTGCCGGAAAGGGCACCGAGGACCTCCACCGACTCACATCCCGCTTCCCCTTTAAGAACCTTTCCGAATTGGGAGGCATGGGAAGGCATAAGGGTAGCATATGTGCCGCCAAGAAATATCGGAACATTCCCCCATATCTTCTTGACGCTGCGGACCACCTCCTTAACCCCCAGGTACCAGTAAGTCATTCCTGTGGTTATAAAGACCGCCAGGGGAGGCGGAAACTTCTCCATGAAGGCTTCCATGGAGGCCCTGGGAATCCCAAATCTGTAAAAATACCTTTTGACCTCTTTTAAAAACCGGGGTTTTTCCACCCTTTCCTTATAGAACTTCCCGGTCCCGTATTTTCTGGATTTGGTGGGCGGAGCCAGGGGGGAACTTCTGTCCATATAATCAAAAAGAAAAAGAGCTAAATCAGTGTAATTTTTTATGTAGGCTCCCAGACGGTAAAGCCCTAAGGGTCTGAGCCACAGGTCGTAGGCGGTAAAGTCGTATATTGGAGGATGGAAAAGGGCAACCCATTTACCCCTTGAAAAATCCTTGCCCATGGTCTATTTTATAAAGTATGAAGAGGATAACAGGAAAAATTATAACTCTTTTATTGGCGGTTTTTTTGGTTTTTTCTCAGAAAATACTGGAAATCCCCGTAGTTCAGGACCTGGGAAAGCTCGTATCCTCCTCAGGAAACTACATATCCTTCTGCGGAAGGGTAGCCCTGGATGCCGCCGGAAACATTTACATCCACGATAAGGATAGAGGGAACATTTTAAAATTTTCCCCCACGGGCAGTTTTCTTGGCGCCCTTCTTCCGCTGGGCCTAAGGAAGAAAGAAATCTCCTCTTTAAAGGACTTTTACCTCCACGGGAGCTTCATCTACGCCATAGACGAGGGTGCAAAATCCCTGAAGGTCTTTGACCTGAGGGGAAAGTTTAAATTTCAGATAAAAACCCACGATACCCCTGGCTCCGTGGGGGTGGCCCCCAACGGGATGATATTCGTAGCCGATTACGAACCCGGGAAGAATTCGCTCGTTTCCATATACGATGCCAAGGGAAAATTCCTGGGGGGTTTCGGCATGCCCTTTCAGGACCCTGCCTACAGGGACCCCAAGAAGTTCTACAGCCTCCAGAGGAACATAACCATAAGGGTTTCCCCGGCCGGGGAAATAGGGGTTCTCTCCAATGTTCTTGGGGTATTTCGGAAGTATTCCACATCCTACACCCTGGTATTTGAGAAGAAAATAGAAGGACCAGAGGTCCCGAAGGGCAGTATAGAGATATACGAGGATACGGTGGCAGTAATTCTTGCTGCCTCGGACCTGGCCATAGACACCAAGGGAAGGTTTATAATCTCCCTTCCTTCCCAATTCGCCTATGTATACGATCCCAACGGCAACTTTCTGGGGAAGATAGGGATTAAAACTCCCCAGGGTTTTCTTTCTCCTCTAATGATGTTTCTCTCCAGGAGGAGAATGACTGCCGGGGTAAGAAACAGGATGTTTATCCTTGACTACGGGGCGGTGGAGGGTGGTCTATGAGCAACCAGGTGCTATACTCCTTTAAAAAAGGAAACACCCGGGTGGAAATAGTAAAGGGGGATATTACCGAGGAGGAAGTTGATGTTATCGTTAATGCGGCCAACTCCTACCTTAAGCACGGAGGAGGGGTGGCCGGGGCCATAGTAAGGAAGGGGGGAAGGATAATTCAAGAGGAAAGCGATAAAATAGGCTTCGTTCCTGTGGGCTCGGCAGCAGCCACCACCGCGGGAAAGCTTAAGGCCAAATATGTGGTTCACGCCGTGGGGCCCAGATGGGGGGAAGGAAATGAGGACGAAAAACTCCGAAGCGCTGTGCTCTCCGCCTTAAAACTGGCAGAGGAAAAGGGTGCTAAGTCCGTCTCCCTTCCCGCCATCAGCACAGGTATTTTTGGATTCCCAAAGGAAAGGGGAGCCAACATTATATTAAAGGCCGTTGTGGATTACATATCGGAAGGCACATCCCTGGAAAGGGTGCGCCTGTGCAACATAGATAGCGAAACCTGCGAAATATTCCTGGAAAAGGCCAGGGAATTATCTTAATGGCAATTTACGGTTCCCTTGACACCATGGACCTGGGGGATATCCTCCAGTGGATTTACCTGCGGGGAAAAACCGGTCTTCTCACTGTGAAAATAAACGACTACGAAAAAAGGTTTTACCTGCGGGAGGGCAAGCTGAAATACGGAATTTCAGAAGATCCCAATGAAAGGCTCGGCCCATACCTGATGAGAACCGTGGGGATAAATAGAGAATACCTGCTGAAGGCAGTAGCCCTGGCCAAAAAGGAAAGGATACTTCTGGGGGAGGCCATGGTGAAGCTGGGAATAGTTAATCGCGAAACCATAGAAAACGCCCTGGAAAATCTGGTGAGGGAAATAGCCTTCAACTCCTTTGTGGACCAGGGATATTTCCGATTTGAGGAAAGGGAGATGGATGTGCCCTATGAGGTGGATATAGACATCCAGGACATTCTCCTCAACGGATACGCCAGGAAGGACGAGATGATGGAAATTCAGAAGGTCATCCCCCACCTGGAGGTAAAATTTGAGATTCTGAGGAAAGGGGAAGAGCCTATGTTAAGGGTCCTAGCTGAAGGAGCAACCCTCCTGGAGGCTACTGAAAGGCTGGGGCTTTCCCCCTTTGATGCCATGAAAAAAGCCCACGAACTTTATGAAAGGGGATACATCAGGCCCCTGGGAATGGAGAAAAAAGGAGGAAAGGAAGAGAAAAAGGATTCCTTCCTGATGTTGAGGGAAAAGGCTGAAATGTTTTACAGGGAGGGGAGGCTCAGCGAAGCCCTCATCCTTTACGAGGAGCTGCTGAAGGAGGACCCGGGCAATCAAGCCCTCATGGATAGGCTGGAAGAGATAAGAAGGGCCCAATCGGTTGAACTGGAAAACGGTTTCATTCCAAGGTTGAAGATTCCCATGGAAAAGGTTACCTCCCTGGACCTCAGCCCCCAGGAGGGCTTTGTTCTCTCCAGGATCAACGGTATATGGACCGTAGGGGAGATAATAAAGCTCTGCCCTTTTCCTGAAGAAACTTCCATAGGAATCCTGAAAATACTCCTGGCCAAGGGGATAATAGGAATTTGAGCAGAATAGTTTTTGTAATTCAGGGCGGAAAACCGGTGCCTGCCTTTCAGCTTGAAGGAAACACCTTCGTTCTGCCTTCCGGAAAAAGAAAAAAATCTCTTCAGGTTTTAGCCCCCTCCAGCCTTAAGGAGAAATTTGAACCCGCCACCTTCAAAGCAGCCTTAAAAGAAGCGGAAAAAAGGGTGGAAAGACTGGCGGAAGATGTGGACGATGAGCTTTTATGGGAAACCCTTACCACCCCTGCTTCGCTGGAGGAGATAGCAGAGGCCTACTACGGGGAAAGGGTCAAGGACGAAAGGCTGGTAGCCCTTTTCCTGAAGTTATCCTCATCCCTTCTTTTCAAAAGAAAGGGTGAAATCTTCATCCCCAGGGACAGCCAGGAAGTGGAGGAACTAAGAAGAGCAGAGGAAGCAAAGGAGAGGAGAAGGGAGAGGGTAAACCGGTTCTTAGAGGCAGTGAAGACCGGCGAAGAAAACGAGGAGACCGAGAAGGTTTTTTCCCTGCTCAGGAGTTATGTGATCCATCAGGGAGAAATACCGGAAAAGAATCTGGTTCAGGAAATCATGGAGGCCATGGGGCTGAGGGGAACCTCCGCTCTTATTTCCTTCCTGGCCAGAGCGGGAAGGTGGAGGGAGGACGAAGAGCCGTTGATAGAAAGGCTGAGCCTCAACAAACCCTTTAAAACGGAGCTCATAAATGCGTCTAAAACCCCTGCGGTTTCCGACCAGGGCCGTGAGGAAGAGCCCGCCGAGGCCCTGGCAATAGACGAAGCCACCACTGTAGAGGTGGACGATGCCATCAGCCTGAGGAGGGAGGGGCAGGATTACATACTGGGGATACATGTGTGCGATCTGGAGGCATTTATCCCTAAGGAAAGTGAGCTGGACCGGGAGGCCATGAAAAGGGCCCAGACCGTGTATCTTCCGGAGAAAAGGTATTTTATGCTCCCTGAAGAACTCATAAAAGAACTTTACACCCTATCCCCTGAGAGACCCTCCCGGGCCCTTTCGCTTTATCTAAGGCTCGGGCCGGAACTGGAAATAAAGAGATGGTGGTTTACCAGAACATTTGTGAAGATAAGGAGGCTGTCCTACGAAGAGGCCGACGATTTACTGGAAGGGGAGTTTCCCGTTCTCTACGAATTTTTCCAGCGGAGACTTAAGGCCAGAAAGGAGAGGGGAGCCCTCATCGTAAATCTTCCGGAATTGGAGATAAAAGTACAGGGGGAAAGGGTGGAGATTGAAAGAAAGGACCTTGCCACCCCGGCCCATCAGGCCATTCAGGAGGCCATGGTTCTTTACAACGAGAAGGCTGCGGAGCTGCTGGTAAAAAAGGGGGTGGCGGCGGTCTTCAGAACCCAGCCCTTTGAACCCGGCGAGGTCCCGGAAATCGACCCGCAGGACCCGCTTTATTTTCTAAAAATAATCCCCTTCTTGAAGGCATCACAGCTCACCACCCATCCCCAGCCCAACCTTTCCTTAGGTGTTAACTATTACATACAGGCCTCCTCCCCCCTCAGAAGATACGGGGACCTGGTTATGCAGAGACAAATGGCCTACGCCTTAGGATACTCCCCTCACAGCTACAGCCCTGAAGAGCTTATGGCCATTTTTGAGTACCTGGAGGAAAGAACCAGACAAATAAGGGAGTTGGTCCGCTCCAGAAGAACCTACTGGATCCTTAAATACCTGAAGCAAAAGGAAGGCAAGCACATAATCGGTTATTATTCAAGGTACATGGCCGGAAGGCACTTCGCCTTTTTCCCGGAAGTGCTCATGGAATTTCCGGTGAACCTTCCCTGGCAAAGGCCCCAGAGACCGGGGAGGGAGTTCGTCTTCAGGATAAGCAAGGTGGAACTGGGAAAAAGAAAGCTCATAATAAATTTAGCATGAAAGGGCTGATTTCTTCTCTACTTTTCCTTTTAATTTCATTGGCCCCGGCGGCCTCCTTAAAGAATTTCCTTCCAATAAAAAAGGGAGATTATGCCACCCTGGATCTGGATCGCCCTTCCCTTGCCTGGGCCAGGCGGTTTTCCATGGTAGAAGCAGGAGGACCAGGGGAGCTCTCTGAGGACTTGATAATCCAGCTCCGCTCCTCAGGGACAAGGGTCATTTTTTACCGCTGGTTTCCGGCAGATTATCATTATATGGACGGGGAGGACGATCCCCTTATGCAATGGGCGTACACTAACAGAAACTTTGCCACCCTGAACCCGGATGGCCCCTTTCCTCATTGTGAAGAGAGTGGATACGATTGGTGTCAGGACTACTACTTTGACTTCGGGAACGACAGGGTCAGAAGGAGGTTTGTAAATTACCTCATGGAGATCCTTGCCAAAGGTCTCTACGACGGAATATTTTTTGACTGGGCCAGCGGCGTATTCATAAACGAGGAAATTTACTCCCCCATGAGGGTTACTTTCAGGCTCAGGCACCCGGAAACCTCTTACCTCCGGGCGGTGGCGGAAACATACCGTCTGCTCAGGCATAGGGTAAACGATGGGCTCATAGTAACCAATCAGGGCTTCAGGAATCCCGCTGTTCTGACCTTTGTGGACTACGACATGACGGAATCCTACGGAACTGGAAGCGAATATTTTGGAAAAGTTTTAAGGGTGGAAGGTCGTGGGGTGGTGAGCATCCCCCAGACTGTCTACTATCCTGTAAGTCCGGATCCACTGAAGGGATCCCTGAAAGATACCCTGTTTTATTTAGATTACCTGTGGAATTTGAAGTTAAAGGCCGGGGGGAGGTTTAAAAATTTCATCTATATGAACTACGCCGCCCCGGAGTTCAGGGAAGTTTCTCCAGGACTTTACAGGGCCACCTTCCCCAAGGGTGCCATTTTCTTCGGATACTCCGTGGCAAAACTTAGAGGCTTCATATCCTATACCGAAATTCCCTTTGACAGATCCCTGGAAAAAACGGACCTCTATTTTTATGACCTGGGAAAACCCAGGGGGGACTCCTACGAGAAAGTAAAGGGAGGTTTTGTTAGATACTACACCGGAGGCCTGGTGGTGGTGGGGGAATGGGAAAGGCCCGTAAATCTGTGTCTTAACTCCCCCTTTCTCAGGGAGAAAGCGCTGGTTTATGACCTTTACAGGAAGACCTGGGCAGGAAGGGTAAAAAACCACAGCATATGTGTGAGGATAGAGCCGGAGCCGGACAACTTAAGGGGTAAATCAGCTCCTTCAGGAAGGGTTTTTCTCTACCCTTCAGGTTCCTTAGAGAAAATCCGCTGAGGGCTTATCTTCCCCCTGGATTTTTGTTATATTCTCATAGATGGATTGGATAGAGATAATCATAGGTGCCCTCCAGGGAATAACAGAATTTCTCCCGGTTAGCTCCTCCGGCCACATCGCCATCCTTGAACACTGGTTCGGAGCCTTTTCCCCTGACCTCTCCAGGGAAGTGGCTCTGCACCTTGCCACCTTACTGGCGGTGCTCCTTTACTTCAGAAGAAAGATCTTGAAACTTCTCCTTTCCTGGATTAAAGGCAGGGAACTCAATTATCTTCTTTTTATAGCAGTGGGAAGCCTTCCTGCGGCTCTGGTGGGACTAACTTTAAAAAACTGGATAGAAGCTGCCTTTGCTTCCCCCATTCTCATAGGTTTTTTATTCTGCATCACCGGAGCAATCCTCCTTTCAACGAAGTGGGCAAGGAAGAGCGGGTCTGAGCTCAACTGGGTCCGGGCATTGGCAATAGGGGTGGCTCAGGCCCTGGCGGTTCTTCCTGGAATTTCCCGCTCCGGGAGCACCATCGCCGCGGCCCTTCACATGGAAATCCCCCCTGAGGAGGCCTTTGAGTTTTCCTTTCTTCTCTCCATCCCTGCCATCGCAGGAGCAGGATTGCTGGAGGCAATAAACCTATCCCCCTCTGCCTTAATTTCTCACTGGCAGGGAGGGATGGTGGCCTTTTTTACCGGCTACCTCTCCCTCTTTCTCCTCGGTAAAGCGGTAAGGAAGGGGAAGCTCTGGTGGTTTTCCCCATACCTCTTTTTACTTTTCTTCGTAGTTCTAATAACAGGAGGTTAAGATGAGGAAAATAGCGGTTCTCATGGGAGGAGGAAAGGGAACCAGGTTCTGGCCCATGAGCGTTGAGTCCCAGCCCAAGCAATTTTTGAGGATAACCTCTGAAAAAAGCATGCTGCAGGAAACCGCTGATAGAGTAAAGCCAGTGGTGGGAGAGGAGAACATCTGGGTTGTAACCACCTCCTCCCTTGCCCCCAGGGTGAGGCAGGAGCTGCCCTTCATAGGCGAGAGGATTATAGAGGAACCCTTCGGGAAAAACACTGCCCCGGCGGTTCTCCTTTCCATGAGGGTGCTCTCAAAAAATTACAGTGATTTCAATGTGGCCTTCCTCCCGGCGGACCACCACATAAGGCCGGTGGAGGTCTTCGTCCGTCAGCTGGAGGCCTGTTTCCAGGCAGCATCGGAAGAAATAGTGACCATGGGAATCCCACCCTCCAGGCCGGAGACCGGATACGGTTACATCAGGGTAGAAAAGGAAAACCGCCGGGAAATAGGCGGCTTCACCTTCTTCAAGGCCCTGGGATTCACCGAGAAGCCCTCCAGAGAAAGGGCAGAAGAGATGCTGAAAAAGGGGAATTACTTCTGGAACTCCGGGATTTTCGTATGGAACGCTCAAATTTTCTTACAAAGACTTGCTAAATTCTCCAGAAAGTTCTATAATATATACGAGGAGATGGGAAGGAGGAACTTGGAGGAAGTTTACATGAGGGTGGAAGCCATGCCCATAGACAGGGCTTTTATGGAAGCTCTCCCCTCTTTCCTTATGTCCCGGGCCGAGTTCCATTGGTCGGACCTCGGCTCCTGGCATTCGCTCTGGGAAGTTCTTAAAAAGGACCCCCAGGGCAATGTCAGCGTGGGGGATGCGGTTCTGCACAGCACCAGCGATACGCTGGTTTTAACCACCAAGAAAACGGTGGTAATCGGTGTGAAGGACCTGGCCATAGTGGAAAGTCCCCACGGCTTGCTGGTCATGAGAAAGGATGCCTCCTCCCATCTCAAAAAAATAATTGAGAAGGAGGTAAAAAACGATGATAAGATGGGATAAATTCACCATAAAGGCCTCGGAGGCCCTTCAGGCTTCCAAACAGCTGGCTCTGGAATATGCCAATCAGTACATAGAGCCGGCACATCTTCTTTTAGCCCTTTTGGCGGACAGGGAATCTGTGGCCAGAAGGATCCTGGAAAAAATAGGGGTGGAGCCAGGGGTTCTGGCCCAGAGGCTCAAAGAAGTGGTGGAAAAATTCCCCAAGGTTCAGGGAGTTTCCGAGGTTTACATCTCTCCCAGGCTACAGCAGGCTCTGGAGGCAGCCTTCAAATACTCCGAGACCTTCAAGGACGAATATGTGGCCCAGGAACACCTGCTCCTCGGGGTGCTTACCGTGGAGTGCCCTTCCTCCTCCATTCTGAAGGCCATGGGAGTCAGCGAAGGGGCCATAATGCAGGCCCTTACATCCATCAGGGGAACCCAGAGGATCACGGATCAAAACCCCGAGGAAAAATACGAGGCCCTGAAGAAGTTCGGGAGGGACCTTACGGAACTGGCTGCCAAGGGGAAACTTGACCCCGTCATAGGTAGGGACGAGGAAATCAGAAGGGTTATGCAGATACTCTCGCGAAGGACCAAGAACAATCCTGTGCTGGTGGGAGAGCCCGGGGTTGGTAAAACCGCCATTGTGGAAGGGCTTGCCCAGAGGATAGTAAATGGAGATGTTCCTGAGGGCCTCAAGGACAAGAGGATCTTCGCCCTGGACATGGGCTCCCTGATAGCCGGAACCAAATACCGGGGGGAGTTTGAAGACAGGCTCAAGGCGGTTCTCAACGAAATTATAAATTCCGAAGGGCAGATTATCCTCTTCATAGATGAGCTCCATACCGTGGTTGGAGCAGGAGCAGCGGAGGGCGCCATAGATGCCTCCAACATGCTGAAGCCCGCCTTAGCCCGGGGGGAACTCAGGGCCATCGGGGCTACCACCCTGACGGAATATAAAAAATACATTGAAAAGGACCCTGCCTTAGAGAGAAGGTTTCAGCCGGTTTTCGTCAGGGAACCCAGCGTGGAGGAAACCATAGCTATTCTGAGGGGCCTTAAGGAGAAGTACGAGGTTCATCACGGGGTCAGGATAAAGGATTCGGCCTTAGTGGCGGCGGCGGTTCTTTCCCACAGGTACATAACCGGAAGGTTTCTCCCTGACAAAGCCATTGACCTGGTGGACGAAGCGGCAGCCCAATTGAGGATAGAAATAGACAGCATGCCCAGGGAAATAGACGAGATAGAGAGGAGGATTATTCAGCTGGAAATTGAAAGGCAGGCCCTTTCCAAGGAGGAGGACCCCGAGGCAAAGGAAAGAATGGCCAAAATAGAGAAAGAACTGGCGGAACTCAGGGAGAAATCCGATGCCCTGAAGGCCCAATGGAAGGCTGAAAAGGAACTGATAACCAGGAGCAGAAAGATCAAGGAACAGTTAGACGAATTGAAGAGACAACTGGAGAAGGCCCAGAGGGAAGGGGACCTTGAGCTGGCGGCAAAGATACAGTACGGAGAGATCCCATCCCTTCAAAGGGAACTTGAGGAGGTCCACAAAAAGCTGGAGGAAATCCAGAGGGAAGGAGGTCTGCTGAAGGAGGAAGTGGACGAGGAGATGATAGCCCAGGTGGTATCCCGCTGGACCGGGATCCCGGTGACCAAGCTCATGGAAAGCGAAAAGGAAAAGTTAATTCACTTAGAGGAAAGGCTCCGCAGGAGGGTGGTGGGACAGGACCACGCTTTGAAGGCCGTGGCCAACGCCATAAGGAGGGCCAGGGCAGGGCTTCAGGACCCCAACAGGCCCATAGGTTCCTTCATATTCCTGGGTCCCACCGGTGTGGGTAAAACGGAGCTGGCCAAGGCCCTGGCCGAAGAGCTCTTTGACGACGAAAGGGCCATGGTCCGCCTGGACATGTCAGAATACATGGAGGCCCATTCTGTCTCCAAGCTCATAGGCTCGCCTCCAGGATATGTGGGATACGAGGAAGGGGGCCAGCTCACCGAGGCGGTTAAGAGAAGGCCCTATACCATCGTCCTCTTTGACGAGATAGAAAAGGCCCATCCCGATGTGTTCAACATCCTCCTGCAGATACTTGACGATGGACGCCTTACCGACAATAAGGGAAGGACCGTGGACTTCAGAAATACCGTCATCATCATGACCTCAAACATCGGCTCCAGCATAATCCAGGAGCTGGTGGGGGATGAGGAGAGAATGAGGCAGGAGGTGATGGGCCTTCTGAGAAAAACCCTTAAACCGGAGTTCCTGAACCGTATAGACGAAATTATCATCTTCAAACCCCTCAGCAGGGAGGTAATCTACGAAATAATAGACATCCAGATGGAGAGGTTGTCCGAACTTCTTAAATCCAAAAAGATCACCGTAGAGCTTACCGAAAGGATGAAGGACTTCTTGGTGGCCGAGGGATACGACCCGGCCTTCGGAGCAAGACCTCTTCGCAGGGCTATCCAGCGTTACATCCAGGACCCCTTGGCCGTGGCCATCCTGGAAGGAAGGGTTAAAGAGGGCCAGCACATAGTGGTGGACAGGGAAGCAGGGGAAACGGTTTTTCTGCCCAAAAAGTGAATCATGGGTCCCCTTCGGGGGACCTTTTTATTTAACGCAGAAGAAGACCTTGTAGAAGGCTACCGCCAGCTCCCTCTTGTCATCGCTTTTGCTGTCCACCTGGGCAGGGACAAAGGACTTTTCCGCCTCAAATTTCAGGATGAACTCGTCCCCCTCCCCCATCATATCCGGGGAAATTTCGTAAAGTTTCTTGAAGACCGGGTCCGCTATTTCGTCCAGGAGCTTATCATTAATGTAAACTCTGAGCTTCTGGTTGGGAAGGTATTTTTCCGGGAAAAAGCCCTGAAGGTAAAGAAGGGAGGGTTTCCTTGGATTTTCCACCCGGCATATGGCCGACTTGCCCATCCATCTCCATGTCCTTCCGGTGCTGTCGGTCTCCTCGTTGTACCACCCTTCAGAGTAAATTTTTTGAGGCAAAATCTGTGGGTTTATTTTAACCGTAAGGGGCCTTTCTAAAACCCTTATCTTATCGCCGGTTTTGGGATTGTAAAATCCCACGGAAAAATCCAGCCGGAAGCTATCCCCCTTGATTTCCTCTATGTACTCGGGAAACACCAAAATTCTCTCGTAGGATATCTCCTTGCCCGGGCTCCAGCGGGAAAAATCCACAGGGGGCCTGTGGTCGTCAACAAGGTACATGCTCTTGGAAGCAGGGTCCCAGAAGTGGACATATACCCAGTAATCGTCCGGGAGGGAAAAACCCTGATGGGGAAGCCAGGAATATTTTATCTTTAAAATATAGGCATCCTTAAGCTGAGGAGGACTAAAATCAACCTTAAGGTCCACAGGGAGCTTTTTCCCTTCCCTCTTCCCGCAGAAGGGAAGCATCAAAATAAAACCCAATAATAAAATTAGAAACCAATGCCTTCTCATTTTCCCCTCCTAAATAGTTATTTCTAAGGAAGTCAGAAGGATTATATCATTTTTCTTCAGGGTGGCTAAGGGCGGCTGATTGTTGAACCTTTCGCTCATGGAAAAATTGAGCCAGAGGGGTTTTTTCATCAGGACCTTCACCGAAGCCTCCCCTTCAAAGCGGAAATCAGATGGGTCAAGGAGGGAGGGAGTGTAGGTGGCTCCAAGGTTGAACTGAGCCCCGGAATTAATTTTCTGCACAACATTCATCTGCAAAGCCAACCTTCTGCTCCTTTTCAGGGAGGTTTTGGAAAAATAGGCCTCGTACTCCTCGGAATAGGACGCCGAAACGGAGAATTTGTTCCTGGTTTTTTTCTCCACCGAGTAATTTATTCCCATGCTGAAATCCACCCTTCCCTGGATGTCCGCCAGTCTGTCAAAGAAGTATGCTGCGGAGGAGATCAGCCTCCACCTTCCCCAGAGCAATTTTTCCGTGGAAACCGTAAGCTTCCCCTGATTGGTATCCACCCCTTCCTTTCCCCTTCCGTAAATATAATTGGAGGAAATCGTGAACTGGGTATCCCTTCTCTTCAGTTTTATAATTCCCTTTCCGTAAAACCTGGTGCTCTGGGAGTTTCCCCTGCTCATGGAAAGGCCCGCCGAAAAATCCAGGGTGGTGTCCTGGGGAAGCAAGGGGAGAAGCAGAAGAAAAAGAGCCAGCCTTGCCCGCCTCATCACATAAAATTATAATTATCGGAAAGGAAAAAGGAAATGGGATTTTTAGAAGAACTTAAATCGGGAAAGGTCAGCGAAGACATTAGGGAACTGGCAGCGGAAAACGCCATTCCCCTTCCCCTGAAGGAACAGTTTGAGGTCCTGGCCCTTCTTTTAAAGGACCCGGTGGGGAGGATAGCGGATAAGGCCTTCTCCACCCTGGTAAGCCTTCCTCCCTCCATTGTAAACTCTTATCTCTCCAGCAGGGAGGCCAACCCGGAACTCCTCCATTTCTACGCCCAGTGGGCTCTGGAGGAGAAAGACTACCCTCTGGTGGAAACCATAGTCAAAAACCCGAAGGTAAAGGATGAAACCCTCCTGCTCCTGGCAGAAAAGGGGGATGCGAAGATTGCGGAGATGGTGGCAGGCAACCAGGTGAGGGTAATGTCCAACCCCCGGTTGATTAACGCCCTTCTATCCAATCCCTCCTCCCCGGTAAGGGTAAAGGCCCTTATAGAAGAATGGAAGAGGCTTTATTACGGGGCCGAAGAGGAAAAGGCCGTGGAGGCGGTGGATGAGATGCTGGAGGAGATAGAGGAGGTGGAGGAGCTGGAGGAGATAGAGGAGGTGGAGGAACTTCTTCAGGCCCCGGAACAGGCCGAAAGGAACATATACACCCTCACCTGGAACGAAATAAAAAATTTACCCGTCCCGGCCAAGGTAAGGCTGGCCCTCATGGGCTCCAAAATGCACAGGGCTGTTCTCATAAGGGACAACAACAAGATCGTGGTAGAAGCGGTGCTGGAAAGTCCCAAGCTTACGGAAAACGAAATTGCAATATACTCAAAAATGAAGTCCCTTCCCCAGGATGTTATAAGGAAGATCGCCTCCTCCAGAGAGTGGACCAAACATTATTCTGTGGTGCTGAACTTAGTGAAAAACCCCAAGACCCCTCTTCCCATAGCCATGGGTTTCCTCTCAAGATTAAGGGAAAGGGACCTCAAGGAAATTTCCCGCAGCCGGGAGGTCCCGGACCCCATAAGAAGGGAGGCGCAGAAAATCCTCAACCGAAAGGAAAAGCAAAGGAAGGTTTAATGCTCACCCTTCTTCTCATAATAAACCTTCTTTTGAGCGTAAATTCCGCTGTATGCAGATTCAAGGAAACTGTAGAGGTGGAGGGGGAAAAACTACAGGAGGAGGGGTATTTTTACTTCAGCCGGGGCCAGGGAATAAGGTGGGATTACACCGGCGAGGAGAGAAAAACCTTCCTCTTTGTCGGAGGATTCGTCTGGGAATACTATCCGCAAGAGAATTTCATAAGAAAGTACAGACCGGAGCTGAATTTCTGGCTCATAATGGAAAATCCCCGGCGATGGCAGGAGGTTGCGGAGGAAATCAGGGAGAAAAAAGGAAAAATTTTCGTAAAACTCAAAGGAGGAGAAGAGGTGAAGATAGAGGTGAGAAAGGGAAAAATTCGCAGGATTTCCTTCGGGGACACCTCCTTTGAGTTTCTCTCCTGCCGTTATAACACGAAGCTTCCCTCCTCCCTTTTTCAGCCAACCTTTTTTCAGCGGAATCGTAAGAAATAATGGAAGAAAAAGAACTGGCTGTAAGGGCAAAGAATGGAAGCAAGGAGGCCTTTGAATTGCTTATGAGAAGATATCAAAAGGGACTTTACAACTACATCTACAGGCTCACCGGTCAGAGGGACCTGGCGGTGGACTTTACCCAGGAGGCCTTTTTAAAGGCCTATCTTTCCATAGACAAGTACAATCCCTCTTACAATTTCTCCACCTGGCTCTGGAGAATAGCCCATAATTTAGTGGTAGACCACTTCCGCAAGGGAAAGCTCAATCAGGTCTCCCTGCAGATGGGCAAGGAGGGTGAGGAGGCCGAATACGAGGTTGAATCCAGGGACCCTGGCCCCTACGAAAAGCATCTCAACAGGGAAAGGAAGCGCATAATAATGGCCGCCCTGGAGAAACTTCCTCCCCAGCTAAGGGAGCTCATAGTTTTGAGGCATTTTCAGGAGCTTTCCTATCAGGAGATATCCCAGGTCACCGGCCTCGCCTTCCACGAAGTGAAGAGCAAACTTTTCCGGGCCAGGGAGAAATTAAGGAAAATTCTGGAGGCTTACCGTGAAGCACTATAGCATGGAGGAGATATATCTTTATCTGGACGGAGAAATGCCTCCCATGGAAAGAACACTCCTGGAGGACCACATCCTTGTCTGCGAACAATGCGCCAAAAAGCTCCAGGAAGCCAGGAAGTTTGTGGAAAGCCTGAGGCTGGAGGAGGAAGAACCCTCTGTGGATATAGCCTCCTTAGTCATGGATAAAATAGACAAAAAGAGGAAGCTTCTGCCCCTGGTCTACGCAATTTTCATAGTTCTGGTTTCA
>JALSNJ010000024.1 GCA_026987025.1 Candidatus Aminicenantota bacterium | reverse complement strand
CCCAGCCGTAGCCCCCAAGCTTCTCCAATACCAAGGAAATCTCATCATCATTAAAACCGTGCCTGCTTAAGTATTTTGCTATCTCCTCCTCCGGTATCCACCCCATCTTCATGTATTTGGAGGCTGCGGCCAGCTTGGAGTTTCCGTAAAGTTCCTCTATGAAGAAGGTGTCTGAGGTGAGGATAAAGACATTGGCTAAGTGGGAGGCCTTGGTTATGGTGACGAAGAAGTTTAAAAGTTCGTCCACAAATTGCCTCTCTCCGTTTGTGTATATCCACCTCAGCTTCTGAAGCTCGTCTATGATTATGTTGGGAACAGCCTCCTCCTCCATGAGCCTTTCCTCCATGGCCTCAAAGGGATTCCTCTCCCTCGCCACCATCTCCTGGAAAACCTCCCTGCTCACCTTGAAAACCTTAAGGTCCATCTCCCAGCTGCCTCGCCTCATTATCTTCCTTCGCCCGTGCTCCGTGTCAAAGAGAACATCCAGGACAGCCCGGTAGTCCGGAAGGAAATATTTCCTGAGGTCGTAGTAGTAAAAGGAGGCCGCCTGTCCCTCCTGTAGGCTCTGGTATATGGCCTCCTGAATTACCGTGGTCTTTCCGCAGCTTTTGGGGCCAAAGTAGAAATATATGGCATTGGGGGTTGCGGTAAAAAGCCCCTTTAACCTTCTCAGCTCCTCTTCCCTGTCTATTACCTCTATCATAGGGAAAGTATAACACAGGGTAAGTAAAGGGCAAAGGGTGCACTTTGCCGCTAAAGGGTTCCTAAACGCTCTTTCTTTTATGTACAGGTAAACAGGTTAAAAATACAATTTCCAGGAGGGGGTAAAGGAGCACGGGGAAGGGCCAGGGGCTCTTTGAGCCTCCCCGGAGAAATGTCAGGTAAAGGTCCACTCCGGGGAGCTGGAATATTTCAGGTTTGCGAAAAGGGCATACTCAGAGGATAGCTTCAAAAATAGACCTCCCACCCACAAATTTTAAAAATTTTCTTAGAATACCACGCACCCATGAGTAATGTTTACTATATATGCGGGTTTGCCAATTCTCTCTATGGCCTCCTTTACCCATTCCTCCCTTCCTGGAGCATAAACGAACATGGTCCCTCCCCCTCCAGAACCGTTGATCTTTCCTCCAAGGGCCCCTGCCTTCATGGCTTCATTCAGCATTTTCTCTATCTCAGGTGTGGAAACTCCGAGGAGATTTCTCAATATAAGGTGGTGCTCCCAGAGAAGTCTTCCCAGTTCTTCGTGTTTAAAGTTGGCCAGGCTTAGGAGCTCTCTGGCCTTCATGGTAATTTCCCTGTTTTTAACCGCTGCTTCTGCGTAGGGACGAAGTTCATTGGGAAGTTTTTTTATAGCGTCCTCCACTTCAGCAAAGGGAGTGGATCCGGGGTCAAACTCAGGATACTTTTTTGCAAGTTCCTCAAGTGCCCTGGTCTGTCCCTCCTTTACCCGGCGGAGAATTCCTCTGGTATCCTTAGGCTTCAGTGAATTTCCGAGGACAAATCCGGAGAGGGTAGGGAGAAGCTTCTCTACTTTTCCCCGGGTAAAGTCTATGAAAAGCACTCCACCCATAGCGCAGGTGTAATGGTCCATTTTCCCGCCTGGCTCGTTAAACTCTAAAACCTCTGCCTCGTGAGCGAACTCTGCAATTGTTTCAGGAAGGTCCTTTCTGGGGTCCTCTGCAAGTTCCAGGAGTAGTTTTACAAGGCTCACTACCAGGGCTGTGGAGCTGGAAGCTCCAGCATTTACGGGAATGTCAGAGGTAATGGTGGCATTTATCCCCCACTCAAACTCTACTCCCCTGCGGTAAAGCACATTGAACACGCTTTTCAGGTAATCCCTCTCTTTAGTATATTTCAAGGGGAAGTTAAGCTCAAACTCTTTCCGGGTGTGAAAATCCGCAAGATAAAATGAAGCGGTTCTTTCCACCTGCCTTTCGGCGATTATCTTCATGTAAAGATTAACAGCAGATGAAATTACCGGGAGTCCCAAATAATCCTGGTGCTCCCCGAAGAGGCAGATTCTTCCGGGGGTTTTCACTTTTACCATGTCCGTTCCCTTATTAGCTTCAATACGGGTTCTGTATTGGACGGTCGGATATGTATCCAGCAATCACGGTAATATACCCTGAATCCATCCATGAGATTTATCATATCATCCTTGTGAGATTCTTTGAAATGCCCCCTATCCTATGCTTTGTGCCATCTTGGGAATATCCCCTTTATTTCCACGGGAAGAAGGCCGGTTGCCTTCCTTCTTCCCGTAAGCACATCAAAGAGCGCCTTTACGCTGCAGTCCCTGAAGCTGAAGACTGCCATGTAAGTTTTCACTTCAGGAAACCATCTTATGTCATAGGGATTGGCAAGGGAGCAGACAATGGCATCCTCCTTCATCTTCAGGATTTCTGAGATGACCTCCCCCTGAAGGCGTTCCGCCTCAGGTGTTCTTGAATAGGGAGCGAGAAGGAGCTCATCATGGGAGGCTACGAAATCCTTTATTTTTCCAAAGTCAGGCTCCTTAAGGGGAAGGATGAGGACTTCTGCCTTTTCAAAATACTCCCCTGCCCTTCCCTGCAGATAGCTTTTTCTCTTTGCTTCGGAAATTGGCACGGTGGAAGGAGCCTTGGCCCACTCTATAATTCCCACCCTTCTGTTCTGCGGAACCGGTATCGCACCTGCCCTGTTTCTCAGAAGAGCGATGGAACTGGCGCAAACTTCGTATTCCTTTTCTCTGTGTTGCCTTAGATTCTCTTCTGCTTCTAAAGGATCCTTTACCCTGCGGGACAGCAAGCCGTATTTTTCCTTTGCCCGAAGGATCCTCGCCACCGAGAGGTTTATTCTTTCTTCCGCAATCTTTCCCTCTTTTACCAGATTTAAAAGTATGTTATAAAGCTCCCTTTGAAACTCAAGACTGTGGCTTGCCAGTAGAACATCCGCCCCTGCCTCTATTGCAAATTTCACCATTTCCTCCGGTGAGAAATTCTCCCTTACGGCCCTCATTTCCAGGCAGTCGGTAATCATGACGCCTTCAAAGGAGATTTCCTCCCTTAAGAGCTTCCCCATGATTCTCCTGGAGAATGTAGCAGGAAGCCCAGAGGGGTCAACGGCCGGAAATACCACATGGGCGCTCATCATAAAATCGGCTTCCCTGCCAAGGGAGGAAAAGGGGCGAAGGTCTATTCCCCTGAAAAATTCCTCGGACTCATCCACAGAAGGAAGAGCAAGATGAGAATCCAGGGAAGTTCCTCCATGGCCCGGGTAATGCTTCAACACCGGGGCAATACCTGTTTTTTTGACCCCGTCCAGAAAACGCCTTGCGAATCTTATGACCGTCCCGGGTTCGTCGGAAAAGGCCCTCACTCCGATTATAGGATTGGAAGGTTTCCGGTTGACATCCACCACCGGAGCTATAACGCCATCTACTCCCAGAAGCGCCATATCCCTCGCAATCCCGGCACCGGCAATTTTAGCCATTGAGGGTTGCCCGGTAGCGGCCAGACCCATGGGGGAGGTAAAGGTTGCTGCCAGCTCGCCGAACTGGCAAACAAGCCCCCCTTCCTGGTCCGCAAATATCATGGGGGGAACTTTCCCCAAGGAGTGGATGTCATTGGTAAGTTCAACAACCTGAGAGGGGGACTTCACATTCCTTGCAAAGATGACCACAAATCCAATATTCGCTTCGTTTATAAAGGACCTGACCTCCCCTGGAAGTTCCTTCCCATGGAATCCTATCATGAACATCTGCCCTGCCTTTTCCCTGAGGGAGAGTTTTCTCATGAATTGAGGGATGTTCATCGTTTCTCCTTTTCCTCTAAAATCTTCATACAGAACTTCCTTCTCTTTGTCTTAATCATTAGCACATACGGAGAGAAAAGTCAAAGGAATGTATGGGGCCATAGCATAGGGGAAAGCCAAAGCTTTCTTCCCGTTTTTGTAAACCGTTCATCCCCTCTGGTAAAATGTTCCTATGAGGGAAAACAACCTGGCCAAGCTTCCCATTGGGATTTCGGATTTCGGGAAGATAAGAAGGGAGGGTTATCTTTACATAGACAAGACCGGCTACATATACAGGATGCTCTCCACAGGTATGTATTATTTTCTCTCCCGCCCCCGCAGGTTTGGAAAATCGCTTCTTCTCTCAACGCTTTATTATCTCTTCAAAGGAAAAAGGGAACTCTTTGATGGACTCTACATTTACCACAAGGAGGGTATAGACTGGAGGGAATATCCGGTGATAATGCTTGATTTTAACAGGATAGAATCTACCAATAGCGAGATCCTAAGGGAAAGGTTAATAAACAGGCTGAAGGAAATAGGCCAGGAGGAAGGCCTTCTGATAGAGGAAAGCAGATACTTGAAGGATGCCTTTGCGGAGCTAATAGAGAAGCTTTACAGGAAGTATGGGAGGGAGGTGGTTCTCCTCATAGACGAATACGACAAGGCCATAGTGGACCATGTGGGAAGGGGGGAGGAGGAGCTTCAGGTGGCGAAGGCCAATAGGGACCTTCTTCGCAGCTTTTACGGCACGCTCAAGGCGGCGGATGTCGTAATGAGGACCAAATTTGTCCTTCTCACAGGTATTACCAAGTTCTCCAAGGTTTCTCTTTTTTCGGAGCTTAACAACCTTCTTGATATAACCATGAACAGTGAATTTAACAGCCTGCTTGGCATAACGGAGCAGGAGGTGGAGGCTTATCTAATGCCCCACATAAAAGCCTTCAGCCAGGAGAAGGGGATGAGTTACGAGGCTCTGAGGGAGGCTCTTAGAGATTACTACAACGGCTATCGGTTTTCTCAGAGGCAGGAGCGCGTATACAATCCCTTTTCCCTGTTTTCAGCTCTGAGGAACAGAAGCATAACCAACTACTGGTTTGAGACGGGCACCCCTTCCTACCTTGTAAATTTGATAAAGGAGAGGAACATCTACATTCCAGAATACGAGGAATTTGAGGCGGACGAATTCATGTTTTCCAGCTACGATATAGAGAGCCTTCAAATTCTTCCCCTGATGTTTCAGTCAGGATACCTGACCATAAAGGACTACGACGAAAGGACAAGGCTCTATACTCTCTCTTATCCCAACCGGGAAGTGAAAGAGTCCTTTGCCCGCAGCCTGTTCAGGGAAATAACCGGGCTTTACAGGGAGACGAAGTACGCCAAGATAGGCAAGGCGCTGGATGATGGGGACATAGAAGAAGCCGTGGAGCTTGCAAAGAGCATATTTGCGGAGATACCCTATGTACTTGAGAGGAAGGACAGGACGGGAGAGGAGTATTATCAGACGGTTTTTTACCTTATTCTCACTGCCTCAGGGGTGGGGGTTCGCACAGAGGTTCTCAACTACAGGGGCAGGATAGACATGGTAGTGGAGACTCGCCGGCGGTTTTATATAATAGAATTTAAATGCGACCAGAGCTCAGAGGCGGCGATAGCCCAGATAAAGGAGAAGGGTTATGCGGAGGCATATAGGGGCAAAGGAAAGGAGGTTTGGCTTGTTGGTATAAACTTCGGCAAGGAGAAGAGGAATGTAACTGAATGGAAGGCGGAGAAGTTTTACCCGTGATGGGGCTATAGGGCGCCCTTTCAAGAGCGAAGCCTTCCTTCTTCCCCAGACTATAAACCTCCTCTTTTAATCCAGGAAGTTTAGTCCCCTTGCCCATTTTTCTTTTCCGCCAATTTTGAGAAAGTTGACCTGCTCCCCAAATTTTGGAAAAAGTTTATGTTAGTATTTAAAATTAAAACAAGGAGGTGAACATGCCGGCCAAAAGGTTTACTGTGGAGCAAATCATCCGCATCCTGGCGGAGGCGGAGCTTCCCTCCATGAGCAACGCGGCGGTGGCGAGGAAGTATGGTATCTCCCAGCAGACCCTCTACCGCTGGAGGAAGAAGTATCGTGGCCTCAGCTCATCTGAGGCAAGGCGGCTGAAGGTCCTGGAGGAGGAAAACCGCCGCCTGAAACGCCTGCTGGCGGAAAAGGAGTGGTTTCGCTTCTACAACGAGGAGAGGCCCCACTCTGCCCTGGGCTACAGGACCCCTGCGGAGCTTTACAGGAAATGGAGGCTATCCACGGTGTATAAATTTCTCCCAAAAAATGAGCCCACATCCCTCCTCCACTCCGTCAAGGTGGTCCTATTGCTTTCTTTCCCGGAAGCGGTCATGATTGGAAGATGATAACCTTCCAAAGGCAACTTCATTTCGTAAAATGATTGGACAGAATGCATATCATTTCGTCAAATGATTTGACAGAATGTAGGTTTTGTGTTAACATTAAGCCGTGAACTACAGGGAAATATTTGAACTTCACAACCTTGCGCTGAGGCAGGTGGAAAAGTATAGAAGGAAAAGGTTTATTTACAGCACCATTGCGAAAGAAAAAAGCAGACATTTTATAGGGATAGCAGGTCCCAGGGGTGTTGGAAAAACTGTTCTGCTTAGACAGCTCGCAAGAGAGTTAAAGGGAGCCTTGTATGTTTCCCTGGATACCCTTAGCGGCTCTTTTGACCTATTTGACTTCGTTAAAGAGGCCTCTACTTATTACGAGGTGAAAACTTTTCTGCTCGATGAGATACATTATCTTAAGGGATATTCTGAGCAATTGAAAAAAATTTATGACTTCCTTAGCGGTGTAAGAATTATCTTCACAAGTTCCATAGCCCTGTGGATGATAGAATCCGGAGTGGATTTATCCCGCCGGGTAAGGATATTGAGAATGGGTCCGTTTAGCTTCAGGGAATTCCTTTGGTTTAGAGAAGGAATAAAGCTGAAACCCCTTAAAATTGAAGATATAATTTCAGGTAATTGGGACAGGAAGGTTTTGGAGTATGAGTACTTATTTGATGAGTATTTAAAGGGAGGATTATATCCCTTCACCCTTGAAGAGCCTTATCCGTATGAGCTTTTCAGAAATATAATGGATAGGGTCATCTCAAAGGACATTCCTGGGGTAAGGCAGGATATAAGGGTAGGAGAGATTGAAAACATAAAGAAAGTGGTGGATTTTGTAGGTAGATCTCCTTCGGAAGGGATAAATTATAGTTCTATAGCGAGGAATACTGGCATAACCAAATACAAAGCAGTTCAATATGTTGACCTTCTGGATAAGGGATTTATTTTGAATAGAATAAAACCATACGGAACAAATATCACGAAAGAACCTAAAATTCTCATGCATTTGCCCTATAGATTGCTATACAAAAGTTATATAGATTGCATAGGCTCCCTGAGGGAAGATTTCTTCGCTGAAAGAATGAAATTTCTGAGGGCTGAAATTTTCTATCTAAAATCAAAACGAGGGGAAAAAACCCCTGATTTTCTATTAAGGGGGTATAAGGACACGATATTTGAGATAGGAGGAAAAGGTAAGGGAAGGAGGCAATTTAAGGGTTATGATGCTTCTAATTACAACAGAATAATTCTCACCCATCCTTACTCGCCAGGAAAGTTTCCCCTTCTTTTAATAGGAATGCTTGAAGGGGAAGATTTCCAATAGAAGAGCAAAACCGACCGGTCCCGCAGGATTGCAGGGCGGCAGGATAGGCTAATAGGCGGGCTCGGGATTACCTAAGACTAGGTTCAACAGGGTCTCGGCTACCGATGAGGAGGAAGATGCTATAGCCCCGGCCACTGCTCCCTCCGGTCCTATAACCGCCCCTATAATGGCTCCTACAGCATCGTTTTTGGCAGTATCAAGGACCTCGTCGGCCAGGGCAGCCCAGATACCCCTTCTCCTCTTTGGGGCAATGTATGCCGAATAGCCCCGCATGGAGTATATTCCGTTTCTGAGCCCATCCTTTATAATCTCCAGGGCAAATTTAGCTCCTGAGGACGCAGGAGACTTCCTCAGGGAGGTCGCCTGCACGAGAACGCTCTGAACCTCCGCCAGGGTCTTTGCAGACCTTATTTTACCAATAAGGTTTGTTGATTCCACAGGCAGGGGAACCCTTGTTCTTGAGTTTGCAATACTGATGGTCCTTTTCGCCACATCCGCCAGGTCAGAATTTGAGCGGGTGGATGCTGCCTTTGATACAAAATTCATAACCTCCTCCGGAGTTATCCTTCCTGCCCTGCCCCTGGACCTGAGCCATTTCCTTACCTGGGCGGGATTTTCCAGCAGAAATTTTATGACCATGGTGTGGTCCTTCACCGTGAGGGAACGGGCGAAAATCCAGGGCGAAAGGACTACAAAAAATAAAGCTAACTTCGTAAAGGTGTTTTTCATTTTTCCTCCTGCAGGATAGTATACCATCGCTGCCCCGAGATTACCACAATTTTCCCGGGGGACGGAACCCTTTATAGCCTCGCTTCTGGCTCAAGGGGCTTTGTCAGCGGCTCTCAGAATTGAAATGAACCCCTCCAGGTCGCTTGCTCTGTAAGCCTCGGTAAAAAGCCGGGGGTTCTTCCGATAGGCCTCGCCTGCGGCTTCGCAAACTCTGACGGCAACCTCCCAGAATCTCCTCTTCCACCAGTCAAGAACCTCCAGGACCCTTTTAGCCTCAGCGTCCAGAGCCAATTGGGAGGTGCTTTCCTGTGTCTCTATTGCCTTCTTTATATACGCTGCAGTGGGAAGGTCCACCTCCCCCGCCGCCCACTTTGAAATAAGGAGAGCCTCTGCTATTTCCACCGGAAGAACCTTAATCATGTAGTTCTTCCAGAACCATTGCAGAACCAGCTCTTTTACCTTTTCGTAGTCTGCCTCCCTCCATCCAAAGGGTGAAACGAAGTTGAAGAATCCCGCCTCTATTTCCGATAGGGGAACGAACCAGGATAGAAGGGTCAGATACTGGTGACTTTTAAGTAAACACAGATCCGGCTCCCTTATCCTACCCCCCTCAAGACTGCATGCCCTTTCCCTTTCCCTTTCCTGAAAAACCCTTATGTATTTCCTGTAAATTTCAGAGGAGAAAAAGGCCACATGGTCAATTTCGTGCCTTATAAAATTGAGGGAGCCCTCTGCGATGGTGTCAAAAGATTTCTCCCGGAAAAGCCCTAAGGTTTCCCTGAAAGCATCCAGGTTTTTGAGGAGATACTCCCTGTATCCCCTCGCCTCCTCCCCCAAAAATGGAAGGTGCAGTCCCTCATATCCTTTTCCCGCTCTTTCTACGGACAGTCTCCCCGGCTCCTCCACAAAGGAGAGAAAATCCCCCGTGTCTTTGAAGTAATTATAAGCTACCCTCAGGTATTGCAGGAGAAACCGCAGATGTCTCTGGTCCTCGTTTTGGAAATTTCCGTAAATTAAAGCGTGCTGCAGCGCATTTATCATTATCACAGGCTCACCTTCAAAATTGTATGTGCTGGCAAGCCTTCCGGGCTTCGTGTAATAGGTTATTACCACGGAAAATTCCCCCGCAGGAGCAAGGCCAAGGGAAGCTCTTTCCCTCAGAGCTTCTTCTACCCTTGCAATAAGGTTCCTCCTGCTGGAGCGATGGCCACCGCTTACCCTTATTTTCATTTCATCCTCTAATTCTCAGTCCACAGTCCCCTCTGGCAGAAAAGTACGCAAACCATACAAAGAGTTTATGGAAGAGGAAATCGGTTGAGATCTCACTTTTTAAGCTGAAAACTATCTTTCCCGCCGTGAAATGCCAGCACCGCCACAACCTCCTGGTGGTCCCCTTCCACGGCATAATCCATGGGGGTTTTACCGTAACCGTCCAGCGCGTTCACATAGGCCCCGTGGCGGATGAGAAGTTGCGCAATTCGGGGATAGCCCTTCATGGCTGCTATGTGAAGAGGTGTCCTTCCGTAGGGACCCCACAGGTTTGCATTTGCCCCATGTTCAAGGAGAATCTTAACTATCTCAAGGTGGCCCTTTGACACAGCCAGATGAAGGGGGCTGGAGCCTGTACAGCAACTCTCATTTACATCCGCTCCTTCGTTCAGCAGAATTTTTACCACCCCTTTGTGGCCTTTCACGGCAGCCCAATGAAGCGGGGTCCAACCGTCCGGGTCTCTCACATTTACATCACCTGTGCAGGCAAGAACAGCGGTGAGAATTACATTTCCCGAAGATGCTGCTCTTATAATTAGTCCGGGAGACATTGCGTTTATAACAACGAGGGTAAGGAAATTAGCAGAGGCAGACATTGAAAAAATCCAGGGAGAAGGTAGATTTGAAACCAGGATGGAAGGAAAACCGGGGGAGAAAGATACGGCAGCGCTGCAACTGCTAACCCCAGCAAGGGATCCAAGAAAAAGGAAGGCCAACCCAAAGAAAAGGAGAAGGAACAAGGCGGCCCTGAGGACCTTTTTCGCCCGGAGACCCATTTTTATAAGGCTTTCCTTCCTCATCTTCTCCTTCCGTTTTTAACAAAGTTCAAGCTCCGTTGTCAAGAAGAATCTCCTTCCTACTTCAATCTTAAAATACAGATAAACCACTTAACGGATTTTCAAAAGGCCTCATCCGAAGGAGGGGTTTTACACTCGGCCATATTCGTGTAGCCTTCCTCAAATAAGGTGAAATCCAGGGGCGGGTTCAAGGACCCAGGAAGTTGCCGCTGTTTCGGCGTTGCCTTTTAACCCTCCCTGCGGAGTTTTACAGGCAATGGAGCCTATCCCATGGTGTATAATATAACCATAACATTAAATTTCTCCGAAAATGGGGGCATGTCATAGGATATATCATTCTAATTCTACATCCAATTTTGATTTAAACCCGGGAAATTCACTCTTCCTCAATACTCCAAAAAAGTTATCAAAATCTGACGGGATCAGGAAACTAAAATAATAAACATGCTCATCTTGCAATTTGTTTAATCGTTGGAAGTGCTCCATCGCATATCTATATTTAGCCCTCGTTTCCTTAGCTAAATCTCCATTTTCCTTTATTTTGTCAATTAAAACATCTTCCTTTATTTCTATTACTAATCTTTTATTCCCAACTTTTATAAAGAAATCTGGATTAAACTCTCCCTGCTTTGGGTGTTCTCCCTTTCTCCATGAATAATCTATACTATAGAAACCTGTATCTCTTGACTTTATCCATGCATCAATTAAATCTGAATTGGCTATCAACTTTTCAACAAACTTTCTTTCAGGTTCGGAATGGGTGAATACAACATTTAAAGGTGTCTTAAATTTGAATTTGTTCCTCACTTCTTTAATAGCCATTCTGGGAAGTGTTTCATCTTCTATCAATTCCTTAAGTATTGTTATATCCTCTTCCAAACTTTTATCCAGAGAATCTTCATCAAAGAATACTGAAGCTCCTCTCCGGAAAGAACCAATTCCCAAAGAAGTTTTCTTTAATTCTTTAGTAGAGAGTTTCTTTAACTCCTCACCTTCTATCTTAAATCTCAAAGTTTTTGCTCTTCTCCTTTTAATTACACCAAAAGCCTGTAATGCTTTTCTGTAATTTTCCTCAGTTATTGTATCTTTATCCCAGTCAATTTTATCCAAGGAATTCCTGAGCACTTCTTTTATTCTTTCCTTTGTAAATTTTTTAGAATAGGTAGTCCCTTCTTCTACATCAAACACCTTTAATCTATTCCAAATTTCCTGAGCTACCTCATCTACCGAATACATTCTATAAGTTATATAAGTTGTTTTCTTCTCCCTGACACCGGTTAAAACCCTCTCATAAACCGTCTCTTTTTCCACCCCTTCAAGTTGAGAAGAAAAAGTTATATATCCTTTCTTAAGCAACTCATAAGGCTCCTCTTGCGGAAACTCCTCTTCTATTTCCTTTTTTTTATACTCAATCTGATAAATCTCAAAATTATAATCTTTTTCTTTTTCAATAGGATAAGAATACAATTTCTTTTCAATCTCCATCACCTCTTCCACCAAGTGCTTAATATTCCTTGCCCAATTATCATGATTAAAAACAGTAACTACCGGCTGTTCTCCTTTATATTCTTCTGGTATTCTCAAACCCCTTCCTAAAACCTGAGCAATCAATAGTTTTGAATTAAAAGCCCTTTCTTCATGAGGTACAATCTGAAAAACATTTTTTACATCCCAACCTTCTGTAAGCATACTAACAGAGGTGATCCATTCTACAGGATTATCTTTTTCATCCACTCTATCTAATTTCAATACATTTTCTTTATGCTCTCTTGCGGAAGTTACTATCAAAACTTTTCTTTCAGCCTCATATTTAGGAATAGTTTCTTTTTGAGAGATAAAATTAATCCATTTTTCAGTTAATCTTTTGCAGGCACGGATGTCTTTTGTGACGATAATTGTGAGAGGCTTTATCTTTCTATATCGCAACTTGTTTTCCAAGTGGTTATCATAAATCTTCTGAAACTTCTCATCTTCTCCCCCCGGACTGTCTTCTGCAACATATCTTATGGTCTTAACTGTTCTTTCTTCTATTGCCTGCCTTAAAGAATATCTATAAACAACATCTGTGAAATAATCATTACCGATATAGGCCGTTCCCGTTGCTCCGACTATGTATTTAAAATTATATTTTTCATCCAACAAAAATTCCTTCCACTTCTTTATTGCCCGATCTCTACCTGGTGGATTATAGGCATGGTGAACTTCATCGTTTAAAACAAGGGTGGTTTCACCTCTGCCAGTTAAACTATCTTCAACAGAGGATCTAACATACTCATAAACTGCATGGATATTTTCAATACAAATATCACCTGCTCTTATTGTCTCTGTAGCATTTATAATCCTTGGATTTCTTATCTTGGCGTCCTCTGGGATAAGTCTTAATAAATCTACATCTGCCGATAATTGCCTGAATTTTTCTGTTAATCCTTTCTCAATAGTAGTGGAAGGAGCAAGCACCAGAACCCTATCCACCACACCTTCAGCAAGCATAATCCTCGCAATTCCATAAAGGACATAACTTTTCCCTGTTCCCGTTGCTAAATCTATTGTGCAGGAAAGTTTCTCAGGAAGCTGAAGATGTCTTTCAAAATCAGAAAAAGTAGGATAAAGCTCTCTTAAATTGGGATTTTGATAGTAATTTTCTTCTGCTAAATCCCTTAAATTCCTATATCTTCCACCAAGAAAATATCTTAAAACAGTTCTTATCGCTTCTTTCTGAAACTCCCTTGTCCCACACAAAGCATCCAGAAATGCTTCATATTTGGAAACATCAAACCTTGCCGGATCCACATTCTCCGACACCCTTAAAACCAAATCACTTGCTTTTATGGTAAATATCTCAGGCATGGTTATTTCCTTTGACAATATTTGTTAACTGTTCAAATAATTTCTCAAAGTTTTCTTTAGCCTGCGGAAAGTCTTCAGGTCTTACCTCTTTCCTCTCTACCTGCTGCAAAAATTGATGAGCTACAATTGTCTTGCTTTTCTTATTCTTAGAAGTAATTCCTAATTTTTTCTTTTCCTCATCAGAATATAGATCTTCAATTTCTCCATCTTCATCAAAAGGAATTAATAATATTCTTTCACTTCCTATGCCTAATTCTTTTTCTAGTTTCTTTCTTGCTGCTTTTCCTTGTTGATCATTATCCAACACAAATACAGGCTCGAGACCCCATCCAAATAATATAGAACCAACATGAACAGTAGAACCACCACCCACAGCAGGAATAAAATTCAGTTCCTCATCAATGTTTAATAAATTTCTCCAAGATATTAGCCATAAATAATCTGAATATCCTTCAACCACTATACTATTCTTTTTATCTACCCTTATACCAACCGATAAATCTTCTCCAATAGCAGTTAATATAGGAGATAAAGTTTCTTTGTCCGCTTTCGCTGTAATTTTTTCTATAACAGTTCCTCTGTCTTCTTTTTTCTTTATTACTAATCTTAACCTATATAATTCATTACTTGGAATCAAATAAGGAGAATGGGTTGTATAAATTATTTGAACATTTGATGAGATTTCTTTTAATTTTTTGAGAATTTCCTTTTGTGCTTTAGCATGTAAAAACAATCCCGGTTCATCAATTAAAATCACATTTCTTGTCTCTTCCACACTTCTTGCTGTCACTCTTACATAAAAAGCAAAATGCCACTGTTTCCCTTTACTTCTCATTTTGGGTTTAAAAAAGTGCTCTCCTTCTTTAAATAGAAAATAAATATTACTTGAATCAAAATCTACATATAAATGAGCATTATCTTGCGTCCAGAATTCTCTGTATTCTTCTCTAAACTTAAGATTTATTTTTTCCTTCTCTTTCGCTCTTACAGCCATATCAATTGTTGGTTGGATTTTAGAAAAATCAAAGTCTGTAACTATACCGAGATCGGAAATTATAGGGGTGGTTTGAGCTTGAGATATTGGAATAGAATCCGGCAAGATGTCTTCAAAGGTCTTAAACAAAATAAAATTCGGCAGATATCTTTTTATAATTTCAAGAAATTTATTAGGATTGAGATCTATCAAATTGTTTGCCAACTGTTTTAATTTTTCAAAGTCTTGTTTTATTTTTTCAACTTCTTGAGGTTGTAGATTAGGAATGAATTGAAGCTGATATCGATTTAGGGTAGTTAATAAATTCTGTGGATTTTTTAATAATTCAGGTTTTATGGGAAAATTTTGCAACTTGCTCGTTAGTAGATGAATTAAAGATTCAGCCTCTTTTTTGATCTTCTCTAAATTCTTTTGGTTTCCAATTACTTCATCAAAATTGCTAATTGTATATTGATTCGGGAATTTCTTAGTTATATAGATATTAGGTTTATTTAATTTGCTTCCCAAAGGTTCTTCAATTTCTCTCTTTTCGCCTTTATTTAATTCTATCTCAATCTCTATTTCTGGAATAACTTTTTCATTCCAAATAGGTTTAGCTTCTTCCCTGATATTTTTATTAATATTAAAATCCTCCAAAGCTTCTAAAATAGCCGTTTTACCAGCTTCATTTCTGCCTGCTAAAATAGTTATTCTTTTATCTAAATAACACCAACCCGAATCTTCAATTGATTTATAATTTTTAATCTTAAATCTTACTACTTGCATAGTTACTTCCTTTTTAATTTAAAATCCTTCTTCCCTTTTATCTCCTTCCTCTCATTCCCAAAAACATCCATATAAATTATCATCATTCTGTCAGTTAATTTTTCTACCGGAAATCTAATCTCATAATTATTTTTCTCTAAGTCAGAAGCAAACCATTTATCGTCCATATCAAAATATTCACCGTTATAATCATAATCAATCATTACCATTGAAAGGGATTTTAGGCCTAATTCTTCTTCTGGAATTGGCTTTTTGGAGATAATGTTGCTCCTGAAACCTTTAATTCTTATCACGGCCTCTTTATTTTCTTTACCTAATTCCATCTGTCCCCCTCTGTCTTCAATATAATACTCACACTCAACATCTGGAGGATAAATAAAATCAAAGCCAACCTGTTCCATTACATCATTCACATTCATATCTGCTGTGGGTTGTTTTAGTGCTTTGGAATTCTTTTTATGAAGTTCATCTATAACAGAATAAGGGATTCTCAATACATAGTATCTAATTCCATCCTTCTCAATGTAATCTTCCAAAAACATCACACTTGCCGCAGGAGCAATAATAAAGAATCTTTTTCCGATTCTATTTCCTAAAATAGAATGAAGGTTATCAATAAAGCCTCTATCCATTACATATTCCGTTTTACCATTTCCGTTTTTCTTCCATCTAAAAACATAAACATGATCCTGCCCTAAATATCCGTCAAGTTCAATCCCTGCCAATGTATGAGGTTCATCTTTGCATTGAAATAGCTCTAAAGCAAATTTGCGATACTCCCTGAAAGGCAACTTCTTTAAAATCTTCATATCATAAAGTCCGGCATTATAGACAGCAAAAGGCCTTGGTTTTAAAGGCTTGCCTTTGTTACCAATTTTTTCCTTCAAATTAAGCATCCTCTTTATCATCGTATAAATGGCAAACTTTGAAGAATCAATCATTATCCATCTTCTGCCAAGTTTTTCTGCCACTGCTCCTGTTGTGCCACTTCCGGCAAAAGCATCAAGGACTATGTCTCCTTCGTTGGAGGATGCTTTGATTATGCGTTCAAGGAGTGGTTCACTTTTTTCGGTTGGAAACCCTGTAGTAAAAGAGTAAGCAGAGATATCTGTCCAGTTTGAATCTAAATATTGTTCTCTTTCTGGCTCCACCCAGTATTCTGGTTTTCCTGTTCGTGGATTTAATCTAAGTATGCCTTTTTCTATCGCTTCATCTATCCTTTTCTGATCCCACATCCAATGCCTGCCAGGAGGAGGAGAAATTAATTTGCCGAAAAATATTCTCGCCTCTCCTTCTCCTGGTGCGTCAAGGGAATGCCAATAACCCTTTTTTAATATTTTGAAAGCAACCGGATGAAATACCCAGATATCTGCTCTTTTACTATAAACATAAAGAGAATCAATTGCGGTATTAAAAAACTTTACATTTTTATCGCTTTTCTTAATCCTCCCAACTACAATTTCTCCTAAAAAATTATTCCTAAAAACCTCATCCATCAACACCTTTACATAATGCCCCATCTTCCAATCCAGATGCACATAAATACTTCCATCATCACTCAAAAGTTCTCTCAATAAAATCAATCTTTTCCTTAACCATTCCAAAAACTGAGCTCCAATAATTTTATCCTGATAGGCTTTTTCTCCATTCTTTGCCATAAATTCTTGTTTAGTAGCAAACGGTGGATCTATATAAATCAACCTCACTCCCTTTGTCCCATCTGCATTTTTTAACTTTCCTTCTTCTTTCATTTTAAGAAGTGTTTTTAGAACCTGTAAATTATCTCCAAATATCAACATATTGTGCCATTCCTCATCTTTAACATCTCCAAAGACTTTAACTTTTTGCAAAGGCACAGCCATTGTCTCTGTTAAAACATCAACATCCCTTGTTTTCCCTGCATAAATAAGCTCTGTCTCCTGCTTCCCCTCAAACAAAAGCCATCTGTATTCCTCAGGAAGAGGTTTCCCTTCTCTAAGCAAATTAATTATAGTTTCAATTTGTATACTCGTTTTCTTCATATTCAATATTATATAACTCTCAGGAAGAGAAGTCAAAGGCCAGGGGGCGTTCACTGCTCTCCCTCAAATTCTGGAACATCCCGCAGGGTTCCCCGAGCCTTTCACTGGGTTATCCAGCCCCATTTTCTGAAGATTTTGGCCGCTTCCTTTGAGGATAAAAATTCGTAGAATTTCCTCGCCAGGGGGTTTTTCTCCCCCTTGAATGTCAGGGCCACTCCGCAATCCCGGTAAATTACATACTTCTTTGAAACGGGCACAAAGTCCGCTATCTCAGGGTTTGATACCTGCCAGATGTTCCATATGAGCCACGCATCTATTTCCGGGTCGCTGAGCCATTTGTTTTTGGCCTCTGCGCTGTTTCGGGCAAAATAAACTATGTTCTTCTTGAAGGCCCTGAGGGTTTCAATTTTTCCCTGCTTCGCAGCCATGTCCTCCCATAGGCCCAATTGCCCTGCCCCGTTTACCACCATAATTTTAATTCCAGGCTTTAGCAGGTCCTCAAATCCCCTTATGTGTTTGGGGTTGCCCTTGCGGACCAATATACCCGACGGTCTTAGATAAAGGGGTTTTATCGTAGCCTCGTCTATTTTACCCTCCATTAACCACACGAAGTTTCTCATCATAAACTCGGCTCCGCTGTAAATAAGGTCAGCGTTTTTCCTGGCCCTTTTTATCCACCTCTCCACCGGCCCCTTCGTCACGACCACATCAACTCCGTACTTCTGAGAAAACATCTTTGCCGCCTCGTTCATCGGCGGGAAAGGCCCCCCAGGGCCGTAAATTTGGATTTTATTCCCGGCCTGGGCAGAAGTAAGAAATATAAAACACAGCAGGAGGAACCCCCGGAGCCAGAGCCCATCAAAGGTTTTGAATGTTTTAATCATTGTTATGCCCTTTTCTGTAAAAGAGTCTCCCCGTTATGACGAGGCTCAGGAAGGCGAAGAGAGCAAAAACCAGGCTGCTTATCGCAAGCTGCATGCCGCCCGATAGAATGTGCCCGCTGGTGCAGCCCCCTGCCATCCTTGCTCCAAAGATAAGGATAAAACCACCAAGAAACGAATAAAAAACTCTTTTTAATACTGAACTTCCCTTATACTTTTCCCATCTTGAGTGAATTAGTTTAAACGAAAACTCCCCTTTCACAATCGCAATAACAAAGCCCGCGATTAAAGCCCCTGTGAGGAAAACCACCTCCCAATGGCCTGGCTTTTGAATCTTTATAAAGTATGGACTGGATGTCAAACCCCCAATCCTGTCGAACAGATATGGATAGGCAGTTGAAGCGCCGATGGGTCTGTTCTCCACGGCTTTTAGGAATACAATCGGGTCCAGAAGTCCCAGCAATACCCCTGAATAAAGCCACTTTTTATCCGCCCTCCCCTCCCTTTTATTGAGGAAAAAGGCAAGGTAAATCATAAATACGCCCACGGCAACAGCAATTAAAAAATACAGAAGACTGTTATTCCCAACAAACGAGGCTGCGGATACTTTGCCCAGCGAAGGACCCAGGATTCCCTTGATAGAAGGCAGCGAAATCGTGAAAACGAGCCCTCCCGAAAGCCCTCCTATTATGCCGATGATGGCATCCAGAGAGCCTTCGCCTGCTGAGATCACCAGGGTGCCCGGACAGTATCCTAAAACGGCCATCCCGATTCCGAAGGCGATGCCACCGATAATTACCCCTCCCAGGACAAAGGGTTTCACATGGTAAGAGGCAAGGCCGAGGCTGATCTCAAAGGAGAGAAGGACGATCCCGAGACCTACGGCGACCAGAAGGGCCTTCGCCACGGTCAGGTCCTCCAGGGTGGCCAGTCCGCTGATGGTGTCATACTTGTTCAACCGGCCGTAAACGATGAAAGCCCCGAATAAAAATCCCAAAATCGCTATTTCAAGCATCGCCTGTCCTCCTTTTATCATGATAGGATTTCCTCCCAGGATTTTCAAGACAAAGGAGAACCTCTGGAAGGCGAAGATAATTTGTGCAAACGCCAAACCGGCTCAGCCGCAGGGCCGTCTGTCGAATAAGGATTCTTCGGTTCAAGTAAATCTTCCAGAAAAACTTGACATTTTCGGAAGTTATGCCTAAAATATATTAACATGTTAGTAAAGGATAAAATGGATGAGGACTTTTCGGGGAAAGGGGAAACGGAAGAGGCTCCCCCTACGCTTAAAGGATTGAAGCAAAAACACTGGGGGCGGCTTACTTAGGGGGTAATCGGATTAGGGAGAAATCAAAACTGATTTTTGACCTCCATAGTATACCATCAAAAGCCGGAGGATAGAATGAGAAAAGGGCGCATAGTGGGTCTTTTTATTATTGGCCTTTTGATGTTTTTTCTAAGCGGTTGTTTTGTGGGGAAGGGGTAAAAACAACCCCGGAAAAAACCAAAAACAAACTCTTCCTTATGGGAATAGGCATGCTCAGGATTAACTGGACCAGGGTCAAGGGAGACGAGATAAGGTTCAGATACAGCGACCTGGGGCTTCCCGCGGATTTTTCCACCAGGGAAAGGGCATCCTTCACGGTAAACGGCTTCTTTGGAAAGGGCTACAAAATTGACGGCTATTTGAACTACGACCCCGAAAACAGGATAACCGAGCCTCCCCTGGACTTTCTCTTTACCCTGGGAAACGAAAAAACCTATCTTTCCGTGGGGGATTACAGGATGGGGGTGTTTCTTGACTCTGTCTTCTCCCGCTACTATCATCCCTTCAGGGGAGTAATCCTGGGGGCCAAATCCAAACACTTCGGGGTGGAGGTACTGGGGGTATGGCCAGGGGATAGTCGGCCATAGAGGAGTTGCCCGCCGATTCAGGAGCAGGTCCCTACTACCTTTCCGACTCGCCGGTGCTGAGGGGAAGCGAAGTGGTCTTCCTCATAACCAAGAGCAGCACCAACCCGGATGTGGAAATTAGAAGAAGGCAGCTTATAAGGAACAAGGATTACTTCATTGACTACGACAGGGGGGAAATTATTTTTAACTACCCCATATATCCCTTTGACGAGGTGGGAAATCCCGTCTTTATCCTCGTCAGATATCAATTTGAATCCCTGGTGGGCAGGTTTACCAGGGATGTGTTGGGGATAAGGGCCTTCGTCTCCCCCGTTTCCCCGTTAAGCTGAGCTTCCTTTACCTGGCCGATGCCGACGGAACCCTTCCCCTCCAGGATGCCTTGAAACAGAGAAGGGGAATTTACAGTTTCGGGTTGAATGTGGATTCAAGGGCCTTAAAAATGATAGGGGAGTTTTCCTTCAGCCAGGAGCCGTCGGTAAAGAGCCAGAGGGGGTTTTTCGGCGGTGGGGTTCTCAGGCTCTCAAGGAGGGTCCGCCTTTACTTCAACTCCTGGAGCGTCAACTCTTCCTTTCCCACCTTCGCCAACGAACAGCTAAAATACGGCTACAGCCTTTACCAGGTATTTCCGGAGTATTCCCAGAGATACATAATCCTGTCCCCCTTCCAGTTTTCCAGGGACCTGGCCGGGGAACTCTATCCCTTTTCCATGACGAGGATTTCCGTAAGCGAAAACGAGGTCAACGGTTTCCTGGAATGGGACGGGGACGAGACCAGGCTCAGCACGGGCTACGGATACAGGGACGGTGTGGACGACAGGATGAGAAGCCACATAGGTTATTTTTCCGTATTCCACAACGGGGAAAAGACCAAGTATTGGGGAAAGATTGAGATGGACAGAAACTTTGACAGGGAAAGGCAGCAGAAGGACTCAAGAACCGAACAGCTCCTGCTGGGGGGACGCCAGAGGCTTTTTTCCACCTCCAGGGGAAGTTTTTACCTGCAGATGGATTACAGGGGCGAAGTCTTTGACGACCTTCTGGAGCTCAACCCCTCTACCCTGCACCATTATTTCACCTTTCTGGGCGAATTTCTAACCGAGGAGGAGGGGGTTTTCGCGGGTTATCGCAGGGAAATTCTGACATCCAGGGAGGACAACTCCACCCTTCTGGACAGGAACATCTACGAGGCCGGGGTGAGAAAGCACATTTTTAAGGGCCTCTTCGTTGACTCAAGGATAAGGGAGGAAAAGGCCTCCCAGGGTGGGGTCTCCTCTGATGTTCAGATGGTTTCCCTGGGAGGAGGGATAGAGTCAAAGAGGATAAGGGTGATGGGCAGATACGAGTTTCAGATAAACAAGGGGGATTCCCAGGAAAGGAAAAGACAACTCTGGTCCCTTTTCGTCTTTGGAACCCCCATCAAGGGCATGAACCTGAGCCTCAGATACTTCAGGAGGAAGGGCATGGATGGGGCCCTGGTCCCGTCTTCAGAAAGCTCCGAGGAGGAGCTGAGCTTCAGGCTGCTTTGGAGACCCTTCAGGTTCCTCTCCCTCTACTCCCAGTGGAGATACGACACCAACATTGAACTTTATCCCCCCCTTGACAGGACAAAAAGCAACACCCTTGCCTCCATCCAGGGATTGAAGATAAGTTTCAGCAGAAAACTTGAATTTCTGGCCAACTACAAAATGCTCAGGGTTTGGGGTCCCATAGAGAACAAAAAGCAATCGGCCTCGGCTGAGCTTGGATACTTGTTCTTCAAGCATTTCAGGGCCGGCCTTGGGATGGAGGTAATAGATTTTGAAGATAAATTTGACCCCGCAGGAAACTACCACTCCACTGTGGGGTATTTTAAACTAATAGCTCTTTATTAGGAGGGAAGGATGAGGAGAAAGACAAAAGTTTTTCTGGCGCTGCTGGGGTTTTTGTTTTTCCTGAGGGCAGACGATTCAAGAAACCACCCCGTGGTGGCCACATACTGCGATGGAACCCAGATAGAGATCTATCCCTACAGCGTCGTCACCAGAGAGGACGGAACCGTATTCAACGACTACGAGGTTCAGGTCACCCCTCTGGATAATGGGGGCCTCAGATACGCCTTTGAGGACTGGACCGACAACGACTACAACGACCTGGTAATAGACCTGTGGGTGAGCGGAAACGGAACGGGCTCACCGGTGGCCCATGTCAGGTATGTTTCCAAGGACGCAGGGTTCAACCACAAACTTCACCTGGTTTACGGAGAAACCGATGTTTTCGTCATTGACGCTGACGAGGCCACCCCTGGAACGGTCTTTGATGTTCCACTTCCCACGGTGGAATGCCCGGACTTTTCCATAAAGGTAACCCCTCCTCAAAGGAGCATATATCCCGGGGAGGAGACTTTCTACACGGTGGAGGTTCGCTCCATAGGTGGATTTTCAGACCCGGTGGAGCTTTCCGTGGAGGGCCTTCCCCAGGGTGCCACCGGCCAATTTGAGCAGAACCCCATAACTCCCACCGGGGAAACCAAGCTTCGCATAGAAACCTCCCCCACCACCCCCGTCGGCTCCTACCAATTGACCGTAACGGGAACCTCCGGGGAGCTCTCCCATTCCTATACGGTAAGCCTTGAGATTAAGGAATGTCCGGACTTCTAGGTGAAAATAGAGGCGGACCCAACCCAGGGACCTGTGCCCCTGGAGGTCAGCTTCAGGGCCGAGGTGGAGGGCCAGGAGGGACAATACAGTTATTCCTGGGACTTCGGGGACGGGGGAACCTCCACTGAGAAAAACCCCAAATACACCTACACCTCCCCTGGAAACTACACGGTAAAGCTGGAGGTGGAAAATCAGTGCGGAAGGAAGAGGACCGCCACCACCACCATAAACGCCTACGGATTTGAGGGGACCATATCCAAGAGATTCCTGAAGACGGAGGCCTCTCCCACAGAGGAAGTCCCCATGGAGATAAAGATCTTCAACGATTCTGAATACGATTTTAAAGATGTAAGGGTATGGGACGAGCTATCCCCTTACCTCCAGTACGAAGGGGACGACGCCCCGGTGAAGCCGAAGATTGAAGGGCAAAAAATTACCTGGAACTTCCCCAGAATAGGAAAGGGGGAAAGGATAAAGTTCACCGTAAAACTGAGGGTGAGGAAGGACGCCCCGGAGGGAAGAATACTCAACTGGGCGTACCTGGACCACTCCAGCCTTCAGAACCCCATAAAATCCAACAAGGCCGTCTTAAAAATAAAAATACCTAAAATCAGTGTTAAAAAATCCGTGGACAAAGGGGTAGCAAAACCAGGGGATGAAATTTCCTACACCCTGAGGATAGAGAACCCCTCCAATGTGGATGTGGAGGGACTCACAATTCAGGACAGCCTTCCCTCTCCCCTGGAATTTCTGTCCCAGGAATCCTCCCTGAAATTCACAAGGAGCGGAAACAGGCTGAGATGGGAGGGGGTTTTAAGGAAGGGGTCTTCGGAAGTTATAAGAGTAAGGGCCAGAATAAAGGAAACCACCCTTTCCGGGACAGTTATAAGGAACCAGGCGAAGGCAAGGGCAGAGCTTCTCCCCCAGGAGGTAAAGTCCAACACCGTTATCACCAGAATCACCTCAAACCCCATCTCCACCTCCCAGATACTGTTCCGCAAGAAGTCGGAGATTCCCCAGGCGGATGTGGGAAAGATCATAAGGTTCAGAATCGTAGTCTGGAACAGGTCCTCCTCTCCACTTTTAAATCCGAGGATTGACGATTATCTTCCCCAGGGCTTCAATTATGTTAAGGGAACCACCCTTTACAACGGGAAAAAATTCAAAGACCCCAGAGGAAAGAGGAACATAACCTGGGAACTTCCTCTGATAAAGCCAGGCGAAACCGCAGTCCTCAGGTATCAGGTTATAATCGGAACCGACGCCAAAAGGGGAAAGAACATAAACAGAGCCCTTCTTAAGGTCATGGACAACTCAGGAAAAACCCTCAATCTTGAGGCCCAGGCCTTCGTTAATGTCTCCTCCTCGGGGTTTATTTTCTACAGCGGAATTGAGGGATTCGTTTACTTAGACAGGAACAAGGACGGTATCCTTGACCCATCGGATACCCCCCTCAAGAACATAGAGGTGAGGCTTTCCAGCGGAGAGAAAATCTACACCGACTTTGCCGGACACTTCTCCTTTGAAGGCCTCTACCCGGGGGAATACGCCGTTGGAGTAAACACCGCCACCCTTCCGGAGAACTTCAAGCCCATCTCCCCCTCGCCCGTGCCGGTGGTGCTCTCCGACGGCCTAACCACCTATGTGGAGTTCAGATTCGCCCTGGAAAGGGAGGAGGAAGTGGGGAAGTCCAGCCTGGAGGGATTCGTCTTCTTTGACAAGAACTCCAACGGGAACTTTGATAAGGGGGAACCCCCTGTGGAGAATTTCAGGGCTGTTCTGGACGGAAGGCTCATAACCCAGGGGAAGATGGGAAGGTTTAAGTTCTCCCATCTGGACCCTGGCCACCACCTCCTGGAGATAGAATACGGAGACAAGGTAAAGAGGCTGGAGGTGGATTTGATAAAAGGCCCAAATAAAATAGAGGTTCCCCTCAAGTATTCTGGAATAACGGTGATAATAAGGGGTGAAAAATGAGAAGAAGAAAAATATTTTTACCCATCGTTTTTCTTTTAAGTTTTTCCTTCGCCCTGGCCGACTCCTCCATAGGGGGAGCTAACCAGGTCAACAAATGCGAGGTCAACACCTACACCATCACCATAGAGAACTCCTCCTCCCAGCCCATAACTGACATCGTGGTCCACAACTTCATGCCCACCCCTGGCTTTACCTATGTGCCGGGAAGCTCCTCCCTCTCGGCCCCTGGCTGCTCATCAACCTCAGACCCTTCTGTCAACGGAAACGAACTAATATGGGACATAGACAGCATCTGCGGTTCAGGTATAACCCTCAACCCCGGCCAGAGCCTCACCATAGACTTCGCCATGGAAACCCACTGCGATGCGGTTTCCGGGTCCGACAATGTTCATGTGGATTACAACATCGGCGGAAGCCCCTCCTCGGAGGACACCTCCCTCTCCATAGAGGTTCTGCCCGGAGCCCTGACCATCACCAAAACCCCATCGGTGGTTTCGGCTTCCGTGGGGGAAAATGTAACCTGGACCATAAAGGTTGAGAACACAGGAATAGGAAAGATAAAAAATGTGGAGATAACCGATGTCCTTGGGGCCGGCCTGAGCCTCGTCTCCACCAATCCCTCTGGAAATGTTAACGGACAAACTATAACCTGGAACAGTTCAAACATATCCCAATTGGCCGAGATGAACCCGGGGGATTATGTGGAGATAACCGTGGAGGCCCAGGTCGTCTCCTGCGAAAACCTTGACAATGTGGCGGATGCCAGGTGGGGATGCGATGGGGGAGCCACATGCTTTGACACCTCGGTGGACGGGGGAACGGCCACTGCCTCGGTTCAGCTGGTAAACAAATCCCCCAGCCTTGATTTTACACCGCCGGACATAAATTTTACCTACTGCGAAGATAACAAGACAGTGAGCTTCCCCATAACCAACAACGGGGACGGCAGAGCCCACGATGTAAAAATTTGCGTGGACTTCGGTCCCCTCTCCGTAATAAGTGTAACCCCACCCGCCACCTACACCAACGGGTGTTTCAACATACCGGACCTGGGGCCAGGCGATAACTACAACCTTGAATTCACCTTGGGCTACTCTGACTGGTGCCAGAGGCCCCTGCCCTCCGGAACCCTTTTATGGCAGCCCAATTACAAGGACGACTGCAATAACGATTTTTATCCACCTGTAAAATTGAGTTCCTATAACGCTCCCTCGGATAGCCCTGAGCTTTCCGTATCCAAGACGGGGCCGGAGGAGATTCAGATCGGCTCCCAGGCCACCTATCACATAACCGTGGATTACTCCGGGGTTACCTCCTGCGGATCTGGAAGCACAGGGACGGTTCAGGTCACGGACCATGTTCCCGACGGCTTCACGGTGGTTGACGCAGGAGGAGGAACCTGGACCCCGGGGGCAGGGGGAACAGGGGGAACCATAACCTGGACCTTTGACCCCTCCTCCAGCCCCCATTTTGAAACGGACATAACCCTCCAGGCCCCTGGAGCAGACCAGTGCGAGGGATACTGTTTTACCACCTTTGAAAACACGGTGGAAGCCTCGGTCCAGGACTGCTGCGGTTGTGACCTTTCGGCCTCGGCCTCCCAGACCACGGCGATAGAGTGTGAACAGCTGGTGGACTCAGAAAAGACCGCCAACCCATCAACGGCCCAAAAATGCGAAGAAATAACATACACGAACCAATACGATTTTACCGACAGCTCCGCCCTGGACGGCGTAGACCTCTCTGACCTTCACTTTGAGGAAAACGCCGACAACAATCAGCAGTATGTATCAGGGTCCCTGAGCGTGGTCTTTGACGGGGCTGATGTGACCTCCTGTGTCTCAATCACAGATAACACCCCGGGGGGACATCTAATTCTGGACTTTTCGGGATGCACGGGATACGGTTCCGTCAGGAATAAGAGCCTTACCATAACATACAACCTAAGGATAACCGACCAATCCCAGCCATCTCCCCCCTGCGGGAATTCGTCCACCTTCTACTCCTGGTCCACCCTGGACCTGGGGATAACAGGAGGAGATTGCCTTCAGGACGGAAGGATTCACGAAACCACGGAGGTGACCGTAGAGCCCCCTGCCATGAGCGTTTCCCTAAACGGTATGCCCACCGTGGTTGAGAAGTGCGGAACCTACGATGTAGACTTAGTGGTGGAGAGAACCAGCACCGTTGGGGTCCCCTACGATGTGGTGGTGAGGCTCAACACCGACAACTACTATGTGGTTTCCGTCAACGGATACGACGGGGTAAATCCGGTCTCAGGACCCGTGGACCACGGAACATACATTGAGTGGGACTACGGGGACAACTTCTCCTCGGCAAATCAGGGAACAATTCACCTTACGGTTCAAAAGAGATGCGAAGGGGGACCTACCCTCACCGCCACCGCATACTACGACGACCAATGCCACAACAACGACCAGTGCGAACAGTCCTGCTCTGCCTCGGACACCTACACCCCTCCCCTTATGACCAGCGGGGACCTCATCATAACCAAAACCCCTGAGGTTTACTACGCCAGCACCAACACGGTTCAGTGGAAAATTTACCTTATAAACAGGGGAAACGGAACCGCCTACAATGTTTGGCTTGACGACATCCTCGGTGCCGGGCTCACCTACAACTCGGCCACCGTTGATAACATGGACGGGGTTACCATAAACCCCAATCAGGACCACACCGGAGGGAGCATAAACGGGGTTGGAATCCTGATAAACAGCATGGCTCCCGCTGAAAGGAGGGAGATAACCATAACCGCCAACCTGGTGGACTGCGATAATCTCACCAACGATGTATCCTCGTCCTGGGGATGCCTTGGAGGGGATTGCAACACCCCCGTCAGCGATAACTCCACGGTGAAAATACCGGCACCGGTCCTGGTGGGAACCAATAATATCCCAACGCCCATAAACGCCTGCTCTGAAGAAACCGCCGTAATTACCATAAAGAACGCCGGCCAGACCACCGTTTACAACCTTGAGGTCACCGAAACCCTTCCCCCTGGCCTCAGTTATGTGCCGGGGACCACAGAATGGCGTAAAAACGGAGGGAGCTGGAGTCCCGGCTCTGACCCGAACCCCATGACATCCCCCATAAAATGGACGAAAAACGAGCTTCCGGTCTTGAGCGACCTATCGCCGGGGGACACCGTGGAGATAAGGTTCCATGTGGTGTCCGACTGCGACTTCCAGGGAGGGGATGTTGTATTTGAGCTGCAATACGAAAACCCCTGCGGGAAGGTCTTTTCCACATCCCCCAGCACCTTCCATGTGGACCTGAACGAACCCAATGTTTCAATTACCAAGACGAGGATAACCCCTCCAGAGGGAGAACCACTGGATTGCAATCAAAATGTGACATGGCAAATTCAAGTGACCAACCACAGCGGATACACCCTTCCCGTCCTATGGGTTGAGGATGTCCTGGGAGGGGCCTTCTCCTACATATCCTCCACCGGGGACCCCACCTACGGACCAGCTGACAACGGATACAACTCAGGACAGAATGTTTACTGGTAAATAAAGAACCTTCCCGACGGGGAAACGGCCACGCTTACCCTTACGGCCCAGACCGATTCTGCCCCCTGTAGCCACGACCTGGACAACACCGTAACCGCCTACTGGGGATGCGGGGATGTGGACGGAAGCTCCTCCACCAATCCAGACTCCGAGCCAGGGGCATGCCTTTCAACCACCGGGGTCACGGATACCAATTCCTCCACCAGGGAGCCGGCCCTAAACATGGGAATTTCCGTATCCCCCACCAGCATCAATTCCTGCTCAGGCTCTGCCACCTTCACGGTGGACATCTCCAACAACGGAGCCACCGACGCCGGCGCGGTGGACCTGGTTATCACCCTGCCGCCGGGAATGACCTACCAGCCGGGCTCCTCCTCCATTACCTGTCCTGGAGGATGGGGTGGAACGGCGGACCCCGTAGTTTCCGGCAATCAGCTCATCTACTACGACCTTGCAGATGCTGCCAATAACCTTTGCGATACCATACCTGCCCATCAATCGGCACAGCTGGTCTTCTCGGTATCCGCCGATTGCTTTGTAACCTCAGATATGGGATTTACCCTTTATTTTTACGACTGCTGCAACGATACCCAATACAACATAAGCACCACAGAGCAAATAACCGCCCTCTATCCCCAGCTCACCATAACCAAAGAGCCCTCCACCGTAGCCCTGGACTGCTCGGACCCCACCGATACAGTCACCTGGACTATAACCGTCTCCAACAACGGCACTGGAGATGCTGACTGGGTAAGGATTGAGGACACCCTGGGGGATAGCCTCGTCCACGATTCCGGAGGAACCCAGCTGGGAGGGGACCCCCAGAGATGGGGATGGGAATTCGGCCCCCTGAATTCCGGAGACTCAAAAACCTTCCAGATTACGGCCCACGCCACCTCTCCTCCAAACTGCAACGCATCCCACACCACGAACACAGTGGAGGCCACCTGGGGATGCGGTTCCTTTGACGGGGACCCCAACACCACGGGGGAATACAGCTGCCAAAGCGGGATAACCTCCTCGGATACGGCCCTGGTCCAACTTCCGGACCTTAGAATAGGGGGAGGTTCCCGGGGAGAGTTCACCTGCTCCTCCGACGGGAACACCTCCGCAAGGATAAGGATAAGGGTGAGGAACGACGGCGATGCCCCCGTGGACAAGGACTTTAAGATAACTGTATCGGACAACCACGGATGGTCCACCATGGGGTATTACTCGGCGGATTTTGGAGGAAGCCTCCCAATCCCAGCCCATTCAGTAAGGACGGTTTATGTGGACTGGCCCCTTGATTGTATGGTCTGCGATTCTACCATAGAGATAAAGGTTGACTCCGACGATGAAGTCTGCGAGTGCAACGAAGGAAACAACACGAGGACCATCAACTATCACACCCCATCCTATAATCTTAAAGTAAACTCCATAACCCCCACATGCAGTTCCGATGGAAATACCCTGGTTCAGGTGGTAATTGAAAACGACGGATGCAACGACGCTTCCAACTTCGTGGTTCACCTGGAGGACAATCTGGGACACAACCAGGACATAACCATATCCTCCCTGGCTGCCGGTGCCTCCACCACCGTAAACTTCACCAACTGGCCCACATCCTGTTCCCCGGCTTCGGTTAGATTCACTGCCACGGTGGACTACAACGACGACATATGCGAATGCGACGGGACTGACAATACCATTAATTACGATTACACCAACACATCCCCGGACCTGGTGGTGGATTCGGTCTCACCCTCTACCACCTGCAACAACGATGGAACCATAAGCGGTGAAATTCAGATTCAAATATCCAATCAGGGAAACGGCCCTATAACCGATGATTTCAGGATAAGCGTAAGCGACGGTCAGGGGTGGTCCGACGAGAAGTGGTATCATGCGGACCTTGGAGGGCCCCTTCCCCTGGCGGTGGGGGCTTCCCAGACCGTTACCTTCAACTGGAGCAGGGACTTCACCTCAGCTCCCTACACCTGCGACTTCAACATAACCGCCACCGTGGACTCCCAGCAGGAGGTCTGCGAGTGTGCCAGCGGCAACAACACCGCCACCGCCTCCTATCACCTGCCCTACCCTGACCTTCACATTCAGTCAATGGGAACCTCCTGTGCCTCCGACGAAAATCTTCAACTTCAGTTGACCGTCTCCAACGACGGTTGCGAAGCCCTAAGTGAGGACTTCAACATAGAAATTTCCGACAACATGGGCCATCATCAAACCTACACCTTCACCTCCCTCGGCGGGACCCTTCCCCTTCAGCCAGGGGTTCCCCAAACGCTGATCGTGAATCAATGGCCATACGATTGTTCCTCCCAGAGCATAGACTTCACAGTAGTCCTGGACCCCAATGCCCAGATATGTGAACTTTCCTCCTCCAACAATACCCTCAACTGGACCTACAACCTTGACGAGCCTGACCTTCAGATAGGGGACATATCCTACAATTGTAATGCCGACGCATCTTTGGACTTCAACCTTTCCGTTCTTAATGCTGGTTATGGGGACGCTTCAGGGGTGGTCCTTAATGTTTACGACGAACACAACACCCTCATCTACACCCAGACCCTAAATGTGCCGAGAAACTCCACTGTGAATGTTAACTTCACCTCTCCTCCTTATTCAGAATGCGATTCCCACAATTTCAGATTCGTCCTTGACGAAGGGGATTCTGTCTGTGAGTGCAACGGTGGGAACAACGAAAAGCAAGTAAATACCGTGTGCGGCGGAGGCCTGATCACGGAAAAAACGGCCTCCAGGGAAAGGCTCAACGCGTGCCAGGATGTGGAGTTCCTCCTCAGGGTAGAAAATGTGGGCTTTCTTAACGCCTATCACATTAAAATAACAGACGAACTGCCCCCTGGATTCACCTATGTCAGGAATTCCACCGTGGCCACATGGCCAGGGGGAAGCTACACCAACGACCCTGTAATATCCGGAAGGACCCTGAGCTGGGACATAGGAGCGCTTCTACACGGAGGAGTTCCCAGAGGGGAAGAGTTGCAGCTCAGATACAGAGCAAGGGCTGCCTCCTGCATTACCAGGGGAAGGGTTTTCACCAACACCTTTAAGGTGGAAGCCGATGACGGAAGCGGAACCCCCTTTGACACCTCTGGCTGCGACCCCGACGACAACGATCCGGACGACTCCTCATCGGTAAACATCAGACTCCTCTGCCCTGCCCTCTCCGTGGACAGGGTCTGTCCTGAAGCCAGCATAGTGACCCTGAAGGATAAGGTTGAATACATACTTAACATAACCAATAATGGCGATAACGCTTCCGAGCTTACGAATATAGAGGTTGAGGAGGACCTTCCTCCTGGATGGAGCCTCTGGAATTACATAAGCGTCGGAGCTTCCCCTGAAGAGGGACCCTCCCAGGGAGCCCAGGGAGTTTTAATCTGGAGGTACGGTAAATTCAAACTAAGGCCAGGGGAAACCCTCCAGCTCAGGATAATCCTGAAGCCTTCCTCCGATGCCTGCGGCAAGACCCTGGCGGACACCTTAAGGGTCTCTGCCACGGACGATTGCGGAAGGGCCTCTTACAGCCAAGAGGCAAACCAGTGCGGGGTTAAGCTGGTCTGCGGAGCCCCTGTTCTGGAACTGAGAAAGAAGTGTCCCAGGGCCCAGATCCCAGGGGGAATCTACGACTTTGAACTTGAAATAAGAAACTCCGGAGACGGGAAGGCTGAAAATGTTTCCGTTGAGGACACCCTCCCTGACCACTTCCAGTATGTGAAAAACTCCTCTCTGCTTGACAATTCCAGGATACCTGACCCTGAAGTTTCCGGCCAGAGGCTCACATGGAGGATAGGAGACCTCTCCCAGGGAGAATCCCACATCCTGAGATACAGCGCCATAGCCCCTGTTGATACTGACCCGGGAAGATACTGCAACAACGCCCAGGCCAGGGGATGGGCCCAGGACGGAACCGGGATTAACTCACCCCAGGAATCCTGCTGCACCGTTTTAAGGAGGGAGGTTGGAGAGTGCTGCCTGCACATAGAGGAAAAGCCCTACGGAATTACCCATCTTCCGTAGGGCTACTTCTCCATAGTGGACCCCTACTTCCGCACGGAGGATGCCCTCTTCGCCTCCTTTGCCGCCCTTCACCTTTGGCATTCGGGCAAATATCCACAAAGGAGGATGGCGGAAAGGCTGAAAAACTACGCCCTCTTCAACCTTGAGGAACTCCTCTTCCACTCAGGATTCGGCCTCACCATCGGGGACAACCTCCTGTGGATGCCCTATGCAGGAGCCTACATATCCAGATCGGAAAGGGGATGGAAGGTTGAAAACCTTGACCGAAAGATAACCCCATCCCAGATGGCCTTCCAGCTCCTCGCCTTGAATGAGGCCCTTGCTGAAATTGCGGACCCCTCTGCCAGGGAAGGGATGAGGAAGGTCATTGAAAAACAGCTGAACTGGCTGGCAGACCAGGGAAAAATCCCCTCCCACTGGACCATTACCGAGGGTGGGAGCATCTTGCCATCCAAGGAAAGGGCCTCCAGAACCCAGAGGGCCGTCCTCTACTACTCTTTAAGCAGGCTGGCAGGGCAGGGATATGGAAAGGCGAAGACGATGCTACCTGCCCTGAGGAAGGGCCTTAAAATTGGAAAATTCAAGGCCAAAGACCTTGAAGGGGAGATTTTCCTGGCCCTGACCCTGCTTGAGGAAGGTAATTATCCCATGGCCAAGGAAAAAATCCTGAGGATAAAGGAAGCCCTGGAAAAAGGAAAGGCGAAAATGAATAGCGTAGAGGATTTGGCCCTGGCCTATTTTGTGGCCTCCCACCTGAGCGAGCCAGTGGCCGGGGAATTCCTCAGGTCCATCCTGAAAAACTATCTGAAGCCCATAGGGCTCGTGGCCCTTCAAACCTCAAACTTCCAGTACGAGCTCAGACTGAGGGACCTTGCTGCCCTGACCATGGCCTCCGAGACCGAAGGAAGCGGGGTTCTTTTCAAGGCAGTTTACAAGGGAATGGACGAGGCAGGCCTTTTCTTCCGCAAGGACCACGCATGGAGGCTTAAATACCCGGCCATTACCCTTTACAACTACCTCCGATTCCCGAGGAAATCCCCGATAATTGCGGTTATGGGAAGAACCCAGGACCTTCCCAATGTTTTCCTGAGCCAATCGGAGGTGTCCCTGCCCCGGGGCCTCAAATCCCTGAAGATGATATTCCCGCCGGAGTTCCTGGATGTGGCCTCCGACAGCCTGGAGACTTCAACCTCCAGGGTTTCCCTCTATGCCCTTTACCTGGCAAACATGGGAAGGAAACTCGTAGAAAGAAGGGATGTATATTCGGAGACGGGAAGGCAGCTCATATACCTGGCCCGCTCCTACATCAGAACCTTAGAGAAAATTGCCCCAGGCCTTGAAGAGGGGGAAAGGCTAATAGTCCCCGGGGAATCCCTATCCATAAAGGGAAGAATAGAGAGCCCCTGGAGGCTTGAGCCCCTTGAGGAGGATTATTCCTACAGCACGGATACCTTAGCCAGCTACCTGTTGGCGAGAAAAGCCCTGGGTATGGGGGTGGAGGAAAAGCTCTACGCCCTGCTGATTGAAAAGTTCAGGGAGATAGGATACATACCCGAAAAGGTGGTAATTCTGAAGAGGGGGGAGGGCCAATACGAAATTCTGCCCTCTCCGGAGAAGGCAGGGAAAATGACCGTGGCAAAGTTCTACCTGGTCTTCGGTGAGGACTTCCTCCTGGACCTCCTGCCCAAATCCCAGGGAGGGATTAGCCCTGAGGACCTTTTGCTCCTTTCGGCTTCCCCAAAACTTCTCCCTTATTTTGAGGGTGAACTCAGAGCCCTGCTCGGTTCAAGAAAGATGGACCTGAAGTGGGCAGCCGCCAGGGCCATTGCGGCGAGGCTTCTGGGCGAGGAAAGCGAAGGATACGCTGAGGAAGCCCAGAAATTCTACAGGAGGGATCTGGGAATCCCGATAGAAGAACACGAGACAAGACCCCAGGGCATAATCTACAGAACGGACCTTGGGGGAATAGCCCTTTATCTGGAAGCCATGTCAGCATATCAGGGGATAACCTTTGACTTCCTTGACCACTTCCTCCAGAGCGGATGGGAAGTTCTCTATAGGGAGGGCCAGAATTCAAGGATTCTTTCCCTGCCCCCCAGGAACATAGTGATAATAAAGGGAGCTAAAAAACTTGTGGCGGAACCAGGGGACCTCTTGACCTTCAGGGTTACCACGAGAAATATATGTCCGGTGGCTTACTCCAGGGCCAAGGACCTGCCACAGCTTCTCATTGAGGCGAAATTCCAGCCTGGGCTCGTTTACCTCTCCAGCCAGGCTAAACCTCAGCTGAGCCTCCTTGAACCCTTCCTCTGGAAGTATCAGTATCTGAACCAGGGGGAAATCCTTGACTACTCCTACCAGGCCCTGATACCCGGGAAGCTCCAGGCCTCCTCCATAAAGGGAAGCCTCCGGGCCATAGGATACACAGGATACACCCCCTTCTTCCCTTAAAGGTCCTCCGGGGAAAGGTGCGAAGCCCTCTGGGAAGTGGAGGGCCTCAGGTTCAGGCCCCTGTCCGAGGTGAAGGTAAGGGTATTCCTGGACAGGAACGCCAACGGAAAATACGATCAGGGAGAAACCGTGATACCGGGGATAATCTTGAGGGATTCCCAGGGCAGGCTCTTTTCCACCGATTCAGAGGGAGTGGCCACCGTGCCGGTGGGCTTAAAGCCCGTCCTCCTTCAGCTTTCCACCGCCGAGATGGAAAAGAACCTCTACCCCACCACGGAGATATCAAGGGTGATAACTGTGGACAGCCGGGAAGTGCTCTTCGGCCTGACCCCCGTCACCCACATAAAGGGTGTGGTTTACAGGGACAGCAACGGAAACGGAAGGAGAGACCAGGGAGAGCAGACCATAGCAAATATTTTGATCAAGGCCGGCTCCAGGGAAAAGCTCACATCGGAGGGAGGGATTTTTGAGTTTAAACTTATACCCGAAGCCTGGACAATAACAATAGCCCCCAAACAACCCTATTACAGGGGTTCTTTGAAGGAACTCAGAATAGAGATAAGGAGGGAAAAATGAAGAGGACTCTGGGCATCCTGCTTCTATTCCCCCTTTTAGCCTCTTCAGGACTAAGGATAAAGTCCACCGCCTACGATGCAGGGGAGGTTCCTGAGGGAAAACCAATAATCCACAAGTTCGTCCTAAAAAACACCGGAAAAAAAGCCATATCCATAAAGAAAGTCCTTGCGGGATGCGGATGCACCACGGTGAACTACGACAAAACCATACCTCCCGGCCAGCAGGGGGAAATAACCCTCAGGGTTAGAACATCAGGATATCAGGGAAAAATAACGAAAAGAGCTGTGGTCTACACCGACGACCCCTCCCTACCCACGATAACCCTCAGCATAACCGCAGTGGTAAAGCCCACGGTAAGGATTGAACCGAGAAGGTTTATTTTCCTGAGAAAATTCAAGGGGGAAACAGCCACCTCAACGGTGTGGCTCAGTTCGGAAAAATACCCGAATTTCAAAATAACCGGAATTTCAGCAAACCCTCAAAACGCCGTGGAGGCTGAATTCAAGAGGGAAAAGGGAAAATGGAGGGTGGATTTGAGGTTCAGGGGAATGAAGCCGGGACAGAACAGGGGATACATAAAAATCCAGACGGACATCCCTGAAAAACCCGTCCTTTGGATAAACTACCTCTGCATGGTGGAAGGCACTCTGAAGGCTATGCCCACCTCCCTTATCTTCTACAGGAAAAACTCCGGGATAAACTACAGGGTGGTTACCATAACCTCCAGGGACGAAAGGGCCAGAATAACCCTTGAGAAATGCCCCAAGCACTTCCGTTGCTTCCTCCACAGGGTATCGGGGGGATACATATTTTTGATTTCCCTGGAAAAACCACCATCCTCCCCCATGGAGGAAAGGCTCACCTTCCGCTCCAATGTGAAGGGAGAGGAGGAAATAACTGTAAACTTGAAGGTGAGATAGCCGGCTAAAATCTCTGCCTTAGCTTAGAACTTCCCTTATGGCCAAGAGCATAGTCTTGCTGTGGGGCTGCACTGCCCGCTCTATGGGGTCGTAGAAAAGTATCTCCTTTTCCACTAAATACTTCAATATCCTGACCTTCTCCTCGGTGTCAAGTTCCC
>JALSNJ010000023.1 GCA_026987025.1 Candidatus Aminicenantota bacterium | reverse complement strand
CTTTATATGATTCCTCAGCATCTAATATCTGCTTCCAGTATTTTTCAAACTCTTCTTTTTTAAGAGTAACTTGTTTAATGTCTGGTCCTTCTAATGGTCCTGACATAGGAGCTTCTGTAACCAAAGGTAAAACAGGATAATTCAACACCTCTCTTTTGCCTTTCTTTTTGGGGCCGTATTCAAAAATCAATCCCCCGAAGGCAGGCCAGGGTTTGCCGGGAAGGGAGAGGAGGAAAAGGAGGAGAAGGGCAAGTTTCCCGAGTCTCTTTCCCATGGCGGCCTCCTATTTTTATTTTAGGAATTTTTCCCGGAAGGTCAAGGCCTTTCGCCCTCTCCCCGAAGTCAGGCCTCAGGAAAGGTGGAAGACCCTCTTTCCCGGGCCCAGGGGGATGGCCCTCCGATATTGCTCCACCAGGTAAGCCTTAGCCTCCCTGACGGCCCCGACAAGGGTCCTTCCCCGAAGGAGGAAGGCAAGGATGGCTGAGGAAAGGAGGCAACCGGTCCCGTGAACCTCGTAGGGAAAAATCTCGTCGGGCTTCAGAAGGAGGACGCCCCCGGAAGTGCAAAGATAGTCGGTCTTGTCCTGGCTGTGACCTCCTTTAAGCAGGACATCCACTCCAAGTTGCCGATAAAGGGCTTCGCAGAGAGGGCGGGGGGGAAGGTCCTGACCCAGCATTTCCCGGGCCTCGGGTATGTTGGGGGTTATGAGGTCAAAGTAGGAGGCGAGCTCCCTCAAGGTCCCGGCCCGGGCAACCCTCCTCCCTCCGGCCCATATTATGGGGTCCAGAACCTTAGGCCCATCCACCCTCTTCAGCAGAGTCCGGATAACCCCGATGGAGTTTCCCGGCACGCTCACCTTTAACCCCGAAGGCTTTATTCCCTTGAGGGGTTCATAGGTTTTCTCAACCCACTGCTTGGGGAAAAAGAAGGCATCCCTGACCCCGGAGGGGTCCTGGGGAAGGATTCCCGTGGGAACTCCTACGGCCTTCACCCCCAGGCTCTGAAGAACCTGGAGGTCCAGGGTAAAGCCGGCCCCGTGGAGGGGGTCTATGGCCGATAGGACGAAAGCAATCTTAACCACAGGTAAACATCCTCCATGTCCCTGGCGTAAAAATCAGCCCTGCACCTTCCTGCCTGGACAAGTCCCTTCGGGGTAAGAAGGAGAATTTTTAAGGCAGAGGGATGGTCCTTGAAGTCCTCGCAGGTATCGGCAATGACAACTTCTGCGTTAAGTTTGAGCCTTTTTATTTTATCCGGGAGGTTGAACTTAGTGTGTATTCTCACCGATTCAATATGTGTATTGCTCTGCCCTCCAAGGCCATGGCCGCTTCCATGAGGGCTTCGCTGACGGTGGGATGAACATGAACCGCATCTGCCAGCCGGGAGGCTTTCAAACCTTCTCTTATGGCCAGGGCCGCCTCTGAGATTATCTCCGAAGCGGAGGGGGCGAGAATCTGAACCCCCAGGAGCCTACCGTCTTCATCGCTCAGCACCTTTACGACCCCTTCCTGCTCCAAGGTAACGGCCCTTCCGTTGGCAGCCAAGGGAAACCTGGCCTTTTTGAACTTCAATCCTAAGGCCCTGGCCCTGGTTTCGTTTAAACCCACGGAGGCAAATTCCGGCTCGGTAAAAACGGCCATGGGTATTACCCGGGGAGGAGCTGCTTCCTTCCCCGCCAGTTTCTCCACCACATAAACCCCCTGGTGATGGGCCTTGTGGGCAAGCAGGGGTGGTCCCACAATGTCTCCTATGGCGTAAACCCCCTCCATGGAGGTTTGAAGGGAGGGGTCAACTTTCAAAAACCCCCTATCGTCCACTTCCAGGAGAGGCTTGAAAATCTCGGAATTGGGAACTCTTCCCACGGAAACCAGAACAAATTCGGCCTCCAGCTCCTTGCCGTCCTGGAGCCGAAGCCTAACACCCCCATTCCCCTGCTCTGCCCCCTCCACCTTAGTGGAGGTCAGCACCTCAACCCCCACCTCCCTCAGCGCTCTCAGCAAAAAGGAGGCCATGTCCCTGTCCATTCCTCCCAGGGGGGTGGCCAGGGCCTCCACCACCTTTACTTCCGCACCTAAAAGGGAAAAGGCCGTGGCCATTTCCAGGCCTATGGCCCCTGCTCCCACAATCACCAGGCTCCGGGGAATTCTGTCGGTGAACATCAACCGGGAGGATGTGAGGATTCGGCCTCCGAAGGGGATTTGGGCCAGTTCCATGGGCCTGCTCCCTGTAGCGAGGATAACCCAGCGGGAGGAAAACTCCTCCTCTCCCACCTTTACCCTTCCGGGACCCAGGAGGCTTCCCTCCCCTTCTATTACCTCCACCCCGGTTTTGCGGAGCAGGTACTCCACTCCTCCCACCAATTTTTCCACAGACCGCCTAACATAGGCCTGAACCCTCTCCCACTCAAGGCCGAAACTTCCCAGGTGAAGCCCGAATTCCTCCCCCTTTTTCATTTCTAAAAGGGTGTGGGCGGCGTGGAGAAGGGCCTTGGTGGGGATGCATCCCTCGTTCAGGCATACTCCGCCGATTCTCTTTTTCTCCACCAGAAGAACCTTCATCCCCAGTTGAGAAGCCCTGAGGGCTGCGGAATAGCCTCCGGGTCCACCACCTACGATTATGAGGTCGTACATCATCGCTCCTCCTTGAAAACTATGGCCTGGAAGGAATAAAGTTTAGCTCCCTTCTTCCAGCAGCCCCTCTCCACCCCGGCCTTCAGGCAGAGGGCGGAAAGGAACTGGAATTTATCCCACCCCTCCTCCACGGGAACCTGGGGGAGGAGAACCCCCTGGGCCCCCAGGTAATTAACCACGAGTCCGTCCCTTCCCACCACCACCCTATCCGGGGTGGTCTCCCTGGGTGGGGTAAGAACCGAGATTTCAATTTCTATGTCTTTAAATTCCTCCTTCCTTAAGGGCTCAAACCTGGGGTCCCGAAAGGCCGCAGCCCTGGCCACTTCGGCCGTGGCAAGGTAAAGGGGTTTTACAGGGAAAATGTATCCTATGCAACCCCTGAGTCTCCCCTTCTTTTTGAGGGTCACGAAGACCCCCCTGGGCTCCTTAAGGTATTCCGATGGGGGAGGCGGAGGTGAGTATTGCTTCCCCTCCAGACCGGCCTTAATTGCCTGTCTTGCCACCCCAATTAAATATTTTTTGTCCTTCTCTGTAAGGGAAAAATCCTTCTTATGGGATTTCTTGTTCCCGCTCCTCAGGAAAACCACGGAGGAATACCCCACCACCCTGCTCTTTCCGGCACCGGCATCGGCGGAGGTGCCCCGGGCCAGAAGAACAGCCCTGTCAACTCCGAGCCTCAAAAGGACTTCCTCCCCGAAGGCTATGGCGGAGGCACCGCAGGCCTCGTATTCCCCGTTCAGGGCCCCCCAGAGGAAGGTGGCGGGCCTGAGGGAGAGGATGGCCTTCAGGGTTCTGGTGTCGCGGCGACGGCATTCCTCCAGGCTGTGGTAATGGGAAAGGTCGGAGGATATTACCAGAAGGAAATTTTTCCCTTCTAAGAGCTTTGCAAATTCCTTCGCTGCCGGAAGAAGGGTCTGGGGATAATAGGGACCTATTACTATGGGCACTATTTTAAACCCGGGCTTAAGGACCCTCTGAAGGAAGGGAACCTCCACCTCCAGGCAGTGTTCCCGGCGGTGATACCTTTCGGAGAAGAAAAACCCTGTTTTTCTGGCCACTAAGGCTCTGGCGAAGGCCCTGTCCAGGGGAACCTTCCCCAGGGGGGTTTCCCAGAAGTCTGCGGGGGAGACCGCCCCTCCCCGGAAGGGGTAATAATGGGAAGGCCCTATAAGGACCACCAGGTCGTAGCTCCTGCCCTTAACCGCCTTAAACCCGTAGGCAGCCACCGGGCCGGAGAAAACATAGCCGGCGTGGGGAACCTGGATTCCCAGGATTTCCCCCTCCAACGGAGGGATTTTAGCCCTTTGAAGGAAGGAATCTATCGTTTTCCTGAGTTTTTCGGGCTCCGACGGGTAGAAACTCCCAGCCACATAGGGGGGCCTGGTGGAGGCACCGGCCAGGGCCAGGAAAAGCAGAAGGGCCAGCCTCCTCATTTTTAGAAACTGAAACCCAGACTCAAGGATAAATAGGGACCGTGAAATAGGGGGGAGAACTTCCCCAGGTCCTTCACTAATTCTCCCAGGTCCTGCCTGTAATTGGAGGGGAATCTGTAGGAAACATCCCCCCACCAGGTGCTTATGCTTACTTCCTTGAGGAACCACTCCCCGGACCAGGAATCGCTCTGCTGAAATTCGTAGCCAGTGGAATCCCTCACCGAGGAATTCAGGGTAGAATCTCCTTTAACCGAAAGAACCTTCAGGGCGAAGTATCCTGACCTCAGGTTGAGGATAAACCTTCCCATGGTGGCCAGCGGAATCTCCACTCCGGCGTAGCCGTAGATGCCGGGTCCCTTCCCCTTCATGGTGAAGTCGTCCTTGACCTCCAGCCAGTAATCCCCCACCTCCATTCGCCCGGTGAGGTCGTTGAGATAGGCGAGGTCAACATAGGAAAAACCCAAGGAAGCCTCAAGGTTCAACTTAAGCCACCCCCTGGTGATGAGCCTCTTGCTGGCCCCTATTCCGGCTCCTATTAAGGACGCCTTAAGCTCAAAGGGGGAGTAGCTGTAATCCACGGAGGAGGAAGAGCCATCGGTGAAGTTGAACCGGTAAGAGTAGGAGGTGGAGGTTCTGGCAGCTCCTGAGAAATAGGAAACCTCTCCGAAAAGTTCAAATCCCTTTACGGTGCGGGAAAACCTGAGAAAAAGGGGAAGGGAGAGTTTGAGTTCCTTCAGGCTTCCCTTCTGAGCGGAATAGTTGGAGAGAAATCCCGCGCTCCTTTGAAACTCTGCCCAGCTCTCGTTGTTGAACTCCAGCCACTTCTTTTCGTAGGAGACGAAGGAGTTGAAATCGCCGTAGTTGCCGAAAAATCCTCCCAGGGAAAGCTTCACCTTCCATCCGGAAGCAAAGGAAAGGGAAAACAATGCTAAAGTCAAAATCAGTTTTCTCATGGGGAAATTTTATTATATGGACCTTTATTTGACAAGTTCAGTTAAACTTTCTATTATTTATGGAGGAGGCTTTAAATGAGTGTGAAGATTATTTTAGGAGACACAAGCCCTATAACCAAGAAGGTTTTCAGTTTATCCCTGGATTCCCCCGATTACATTTTAATGTTTGCGGAGGACGAAGGCAGTTTAAAGGAGGCAGTGGAAAGGGAAAATCCTCAGGTGGTGGTGCTTTCATCCAACATAACCCCAAGGCTCAACGAACTCATCAATGAAATACTTAATCAAAATCCTGAGCTTCACATTCTTGTATTGAAAAGCCCCTTTGAAAAAATGGAACTGGAAAGTAAAGAAAAAATAGATGTATTGATGAAGCCGGTGCCCAGCAGCAAGATAAAGGAATACATGGAATCTTTAAAACCGAGCCTGACCCCCAAGGAAACGGAGGAGGAGGAAGAGGAACCGCTGCCCGAGGAGGAGGAACTCAGCGAAGAGGAACTTCAGGCCACCACCTGGGAAAGTCACACCGCGGAGGAGGCTTTCTCCGACGAGGACATCTTTCCCGAGGAAGAGGAGATAGGGGAGGAGGAGGTCTTTGAAGAACCCATGGAGGAACCACTGGCCCAGGAGGAACTGGCCCTGGAAGAGAAAGAAGAAATCGTTGAGCAGCCCATGGAGGAACCCGTAGAGGAAGGGTTCCAGGAGGAGGGGCCGTTGCCGGAAAAGGAAGTGAAAACCGAAGAAACTCCCCACAAATTGGAGGTAGAAGGGGAGGAAGTTGTCGCTGAAAAGCCTCCGGAGGAGGAAATCTTCCAGGAGGAGGCCCCGGCGGAAGAGGAAAAGGCAGAGGAGGTGGCCTTTGGGGAGCCTCCCCAAAAGGAAAGCTTCGTGGAAAGCCCCCAGCCTTCCCCTGAAATACCCAGGGAGGTTATAGAGAAAATAGCGTGGGAGGTAATCCCTCCCTTAGCCGAGAAAATCCTCAGGGAGGAGATTCAAAAGCTCATCAAAAAGCTGGAAGAAAGTTAAGGCAAAAATCCTGCGGAGGAGATTTATGGAAAAATCCTTCAACCCTAAGGACTTTGAAGAGAAATGGGCCAAGTTCTGGAGGGAAAACCGGTTCTTTGAGGCAGATGAGAATTCAAACAAACCCAAATTTTCCATGGTGATTCCGCCCCCCAATGTGACCGGGGTTCTCCACATGGGGCACGCCTTAGTATTCACCCTCTACGACATAATCGCCCGCTGGAAGAGGATGCAGGGCTACGATACCCTCTGGCTTCCGGGAACGGACCATGCGGGGATCGCCACCCAGGTGGTGGTGGAAAGAAAACTGAAGGAGGAGGGGAAATCCAAGGAAGAGCTGGGGAGGAAGGAATTTCTCAAAAGGGTCTGGGAATGGGTGGAGCAGTCCTCCAGAACCATAAACTATCAGCTGGAAAAGCTGGGCTGCTCCGTGGACTGGTCCAGGTATAAATTTACCCTTTCCGAGGAGCTTTCTAAGGCAGTTCGCCACGCCTTCGTAGAGCTTTACAGGGAAGGTCTGATTTACAGGGATTATTACATGGTCAACTGGTGCCCCCGCTGCCACACTGCTCTTTCGGACTTAGAGGTGGAATACAGGGAGGAAAAGGGGAAACTCTACTACATAAAGTATCCCTTCAAGGAAAATCCCCAAGAGGGAATAGTGGTGGCCACCACCAGACCGGAAACCATGCTGGGGGACACTGCGGTGGCGGTCCACCCCCAGGACGAAAGGTACAAAGAAGCCATAGGGAAAACCCTGGTGCTTCCCATAATAGGGAGGGAAATCCCCGTAATCGCCGACGATGCCGTGGACCCGGAGTTCGGCACCGGGGCGGTGAAGGTAACCCCGGCCCACGACCCGGACGATTTTGAGATAGGAAAAAGGCACAGACTCCCCATGGTCCTGGTAATAGACGATTGGGGAAAAATGACCCCGCAGGCCGGGGAAGGGTTCGCCGGCCTTGACCGCTACGAGGCCAGGGAGAAGGTGGTGGAGAAACTGAAGGAACAGGGACTTCTGGTGAAGGTGGAGGACTACACCCACAATGTGGGCCATTGCTATCGCTGCGGCACTGTCATAGAGCCATACCCATCCTGGCAGTGGTTCGTGAGGACGAAGCCCCTGGCTTCTCCTGCGATAAAGGCCGTGGAAGAGGGAAAAACCAGGTTCGTTCCGGAAAACTGGACGAAGCTTTACTTTCACTGGATGCACAACATAAGGGACTGGTGCATTTCCAGGCAAATATGGTGGGGACACAGGATACCTGCCTGGCACTGCAGAGACTGCGGCCACATAACGGTATCGGAGGAGGAACCCAGGGTCTGCGAAAAATGCGGTAGCTCCAACATATACCAGGACGAGGATGTTCTGGATACCTGGTTCAGCTCGGCCCTATGGCCCTTCTCCACCTTGGGCTGGCCTGAGGATACTCCGGACCTCAGAAGATACTATCCCACGGACCTGCTTATAACCGGTTTTGACATCATATTCTTCTGGGTTGCCAGGATGATGATGATGGGGTTGCACTTCATGAAGGATGTTCCCTTTCACGAGGTCTTCATCAACGGTCTCATAAGGGACGAGCACGGGAAGAAGATGAGCAAAATGGCTGGAAATGTGGTGGACCCCTTAGAGATGATTGAGAAGTACGGCGCGGATGCCCTCCGATTTACCTTAGCCGTCCAGACCGTGCCGGGCATGGATGTTTCCTTTTCCGAAGGTCGCCTGGCAGGATACAAGGCCTTCGCCAACAAGATATGGAACGCATCCAGGTTCGTGGTGATGAACTACCAGGGGGAATCCACCGAAATAAACCCCGCCAGGCTCACCCCCTTTGACAAATGGATCCTTCACAGGGTATCCCAGGTGGCCCGCCAGACCAATTCCTCCCTGAGGGAATACAGGTTCTACGAGGCTGCCGAAAGGCTTTATCACTTCATCTGGCACGAATTCTGCGATTGGTACATAGAAATTTCCAAACTTCAGATGAGGGAGGATAAGGAAAACACCATGGCGGTGCTCATAAACGCCCTGGAGGCCATCCTTCGCATGCTCCACCCCTTCATGCCCTTCATAACCGAGGAAATATGGCAGAGGCTTCCCCACCAGGGAAGGAGCATAACCTTAACCCCCTACCCTAAGGGAGACGAGTGGGAGTTCCCGGAGGTTATGGAGGATGTTACCCTCTTCATGGAGGTGGTCTCGGAGATAAGGAAGATACGCTCCGAAAACAGAATCAATCCCAGGGAGAAAATACGGGTTTCGGTAAGTCTGGGAAATCACTTCCTGAGCCTTCATTTAAAGGAAATTTCAGCCTTAGTGGGAGCCAGCGAAGTTCTCATAGGTTCTTCCTTCGGCAAGGGATTCAAGGGCGTGGTAAAGGGAGGGGAAATTTTCGTCCTTCCCGGAAAGGAAATGGACCTGGAGGCAGAAAGGCAAAGGGTGGAAAAGGAGCTAAAAAAGCTGGAGAGGGAGATAGAAAAGCTGGCTAAAAGGCTATCCATGCCCGGGTTCAGGGAAAAGGCCCCGGCCCATGTTGTTAAGAAAACAGAAGAGGCCCTGAAGGAAGCGGAGGATAAAAAACAGAAGCTGGAGGAATATTACCGGAGCCTATGAGGATATTTTACCTTCACAGCTGCAGATCCACCCAGAGATGGGCAAAGGAAGCAGGCTGGAGCGGTGTTTTCGTCTGCGGCTCCCAGAGCCATGGGGTGGGCAAGGAGGGCCGCCCATGGTTCTCTGAAAAGGGCCTGGGCCTTTACTTCAGCATCTCGGCCTTGCTTCCAGGGTGGGTGGACCCCCTGCGGCTGCCCCTGACTTTAGCTCATGGAGTAAGGGAGTGGCTTCTGGAGAAGTTTTCCCTGGAAGCTCAGCTCAAGGAACCCAACGACCTTCTGGTGGGGGGCAAAAAAATATGCGGAATTTTAGTGGAAAAAAGGGGGAAGAGGATAGTGGCAGGGGTGGGAATAAATTTGAACCACAAAATTGAGGATTTCCCCTACTACCTTCAGGGTAAAGCCACCTCCGTTTTTATGGAAACGGGAAGAAAGGTTCACCCCCTGAGCGCCCTGCCGGGGGTTCTGGAGAAAATTTCCGGCCGTTTCCCATTGACCGGAGGCCCTCAATGAGTTATCCTCTAAGTATGGCGATAAAGGTTCTTTCGGTTCTGCTGGCCCTGGGGCTTGCGGGGATAATTTTTTATTTTTTCTTTAGAAAGATCTTCAGGAAAAAGGAATTCCCCTACCTCTCGGAGAATGTTCCCACCCCCAGGGATGTTTATTTGAAAATTCATCAGAAAAAGAGGAAAAATGGCCAGAATTCTGATATTTAGAGGAAAGAAAACCCCGGAAAACAAAGGAGAGGTGAACTTCGCCAGGTTCGCCAAGAAAAACCTTCCCGACGACTACATTCTGGTTACCAATCCCGAGATAAACAATGTGGAGGTGGACTACCTTCTTTTCGGACCGGACAAATTTCTGGTTATTGAGATAAAATACTGGATGGGGGTAATAGTTGAAAACCCCTTCGGAAAGTGGAAGATAATATACGGAAAAAGGGAAAAAAGCGAATACGACCCCTTCTACCAGGCCCAGAGGGAAAGAAAGGCGGTAAACAAGTTCATATACGACAGGTTCGGAATAAAGTTCCAGAGCAAATGCCTCATCCTGAACATGGCCCCGGGGGCAGAATTCAATGTAACCAAGAGGCAGAAAAACTTCATACTTTTTCAATACAAGAGCGATGAAGCCCTGAGGAAACTCTTGGTGGAGGGAAACTTCGGAAAGGTGGGGAGGGACCTGGCCACAAAGCTGAGAAAAAACTTCCTCTCCTTCTGGGGGGCAAGGCTGGAGCCTTCGGACCCGGACCTGTGGTCCTGGGACTGCTTTTCCAACAACAAAATCTTCATCTGCCTTCATCCCAGGGAAAACCGGGAAATTTCCGAGCAGAACAACGATGCCATATTCAACTTTATAAGGGGATACACCGTGGAGGCCATAGCCCTGTGGGAAAGGCTTCTCTATTCCGAGACCGTCTCCCCACTGGAAAAAAGCTTCATAATAACGAACCTCGCCTACGCACACTACAGAACGGGCCAATTTCAGGAGCTGGTAAAATTCCTCTACACCCACAGCTTCAAGGAGGAGGCCCCTGAATTCAAGGAATATTTAGATTACCTGCTGGCCTTGGCCTATTTCAAGATGGGAGGGAAGGACAACCTTGAAAAGGCCCTGAACCTGGCTCTTTCCATCCCAGATAGAGGTCTCGTTTCCGGAGAAGAAAAGAAAAAACTTCTCTTCAACATCTACGCAGGCCTGCAAAGATGGGAGGATGCCAGGAAAGTTTTGAAAGAACTGGCGAAAAAGGGAGATGGGGCCATAAAACAGAGGTTGAGGCTGGTGGAGGAAAAAATTTCCCGTAATAAATAAGGAGGGACCATGGGAAAACTTGATTTTTTAACCGAAGAAATTGAGGAACTAAAGAAGGTAGGCCTCTACAACACCATAAGGGTCATAGGCTCGGCCCAGGATGCCTGGACCGAGGTGGACGGGAAAAAGGTCCTGAACATGTGCTCCAACAATTACTTAGGATTTGCCAACCATCCTGAGCTCAAGAAGAAGGCCATGGAGGCCATAGAGATCTACGGAGTGGGACCGGCGGCGGTGAGGAGCATCGCCGGAACCATGCACCTTCACAACATACTGGAGGAAAAGCTGGCCAGGTTCAAGAAAACGGAGGCCGCCCTTTCCTTTCAGGGAGGGTTCATAGCCAACCTGGCGGTAATTCCGGCCATCATTCCCTCCCCGGAGGATGTGGTCTTTTCCGACGAACTCAACCACGCCAGCATTATAGATGGGATACGCCTCACCAAGGCCAAGAGGGTTATATACAGGCACTTAGACATGAATCACTTGGAGGAACAGCTCAAAACCCACCACGGGAGGAGGAAGCTCATCGTATCCGACGGGGTTTTCTCCATGGACGGGGACATAGCTCCCCTTCCCGAACTGGTGGAACTGGCGGAGAAATACGACGCCCTTCTTATGATAGACGACGCCCACGGAGAGGGGGTGCTGGGTAGCCACGGAAGGGGGATAAGCGACCACTTCGGCCTCCACGGAAAGGTCCACATTGAGGTGGGAACCCTGAGCAAGGCCTTCGGAGTGGTGGGAGGATTTGTGGCGGGGAGCAAAGCCCTGGTGGAATTTCTGAAGCAGAAGGCAAGGCCCTTCCTCTTCTCCTCTGCCACCACCCCAGCGGATGTGGCAGCGGTTATCGCCGCGGTGGACATTCTGGAGAACGACGACTCCTTGGTGAAAAAACTCTGGGACAACGCCAGATACTTCAAGGAAAAGATGAGGGACCTGGGATTTGACACCGGCCAGAGCCAGACCCCCATCACACCGGTTATGCTTGGGGAAGCCCCCTTGGCCCAGGAATTTTCCCGCAGGCTCTTTGAGGAGGGAATATTCGCCCAGGCCATAGGCTACCCCACGGTCCCCAGGGGGAAGGCCAGGATAAGGGTCATGCTATCGGCTGCCCATTCCAGGGAAGACCTGGACTTCGCCTTGGAAAAATTTGAAAAGGTAGGGAAAGAGCTGGGAGTGATTTGAAGAAACTCCTCCTGGTTTTCCTCCTGGTCCTGCCGGCCTCTTCTGCCAATATAAAAATATCCTCCTTTTGCATCCTGGGAAGGCCGGTAAAAATTGAGGGCCTGCATCCGGGGGACCTGGTTCGGATAGACGGACAGGAGGGAAGAACCCCCCGGAAATGGGGGTTTCACAGGGTTGAGGTGATAAGGGAAGGAAAGGTCCTTGGAAGGGCCAGGGTCCTTTCCCTTCCAGGATTATTTACCCTCCTGCCCCCGGCCATGGCCATACTCCTGGCCCTGCTGACCAAGGATGTCTTCACCAGCCTTTTCCTGGGAATCTTCGCCTCCTCCCTCCTCCTAAACCTCCTCAGACCCATAAAAGCCTTCCTCAGGAGCTTTGACACCTACATAATCAGGGCTCTTCTTTCCAGCGATAAACTTTCCATTGTCCTCTTCACCCTCCTCCTCGGAGCCATGGTAGGGGTCATGAGCAAAAGCGGGGGTATAGAGGGAATAGTGCAGGCCCTGGCCCGGAAGGTTCGCTCAGGAAAAACCACCCAGCTTTACACCTGGCTCTTAGGGATATTCATATTCTTTGACGACTACACCAACACCCTCATAGTGGGAAACACCATGAGACCTCTGGCGGACCGATGGAAGGTATCCAGGGAGAAGCTGGCCTACATAGTGGACTCCACCGCAGCCCCTGTGGCCTCGGTGGCGTTGATCTCCACCTGGATAGGCTTTGAGGTATCCCTCATAGGAGAGGGACTCCGACATGTGGGCCTGAAAATGGACCCTTACATGATATTCCTCAGGACGCTTCCCATAAGGTTCTATGTTCTCTTCGCCCTTTTCTTCGGTTTTCTCATCATATTGACCGGAAGGGAATTCGGCCCCATGCTGAAGGCAGAGAGAAGGGCAAGGCAGGGAAAGGTTCTCCGGGAGGGCGCCATCCCCCTGGCGGAGTTTGAAATAGGTCCCCTCCTTCCTCCTCCCCAAATTCCCAAAAGGTGGATAAACGGCGTGCTTCCTGTCCTGGTAGTAATAGGGATCACCTTTTCCGGAATTTACATAACCGGGATAAACTCCGCGGGAACCATTCCACCCGGCCCCTTTTTCAAAAAAATAGGGCTTATCTTCTCCAGCGGGGATTCCTTCCGTTCACTTCTATGGGGTTCCTTTCTCGGCTTCACCGTAGCCCTGGTTATGGCGGTGGGTCAAAGGCTCCTTAAACTGAGGGAAGCGGTAAAGGCAGGGGTGGACGGAATGAAGGCCATGCTCACGGCGGTGATAATCCTTTCCTTAGCCTGGGCCCTTTCCGAAACCCTCATGGACCTTCAGACCGGGGATTACCTGGCCTCTGCCCTTTCGGGGAAAATGGACCCGAGGTTTCTTCCGGCGGCGGTTTTTGTGGTCTCCGCCCTGATTTCCTTCTCCACGGGAACCTCCTGGGGCACCATGAGCATAGTTTATCCCCTGGTTATCCCCCTCACCTACTCCCTGGCTGCGGGAAGCCCCCACTTCCAGAGAATTTTAACCGGCGTGGTGGCTTCGGTGCTGAGCGGGGCAGTTTTCGGCGACCACTGCTCCCCCATCTCCGACACCACCATAATGAGCTCCATGGCCAGCTCCTGCGACCATGTGGACCATGTAAGGACCCAGATCCCCTATGCCCTAACCGTGGCGGTTTTCTCCCTGATTTTCGGGATACTTCCCTACAGCCTCTCCCTTCCCTATCCCCTTACCCTCCTCCTGGAAGCCTCGGCCCTGACCGCCTTCCTCCTCCTGGTGGGCAAAAAACCTTAAAGAGCCTTACCCCCCTTAAATGCTCTCAAAGGAAAAGGAGTGCTGCCAATTTGTGACCTCCACATTAACGCAACCCACGGAAACGGTGCTGGAAGATTCCACGGAAAGGCCGCTCAGGGAGTCCACCTTGAAGAAGACCCCCTTGCTCATTCCGAAGCCCCCTGCCTCCATCTGAGCCCCCAGGCCTATTTTCATGTAGGTTCCCCTGGGGCCGGCTCCCCAGGAAAGGATGAGACCTTCTCCCACGCTAACCCCGATCCTTCCCGTGGGGTCCTGGGGTGCATAGGTGAAGTTGATCCCGTCAAATCCGAAGTTCAAACTTATGTTTATGTTGGGTGGGAGGGAAGAACCGTATTTTTTCTCCCATTCCTCCGCCAACCTCCTCCCCCTCTCCGCAGCTTTCCTCAACATATCCTCGTCCACTTCCTCTCCCAGGGCCTCCAGCCCCTTAAAATAGCCATACACCCAGAGGAATCCCACATCAAACCAAGCGGCTCCTTGCAGAAACTGAAAATTATCCTTGGGGTTTTTCAAAAGCCTTATCCCTGCTCCCATAAATTCAAACCCCCATTTTCCCATAAGGGCATTGGCGCTTCTGAACCACTCCCTTGCAGCCGCCGCCTCTGCCTCCGTCAACATGTAAAAGGAGGAAAATTCCGGGGAAGAAATCCAACCGTTCCCCCTGGGTCTTCGCCGAGCTTCCCTATTCCTCCTTTCCCTCTTCTTGAGGACCTCCATGGCCTCGTCCACCTTTTCCAGATCCCTTTCGTTTACCGGAGGCTCTGGGGTTCTGAGCCTCGGTCCGGTGAGCTTCCGCAGGGCCTCCCTGTATTCCTGAACATTGGGGTTAAAGGAGATGGCTATTCTGTAGGCCGTCCTGGCCTGCTGTTTCTCCCCCCTCTTCTTGTGGGCATAGGCCATGTTCACCCAGGCCGAGGAATAAAGGGGGTCAAGCTCCACTGCCCTGAGAAGAAGGGTAAGGGCGTCGGAATACTTCCCCAGGCGATTCAGAACGAAACCTGCGTTGGAAAGGAATACGGGACAATCGGGGTTGTGCTCCACCGCCCTCGCAAAGGCCCAGAGGGCAATCTCCAGCCTTCCCTTTATGACCGCCTCAACCCCCGCCTGAAGCCACGCTCCCCCACGGTTGACGGTAATCACATGTCCCCCCGCTTCCCGAAATCTGTATCCAGGGCATGTCCTGTCGCCCTCTGGAAACCTCTCCACCCACTCCAGTATTTTGTTCTTCTGGGCTTCGGATATGTTTCTACCGTAGAATGAGGCGTATTGATGGGCCAGTCTGAGCACATCCTCCCTTCCTATCCCCATCAAAACAGGGGCTAAAAGGAGGAGAAAAACAACCTTCTTCATTGCCTGTACCTGTAGTAGTCAGGGGGTATCTTCAAAATCAATTCCCTGACCGCTGCCCTCACCATTTTTCTGAGGGCCGCGGCCACGGGGGTGTTCTTGTATCCGTAGAAAACCGTGGGGAGGGAGGAGCCGGTATCCTCCGAGCCGAAGGCTATCTTAGAGGCGCTTCCCCTGACGCTTATTACGGAAACTATCCTTCCGGTCCTCACATCCACCAACCGAAGGTCCATGGCCACATGGGCCCTTTTGTACTTCACATTTCCGTACTGGTCGCTAAGAACGGGGAGGGGAACGGAAATCTCTCCTCCCTGGCTCTCCGCCGAAAACTCCGTTATGGCTCCGAAAACTATCAGGTCCACCCCTTCAAGGCTCTGATTCATTCTGTTTATGTCCTGCTCAAAGAGGACCATGTCAAGGTCCTGTCTTTCGTACACGAGGAACCTGTTGCAGTTCACCAGTTCGGTTATCAACATGTCCTTTACCCCTGCCCCTATGGGGTCCTGATAACTTGCCCAGAGGGAAAGCCATCGCCTTGAATCCTCCGGATACCTTTCCCCGGTGGCCTGTCTCATGGTCCTTGAAAGCTGGGACATAAGCCTTGCGCTCAAAATCGCCATCCTCCTTTTGAATTCCATCATGGGGTCCCCGCTCACCCGGTTCTCTATTCTCCCCACGGCTATCCTGGCCCTGGGACCGTTGTAGGGCTGGGAGAGAACATCTGCCACCTGTGGTCCAGAGGTGGTAACCGAGGAGGTAGCGCATCCCACAAAATAAACCACCAGGGGCAAAAGGGAAAAAATCAAAACCTTCCTCATTTTTACCTCCCAAAGCTATAGTTGACTATAAAGTCCACGGCCCTTTCTATGCACAGCCTTATGGCCTTCTCCATGGGGGTGTGATGCCAGGCCTTGAGGGAAGAAGCCATGGGAACCACCCCGGCCCATTGAAGGGCAGTGGTGTCCAGGATGGCATCGGTGGCCTTCCCCTCCACCCTTACGGAGGAGACCACCCTTGCGGTGGTGGTGTCCACTATTCTTATCTCCATGGCTATGTAGGACTGGCTCACCTCCCCCACCACCGCGGCGGCTCCCCTGTATCTCGGCTCAAATTCCGTTATGGCCCCCACAATAAGAAACTGAGCCCCCTCAAGTTTGCCCACAGGAGCCCCGGTCCTCCTGTCTATTACCCCGATACTGGAGAGTTTCTGCTCCTGCAGGACCACATCAAGGTTTTCCCTCTCAAGAACGATGAACTTCCCCGTCTGGAAAAGGGCCGTGGCCAGCATGTCCGTTATCCCTTCCCCCACATAATAGGGGGTTTTATTTTCAAACCTGGCCACGGCGATTCTAACCTTTTCAAAGGGGGAAGTTGCCTTGACCTCCGCCACCGTGGGCCCTCCCTTGGTTACCACCTCCGCGGAGGGCCCACAGCCCCAAATCACCGCCCCAAGGAAAATTAGCAGAAATTTTTTCAACATTTCCACCCCCTATTTTCTTATCCTCCTCAGGGGTTTTCTAAGGCCATAGGCACTGGAAAGCCCCTGAATTTTCCTTCCCCTGCGGTGGAAGGCCCCTTCCTTCCTCCTCCTTACGGTTATCTTAGCCCTCGGCGATGTTATGGTCCTTTCGGTTATCCTCCAGATGCAGATGCGGTGGTTGAATTGGTCAGCCACATAGATTTTCCCCTCATCGTCCACGGCAATTCCAAAAGGGCAATTGAATTGCCCCCGGCCGTTTCCTCCTTCTCCGAAGTTAAGGACATAGGTCCCGTCGGGAAGGAACTTGTAAACCTTGTCTTCTCCATTGGAAACCACATAAACATGACCCATCCTGTCTACGGCTATCCCATTTGGACAGTGCATTTCCGTGGAAAACTCCATCTCCTTGTTCCCCGAGGAAGTGTAAACTATGACTTTGTCTATGTGGCAAGCGGAAACATATACCTTCCCATCTTCCCCGGGCTCTGCATCCATGGGCCAGCTTCCCGCCCCCTCCACAGTCCAGCTGGTTATGAGGTTTCCGTTCTCGTCGGTCTTCACCACCCTGTCGTTTCCTGCATCGGCTATGTACACTTTCCCGGAGGAGTCAACCCCCATGGAGCGGGGGCTATTCAGTGCAAGGCCCTTATTTGCGAGCCAGGAAAGGGAAAGACTGTACCAGTTGAGGGCAGGGTCGTTGTCAAAAACCACATAGAGCCTGCGGTTGTGGGGGGAATACCTTATGCCTGAGGGGCGAAGAACAGTGCCCCCGGGAGTTGTGGTGTCCAGTTTGGAAAGGAAGTTCCCCGAGGGGTCAAACTTCTGGAGCCTGTGGTTGTAGTGATCCGCCACATATATGTTTCCGTCCCCGTCCAGGGTTAAATCCCAGGGATGGTCAAACTGACCGTTTCCGCTCCCCTGCGAGCCAAAGCAGAAGTCCGGCTCGTAGGCAAAGGGGGAAAGCTCAGCCTCCACGCTGTATTCCTCGTGCCCCTTAAACTCCATCTCCTTCTCCCACTTCCCGTATAGCTCCCTCTCCACCTTAACCTTATGGGTCCCTGGGGATATACCCTCCACCGTGCAGGGGGTCTCGCACTTCTCCTGACCGTCTATATAAACCACAGCCTCCGATGGGCTGGAGCTTATCCTCAGGGTGGCCTTTCCCCGATTGAGGGGGCCTCCCTTCCTGAAGAGGAAGTATCCCACCCCACCTGCCACGGCCGCCCCTGCGGCTATGTAAAGGGGAAGGAGGGAGGGCCTTTTGGAGACCACCGGGGCAGAGCCGGAGGGGGGAGGATTTTTTGCCCCGGCCGTGGGAGGGGAGGGTTTTGGGGGAGGGGCTTCCACCCTCTCCACCTCCACCCTCAGGTAACTTCCCCAGATGTATCCTTCCCTGCCGTCGGAAAGCCTTACCTTGACCCATCCCCCTGCTTCCCCAAGAACCTGGAACCTCTGGCCAGGGCTTGCCACGAAGAGAACCGGCGACTTCAGGGAAGGGCCGCTCCTTACATTAACCGCCTTTAAGACCACAGCATACTTTTTCTCCACGGCATTCCCCCCGGCGAAGGAAAGGCCCAGGAGAAGGCAGACTAAGGCCGTAAGGGAAATTAACCTCCTCATTGGTTCCCTCTCTTTTTCAGAACTCCATGAAGAAGCCCGCACCTACGGTAAATCCTGAGAAGTTGAACTCGGCGGGCCTTGCGGTAAAATTACCGCTGGGAGGGGTGGGAGAAATTCTAAGATTGTGGACTGGTCCGAGGGAACTCTGACCCTCCAAATAATAAAGCTTTCCCTTTACTGTGCCGGTGCTGCTTCCCCTATAGGTTCCCTCTAAGTCCTTGAACTTCAGGAAGTTGTAGCTTCCTCCCAGGAAGACCCCAGCGTTGCCGCTGAGGGAAAATTTCACCCTCAGCCCTCCCCCGAAACCGAGGGTCCCCTTGGATATGTCCTCAAAGTAAGCGTAGGATGTATTCCCGGAGGAATCGCTGCCGTCGTACTTCAGGCTGAAACTCCCCTTGTAGTACCCTGCCTTAGCGAAGAGGTCTAAGGTTATCATCTGGGCAGGAACCATGAAGTGAAGGGAGAAATAGGGACCGTATATGGTGGAGCTGAGGTCCTGGGTGTATTTTATGTAACTTGAGGGGGCAGAAAGTGTGGATTCCCCACCCTTTTTCCCCACGGCGTAGGAGAAGCCCAGGCCAAGCCCTATGTTGGGGTGGGGCCTGAAGGTGAATTCCACCCCTCCACCCATGGAGGACTTCAATTCCCCCAGGGGTTGGTCCAGGGTTAACCCGTAATTGGTGAAAGCATCAAAAAGTAAATTGAGGTATTGGGTTACGGCGTTGAAGTCTTCAGGGCTTACGAAGGCGTAGTCAAGGTTGAAACTGAAGCCGAAGGGCCTGAAGTGGGAAGGGGTGCGGCGGGGGGAAGGCTTAGGCGCAGGTTGGGGTGATGGCTTAGGAGCAGGGGTTGGGGAGGGAGGGGGAGCCTGCTTTACCACCCTCTCCACCTCTATCCTCACCAGCTTGGCCCAGATGTATCCCACGGTGCCGTCCGCCCTCTTTACCTTGAGCCATACCCCCATGTCCTCAAGGACCTCAAGCCTTTCGCCGGCCTTAGCTATGAAGAGAATGCTCCCCTGGGTGGAGGGCATGCTCCTCACATTGGCATCCCTGAGGACAACAGCCCACTTCTTCTCCACCACATTCCCCTGGGCAAAGCAGATGCCCAGGAGGAGACCGAAAACCAGAACAAACAAAATCCCCTTTCTCAAAATACACCTCCTTTTCAATATCCTTACTTAAATTTTAGGAACCTTTCACCTTTTTTTCAATAATTTAATTTTTTAAATACATGCGGAGGCCTTTTCCCTCTCGTATTCCTCCACGGAGGGGAAGGGGAGGAGGCTCCAGCTTCCCAGTATCTTTCCCAGGGAACGGTAGGAGCGAAAATGAAGGATTATCCTTCCCAGGGCGTAAAAATAGGGGATGTTGGGACCGGGTATTGGGGTAAGGGGAACGGTCAGGGGAAGGAGGAGGGAAAAGACCAGGAGCCAGAGGAGCCTTCTTCTCCTCATCCTTTTCAGAATCCTCCTGACCTCCCCGGGCCCGGTTTCAGGGGGGAAATAGAGAACACCTCCCTCTGGGGCAAAAAGGGAGGCCTCGGTTTCCCAGACTTGCTTCCTGAGCATGGAGACCGTTCTAAGGGGTTTTTCGTATTTCTTCGCCCATCCCCTCTTTTCCCCTTTTATTACAACTCTTTTGCCGCAGAGAAAAAGCCTCAAACCACGGCCCTGTGCCTTTTCCACGCCTCCTCCAGGAAGGGGTTATACGCGCCTGATGCGAAATCGGGATAGGTCCACGGAAGGGCCCTGGGTTTTCCCCTGGAAAATTCCAGCTCCAGGTGGGCATATACCCCCTTTTCTAAGGGAACCCTGTGGGAATAGGGCTTGAAGGTGGCTATTATCAGGGAAGGGGTAAAAAGCAGTCCCGGGTCTATGTTCACCGACCTTCTCCCGCCCCGGGATGTATAGACCTCAAAACCGTAGGCCCAGAGTTTCATTTCCACTAAGGCATTTATTAGATAAAGACCTTCGGTAAGGTAAAATTTCCTCCATAGTCTTTCCCCCATCTCCCTCTGGTAGTACTCCACACGAAAGGGATAGGAAACGGAGGAGAGAATTATCCTACCCCATTTTTCCTTTATTTCCATCTCCAGGAGGGGAAGATTTTTTTTATCCGAATAAATGGCCGAAACCAGTGGGGAACCTCTCTCAAATTTGCCCGGATGGCTCAAGCCCACCTCCTAAGGTTTTATTGTCATCCAGATACCCCAGATGGCGTATCCTACGGTAAACGAAAGGTAAAAAGGAAGGTTTTCCCTCATCTGTCGGGGCATCTCTAAACCGAAAAGGTGAAAAATTTTAACGCTCAGAAAGGAAGCTAAAAAGCCAAAGAAATAAATAAGGACAATCCCCCAACCTCCCCATGCCAGCATTCGGGCTGAGGTCCTTACATCGCTTCCCAGCTGAACCATCTCAAGGGCAAGGGCTACCATGTAAGTTATAAAGCGAAGGGTGCCGTGTCCTGAAAGAACATCAAAATAAACCCATATGGCTATTAAAATTCCCCAGTAAACCAGCCCCAAAACCCCCATGAACTTCATCCATGCCCCGGAGGAGGATTTCATCCTGGCCCAGATAATCCCCATCATGGAAGCCGCAAGGAGCATAGAGAGGTTTATAAAGCCCTGTCTTGCGCTGGCCTGAAGGGCATGGGACCTCAGCTTAACCATGTCATATATAGCTAAAGAAATCAGGAAAAGGAACCACAAAACCGTCAGCATGCCCTGAAAATTAACCCTCATCCACCACCTCCCCCTTTAAGCTGTGGGGACCGGCTTCCAGTATTTTTATTTTTAATACTTCACCTATGGGGTTCCTCCTGCATGAAAAATTAACCACCCTGTATGTAATGTCCCTTCCCATAAAGGCTTGAGGGTCCTTGACGCTTCTTCCGGTGGTCAGAACCTCCACGGTTTTTCCCACAAAGGTCCTGTTCTTTTTGAGTTGAATCTCGGCCTGAAGGCTTTGAAGCTCCAAAAGCCTCCTCCTCTTTACCTCCTTAGGCACATTGTCAGGAAATTCTCTGGCTGCATAGGAGAAGGGCCTGGGGCTGTAATGGAAGGAATACATGTTGTCAAACTTGACCTTCTTTACGACCTGCAGGGTCTGACGGAAGTCCTCTTCCTCCTCGTAGGGAAAGCCCACGATTATGTCCGTTCCAATGGACGAATTATTTACCTTCTCCCTTATCATCTCCACCTTTTGTAAAAACTCCTTCTGGGTATAACCCCTCCTCATGAGGCGGAGGATTTTGTCGGAACCCGCCTGGAGGGGAAGGTGGACATAGGGAGTTATGGGCTCTCCCTCAGCCATAATTTCCACTATCTCCCGGGTGAAATCCCTGGGATGGGAGGTTATAAATCTAACCCACTTCAATCCTGGAATTTTTCTAACCTTATCCAGCAGGTGCCAGAACCTGTATTTCTCCCATCTCCAGGAGTCCACATTCTGGCCGAGGAGCTGGACTTCCCTGTAGCCCTGGTCCACGGCCCTCTTTACTTCGTCAAGAATCCAGGGAAGGGGTCTGTACCTCTCCCTTCCCCTGGTAAAGGGAACCACGCAATAGGTGCAGAACTTATCGCATCCCTCCATTATGTTTACATAGGCTACGGCAGGTCTCCGACGAAGGGCCCCAGAGGTCTCCCACCACTTTCCTTCCCACCGGGTCTCCACCACCCTTTCCCCCTGAAGAACTCTGTCAAGAATGGAGGTCAGGGAAGGATAGGAACCGGGACCGATGACGAAGCGAAGGTGGGGAAAATGGCGGAGGAGTTTTTCCCTTTCCAGCTGAGCCACACACCCCACTACCCCCACCACTGTACCCTTCTCTGCCCACTTTCTGGTTCTCCCAAGGAGGGCGTACAGTTTTTGAACGGATTTTTCCCTTACGGCACAGGAATTGATTATGAAAAGGTCAGGGCGGCCCTCCTCCAGGGGCAGTAGCCCCTTTTCCTTAAGAAGGAAGGCGATTTTTTCGGAATCGTGCTCGTTCATCTGGCATCCGAAGGTATGTATGGCGAAGGTCCTCATCGGAATTGTTTTACCCCTTTGGAGGCCTCGGTTCTCGGAAAGGGTGTTGAAAAAAGGTCTTCCCTGAACCCGGCCTCCAGAAGCTTCTCTCCTAAGTATCCCACCATGGCGGCATTGTCTCCGCAGTACTTCTTCTCCGGAAGGTAGAGTTTTACTCCAGCCTTTCTGGCGAAGGCCCTGGCCCTGTCCCTTAAATGCTGGTTTATGGAGACACCCCCTGTTATGGCCACCGAGGAAGGCCTGTAAATTTTCACCAGGGATTCCATCCTGTCTATTATCTGGTCCACCACTGCCCTCTGGAAGGATGCCAGAAAATCACGGAGCCTTTTCCCTTGGGGCATTTCCCTTTCTATTATACGGATGGCCTGGGATTTAAGCCCGCTGTAGCTGAAATCCAGGCTTCCGTCCTTGAGCCTGACCACCGAAAAATCGTAGGCATGGGGGTTTCCCTCCCTGGCCATCCTCTCTATCACCGGACCTCCGGGATAACCCAGGCCGAGTTTCTTGGCCACCTTGTCCAGGGCCTCCCCTGCCGCATCGTCCCTGGTCCTGGCAACGGTTTTGAATTTCAAACCCTCCACCATGTATGCGGCCGAGTGTCCCCCCGAGACCACTATCCCCAGAAGAGGAAACTCAAATTTTCTTCCGATTTCCGCAGAGTAGACATGGGCATGAAGGTGGTCAACCCCCACCAGCGGAACATCCAGTCCGTAGGCCAGGGCCTTGGCATAGGAATAGCCCACCAGGAGGGAACCTATTAAGCCGGGCTTTTTGGTGGCGGCCACCCCTTTTATCTCCTTCAAATCCACCCCTGCCCTGGAGAGGGCCTGCTCCACCATCACCTGAATTAACTCCAGGTGCCTGCGGGAGGAAATTTCCGGAACTATTCCTCCAAATTCCCGAAAGAGGTCCACCTGGGACCTCACCACCGAAGACAGAATCTTCCCGCCGTAAACCACCGCGGCTGCGGTCTCATCGCAGGAAGTTTCAATGCCAAGGATCATCAAAATCAGTATATCACAGCCGCCTCAGGCTCCGTCCGAAAGCCTCTCCTCAACCCTTTTCGTAAGAGCCTCCGCCCTCTTTACCGCCTCTGCCAGAAGATTTTTCGCCTCCTCTTTGACCTTTTCTTTAAATTCCTCATCCTTAATGGAGGGAAGGTTTATGAGGACATTTAGATAGGCCTCCTCGGCTGCAGCCCTGGCCATTATAGCGACGCCGGCGGAATCGGAAACGGAGCTGGGATTGCCCTTTTCTATGGCCAGAGAGGCCAGGTCCAGGAGCTGGAGGGAGGTTTTCAGGGTCTGAAGGGGCACCCTGGTGGCCTCCTTGGTGGCCTCCTCTATTTTCTCCTCCCTGGCAGGGTCCTTTTTGGATATTTTGAAGGCCTCCATGAGCTTATTGAAGGCTTCTGTATCCTGATCCATCAGGGAGAGAAACTGATCCTTCAACTGCTGGGCCCTTACCCCCATCTCCTCCATTTCCTCCCTGACATCCTCAAACCCCTTTTTCATAAAGGTAAGGTTGGACACCATGGAGGCCAGAGCCGCGGAAAGGGCTCCGCTGAGGGCAGCCACGGAACCTCCCCCGGGAGCAGGGGACTGGGAGGCAAGCTCGTTGACGAAATCCCTTACCCTCATTTTCCAGAGCCTTTCCCTGTCCTTCTCTAACCGGAGCTCAATTATCTTATCCTCGGGCTTAAAGGGATAGAGCTGGGAAAGACCGAGGGAAAGGTCTGCTATGTGGATGAGTTCCTCCTCCGAAACCGCCGTGGACCTCCCCTGCTTTTTCAGAAAATGCCTTCCTGCCTGAAGAATGGCCTCCTTAGGGACGAGTCCCACTATCTCCGAGCCCGTAACCCTGAGTCCCAGTTTCTGAGCCTCCTCCACGCAGGTTTCAAACACCTTATGGAGGGGGGTTATTTTGTAATTGACCAGGTTTATGGAGACCTGGGCCTGTCCGTACTCGTCTATGTACCAGCCTATGGCCCTGACTGCCTTCAGTTTCCCCGGTACCCTTATCTTGTTTCCTTTCTCGTCCCTGACTATTTTTCCTTTCTCGTCCCTCTTGAACCTTCCCTTTTCCCTTATGTTAAGGGCTATCTCGTGGGCCAATTTTTTGTCCTTAGTGTTGAGGTTTACATTGTAGGCTATGAGAAACTCTCTGGCCCCGATCACCGTGGCGCCGGTCTTCGCCACCCTTTCGTTGAACTCTGCCGGGCCGAAATCCGGTCTCCACTTCGGGTCCTGGAGTTTCTTCGGAAGGGCTTCGTATTCCCCCTCCCTTATATTGGCAAGGCTTCTTCTTTCCTCGCTCCTGGCGGCATACTCGTAAAGGTAAACCGGAATACCCAGTTCCTCCCCCACCCTTTTCCCCAGCTCCTCCGCCAGGCGAACGCAATCCTCCATGGTAACGCCGCTCACGGGAACGAAGGGAACCACATCCGCTGCCCCTATCCTGGGATGTTCACCGGAATGCTGCCTCATGTCTATGAGCTCAGCGGCGGTCTTTATGGCCCTGAAGGCCGCCTCCTTCACGGCCTCCGGCCCTCCCACAAAGGTGTAAACCGTGCGGTTGGTGGCCTGGCCTGGGTCCACATCCAGGAGGACCACCCCCTCCACGCTTCTTATAGCCTCGGCGATCCTGTTTATCACTTCCTGGTTCCTTCCCTCGCTGAAATTGGGCACGCACTCAACTATCCTGTCCATGGCAACCTCCTTGAGAAGATCAGGGGGTATTTTAGCACACTCCCCACTGAAGGCCAATGCCCGGCTTGAGGAAGCCGCTATTTGACTTCAAAATCGTAGGTCCTCACCACAAAGGTCCTTTTTATGCCGTCGTTTACAGTAATTTCAAACCTGTATTTTCCGGGGGGAATTCCGGTTATTCTGTTATTGAAGTAAACGGGAACCGAAGGAGAAGGAAATTTACCCCTTAAATTTGCCCAGTTCTTCCTCTGAAAAATTACCTTCCCCTCCTGGTCCATCAACCTGGCGTCCTCGCTCAGGTCAATGTAGAAAAGCCCGTCCTTTTCCCTTACCCCGAAGTTGTCCACCTCAAAATAAAGGAGAAAGACTTCTCCCCTCTTAATGATGTTTTCCGGCTTAGGAACAAAGTTTCCGAAACCCACAATTTTTTCGCAAAGATGGATGTTTTTTATGACCAGGGGAGAGCGGTTTTTAATGGTCATTATGGCCCTGTTCAAGTACTCCACAGCCTTCTGAGGATTTCCCCTTTGAAGAGATGTCCTGGCCCTGTTAATGTAGTTAAGGGCCCTGGGATAAGAGCCGGAAAACGCCGAAAAAACCAGCGCCCAAAAAAGAGATAGGCTTAAAAGCCCTTTCATTTTGACCTCCTTTTAATCAGAAGTTAGCCCCTCTTAGAATATACACACTTGCCTGTAAGGCTGTCAAAGGTTCAGGAGCCTCTTTGACCGCGGAGCAGGCTTCTGCTAAACTTTCCAGTATGAAATCCACAACAATTATATGCGTGAAAAGGGACGGGAAGGTGGCCATGGCCGGGGACGGTCAGGTCAGCTTAGGGGAAGTGGCCATAAAACACGGAGCCAGAAAAATCAGAAGCCTTTACGAGGGAAGGGTGCTGGTGGGATTTGCCGGCGCTGTATCCGACGCCCTTTCTCTGCTTCAAAGGCTTGAGGGGAAACTGGAGGAATACAGCGGAAACCTGTTCAGGGCTGCGGTGGAGCTGGCCAAACTTTGGAGGACAGATAAGGTCCTGCGGCTTCTTCAGGCCCAGATCATAGCCACCGACGGGGAGCTCTGCCTTCTTATTTCCGGAACCGGTGACCTTCTGGAACCCGACGACGGTATTTTAGCCATAGGCTCCGGAGCCCCCTATGCTCTGGCGGCCGCCAGGGCCCTCATGAGGGAAACGGAGCTATCCGCTGAGGAAATTGCCAGAAAGAGCCTTGAAATAGCCTCAGAAATATGTGTTTACACCAACGATAAAATTACCGTTGAAACCATGGAAAAGGGGTAAAAATGAGAAAGGTAAGGGATGACCTGACGCCCGCAGAAATAGTGGAGCAATTGGACAAATACATCATAGGGCAGAAGGAGGCAAAAAAGGCGGTGGCCATCGCCCTTCGCAACAGATACCGCCGCAGAAAACTGCCCCCTGAACTGGCCCAGGAGATAGCCCCCAAGAACATAATCATGATCGGTCCCACGGGGGTAGGGAAGACGGAAATAGCCCGAAGGCTCTCAAAGCTTACGGCCTCTCCCTTCGTGAAGGTGGAGGCCACCAAGTTTACGGAAAGGGGATATGTGGGAAGGGATGTCTCCTCCATGGTCAGGGAGCTCCTGGACCTGGCCATTGACATGGTAAAGCAGGAGAAGATGGAGGAGGTTAAGAAAAAGGCCATGGAGAGGGTGGAGGAGGAGATTTTGGACAGGCTCGTTCCCATGCCCAGAACCCAGCACGCGGACTACGAAGAGTGGGAGGAGAGGAGGAAGAGCTGGGAGAGGACCAGGGAAAAATTCAGGGAAAAATTGAGAAAGGGAGAACTGGACGAAAGGATAATAGAGCTGGAGCTGGAGGAGAAGACCTATCCTCCCTCCTTAGAGATATTCTCCCAGGCGGGGATAGAGGAGATAGGGATAACCATCCAGGAACTAATCCCGGGATTTCAACCGATAAAGAGAAAAAAGAGGAAAATGAAAATAGGGGAGGCGAAGCAGGTGCTTTTAGAGGAAGAACAGAAGAAGATGGTGGACATGGACGAGGTAATAAACGAAGCCATAAAGAGGGTGGAACAGACCGGAATAATATTCATAGACGAGATAGACAAGATAGCGGGAAGGGAAGGGGGAGCGGGCCCGGATGTTAGCAGGGAGGGGGTTCAGAGGGACCTTCTTCCCATAGTGGAAGGCACCAATGTGGCCACCAAGTACGGACTGGTAAACACCGAACACATCCTCTTCATAGCTGCCGGTGCCTTCCATGTGGCCAAACCCTCGGACCTCATACCCGAACTTCAGGGAAGGTTTCCCATAAGGGTAGAGCTCCATCCCCTTACCAAGGAAGACTTCAAGAGGATCCTGGTGGAACCCAAAAACTCCCTCATAAAACAGTACAAGGCCCTGCTGGCCACCGAGGATGTGGAGGTTGAGTTTACTGAGGACGCCATAGAGGAAATAGCCTCCATAGCGGAGCAGGTCAACAACGAGATGGAAAACATAGGGGCCAGGAGGCTTCACACCATCATGGAAAAGGTTATGGAGGACCTTTCCTTTCACGCTCCGGACCTGAAGGGCCAGAAGATCGTGATAAACAGGGAATATGTGAGGGAGAAAATTCAGGGCATCCTCAGAAGGGAGGACCTCAAAAAATACATACTCTGATGAGAAAATCCCTACTTATAGCCATTCCCCTTATTTTGAGCTTTTGCGGAATAAGAGGAACCCCCACCCCTCCCAGAAGAATTGAAATACCAAGACCCTCCTTGAGGTTCTGGCAGATGGGGAGGAACCTGGTGCTCCTTCCTGGCCTTGCGGAAAAAACCTCCGGGGGAGAAAAAATTTTCTACAGGCGAATAAAAATATGGATGGCCGGAAAAAAGGCGAAAATGCTCCTCTGGAAGGGAAAGCCGGCGAAAAAAATTTCGGTGAGGATCCCTGCCAATTTCATGGAGCAAAGGGTGAGGCTAATACTGGAAATAAAGGCCAGGAAAGCTAAAAAGGCCCTTATAAAAACAAAATTCTTCGTCCCAAGGTATCCTCCCCTCCCTCCCCAGAACCTTAAATACGAGATAAGGGAGGAGGGAATTCTTCTTTCCTGGAGGCCCCAGGAAAGGGACGAGAAGGGGAGGAAAGTGGTTCCCGTTGGCTATGTGGTATTCAAAAACGGCAGGAGGAGCAAACCCATATTCACCCCCTTCTATCTGGACTCCAAACTTCAGAGCGGGAAAGAATACAGGTACAGGGTATGTTCCCTTTTGAGAACATCGCCTCCCCTCATCATGAGCGAAAAATCATCTCAGTTAAAGATAGTTTACAGGGACACCATAGCCCCCTCCCCTCCCCCGAAGCTGGAAGCCCTGGTCTCAGGGAAGGATGTTTTCCTCCAGTGGGAAAAAAGCCCTTCCCCCGATGTGGAAGGATATATAATTATAAGGGACGGAAGGGAGGCCTCCCCCCTGGTAAAAGGCACCGATTACTGGGATAGGAAGGTGGAAAAAGGAAAGCACACCTACAGGGTGGTGGCGGTGGACAGGGCGGGAAACAGAAGCGAACCCTCACCTGAGGCGGAGGTGGAGGTACAATGAGGATATTCCGTTTCAGAGCCCGCGGGGAAATCTTTTACGGTGCGCTGGAGGGAAAAATCCTTCGGGAACTGAGGGGAAACATCTTTGAAGGCCCTGAGGAGGGCCAGAGGACCTTCTCCTTGGCGGAGGTGGAGGTCCTCCCCCCGGTGGAGCCTTCAAAAATTATATGCCTGGCCTACAACTTCCCTTCCCTGGCAAAGGAAAGGGGGATAAAACTTCCTCAGGAACCGGTTTTTTTCTTCAAGCCCCCCTCCTCTTTAACAGGCCACCTGAAGCCGGTGCTTTTTCCCCCGGAGGCAGAGGCCCTCATATTCCAGGGAGAGCTGGCCATGGTGGTGGGAAAAAGGGCCAGGAAGGTAAAGGCTGAGGAGGCGGAAAAATTCATCTTCGGTTTCACAGCGGTGAACGATATAACCGCGGTTTTTCCCGGGCTTCACCCCCGAAGCGCCAGGGCCAAGGCCTACGACACCTTCACCCCTGCAGGACCCTGCCTTCTGAGAACCTGGGGGGAGAAAAATTTTAAGCTCAAAACCTTCGTAAACGCAAAGCTCCGCCAGGCTGCCAGCACCTCCAGGATGAGGTTTACACCCTCCGCCGTCCTCTGGTATCTTTCAAGGGTAATGACCCTGGAGCCAGGGGACCTGGTTTGCCTGGGGACCCCTGAAGGAGCAGGGAAAACAAAGCCAGGCGATAGGGTGGATGTTCAGATAGAGGGAATAGGAACCCTATCAAATCTCATAATAAAGGAGGGAACCCATGAAGATATTCCTTGACACCGCCAACATCCAGAAAATAAAGGAAGCGGCCAGCTGGGGAATTTTAGACGGGGTAACCACCAATCCCACCCTGGTCTCCAGGGAGGGGAAGGACTTTGAAACGGTTATAAGGGAAATCCTTGAAGTTGTTAAAGGTCCCGTGTCCTTAGAGGTGGTATCCACCCGGTGGAAGGAGATGGTGGAGGAGGCCAGGAGACTTCGGAGTTACGGGGAAAATGTGGTTGTAAAAATCCCCATAACCGAAGACGGTTTGAAGGCCACCAAAGCCCTTTCCGACATGGGAATTCCGGTAAATGTCACCCTGATCTTCTCCCCTGCCCAGGCCCTTCTGGCAGCCAAGGCAGGAGCCAGGTACCTGAGCCCCTTCATAGGGAGGCTTGACGACATAAGTTCCTACGGAATGCGGCTGGTGGAGGATATACTCACCATAGTGGAAAATTACGGTTTTAAATCGGAGGTAATTGTGGCCTCCGTTCGCCACCCCATGCATGTGCTGGAGGCAGCTTTACTGGGAGCTCACATAGCCACAGTTCCCTACGAAGTTCTCAAGAAATTGATAAACCATCCCCTGACGGACATAGGTCTTGAGAGGTTCCTCAGGGACTGGGAAAAGATGAAAAAATGAGAAAACTCCCGGGGACCCTTCTCCTTCTCCTGACCCTGTTGTTGGTCCCCCTGGGTTTGAGGCATTTTTTCTTTCTGGAAATAACCGGAGCTCTAAGCCAGGCCGGCACATTTGCCTACGCTGAGGAAGGGTTTTCCCGCATAAGGGTCCTGGACTATCGGGGAAAAAACTTCAGCTTCAAAGAGCTGAATTTTATCATCATCCCGGCATTCCCCAGGCTATTTATAAATGTGGTGGGAAAGGACGGAGAGCTTCTTTTAACCGGAAAAGAAGGAACCTCCAGGCTCAAAATACCCCCGTTGCTTCGGTACGCAGAGTTGAAGAATGTAAAAATAAAGGCCAGCGTCGGGGACTTCACCCTTTTATCCGAGGCCTCCACATTGAATTACACGGAAGGGACCTTGAAGCTCAGCTCGGGCAAAGCAAAGCTCGGCTGGAAGGGAATAAAGCTGGAGGGCCTTCTCCTTCTCATCCTATCTGAAGAGGGAAAAATAAAGGAGGCGGAGTTTAATGCCAGAGGGTTAAGGCTAAGGGCGAGGGAAAGGGGACAGCTTCTCACCTTCAGCTTCTCGGCGGAGCCGGGAAAGGTGGTCCCCTGGACAAGTGGAAGTCTCAGGGGACGGGGAAGTATTAAGGAGGGAATTTTAGAGGTTTACGGGGAGGGGAGGAACCTCAGAATATACAAAGGAAGGTTGAAGAAGGTGTCCTTCCAGTTGAGAAGTGGAAAGGAACTTTCCTGGAAAATAGAAACGCCGGAAGGAGACCTCATCCTTGGAAAGGGGGAGAAGTTCAGGGTGGCCTCCCTGAGGTGGAGGCTTTTAGCCGATATTCTGGGCTTTCCCCTTAAACCCGATTTAAACTTCCACGGCGAGGGAAGGTGGAGGGGCAGGACAATAAAGCTGGCCCTGGCCCAGAAAGATGCAGGAAAAATTGTCCTTGACTACGGAAAAAATGCGCTTCACATCTCTGCATCGGAACTTTCCTTTGAGGGGCAAATTTTAAATTTTGAATATAGACAGGAAGGAACCCGGGCGGCGCTGAAAATAAACGCTTTCACCAGGGACGCCTCCCTCTTCGTGAAGGAAGCTGGAAGGGTCTATAAATACTTCGTAGGGGATGAGCTTTTCCAGCCCGCCGTAGAGGGAACTGCACACCTGAACCTGAACTATACTTTTTCAGGGAAACAATACCGGGGGAGCGGAGAATTTCTACTTCAGAAGGGCAGGGCTTACAATTACTTTCTTAAAAACCTCCGAATACGGTGGCAGGACAGTTCCCGTAATTTCAAAGTGGAAGGAGGGTTTAGATGGAGCCGGGGAGAAGGAAATTTCAGAGGAGAAGGGCCCGGGGAAAGGCTGAAGATAGGTTTTTCGGGATGGGCCATGATGGAAGATCTCCTCAGAGCGGCGGATGTGGAGACCGAAATCACAGGAAAGGTAAAGACCTGGGGCGAGCTCAGGTTAAAGGGAAAAATCCCTGTAATAGAGGGAAGGGCGGAACTGATCCGCGGGAAGGTTTTCGGCCTTTTTCCCTTTTCCGGGAAGGGTAATTACACCCTGGAGGGGGAAGACTTCAGCGCGGATTTTTACGGGAAAATCTACAGGGGGATTTTCAGGGGAACGGTGAGGTCAGGACCGGAAAGTTCCCGACTCAGAATTTCCGTGGAGGGCTTCCAGGTTGGGGCCCTTAGCGATAGCCTTACCGGAACGGGCTTCGCCAGCATAATCAGCCAGAGCCGCGGGGAAGAGGTCAACACCACCCTTTCCGTGAGGGTGGAAAGGTTCGGATATCCCGGGGACGAAAAGGGAAGTCTTGCATTGGCGGGAACTTATCACATCTCCCCGGAAGGGGAACAAAGGGTGTTTGCCAGCGCCTCCCTGCAGGGCAAGGCCTCATGCAAAATGACCCTTGAAGGAAAAGGGAAGGAAACAATAGAAGGGAGCATGTCCGGAAACTGTCCCAGGGCCGGGGAACTTCTTCCATGGGCCGGGAGCCAGATGGAATTAACTCTGAACGGGAATTTTTCGTGGAGGGAAAAGAATTTCAACTATAAACTGAAAATGGAAGGGAAGGGACCTGTTCTCACCCTCCTTTCCTATCCTCAGCCTGTGGAAAACTTCGCCCTCATGGCCGAGCTCCAGGGCAGGAAGCTCAACTTTAAAATCCTGAGGGGGAGCCTGGGAGGAGGAAGGGTAAGGGGAGAGGGAAGGGTGGAGTTTTCTTCCCCTTTAAAAATAGATGCTACCTTTTCTCTCAAGGACTGCGAACTTTACCCCTTCAGAGGCGTGGAGGCAAAGGGCTCTGCCAGCCTTTACCTGAGAAGCAAGGGCGAAAGGATAAATATAGGGGGAGACCTTATTCTCAATTCCGGAAAATGGGAAAGGGAGTTTGAACAACCCTTAGAGTTTTCCTCCAGGCCCGCCGGTCCCCTACCCCCCTGGATAAACCGCATATTTCTCCGATTGAACATAACCTCCAAGGAAGGTATAAGGCTTAAGAACTCCTGGGGTAACCTTATCCTTTTCCCTGACATAACCCTGATGGGCCCGGTGGTTGAACCCATGATGAGCGGAATAGTGAAACTGAGCGAAGGGTTTATCTGGGTAAGCGAGAGGAGGTTTACGGTTAAGGAAGGAAAGATATACCTGAGCCCTGGCCTGGAGTTTGACCCCTACATAGATGTGGAGGCAGAAGCCCTGATAAAACACTATAGGGTAAACATGAAAATCCAGGGGCTCTTATCTCACCTACATGTCTCCCTTTCCAGCTCTCCCCCATTGCCCACCCACGAGCTCTTCAGCCTCCTGGCTCTGGGGGAAAGCTTCAGGAGGGGAATATCCAAGGGATTCTCCGCCCAGATCACCTCTTCCTCCCTGATATCCCAGGTTTTATCCACGAGAATAGGAAAGAGGGCCAGGTCCTTTCTGGGCCTTTCCCGCCTATCCATAAGCCCTAACCTTGTGAGGGGCACTTCCCTCACCTCTGCCCGCCTTACCGCAGAGAAACGGGTAGGTGAGAAGCTCACCGTGGTTTATTCCACGGACCTTTCCGGCTCAAAAAAGGGGATAATAATTCTTGAATTTAAAATAAATCCCAGCGTTTCCTTGGTTTTGACGAAGGATGAAACGGACAATTATATACTTGACATTATTTACTACCCTTCTATCCGCTGAAACAAGGGTAGAAAGGATAAAGGCGGGGAGAGAATTGAGGCCCTTTCTACTGATAAAGGAGGGGGAGCCCTTTTCCCCCTGGAAGGTTTACCTCTCGGTAAAAAGAGCCTACGCCACCGGGATATTCAGGAACATTACCGTGGAAAAAAGAAGGGGAAAGAAGGGAATAATACTGGAGTTTAAAGCCTTCCCCAAAAAAGTCCTGAAGAACATCGTCGTGGTCAACCCTGTAAAATATCACTACCCTTCCTTCCTTTACATAAGGAAGGGAGATTATCTGGAATCCGAAGACATAATCCGGGAGATAAAAAGACAGAAAAAATACCTGAGGGAAAACGGTTATTTTCTTGCAAAATTAACTTACGAAGTGAAGGATTCCTCCCTGTTCCTCTATTTCAATCCAGGACCCAGGTTCAAAATAAAGTCCATATCGGTGAACTTAAAACCCGTAAGGAAGTTTTACGGCCTTTCCTGCGGGGAATTTTACTCCAGAAAAAAGTTACAGCAGGCCCTGAAAAGGGCTATGGAAAGCCTTAAAAAAAGGGGTTTCCTCAGGGCCAGGCTGGACCGGCAGGAAAAGGTCCATAGAGATGGTGTGGAAATTAATATAACGATAAGCAAAGGGAAAAAATTTTCCATAAAAATTCGGGGAGCCCCGGTACCGGCCAGGGTGCTTCTTCCCTATTGGTCAAAGAACTACTCCAAGGAGTGGTCCCTTTACGAAGGAAAGACTGCCCTGAAGGAATATCTTCTCCGGAAAGGAATGTATGTGAAAAACATATCCGCAGAGGTCAACGAATATCCGGACTTAGTGGAGGTGGTCTACAGGCTGGAGGGGTTGGGTAAATTGGAGGGAAGAAAAATTCTGGTGGAGGGAAACCAGCATTTCTCTAAGGAAGAGATCCTAAAAACCCTGAGGGGAAAGCCAGGACTCTTTCAAGGGATAAACCTGGAAAGGCTACGGGAGAGCCTGGTGGACCTCAGGGAAAAATACTTAAGGGAAGGCTTCAGGGATGTGTCCATAAACTGGGAGGTTCACCGGGAAGGGGTTGTTATAAAAATTAATGAGGGGAAAAGATTCCTCATAGGAAAACTCACCTTCCGCGGAAACGAAAGAATAAGTTTAAAGGAAATCTCCGGGGTTTGTGGTCTAAAGCAGGGAATGCCCTACTACAATCTTTTCGTTTACCAGGCCGCCCAGAGGATAAGAAACCTTTACTTAGAAAAAGGTTTCAGGAAGTTTGAGGTTTCCTACAAAACCGTCTTCAGGGGAAACCGGGCGGATGTGCAGTTCAGCATAAGGGAAGGCGTAAGACCTTCTCTATCCCTCTTTGTAATTCTGGGTTCAGCCACCGCCAGGGGGAAAAGGGTTATAAAAAAACTCCTGCCCTTCAAAGAAGGCCAGCCGGTGAACGGTCTTCTGGAAGACGAGGGGAGGCTAAAGCTGGAGGTCATGGGGCTTTTCACCCGCCTGGAGATTCGGGAAAACATATGGGACAGCCGCCACATGGACCTGATAGTAAGGGCGGAGCAACTCCCCTCCTACCTTTACTCCTTCGGAGTGGGATGGGAAAGCAGGGGAGGACCAAGACTTTCTCTGGAGCTTTCGGCCAGAAACCTTCTGGTGGCCCCCATGTTCATAAACGCCAGCATGCTTCTGGGAGGTAGTCAGAGGGTGGTGGGATTGACCTCGGAAACCCCCCGCCTGGTATCGGACTGGGATTTCCGCTCCACCGCTGTTTACGAAAGGGGAAATATGGTGAGCTACAGTTACGAAACTTCCTCCCTCTTCCTTTCACTTTTCAGGGAAAGGGAAGAAGGCTGGGACCAGGTCTCGCTCAGGATAAGCAGGGTTGAACTCTTTGACCTTCTGGTTCCCCCATCGGAGGTGGACAGGGAATTTTTCCCCTCCTACATAACCTCCCTGACCTATTCCTATGCCCTGGACAGGAGGGACGACCCTATAAACCCTTCCAGGGGATGGTTTTTCTCCGCCTCCTTAGAAAAATACTTCTCCGTTCTGGGGACCAGCGTGGACGGAGCCAAGACCTATTTTCACCTCCAGATTTTCAAACCGCTCAGGGGAAACCTTTTTGCGGCCGGGGCTAAACTGGGCCTGGCCAAGGGGAACCTCCCCATAAGCGAAAGGTTCTTCGCTGGAGGCCCCATGAGCTTCAGGGGAGAGAGCCTTGACAGGCTATCCCCCACCAGCCCGGCCACGGGAATGCCCTTAGGAGGAATGGGGCTGGCCATAGTTAACCTTGAATACAGAATAAAACTCCTCTCGGATTTTTCGCTTATATTTTTCTACGACGGCGGCGAGGTTACGAGGTTCATGCACGAACTATCCCTGAAAAGCTGGGAAAACGCCGTGGGGGTAGGCCTCAGATATATCACCCCCTTCGGCCCCATAAGGCTGGAGGCCGGTTATAATCCCAGGCCCTCTTATGGGGGCAGGATAAAATTCTTCATCTCCCTGGGAGAAATACTATGAAGCTACTGACCCTTATCCTATTCCTCCTGGAGGAAACCATCATAGCCACATCCTCCTTGGGCCCCGTAACCCTTTTGGAGGTAAAATGGGCCAGAGAAATGGGGCTTATCCCGAAAAAGACCTCCCTGGAGGAGGCAGCCCGGGAGATAACCGCCTCCAGGCTGGTGGTAAGAAGGTATGGGCTTCTGGTAAAGAAAATCCCCCGGGAAACCCTACAAAGGGCCGAGAAACTGGGAATAGACGAGGATTTCGCCAGGGGCCTGGCGGGAAAGCTCCTGAGCCTTAAAAAATTCACCCTGGACCGCTTCGGCACCGGGAGGAAAAACTACATCAAATGGAGGGACCGGGAGCTGGAGAGGGAAGGTTTCCGCCTTCTCAGGACCAGTCTCCCTTCAAAATCCCCCATTTGTGAAGGAGAATGTAATAGGTCCTGGGATGAAGAAAGATAGGAAGGCGAAGCCCGGGCATTTCTATTTTCCAGTTGGACTTCCTTATCCTTTCCTCCATTACCGGAGGATGTGTGCCCTTAAATCTTCTCAAAACGGGCAGGTTGGGAAACTCATACCTTAGCTTCTCCCTGTACTTCTTCTCCACATAGGAATCATCGTGATAAAGCTTCTCAAATTCCCTTCTCTTTTCCAGCATAACCTCCGGGCTCTTAACCCATCCGTAGTGATATATATGGGCCCTGGACCTCAGGGTCCTGGGCCTGGACCCATCCTCCTTTCTGAAGGTGGCCGCATCTCCCCATGATATTATTCCCCTTCCCAGCTTTACAGCCCTTATTTCTCGTCTGTACCTGAAGGGGTTGTAAAGGTCATAGGTGGCTTCAAAATGGATGTAGCGAAAGGAAACCGCCTCCAGACCCATTTTTTCCGCCCTTTGCAGGTCGGTCAGAATTAGCTCGTATTCCTCAGGATGAAGAACCTCATCCGCCTGAAGGTAAAACCCCCAATCTCCCCGGCACCGCTCCAGGGCTTTATTGGTCTCAAAGGAGAGGAGTCTGCCCCCCTCCCTCATGCTCATATCCCATTCCCTTTCCACTATCTCCAGCCTGGGGTCTGCGATGCTCCTCAAGACCTCCAGGGTATTGTCCTCGCTTTTTCCATAATTCACCACCAGCCTGTCCACTATGGGGAGCAGGGACATTAAAGATTCCACAAAGGGATAATCAAATTTAACCCCGTTTCTCACTATGGTAAACCCGCAGATCTTCATTTCCACCTCCTTAGAAGCTCCTCTACCTCTTCCTCTGGCAATGGGTCCTTCAACCCTGAGGCAAGGCGCTGCCTCATGGCTTCAAAAAGGATAATGCCCGCAGCCACCGATACATTAAGGCTCTGGACCATACCCCTCATGGGGATAATTATCCTATCGTCCGCCATTTCCAGCGTGCTCTTTCTAACCCCCCTCTTTTCGTTGCCCAGAACCACCGCCACCCTGCGGGTAAAGTCGTACTGGTAAATGGGGGTAGGGGCTCCCTCCAGGGCCGTGGCAGCAATGCGAAAGCCCTTCTCCCTCAGGGACTCAAAACAAAGCTTTGCGGAGTAATGCTTTTCTACGGTAAGCCATTTCTCCGCTCCGGTGGAAATTGCCTCGTTCACATGGAAACCCTCCCCCAAGGGGTCTATTATGCATACATGCTGAAGGCCGGCAGCGTCGGCGGTTCTCAAAATGGCGGATATATTATGGGGGTTCTTTACCTCCTCCACCACCAGCACAAGGCCTCCCCACCTCTTCTTTAGAACCTCCTCAATCTTAAAGGCCCTCACTCGCCGGGGGACTCCTCCCTGAAGAAGTCTATAAGGTCAAAGGGCTGCCATACCGATGTGAGAATATCCATGGTGTGGGCAGTAACCCTTTTCAGGTATCTGAAAAGCAAGGAGAAGATAATGGCGTTCTTTACAGTAATTTCTTTCTCTTCCATTATCTCGTCAATGTTTCTGTCAAACTCCTGTTTTAAGTCGTGAAGCTCCTCTATGAGCAACTTGGCCTCCTCGGCCCCTCCCTTCCTGTAAATCTCCACCGCCCTGCGGCATGTGGGAATGAGCTTGCGGGCCAGAACCTCGGAGCGATTGTAATACTTGCAATCGGTGGTGTAATTTTTCTTGGCGGCCAGCTCGTGGATGTTTTTGGAATAATCCCCTATCCTTTCCATGTGGACTATAACGGTGGTGAGCACCAGAGCCCCCACTATGTCCTGGCGGGGATTTATGGAGAGGTGCTCCAGTATTTTTCTCCTTATCCCCCTTTCCATATTGTTCAGTCTCCTATCCTCACTGTAAACATCAAAGCCCTGGGGATACTCCTTCCCGAAGAAAGCCTCGGTTACGGTCTCAAACAGGCTTACGCTTTCCTCAAACATTTTGTAGGAATCCTCCAGGGCCTGGGTCATCAGGTCCCCTTTTCTGAGCATCTCCAAGAATTTCCTGAACATAAGCCCTCCTTAAAGGAATATTATACCAAGGGGTATAAGAAAGAAAACCACCAGAACATAAACTAAGGCAACCCACCTGTTTTTGTGGGCTACCTCGGCCAGAAGCCTGGCCATTCCTATGGGCAGCCTCTTCAGCGGAAGGAAAATCGCGGTTCCTGAAAGATTAAAAAGCAGATGGGTAAAGGCCACGGTGATGGCTGCCGGGTTGTGGGTGGCGAAGGACGCCATTATGGCCGTGAAGGTGGTTCCAATATTGGCTCCCAGGGTGAAGGGAAAGGCAGCCTCTAAGGTAACAATCCCTCCGGCTATCAGGGGTATAAGCAAAGAGGTGGTCATGGAGCTGGACTGGACGATGGCGGTGATGAAGAAACCCCAGAACAAAGCCAGCCCGGTGTTTCTGAAAATGTAGGCATCAAAGAACCCTTCTATCTTCTGAAGGAAAATGCCCTTCAATATGTCCACCATGAATTTAAGGGAAATTATAAGGGCTGCCAGGGCAAAGACTTCCACCAAGACGAAGGTAAGGCCCTTGGAAAGGTGAAGGGCCTTGAAGGCCTCCATCAGGAGCTCCACTGCGGGCTTTACAATGGCCTTTAGCGGGCTTATGGCCTTCATTCCCCCTATACCTTTGAAGCCCTCGGTAAGAAGGATTGCACCTTTTTCCAAGGGGTGAAATATAACCTCCAGGGGAAGAAGCACGGAAACCGAGAGCAGATTGAAGAAGTCGTGCATGGTGGCTCCGGCAAAGGCCTTTCGGAACTCCTCCCTTCTGGTTATGTGGGCCAAGGAAACTATGGTATTGGTTATGGTGGTTCCTATGTTGGCCCCCATTATTATAGGAATAGCATGGCGTATGTTCAGGACCCCCCCTGCCACCATTCCCACCACAGTGGAGGTAGTGGTGGAGGAACTCTGAACTATGGAGGTGGCCAGTATTCCTATGACCAACCCTACCAAGGGATTGGAGGTCACCCGAAAGAGGCTCCTGGCAAAGCCCTTGCCCAGAAACTTAAAGCCTTCTCCTATGAGTTCAACGGAAACGAAGAAAAGGTAAAGGAAGGCCAGAAGAAGGAGGAGGTCAAAAATCCATCTGTAATTCCTTTCCTTTTCCATGAGGGGAAAATTTAACCCAAAATCTCTCCAAAGTCAAACCTTTAAGGTAAATGGGCCAGGCTTTTGGCCCTGGCCACCAGGTCCTTTACCTTAGACATGTTCCTTCCCCCTGGGCAGTCGTCCAGCTCCAGGTTCAGAGACCTCCCCTGGATTCCTGCCAGTTGAAGTGCCCAGCAGTCTGCATAATGGGGATATACAAATCCCCCTCCCCCCCCC
>JALSNJ010000022.1 GCA_026987025.1 Candidatus Aminicenantota bacterium | reverse complement strand
TACGCCCTTTTGGGAAACCACTTTCACCTTTTAGTCCTGAGCGAAGGAGAAGAGGGCCTCGGCGAGGCCGAGGCTGTAGAAAGGGCCCTTCGCCTTTACTCCCCTGGGGTAGTTTTTTCCCGAAGCGGCACCTACTGGAGGAGACGCCTCTCGGATATATCCCATTTCATGAAGGAACTCAACCAGCGCTTTTCCCAGAGGTATAACCTTCTTCACAGGAGGCGAGGTCATGTGTTTTACGATAGATTCAAGAGCATATTAGTTGATGGGGAGGCGGCCCTGGCTGTGAGCTTATACATAGAGCTTAATGCGGTTCGTGCTGGCCTTACAAAGAGCGTAAGCGGGTACCGGTGGGTGAGCTATGCTGAAAGGAGAGCTTCATCTGGAGACTGGCTTATGTCCCTGGAGGATACCTTTGGAATAGGACTCGGCGGGTACGGGAAGCTTTTAGAGGAGGTGGGGAGAATAGAGAGGGAGGGCAAGGGGAGGGTGGAGGAGGATCAGAGGGGAATTGTGGCTCAGGTTCTTACATACAGGTGTGAGGGGTTGGTTTACGGGAGCGTTCTTTTTGTAGAGGAGATTTTAAGGCGGCTTCCCCGAAGGCGAAGGCGAAGGGCAGAGGCTGGAGGTTTCGTCTTAGCGTAGGGAAAGAGGAGAGTTTGGCTTCTGTAAGGGAGGGGAGGACTGTCTTTTCCCTGGAGGAGCTTTCCCCGGGGGTGCTTAAGGAGGGGAAGGCGGGAGGATTTAGAGGGGAGTTTGGGTTTTCCTGGGGGAAGTTTTCCGGCAGTGGGTTATGTTTTGAGAGGAGGAAGGGGAATTTCTGAGGAAAATTGAAAAAGGGTCTGTCCCCAATTAGATTGCTAATTAGAGCCGCCTGCAATGCAAAGAGCGATTTGGATTGTTCTTTTTATTTTAGTAAAATCCTCCTTAAGGAAATTTTCGTTTACGGAAGACGATGAAGGAAAAGCGGTTATAGATGGTTATAGGTGGAAAGAAATGAGGGATAATGGTTGAGGTAAGGCTGGAATTTCTCGCTGTTTTCTTTATTCTTACGGCGGCTCTCAGTTTTCTTTTTACCCTTGCTTCCCTGAGGTTGGCCTATAGGTTCGGCATTTTTGACAGGGTGGAGGAAAGGAAGATCCACAGCAGAAAAGTTCCCCGCATAGGAGGGGTTGCCATATTTTTAAGCCTGTTTTCCGGAATTTTAATTGGAGAGGTCTTCTTTCATAAAATTGTATTCTCCCGGCCCCACAATCTAACCGTCTTTGCAGTTTACCTTTTCTCCATTATGGCGATCTTTAGCCTCGGCCTTGTGGACGACCTTAAAGGACTCAATGCCTATCAGAAGTTTCCGGTGGAATTCGCGGTGGCCCTCCTTCTTTACTTTTTCGGATTTAGAATAGAAAGGTTGTCCCTTCCATGGGGAGGTGCTGTAAAGCTGGGAATTCTGGCTCCTTTAATCACTCTGCTCTGGATTGTGGGAGTGATGAACGCCATAAACATAATAGATGGCCTGGATGGTCTTGCCGCAGGAATAGCCCTCTTTGCTTCCATTTCCCTCCTTATTCTTTTTATCATCCAGGGGCGGTTTTCCTTCGCTGCGGTGGTGGCCGGCCTCATAGGGGCCATCCTCGGTTTCCTGCCTTACAACTTGAATCCGGCCAAGATTTTCATGGGCGACAGTGGAAGTTTAACCATAGGGCTCATTCTTTCCACCCTCACCCTGAAAAGCTCTCAAAAGGCGAATCTCTCCGTATCCCTTTCGGTGGCAGTTATAATTCTTTTCATTCCTATTTTTGATACCCTGATGGCTATATGGAGAAGGGCAAGGAACGGCGAACCTCTTTTTAATGCAGACAACGACCACATACACCATAGACTGCTGAGAAGGCTGAAATCCCACAGACATGCCTCCTTCACTCTGGTGGGGATATCCGCGGTTTTTTCTGCCATAGGCGTTGCCCTTAACTTCGTGGACGGACTCCTGAGGTTTCTGGTGGTGCTCGTGAGTTTCGCCTTAGGGATTCTCTTTTTCTCCCTGATGGGCTATTTCAGAGAAATTCCCCTTTCCTGGGTCATCCCTCTCCGGAGGGAAAGATAAAGTCTATTTCCGCCTCCTTCAGGGGAGGCCACCTGCTATCCTTTTCCGATAAAATTGGGTTGCTCACCGGCCAGCGTATCCCAATTTGAGGGTCGTTCCAGATGAGCCCCCTTTCGTGGGCCGGGGAATAAAAGTCCGATGCCTTGTAAAGCACTTCCGCCACATCGGAGATTACCACAAATCCGTGGGCAAAGCCTTCGGGAATATATAGCATGAGCCTGTTTTCTTCGGATAGGCGGACCCCAACCCATTTCCCAAAATAAGGGGAACCCTTCCGGATATCTACCGCCACATCGAAGATCTCACCCCTTACAACCCTTATTAGTTTTGCCTGGGCCTTTTCCCGCAGTTGATAGTGAAGTCCCCTAAGGACACCCTTTTCGGACCTGGAATGGTTGTCCTGAACGAAGTTCTTATCTATCCCCGCCTTTTCAAATTCCCCTTTATTATAAGCCTCCATGAAAAAGCCCCGCTGGTCCTCAAAAACCGTGGGTTCTACAAGTATGAGGTCCGGAATTTCCAGGCGTAAAAACTTAAATTTTGCCATGGCTCACCTCATATCTCAAGGCTGGAGTCGTCCCCTATCATCACCTTCAAGGCTCTGTTTACTCCGGAGCCTTTCTTTATAATTGCTCTCCTTCCCACCAGAGATTCTTCCATCCTTTCTATATCAATGACCTCGGTCTCAGGCAGAATCACCGAATACTCCACGCAGGAGTTCTTTATAAGGCATCCTTCTCCTATGCTGGTATAGGGTCCTATGAAGGAGTTTTCCACCACAGTTCTTTTCCCGATAATGGCCGGTCCCCTTATTTTGCTGCCAATTATCCTTGCTCCTTCCTCCACCACCACCCTGCCGTTTATCGTGGAATTTTCGTCAACCTCTCCTGAAATCCTCGTTTTCCTGATTTCGTCCAGCACCACCCTGTTTGCCTCCAGCATGTCGTCCTTTTTTCCGGTGTCCAGCCACCACCTTTGAAGGATATGGGCCCTTACCTCCAGGCCCATATTTATGAGTTCTTGTATGGCGTCGGTTATCTCCAGCTCCCCCCTCCAGGAAGGCCTTATTCTTTCCACTGCCAGGTGGACCTGGGGGGAGAAGATGTAAACTCCCACCAGGGCCAGATTGGAAGGGGGGGACTCCGGCTTTTCCACCAGGCGCACTATCTTACCTCCCTCACCCAGTTCCGCCACCCCAAATAGGCGGGGGTCCTCCACCTCTTTAAGGAGAATGAGGGCAGCTGGAGCCGTTCTTTTGAATTCCTCCACGAAGTCCTTTATGCCTGAGCCTATGAGGTTGTCTCCGAGATACATGACGAAGTTTTCGTTTCCCAGAAAATCCTTAGCCGTCTTCACTGCGTGGGCAAGGCCCAGGGGCTTTTCCTGAAGGATGAAGGTGAACCGGGCCCTTTGAAATCCAGCATCCAAAAGGCTTTTCCTTACCTGCTGACCGGTTTCAGGGGATATTATAACCCCCATCTCCTCTATGCCGGCCTCCAGGAGGTTTTCCACTACATAGTGAATTATGGGTTTGTTGGCCACGGAGACCAGCTGTTTCGGAAGCGAGTATGTAAGGGGCCTGAGCCTCGTTCCCCTGCCACCGCTGAGAATAAGTCCTTTCATAGCTCCAATTTTACCCTCAAGGGAAAATTTTTTCTATTAGCCTTGCGTAGGCTTCCACTACCACATCCCAGTTGTACTTTTCTCTAAGGACCCTCCGGTAGTAGTCCAGGGCTTTCGCCCTTATTCTCTCCCCTTCCTTTTTTAAAATTTCCATCTTTTCAGCCAGTTCCCCGGCATTGGAAAAATAAAGGCCGGCCCCTCCCAGCACCTCCCTGTTGTAAACCACATCGTAGGCTATCACAGGATTCCCGCAGGCCATGGCCTCTAAGAGAGAAGGATTGGTTCCACCTACGCTGTGTCCGTGTATGTGGGCAAAGGCATGCAGCCTTAGGGCATAAAGTTCATTCCTTTCGTAAATGGGACCCGTGAAAATCACCCTCTCCTTCCCCCGGAAATTCTCGTAGGTTTTACCCAGGTCGCTCACTATTGCCAGCTTTTTCTCGCATTGAGCACGAAGGTATCCCTCCACTATTAGGGTAAGATTGTTTTCCGGAACATCCCTTCCCACGGCTAAGAAGTAATTGAATTCTTTGAGGGAAAACCTTTGGCTTAGGGTCTCCCAGGCCTTCGGATCCTCTGGCGGTGGGTCCACCCCGTATGGAACGAAGGTGGAAGTTCTGCCGTAAGTCTCCCTCAAATAGTCCTGTATTGCCTGGGAGTCGGCCACCAGTTCGTGGGAAAACTTTGCTCCCCAGGCTTCCAGTCTCCTCAAAAGCCAGCGTCCCAGGAAATTCCACTTTCCCCTTTTCCATTCCAGCCCATCGGGATTGAGAATTAACTTCCTGCCAGCTACCCTGGCCAGAATGCCCATGGGAACCCCGGAAACCCCCAGAATAATCAGTACATCATTTCCCCTAAAGAGGGCCTTTACAATGCCCTTATTGCTAAGACAGAGTTTTTCGGCGAAGCGAAGGGAGGGGCAATGGAGGAAGACCCGTTCAATGTTTTCAAATTCATAAGGGAGGTCCTTAAGGGAGGATTTGCAATAAACCTCCACCCTGTATCCCCTCTGGGCCAGGCCCTGGGCTAATCTTTCAGCAAAGGTTTCAAAGCCCCCGTAGCGGGCCGGTATTCCCCGGGAGCCGATGATGGCGATCTTAGCTCCTTTCATGTCTCTCCATGGCCTCGGCATAGATTCTCATCACCACCTTGTAATTTTTCTCGGCGGTAAACTTCCTTTCAAATTCCCTTCGGGCCTCCCTTCCCATCCTGTCCCTTTCTGTGGGATGCTCCCAGAGCCAGAGGACCTTTTCCTTAAGGTCCTGGGGATTGGCCCTTTCAAAGAGAAGGCCTGTTTTTCCGGGGTGAACCAGGTCTGCTGGCGCTCCCACCGAAGAGGCCAGAACCGGAACCCCGGCGGCCATGGCTTCCATAATGGTCAAGCCGAAGGTTTCGTAACAAAGAGAAGGGAGGATGAGAGCATAGGCCCTGGAAATTTCCTTCAGTATTTTTTCCCTTCCAAGGAAACCGCAGTAGGTTATGGAGGGAGGAAGGTCCTTCATCAAAGGCTCTAAGGGACCGCTTCCTGCGATTCTCAGGGGCAGGTCAAGGCCTTTCCAGGCTTCCAGCAGGATCCTGATCCCCTTTTCCTCCCCCAACCTTCCGGCAAAGAGAAAGAAATTTCCCCTTTCTCCGGGGTCAGGAACTTCCCCGGGAAGGAGAAAATGGGGCTTGATGAATATGCGGTTTCCTTCAATGCCCAGCTCCTGTAGCTTTTTCTTAGTGAAGGGGGAGAAAACCACGAAGGATGTTATAAGATCAAGGAATTTCCTGGCCTTAGCTGTGGCCATGGCCGCCAGAAGGCTCTGAGGGAGGGAACCCCGCAGGCACCGGTGGAGGACGGCGCGGTGGAGTCCCTTCTTCGGACACTCCTCGCAGAGTTTCCCATTCCTGAAGAAGAAGGCGGCAGGGCAAAAGAACCTGTAGTCGTGTAAAGATTGCACCAGGGGCCTTCTCGTATCGTAGGCCGCTAAGTAAACTGAGGGCGAAAGTAGGGGAAAGAAGTTGTGGAAGTGAACCAAATCGGGCTGGAAATCCTCTATTTCCGTTTTCAGTTTAGTGTAGCTTGTTCTGGACCAGGGTATTTCCACCGCCATTCTCATTCTTTTTAGAGGGGAGGCGCTGTATATTTCCGTATTTTCCTTTTTGAAAATTTTTATTTCGTGGCCGTGGCTTTTCAACAGCTTAGCCTCCCTCATCACCACTGCGTCGTCTCCGCTGGCCGAGCCCTGCCGGTGAAAATTATGAACTATAAGGATTTTCATTTCTAAGGATTTCCGTATAAAGTTCTTTTATGAATTCCCCCTTTTTTGCCCAGGAAAATTCTTTTAAGGCCCTTTCTCTTGCTTTTTTACCCATCGTGTCCCGGAGTTCCTGATTTAGATATAAAATTTCAAGGGCATTGGCCAGGTTATTTATTACATCTTTGGGAGGTCCCATTGGTACCCTTATTCCACAGTCGTCACATACTACCGTCCTCTGGGCCGGTATATCCACACAAAGCACAGGAACTCCGCAAGCCATAGCCTCCAGGAAAGAGACTAATGGGGCATCTCTTAGAGTAGGAAGCATGAATACATGTGAGCTTCCCATTAGTTTAAGAACTTGCTCCCTGGAGGGTAGATATCCTATGAATTTTATTCTGTCTTGAAGGCCTAAATTTTTAACCATTTTTTTGAGCTTTGAATATTCTTTGCCTTTTCCACCTATCAACATCTGAGTGTTTTTGTGTCTGGAAGCGAAAATATGGAAAGCTTTTATGGCCAAGAAAAAGCCTTTCCAATGGGTCATTCTTCCCGTTATAAAAACTGTGAATTTTTCAAATTTTCTTTCGCAGTTGGGAATTTCTTCCGGGCTTATACCTATAGCAGGAATTATTCGTGTTTTGGGATTAGGATTCTCATCTGGAATGCTTTTCAAAATGAATCGGGCCCTTTTTTTTGCGAGAATTATGAGAGGGTTAAGGGGGACAAATAGTTTTAAATAGAAATACCTGAGAATTTCATATAGACTGTTTTTAACTCCAAACTCTTTAAAAAACGGGATTAATAGCTTACGAGAAGTTCCTCCTACAGGTCCCCATACAAAATTAACAGGCAAAAAGGCTGCAAGAGGGGGTAACCAATCTACGAGGAAAGTAAGGTGATGCACAATATCAAATTTTTCTTTTCTGTGTAATTTTAATCCCTTAAAGAAGGCCAGAACCTGCCATATTAAGTAATAAAGCCTTATGGACATTTCCCCCTTTTTCCAGAATAGAAAAGAGCGTGGTAGGTCCACATATTCAAAATGGAGGTTGGAGGGGAATCCTTTATAGAAGTACTCCTCTATAGCCTTACGATTGCTTTTTCTTGTAATAATCCAGGTTTCAAAATTTTTCGCTATCTCCATAACCCAGTTCCAACCCACAGCAGGTTCTGAACCTTTCCCCGGTTCGCACGCATAGGCTATCAGGAGGATCTTTCCCAAAGCATTCCTCCTTTTCTTATTTTTTCGGCCATGGCCATTATTGAGAGAAAGACAAGAAAAGCCGTTCCGTGTTCTCCCTGAGTAAAGGAAGTTGAGGCCCTGGCGGTAAGTATGATCATCAATGAAATCCCCTCCAGCACGAGGGAGGCGAAGAGGGGTTTTTTCTTAAGAAGGGCCTTTATTTTGGCTCTGCGCTTGATTAGCGTAATAAAAGTACCTAAGTAAGCCCAGAGGAAGAGAATTAAACCTAGTATGCCTACATTAACAGCTATTTCGAGAAAGGAATTATGAGCAGAAAAAATTTGGGGATTATAATGGAGCAAAATTCCCCTTACTCCAGCTGCAAAACCATGACCCCAGAACGGAGAAGAGAGAAAATATGGGAAGGCTACTTTCCACCACTTAAGCCTTCCCCCGATTCTCATAATTGTCTCAAGCCTTGAACCCTTTAAGAAGTAAAGGTAGAGAAAGTTGTATATTTTTTCATAGGTGAAGTTGAGACCGATGAAGAACAGCATTGCTATTATTTTTGCCTTCTCACCCAGGATATAATACAGATAGAGAAGCGCTACCAGAAACCCAAAGATGGAAGTTCTCGCCTGTCCCGCCAGGAGGGTAAATAAGGCAAATAGAAAAAGAAGTCTGTAAAAAGTTCTACGATAACTATAAAACCTCATTCTTATGTAAGCGCCCATGGCCAGGAGGGCTGCGTTCACGCTCACCATGTCTGCGTCCTGCTTTGGAAAGTAGCCAGTTATTATAAAATTAAAGACCCCTTGTCTCTGTATGGCATGCTCAGGTTTCACAAATATCCAGAACCACGCTGAGGCTAAAAAGAAAAATAGAATAAGATAATTTATGTCAAAGAGCATTTTAATTTTATTTAAAGTCCCTCTTTTCACAAAGATGGCCACGAGAAATAGAGCTATCAAGACTTCACCGGCTTTATAAAAGGAAAGCCTCGGAATAGGTGAGTAAATTGCCGATATCATTCCCATCATGGAGTAGAGAAAGAGGGCGAGTATAAATGGGTGCCTGTAATTCAAAAAACTTGGGAGTCCTCTTAAAATTACATACATCCCCCCCCATATCCCTACAAAAAGAACCAGGGAAACCCTGAAAAGCCCGGCGTAATCCAGGGGATTTTCCATCAATTGCAGGGTTGTTCTTCCTCTTAAAATGAAGGTGGAGACCAGAAGAAGGAGCCACAAGTAATGGAATAAATCAAGTTCTTTGGTGGGTTTGATCATCCTATATAGCTGAAAAAGCAGAAAACCGCCGCTTATTACAGCTCCAGCATACACCAATCCCATCATTTCATCCGGATGTCCTCCATGATTTGTTTTTTATGATGATCGTGGAAATTTTTCGCAACGCTTCTGATAGAGAATCCTGGTTGGGGATTATCTGAGCATTTTTAATCTTGAGAGTCACCTTTCTAAACCCTTCCCTTTGTCTTTTGATTTCCTCCAGGGGAAGTTCTTTTTTCCTTAAAATTGCCACTTCCGGCTCTACATCTATTACGAAGGTGAGATCTGGCTCAGGTATAAACTTCAGTGGGACTTTAAGGAGCCACCGGGGAAGGGAGAAGTTATACCTGAAGGGATCCACCAGAACATCGTAGTAATAACGGTCAAATACGCAAAGGTGTTTCTTTACCTTCAGGGGCCATACCTTTATCCAATATCCCAGGGTGAAGTCAAGGAAGTAATATAGAAACCGGAAGAGAGATTTCAAAGGATGCTCTGGAGGGTGTCCGTGAGGGTCCGGGTTTTCCCCTTTTACCTCCTTCCTCAAACCAAAGGCTACCCCTGGTTCCTTTAGTAAACCAGGTCTCCAGTAGAAAATTTTGGTTCCATGAAAACTCCGGGAAAGCAGCTCGGCGGTTTTCTCAACCAGAGTGCTTTTTCCGCTTCCGTCGGGCCCGAGAAAGGCCACCGTCATCCCCACCGGGTGGAAAATTCTATTTAAAAATCTTTTCAACGATCCCCAGAGTCTTGTGGGGGTGAACGATTTCCTCCTGAATCTTTTCAGTTCCCCTATCAACTTTCCTCTGTTGTTCTTGAACCAGGAAAGGTCCTTTTCTTTCAATGCCTGAATAATTTTCCCTGATGATAGGGGGAAGAAGGACCTGAGGATTGTCCGGGCTTTATCTGGTTCTTTCTCATACAGGGTGAAAATCCTGTTGAATTTCTCTTCCTTGAAGTCCTCCTTGAATATCCTTCTCAGGAGTTTGACCATGAACTCAAGATGTGGAGGGGGAATGAAATAGTAGTCTCTTCTGCGTCTTTCTTCAAGGAGTTCTTTTGCCTCAAAGAAGATATATCTGAAAGGGGTATTCCTTCGGGCATAATCCCTTAGTGAATACTCAGACATAAAATCAAGTTGCAATCTCTCCGGTCTTTCCAGAACATAAGGAGAAATTATGTAAGCCACCTTACCCACATCGTGCCAGATTTTATGGAGAAGGACAGCCCCGTGTTTTTTTGCCACCGAATCCAGTATCCCCTCCAGGAAAGGAAAGGCTCTTTTTTCTATGGCTATATCCAGGTCTCCCTCAACCCGGTCCGGCAGTTCTTCGTAGCCGTTGTAGATGCAGTACTTGATCTTTCTCTTTTCCAGTTCGGAAAATACATCCCTGGTGATTTTTTCTAAATCCAATTTCATAGGGTCTGAAAGGCCTCCCATATTTTTTTCGCTGCCTTATCCGGGGTAAATTCCTGTGCTCTTTTTAAAGAATTTAGTCTTAAGTGTTCATACTCTCCCAGGGCTTTTTCAATGTAAGAAGCGAATAATTCTGGTTTTCGGTAAGTTACAATATAACCGGTTTTCCCGGATATTACGATATCGCTTATGCCCTGAATCTGCGGAGTAATTATCGGAAGTCCGCACGCCATAGCCTCTATTAAGGCTAAAGGAAAACCTTCCTCTTTTGAGGAGAATAAAAAAATGTCAGCTGAACTGAGCCAGAATTTTAACCGCTCCCTCTTAACAAAGCCCTTTATTTGGACTAAATCTTCCAGACCTTCCTCACGGATTTTTCGTTGTAAGGAGGTCTTTAGTGGTCCATCCCCCAGAATGATGAGATTTGCATCGATTCCTTTTTTAATGGTTTCCTTGAAAACATCTATGAGAAAAAGAGGGTCTTTTTCAGGGGATAATCTCAAGGTGGATATGAAAATTGTTTTAGTCGCATCCAGCCCCAATTCCTGTCTAACTCTCTCTTTATTCATGGGATGAAATAAATCCGGTTCCACAAATCCAGGTAGCCTGTGGATTTTCCCCATAGCTTTTAGTGGTAGGTTTTTTAAAAACTTCCGGTAAGTCCCCCCGTCGGAAGAGATAAAAGCCAGATCGGATTTCTCCAGGACCCGTTTCCTGTATTCACGGTAAGCCTTACCCAGAGCCTTCCCGAGAGGATGTCTGCTTAAGGGATTTTTCCCCAGGCCATGGATATGGGAGAGTATTTTCGTTCCCTCTGGCTTTTTCATCAGAAAAGGTAATTCCAATGGGATGCCGTGAAAGTAAAGAACTTCATAGCCTCTCGCTAAAATCCTTTCCTTGTTTTTCCGTATGGATAAAACTACCCTTATCAGGTTGGGAATCAGTTTTCGGCGTGATAGAGAAACCCGTCCGAAGGAGAAGAAAGGAAAAGTTTTACCCCTTATAGTCACGGCAGGGTGGGAATAGCTCCCGGTGGAAACTCCCCAGAGTTCTATTTCAAAGTATTCGGAGAGGTAAGGCAGAAGGTCCCTCAAGAAGTAGAGCATTCCCCCCACGGGCCAGGAGACATAATCGGTGGAGGATATGATTGCCATTTTCATTTTAAAACCGCCTCACCTGATGATGAAGCTTAGATAATAACAATCTTAATCTGTTAAAAAGCTTTATCAGGGCAAATTTTAAACCGGAATACCCCTTGTATTCCTTTAAGAAAAACTCCCTTTGCTTTATGGCATTTTTCTTAATTACATACCAAGATTGATCTCTCGGAGAAGCTGCTTTTTTATGGAGAAGTAGCGTTAAAGGCTGAAAGAATACCTTTTTGCCGGTTTTCCTCACGGCCTCGGCCAGGGCCGCTTCCTCGCTGGATAGCCACAGCCTTTCGTCCAGAAAGCCAAGTTTAGCAAAGAACTCAACTTCAAGGAAGAGGGCCACCCCCGAAATTTTATAAACCTCTGTGGGATAGGGTTTAGATAAAGCTTTTATGTCAATATATGCTGAAGGACACCCCAAAATCTTTCTGGCAAAATTTTTAACAGACATCCAAAAGAGTTCTCCAATAAAACTGTCTTCAATGTATGGTCCGTCAAATTCTCCTGAAAAATTAATTGTTTTAGGTCCCACCAGTCCTGCCTCTGGGAATTTCGTAAGAGGTTGAATAAGCTTCCATAAAAAATCTTTATCAATTATAAGGGTGTCGTTGTTGAGCAATAAAATGTAATTAAACTTCCTTTTAAAGGCGAATTTCGCCCCCACATTGTTTCCGCCGGAAAAGCCCAGGTTCTTTCCCGTCTGGATTATAACCATACGGCGGGAAGGGGGATATTTCTCAAGTTCTTCCTCTTTCTCTGGGATTCCCCCGGCCTCGGCTGTTCTCCTGTCGTATTCCACATAGAAGACAGGCTTTAACTCCGGTTTGTATTCCACATATTCGCTCCTTACCTCAAGGTTTCCCTCGGCCCATTGCTTGATCTTCTCCACCGAGCCGTCCCCGGAGCCGTTGTCCACCACTATTACCGTGTAATTAGGATAATCGAGGGCCTGCAAAGATTCCAGGCATTCCACCGTTTCCTTCCAACTTCTGTAGTTGAGTACAACTATGGCCACCTGGGGGACATCAGAGCCAAAGGAGCTTTCCATCTTTATAAATAACCCTCCTTCCAAGTTTCCCTTTGAGGCCATGGAGGTAAGGAAGAAATCTCAATTTTAACCTATCCTTCTTGTGGTCGTCCAGTATAAGGATGAGTACAAGGGAGCGTATGCTCTTTATGAGATGCCACATAAACCTTATGTAGAAAAGTAACTTGCCCCTGGAATATTTTTTGCCTATGTAAATAGAATTCCTCAGGGAGTAGTAGGTTCTCCAGTAGTTGGAAAGAGGGACCCTTTTAACCTTCCACAGTAGCAGCCCTTTTTCCTGAAAATTTTCTTTCCTCTTGGCATTCCTATCCACAATGAGGCTATCCGGGACCAGGAGAATTTTTCCAATTTCTGAAATCCTCAGGGAGTATTCTACATCGTCGTTGTATATGAAGAAGTCAGGGTTTGGGTAGCCTATTTTTTCTATTACCTTCCTGTTTACCATAAGTCCCACGAAGGAGGAAAAATCTATATACCCTTTGAAATCTGAAGGCAGCGGCTTCTGAAGCCCTGGGAAAAAATTTCTTCTATCAAAGTGGCCACGATGAACAGGGTTAAGGTTTTGGTTGTCGCTCACTACTCTGGAGGCCAAAATGAGGGGTTTGTCTTTAATGCTCTTCTTTAGTTTCTCCAGAGCCCGCCTGTCCACCACCACATCGTCGTCCATTATCCAAATCCATTCGTATCCAAGTTCGTAGGCCCTTTTCATTCCTTGATAAAAACCTCCGGCTCCCCCGGTGTTGTGAGGCAGCCGTAGGTAGTGGAAGGAAATGAAAGCGTTGCCCCTGGCAAGGATGGCCGTCTCCTCGTATTCCTGGTCCTGAGGAGGCAGTTTCTTCAAAAGCCCCATCTCCATCAAAAGAGAAGGTGTACCATCGCTGGAGGCGTTGTCCACCGCAAGGATTCCCTCCAGGGCAACGCTCTGGGCCATAAGACTTTCAACGCAGTCCTTCAACATTTCCTTCCTATTGTAAGTGACCACCACTGCACAGACCGAACCCTTCATTTCAGTTTTTTGCTGAAGAGCATGAGAGCTCTTTCCACCGCTTCGTCCATGTTTAGGTAAATGAACTCTCCAAGCCTTCCCAATGTGAACAAATTGGAGAATTGCCGGAGTTCCCTTTTATACATTTTCAGCCTTTCAAGACTGTCTTGGTACAGCACGGGATAGTAGGGGATATCTTTTCCTTTTTGGTATGGGACAGGGAATTCCTTGGCTATTACTGTGTCGGGTCTGGTTTCTCCGGTTAGGTGTTTATACTCTGTTATCCTGGTAAAAGGGTAATCATTGGGGTAATTTACCACCGCCACCTCCTGAAATTTCTCAACTGGATGATACTCCCATTGAAAGCGGAGGGTTCTGTAAGGAAGTTCGCCGTGCTTGTAGTCGAAGAGCTCGTCAATGGGACCGGTATAAACCACCGGACCGTTGAATTCCTTTCCCTGAAAGATTATCTTTCCTGTTTTGAAGTTCAGGGTTAGAAGTTTTTTGGCATCGGTATTTAGCAGGAGCTTGATGTTGGGGTGAGAGAGCATTTTTTTGAATATGGCGGTGTAGCCTTCCTCTGGTATTCCCTGAAATTCGTCCTCAAAATATTCATCCTGATTTGAAATGGAAACTGGGACCCGGGCTAAAACCTGGGGGGAGATTTCCTCAGGTTTTCTGCCCCATTGCTTTATTGTGTAATTGAGGTAGATTTTCCTGTAAATGAAATCCCCTAAGGAGCGAAGGTCCTCATCGGAGGAGTTTTTCAGCTCAAGCACGCTTACTTGAGAGCCGTAGCCGAAGTTTTTAATAAGTTTCCTTTCCAGAAGAGTTGCCCGGGAGGGTGGAAACAGGCTCTTGAGGGAATTTAGATTAAAAGGGAGGGGGACCTTCTTTCCATCTATGTAAACCATAACGCGGTGATGGTATTCCCTCCACCGCGTGAATCTTGAAAGGTAGTTCCATACTTCCCTGTTGGAAGTGTGAAATATGTGAGGGCCGTATTTATGCACCAAAAAGCCCCTTTCGTCCCTGTAGTCATAAGAATTTCCCCCTATGTGGCTCCTTTTCTCCAAAACGAGAACCCGTTTTCCTGAAGAAGCACATCTCTCGGCAATTGTGGCTCCAGAAAAGCCCGAACCTACAATTATCACATCGAAACTCATCGGAAAATTATAACAAATCGTTCTTTAACTTGAGGACATAGCGGCCCATAAGGACTAAGATTAAAAGCTCGGAAATAAGGAAGGAAATTGCTGCCCCAACTTCCTTCCAGAAAGGAATGGTGAGACCCCCCAGAAGGAGGTTCAAGAAGGCCGCTGCTATCGTTGCCTTCATAAATTCCTTTCTTCTACCGAAAGGAAGTAGAATCTGGAGGCCGGCCACATTGCTGGCTCCCACCACTATAAATAGGAAGCTGAGCAATCTGAGGACTATAACTGAAGGGAGAAATTTCACCCCACCCATTGCTATAATTATGGGTTTTGCCAGGAGAAAAACCAGCAGGTTCAAAGGCAGTGCCAGAGCAAAGACCCCCAAGATTCCCCTTTTGATGGCTGCCCTGGCTTTTGCAATGGATTTTTTTAGTTGAGAGGATATGTGTGGATAAAATACCACGCTAACCTGAGATTGGATTCCCAGAAGGGCTTTTACAAGCCTTTCTCCTAAGGAATAATAACCTACGGCTTGTGGAGAAGCTAAAAATCCCAAAAGCACCGTATTTATTCCGGTATAAATTCTTACGGAAATATTTGAAAGAAAAAGGGGCAAGGCCTCTTTGGCTATTCTTTTTATCTCTCCCGGTTCAGGTCTTACAGGTCTTATGCCTCCTCTTGAGAAGGCCCACCAGAATAAAAGAAAACTCCCGACGAGAGCCGACAGGCCGTAGGTGAGGGGTAACAGATAATAATCCTCCGCCCCTCTTATTAACGATACTACCAGAGTTGCCCATAGAACCTTGGACATGGCTTGGGATAGGGCTATGAAGGATGTTTTTTCTATCCCCAAAAAGAACCAATTGATAGAAAGGGCTGCGGTTATTATGTAAAGGGCTGATAAGGAGAATATCGGTAGCTCATGATTGAATTTTCTCACGGTGAAGACTATAAAAAAGTAAAGGGCAGACAGAAGCAAGGCAGAAAGGATTCTCAGGTAAAGTAGCTGAAAAAAGAGATGGGAGATAGCAGAGCGCTTCTCCTTTATGAAGGCCACTTCTCTGGGGCCGTACAGGCTTATTCCCCAATCGGTAAGCATAGAAAAATAACCCGATACTGCCACGGCAAAGGAGAAGACCCCGTATTTTCCCGGTCCTATAACCCTTACTATGTAAGGGATTAAAATAAGGGGGAAAATATAATTCAATCCCTGAACAAAAGAAAGGCTGGCGAAGTTCAAAAAAAGCCTTTTCCCGTCGCTTTTGTTTTCTTTCTCTTTCCCTTTCATCTAAGATTTTTCAGATAGGAGAGCAAATTCTGTATGGTTTTTTCGGTTCTCCTGTCGGGATGTCCATGATTTTCTAAGAAAAGGAAAGTGTCTATCAGATAAAGTTTAAAAAGCTTCTCTATAGGAAGATCTTTAAACCCCAGGGCCAGAGATGACCTCTTCAAAAGGGGAAGAAGAGGTCGGAAGTTTATTGACCTGGGCGGGAAGACAAGGAGTCGTGGCAACAAAAGAAAACAGAAGATATCCCACAAAGGCAGGCCACCGCAGCGGAAAAATTCCCAGTCTATAACGAAGGGTTTGCCGGTGGAGGGGTTAATGAATATGTTCCACAGCTTGAAGTCCGAATGGAGGCAGCCGGAAGGCAAAGTTAGGCCCCTTAGCCCTTCCAGAATCTCAATAAATTTTTCCTGAAGGTTCTTGGGAAGGTAAGTTTCGGCTTTCCTCAGGATTTCCCTCAGATGGGGAATATTGCTTATCTCATGTTCCTTGCTTTGAAGCTTAAAAAGCTGTCTGAGCCCGGGCAAAAGAAACTTTAAGGCTATCTTCCGGGGGGCCTCCAGCCGGGGAGGACTGGTGAGAATCACGAAATTTCTTTCGCCTTCCGTCCCCCTCTCCAGAACCCCGGGAAATTCAAAGGCTGAAAATCCCGCTTCCCTGAGGAAATTCAGGGCCTCTTCCTCCCTTTTAATCCTTTCGTTGCCGCTTTCAGAAAGTCCTATTTTCATGTATGCGAAAACCTCTTCCCTTCCGTTGAGGAGCTGCACCACCACCTTATCTCCCCCGGGGGGCATGTATAGGCTGGCCCATTGTCCCGTGTTTTGGGAAATTTTCTTTATCGACCGAAGCCCCAACCTGTCTATTATTTCCTCGCCCTGAACCCTGCGGCCCGTAAGGGAAAGCGCTGGAAAAGAGTAGAGAATGAGTTTTCTCTTAAGAAGGGACTTAAAGCTAACGGGCCTGTAGAAGGAAAGCCCCTTTTGAAAGGACCTGAAATTGCGGGCCAGAATAAAGTATTTTGGCCTGTAAGGGGAGGGAAGGAGAATGTATCGGTCCGAGCCTCTCCTTTTAGTATCACCAGGCATCCGAAATATTATACAGCACAACTTGCGGGGATGCCTTCCCCTTTGCCCTGGCTGATTTTTGGGTTTTCCTTTCAAACCCCTATGGTTTATACTTCTTTAAGGTGAGAGAGTTAAAGGAAATTTTGGCTTACGCCAGAAGGGTCAAGAATGCCCGCCTGGTCCTTCTGGCCCGGGGGGAAATCCCCGGGGATTTTTTGCGGTTTCTTCGCAGAAAGCACAGGTACAGGGAGGTGGCAGTGGTGGAGGAGGGGAGGTATCGGGGGACTTGCTTCAAAACCTTTGAGCCGCCCTTTTCCCCGGATTTGCCCATAAAGGATGCCCTGCTTTCCAAAGCCCTGACAGCCTCCCTTTTACTCCTCAGTCCTCTTTTGCTTCTGCAGAGGGAGGAGGAACTGGAAAATATGCTGGTCTGAAGGAGGATGGGCCAGTGGCGGGACGAGCACGACCTTTTGAGGCACATAAGGATAGGGGAGTACGCCATGATAGATGCTGCTGAGAAGGGAATGGGACCCCAAGAGGCCGTCCAGGACGGGGAAAAGAGGTTCTGGCGGGTAGAGGAGAGAGGTCAGGAGCCTGCGGTGGATTACATCCTTATAGCAGGTTTTCTGGTGGTAGCGCTTTATTGGCTTTCCTGAGGGAAATTACAGGAAAACCTCCTTGACTTTTTTCCCTTTTGTGCTTATTATGGGAATAAGCGGGAAAAAATGGAAAAAAATGGGATTTTAAGGGGTCATTCCCGGGTCAGGGTTGACGGCAGCGGGAGGTTGAAGCTTCCTGCGGCCTTTGCCAGACCAATGGTGGAGTCCTACGGCAGGGAGGTCTTCTTTACTTCGGTAACCGGAAGCTTCGGGTTGATATATCCCCTGAAAGTCTGGGAGGATATAGAAAGAAAGCTCCTGCTTGCCCCTTCCATGTCCCCTTCTGTGAAGAAATACCTGGCCCTGACCAGTTATTACGGCAAGGTTGAAAACCTGGACTCCAAGGACCGCCTTCTGATACCGCAGATTTTGAGGCAGACGGCTGCCCTGGAAGGGGAGCTCATCGTGCTGGGAAAGCTCAATCACCTGGAGGTCTGGAATCTGGAGAGGTTCCGCAGGGAGATAGAGGCCCATCCCTTCACCGATGAGGATGCTCAAAGGCTGGCGGAGCTGGGCATATGAGCTTGCATCAACCGGTTATGGTGGAGGAAGTGAGCCGGTTCGTAAGGAATGAGGGTATTTTGGTGGATGCCACAGTGGGAACCGGCGGGCACACCCTTTTTCTTCTTGCCCGCTACCCTAAGCTCCGGGCCATCTGCCTGGACAGGGACAGAGAGTCCCTGGAGGTGGCCCGCCAAAGGCTGGCTGAAATGGAAGGGCGGGTGAAATTTCTGCACGAAGATTATCGCCGCCTTCCCCGGATGGATATCCCCTGGGAGGAAGTTACCGCCGTACTGGTTGACATGGGGTTCTCCTCCTTTCAGCTTTCCTCTCCCCGGGGTTTCTCCTATCAGAGGGATGAACTTCTGGATATGAGGTTCAACAGGGAGGAGGGAGTGCCGGCCTGGGAATTCCTTCGGGTGGTCCCCTTTTCTCAATTGGTGCTTCTTTTCAGGGATTATGCGGACCTGCGAAGGGCGGAGGCTCTGGCCCGGGAGGTGCTTCGCACGAGGCCCAGGACCACAGGACAATTGGTGGAGGCGGTAAAGAGAGTTTACCGTAGGGTGAGGCCGGAGCTTCTCTCCAGGGTTTTTCAGGCCATCAGAATAGGGGTTAATCGTGAGCTGGAGGGCCTTGGAGATTTCATCCTGGGGCTGGCCAGGAAGATGGCCAAGGGGGCGAGGTTGATCTTTCTCACCTACCACTCAGGGGAGGATAGATTGGTGAAGAACTCCCTGAGGGAAGCCTTCCAGCAGGGGCTTTTCAAAAACCTCACCCCCAGGGTTTTGAGGCCTTCCCCCTCGGAGGTTAAAGGAAACCCCAGGGCCCGTTCTGCCAGAATGAGGGTGGCGGAGAAATGCTGAGAAAAAGAGGTTTCTTTTCCCATCTTAAGTGGCTCCTTCTGATAGAGGCCCTGGTCCTCATCTATGTTTTTTTTCACAATCTGGTAGGGATGAGGAGGCGTCAGCTTACGCAGCTAATGGGGAGGGAAAAGGAGCTGAGGGAAAGGATAGCCCTTCTTAAAATGGAAAAGGCCAGGCTTACTTCCCTTCCGGAGCTGGAGTCCTACGCCAAGAGGGCGGGGCTTTTGCCGGTAAAGCCGGAGGAGGTGGAGGCCCTGGTAAGGGAAGGGGGAAGGTGGAGGTGGAGGAAAAATGTGGAAGGTTCCAGATAAAAGGCTGGCATCCGCGGTAAAATGGGCCATGTTCTTATGGGCAGGGCTTCTCCTTGCCAGGCTTTTTGAGCTTCAAATACTTCAGCACGATATATTTTCAAGGTTTAAGATAAGGCAGAGCAGGACCATTAAAACCATAGAACCCCGCCGGGGAACCATATACGACAGGAAGGGAAGGATTCTCGCCATAAGCGTTCCGGCCTACTCCGCCTACGCCAGGAAGGCCCTTACCTTGGAGGAGCTGGAAAGGCTGAGGAAGGTCTTAGGACTCAGCCAGAGGCAGATAAAGTACATGTTGAAAAGGTGGGAGAAGGGAGACAGGTTCACATGGATTAAGAGGAAGATTCTGGAGGACGAAAGGGAAAGGATAAGGGCCCTTGGCATAGATAAGATAGGTTTTCTTACCGATTATAAAAGGGTGTATCCCCAGGGCTCCCTGGCCGCTCACATCCTGGGAGCAGTGGGGGTGGATGGAGACGGGCTGGCGGGGGTGGAATTTTCCTTAGACAGGGTGCTGGGAGGAAAGCCCGGGAAGATGGAGGTTTTGAGGGATGCCCGGGGTTTCCCCATGGACATAAAGACCCTGGTGTCCCCTGTCCCTGGAAGGGATGTTTATCTGACCCTAGACCTGGAGGTTCAGAGGGTGGTGGAAAGGAGCCTCTTTGCCCGGGCCAGGAGCCTGAGGGCTCCCAGGGCGGCGGCGGTGGTTCTGAACCTTAAGGGGGAGGTTCTGGCCATGGCCTCCTATCCTTCCTACCGTCCCTCCCTTTACTCCAAGGAGTTTGCCCGTCATCCTGAAAGGATCCGCAACAACGCCATCTCCATGGTTTACGAGCCCGGCTCCACCGTGAAGTTCATGGACATGGCAATGGCCCTTCAGGAGGGGAAGGTGAAGCTGTCGGAGAGAATAAACTGCGGTGGAGGAAGGGTGCGCATAGGGAAAACCGTTATTCGGGACCACAGGCCCTTCTATGTTCTGCCTCTGGCCGATGTTCTTGTGCATTCCAGCAATGTGGGTATTATAAGGATAACCCAGAGGATAGAGGATAAGGTCTTCTATTCTTACCTTAAGGCCTTTAATCTGGGAGAAAAAACAGGGATAGAGCTTGCGGGGGAGGAAAGGGGATGGGTTCCCAGACCCGAACTCTGGAGGCCTGCCACCAAGGCTTATTTTTCCATAGGGCAGGGTTTTGCTGTCACCCCCATTCAGATGGCGGCTGCGGCCTTAGTGGTGGCCAGCGGAGGGCTCTGGATTAGGCCCCATCTCCTGGAGGCCGAAGTTAAGACCCGAAAAGTTTTAATCCCGGAGGTTGCCCGCAGGGTGGCCCGGATGATGGTGGAGGTGGTGAGGAGAGGGACCGGGAGGAAAGCTTACCTTCCGTGGTTGAAGGTCGCGGGAAAGACCGGCACCGCCGAGAAGATCAAGGGCAAACTTAGGGCCTATACTTCTTCTTTCGTGGGCTTTTTCCCCTATCCAGACCCCCAATTCGTGGTGGCCGTGGTGGTGGACGAGCCCAGGGGCCAGCACTACGGGGGGGATGTGGCTGCCCCGATTTTCAGGGACATTGCCCTGGGGCTTTGCAGGAAAGTTAAACTTTATCCTGTGGTGGTGCGATGAAATTCAGGGATGTATTGAAAGGGGTGGAAGCGGTGGAAATAAGGGGCGAGGATGTTGAGATAAAGGACCTCTGCTATGACTCAAGGAAAGCCAGGGAAGGCAGCCTGTTTTTCGCCATAAAGGGAAGATCTTTTGACGGAAATCAATTTGTGGAGGATGCCCTTAAAAGGGGAGCGGTGGCGGTGGTCTCGTCCCGTCCCCCCCAGGGGGAGGTGGCCTGGGCCCAGGTTCTGGATGTTCGCAGGGCCATGGCGGTGGCTTCCTGCAATTTCTTCGCCCATCCTTCCCGCCGGCTTAAGGTGGTGGGGGTTACGGGCACCAACGGTAAAACCACGGTGGTTCAGCTCACCGCCAGGATACTGGGCGGAGGCTACATATCCACCGTGGGTAATTTTGTGGGTAAAGAGCTTCCCGCCACTTTGACGACCCCTGAGAGCGTGGAGGTTCAGAGAATGCTCGGGGAAATGGTGGAGGCGGGCCTGAAATATGCCTGCATTGAGGCCTCCTCCCATGGGCTTTATTTTCATCGGCTGGACGGCGTAGATTTTGATGTGTGCGTTTTTACCAACCTCTCCGGGGACCATCTGGATTTCCATCTGGACATGGAAAGGTATTTTCAGGCCAAGGCCCTGCTGTTCAAAATGGTGGAGGGGCCCGACCGCTGGGCCATAATAAATGTGGACGACCCCCACGGTAGAAGGCTCTTAGAGATGGTAAACTGCGGCGTTTTAACTTACGGTATGGGGCCTGAGGCCAACATATATCCGCTGGAGGCCAGCTTTTCCATGGAAGGTATAAAGGCCAGGGTCAGGACCCCGGTGGGGGAGATCCGGGTGGATTCCCCCATGGCTGGAAGGTTCAATCTTTATAACATAATGGCCTCCATCGGTGTAGCTCTGGTTCTTCAAAGGAGCAAGGATGAAATAGAGGAGGGAATCCGGGAATTCAGAGGAGTAAAGGGAAGGATGGAAAGGTTTCGCTTCGGGGAAATTTACGCCGTGGTGGACTACGCCCACAGCGACGATGCCCTGAGGAAGCTGCTCTCCTCCCTGAGGGAAATCGCCCGGGGAAGGATAATCCTGGTCTTCGGGGCCGGCGGGGACAGGGACAGGAGCAAAAGGCCCAGGATGGGCAGGGTGGCCGGGGAACTGGCGGACATTTCCATAATAACCAGCGACAACCCAAGAAGCGAAGACCCCCTGAAAATAATAAAGGAGATAGAGGAGGGGATAAGGGAGAAAACCTCCCTTTACATGAAGATTCCGGACAGAAGGGAGGCCATTTTCAAGGCCCTGGAGCTGGCAAGGCCAGGGGATGTGGTGGTCATAGCGGGCAAGGGCCACGAGGATTATCAGATAATAGGCAGGGAAAAGAGGCATTTTTCCGACCAGGAAGTGGTGGAGGAGTTTTTCAGGAGGAAAAATGAATCTGAGTGAAGAGCAGGTTGTCAGGGTCATAAAACCCGAAAGGGTAATAGATCCCGCAGGGAGGGTTTTTACCAATTTCTCCTTTGATTCCAGGCTGATCAAGGAGGGCGGCCTCTTTTTCGCCCTCAAAGGCCAGCGCGACGGTCATCTTTTTGTGGAGGATGCCTTCACAAGGGGGGCCTCAGCCGCGGTGGTGGAAAGAGCGGTGGGTAATTTTCCCCAATTCGTTGTGAAGGATACATTGAAGGCCTTAGGGGAGCTGGCCACCTCCACCCTGGGAGATGAGGAGAGGATAGGGATCACCGGAAGCGCCGGCAAAACCACCACCAAGTTTCTGGTCTACGCTCTGCTGCAGCGGGAATATTCGGTGGAGGCCTCCCCCGGCAACTGGAATAACCTGATAGGGGTCCCTACCTTTCTCCTCAACAGAAAGGACGCAGAGATTCTGGTGGTGGAGATGGGCATAAGCCTTCCCGGAGAAATGGATGCTCTGGTTAAAGTGGCAAGGCCCACGGCCTCCCTTATAACCAGGATTTATCCTGTTCACACCGAAACCCTGGGGGATGCAAAGAACATAGCTAAGGAAAAGGGAAAGATACTTTCCTCCGCCCGCAGGGCGGCCTTTAATCTGGATGACCCCTATCAGGCACCCCTTCTGGAAGAATTCCGTGGGGAAAAGAGAACCTTCTCCCGCTCCCGCAGGGCCCATGTAAGCCTGAAGGGCTGGAAAAGGCTGGGGATAGGAGAGCTTAGGGTGGAGGTTGCCTACCTGGAGAGGGAACTTTCCCTGAGGTTTCCCTTCTGGAGCCCTGTTTTCATAGAAAACCTTTTGGCCGCCCTGGCCATATCCTCCTTTTTCCTCAAGAGAGAGCCCAGCCTGGAAGGGGTGGAACCCCTGCCGGGAAGGGGGAGGATTGTGAGGTCTGCAGACCTGTGGATAATAGATGAGAGTTACAATTCCAACCCATCCGCCGCCATGCTTTCCCTGCTGTCCCTGGCTTCCTTAGAGGGAAGGAAGATAGCGGTTTTAGCCGACATGCTGGAGCTTCGCCAGCCCCAGCAGGAGCACCGGGAGTTCGGCAAAAAAGTCTCCATGCTTCCCATTGACCTTTTTGTATTTGTGGGTCCCCTCATGAGGTTTGCCTTTGAGGAGGCCATGAAAAAGAGGAACGGGGTTTACTGGGCGGAAGGGGCCGAAGAGGCCACAGCCTTGGTTCGCCGCCTTCTCAAGGGAGGGGAAATTATCTTCTTCAAGGGTTCCCACGGCACCGGGCTCTGGAAGGAGGTGGAGAAGTGGACCTGAGCCAAAAGAAGGTGGCCATAGTGGGGTTCGGAAGGACCGGAAGGTCCCTTTTAAAATTTCTTAAGGGCAGAGCCCGGAGGGTCATGGTTTCAGAGGCTGACCCCTCCAGGGAAGATGAGCTCCGTTCCTTAGGGGTGGAATACGAAATAGGGAATAGCCCCGGGTTTCTGGCCAGGGCGGACCTTGTTTTAGTCTCCCCCGGGGTTCCCTGGAAGGCGGCCTTCCTGGAGGAGGTAAGGGCAAAGGGGGTGGAAGTTTTGGGGGATGTGGACTTTGCCCTGAAGTTCATGAAGGCCAGGCTTGTAGGAATAACAGGGAGCAACGGAAAGAGCACCACCGTGGCCCTGGCGGCCCACATTTTGAAAAAAGCAGGCCTCAAGGCCGAAGCCTGCGGCAACATAGGAGCACCGCTCGTAGAGTTTGCCGGCAGGAAATACGATTATCTGGTGGTGGAGCTTAGTTCCTACCAACTGGAGGCCAACTCGCCCAGGGTTCTGGTTTCCTCCATTTTGAACTGCACCCCGGACCACCTTTCCAGGCACGGGAGCTTTGAGGCCTATTGTTCTGCCAAGGAGAGGGTCCTCCTTTTGCAGAGGCATGGTTTTTCGGTGCTGAACCGGGGGGACCCCAGGGCGCAGATATGGGAGAGGAAGGTGAAGGTGGAGACGAAGTGGTTTTCTTCCTCCGGCGAAGCGGACCTGGAGGTGAGGGAAGATGGGGGGTGGATGGGGAGGAAAATGGTCTTTGAAGCGGCTAAGATGAAGTTACTGGGCCTTCATAACATGGAGAACGCCGCCGCCGCCTTTCTGATAGCCCGCGGCCTCGGGCTTTCAGGGGATAAGATAAGGGAGGGGCTTTATTCCTTCCAGCCCTTGGAGCACCGCCTGGAGGTCTTTGCCGAAAAGGAGGGCAAAGTTTTTATAAACGATTCCAAGGCCACCAATGTGGATTCGGTGAAAAGGGCCCTTCAGGCCCTGAAGGGCAGGTTCGTTCTAATTATGGGAGGAAGGGGCAAAGGCGAGACTTATAGAAGCCTGGCCCCTCTGGTGAGGGCTAAGGTTAGCCTGATAGTAGCCATAGGGGAAGAGGCGGAGAGGATAAAGGAGGAGCTGGGGGAGGAGGTTCCCGTTCTCCTGGCCCCTTCCCTTTCCGAGGCGGTGGAAGTTTCCATGGGGAAGTTAAGCGAGGCCGACGGCCTCTTGCTTTCCCCGGCCTGTGCCAGCTTTGACATGTTTTCCAGTTTTGAGGAAAGGGGAAGGGTTTTTAAAGAAGAGGTTTTAAGGAGTCTCGCCCATGACGGATAACCTTTTCTGGCGCCTTCCCAAGGGACCGGTGATATCCACGGTCCTGCTCATACTTCTGGGGGCCCTGGCCGCTGACAGCGCCTCCATGTTGCTTTACCTGAGGTTTCCCTCGGTAAAGTTCGCCTTTTTTCTGAAACACATTCTCTTCATCCTGGTAGGGATAACCCTTGGGTATATTTTGATAAGCATAAAGCAAAAATTTTACCTGAGGGGATGGTTGATCGTGCTTTCCAACATCGCTCTTTTTTCCCTTCTTTTGGCGGTTTTCCTCTTCCCTGCCAGAAACGGCGCCCACCGATGGGTGGAGGTGGGAGGGGTCACCTTTCAACCTTCAGAGCTGGCTAAGGTCGTCCTTATCCTCACCCTTTCATACCTTCTGGTAAATAAAAGGGCCAACCTATGGCAGAACCTTACTCTGATTTATTTAACGGCTATGGTGGGTCTGGTGGCCCTGGAGCCTGATATAGGCACGGCCTTTTTCCTTTTAGCCCTGGGCAGTTTCCTGATGCTTCTGGGAAGGTTGTCCTTCAGAAAACTGCTTAGGTGGGCAGGGATACTTTTGCTCCTCATAGGAGTCTTAGTCCTTTTCACAGACAAGGGCAAGCATGTTAGAAGAAGAATTAAGGATTTCTTTTCAAAGAAGGAGACCAGGGTGGTCTCCACCCAGGCTTATCAGGCGCTGGTGGCCCTGGGCTCCGGAGGCCTTACAGGGAGCAGTCCCGGTGAAAGCCTGGAGAAATTCTTTTATCTCCCCGAAGCCCATTCGGATTATATCTTCTCCATCCTGGGGGAGGAGCTGGGCTTCGTGGGAACATCGGCGGTGATTTTCCTCTTTCTTCTTCTCCTTTACTCCGGTTTCTCCGCCGCAGCTTACCTTAACAATCCCCAGGCTTCCCTCATCGCCTACGGGGTTAGTTTTTCCTTAGTGTTTCAGGCTCTCATTAACATAACGGTAAATGTGGGCCTTTTCCCCACTAAAGGGATACCCCTGCCCTTCATGAGCTACGGAGGTACCGCCATGATATCCGCCCTTTTGCAGGTAGCCCTTCTGGTTCACCTTTGGGCCTGGAGGAGGGAAAATGATACCTGAACTTTCCGTGGTGAAGAGGGTTCACATGGTGGGAATAGGGGGAAGCGGGATGAGCGGTATAGCCGAGATCCTTCACAACCTCGGGTTTGAAATTACAGGCAGCGACATAAACGAGGGGGAAAATGTGCGGCGGCTGAGGGCCCTGGGAATTCCCATAACCCTCGGTCATAGACCGGAAAATGTAAGCTCTGCCCAGGTGGTGGTGGTCTCCTCGGCCATCGGAAGGGACAATGTGGAGGTGATGGCCGCCCAACGGAGGGGAATACCGGTTATTCCCAGGGCAGAAGTCCTTGCTCAGCTGATGAGGATGAAGTATTCGGTGGCCGTGGCCGGGACCCATGGCAAGACCACCACCACTTCCATGATAGGGCTCATTCTTTCCCGGGCCGGCCTTGACCCTACGGTGGTGGTGGGGGGAATTCCCTTCCACATTGGGGCCACCGCCAAAATGGGCAGGGGGAAGTTCCTGGTGGCTGAGGCCGACGAAAGCGACGGCTCCTTCCTCAGGCTTTATCCCTCGGCGGAGGTCATCACCAATATAGAGGAGGACCACCTGGATTACTACCCCAACCTGGAGGCGATAAAAAGGGCCTTCCTCCAGTTCATCGGAAATTTGCCCTTTTTCGGGTTTGTGGTCATAAACAGGGATGACCCCGCCACTAAGGAAATAGAACCGCTCATAGAAAGGTACAGGGTCAGCTATTCCCTGAAGGAGGAATCCGATTTCCGGGCAGAGTTTCTCGGCAGGAAGGAGAGTTATACCCTCTTCAGGCTGAAGGGCACCGTCTTTAAATTGAAGGTGGCCGGCATCCACAATGTTTACAATGCTGCAGCGGCGGTGGCCCTTACCTTTACCCTGGGCGTTCCCATGGAGGAAATTCGCCGGGCTCTGGAGGAATTTCAGGGGGTGAGGAGGAGGCTGGATTTTAGAGGTAAGGCCGGGGAAAGGGAGGTTTACGAGGACTATGCCCATCATCCCACGGAAATAAGAACGGTTATGGAAACCCTGAGGCAGCTTCACCCTTCCCGGAGGCTGGTGGTGGTCTTTCAGCCCCATCGTTACACCAGGCTGGCCAGGATGAACGAGAAATTTGCCCTGACCCTTTCCGGAGCCGACAGGGTGGTTATAACGGAGGTTTACCCGGCGGGGGAAAAGCCCATAGAGGGGGTGAACGGAGAACTTCTCTTCAGGACCCTGAAGCGAATAAAGGGGGAGGTATTTTTCTGCCCCCGGCTGGAGGAACTTCCAGCCCTCTTAAGGGAGATAACTGCGCCGGGGGATGTGGTGGCCCTTCTGGGGGCAGGAAGCATTACGAAATATGTGGATAAAATTAAGGAGGCCCTGAATGAGGGGAAGGATTCCTGAGGTTTTCCTGACCCTTTTGGCCGCCGGGGTATTTGTTTATTCCGGGGTTTATTTTGGGGGCAGGGAGGGGACCTTTGAGGTCAGGAAAATCGTGGTGAAGGGGGCGTCCGGGGATATGTTCGCAGGTCTTTACGGCAGGGACCTGAGGAAGATAGAAAGGGAGGATGTCATGGCCCTGGTATCCTCGGACCCCTTTGTGGGGGATGTGGAGGTGAGGAAGATCTATCCCCATACCCTTCTGGTCAATATCCACCGAATACAACCCTTTGCGTGCATGCTGAAGGATGGAAAGGAGATTCTGGTGGACCGGGAGGGTAAGTCCATCAAGGAAGGATGCGAAAGGGTGGGTCTTTACTTTAAATATTCATCGCTACCCATGGATTTTCAGATGAGGTTTATAAGGGTAAACAAAGGGGCACTGAGGGTTTTTTCCTGGGTGTGGATCCGCTCTCCCTTCTTCCTGGAGGCTCAGCTGAGGGGTAAAAAGTGGAGGGTTTTGCTGCCTCTGAAGGGTTTTAAGGGGAAGTTAAGGTTCCTGGAGGAAATTCTGCCCCTTCTGGATGAGGATAGAAACTTTTCCTTGGTGGATTTGAGGGCAGAGGGTAAACTTTATTTGAGAAGGACAAAATGAGCGTTTACGCAGTGGTTGACCTGGGTTCCAAGAAGATAGCCGTGGCCATAGCCCGTCGGCAGAAGGACGGCAACCTGAGGGTGCTGGCCGTCCACCATCAGCCTTCCCGGGGCATAGAAAGGGGGAGGATAGTTAACCTTCTGGAGGCCTCTGAACTTCTGAAGGAGGCGGTGGAGGAGGCAGAAAGGAATGTGGACCTTCAGGTCAACGATATATTCATAAATATCGGGGGGAAGGAAGCCGAGATGATCCAGGGGACTGGAAGGACCTATGTGGTGGGAAACGCCATCACCAAGAGGGAAAAGAGGAGGGCTGTGGAGAATGCCGGTGCCGTAAGCCTTCCCCCGGACAGGGAGGTTCTCCACATCCTGCCCTTCATCTACATAGTCAACGACATGAAGGTTGAGGAGCCCGAGGGAATGCTGGGAAACTCCTTAGATGTAAAGGTTCAGGTGGTGACCCACAGCAACATAGCCCTCAGAAACCTGGAGCAGCTGGTTAAAAGGGTGGGGTTTTTCCCGAAGAAGGTGATCCTCAACCATGTGGCTGTGCCAGAGGCCCTTATAACCGAGGAGGATAGGGAGGCCGGGGTAATGGTGGTAGACATGGGGGCGGAGACCACCGATGTTTCCCTGATTCACCGGAAGATGCTTTACAGGATCTTCACCTACGAGGTGGGAGGTAAGGATTTCACCAAGGACATATCGGTGAAGTTCGGTATAACCATGAAGGAAGCCGAGAGGATGAAGATAAAACATGTGAGCCTGCTGGACGAAGAAGACGAGTCCGGCAGCCTTCCGGTAACCCTCCTGGACGGGAGCCAGAGGGTTCTCACCTATTCCGACCTTACCAGCACCATCCTGCCCAGGGCAGAGAGGCTTTTCGCCGCCATGAAACAGGACATAGAGGCGGTGGGCTGGCAGCTGCCCAGAACCAACGGGATAGTGCTCACCGGCGGCGGTGCCCAGCTCAAGGGCCTCAGGGAATACATGGCCCGGTTTTTTTCCTCGGTGGTTCGGCTTTCAGGACCCAGCAACTTCCACGGAATCCTTGATTTTCCCCCGGACCACAGGGGGCCGGAGTTTTCTCTGCTGGTGGGCCTGCTTCACTTCACAAGGAACATGGAGGGTTGGGAGGGCAGGGGAGATTCCCTGCTTCAAAGGATAGGAAAGATTTTCAGGAAAAAATAAAAGGGGGGGGAATTATGGAAGAGAGACTGGACATTTCAGTGGGCTATGAGGACGGGTCTCCCAGGATTACTGTGGTGGGAGTAGGAGGAGCCGGGTGCAACACCATAGGCATCCTGGCTGAAAAAGAGGTGGAGGGGGTGAGGCTGGTGGCCATAAATACAGACAGGTATTCTTTGGCTTCTTCCAGGGCTCATGTGAAGATACAGATAGGGGAGAGCATGACCCGTGGGGTGGGAACCGGGGGAGATCCGGAAAAGGGGAGGGAGGCTGCTCAGAAGGATTCGGATAAAATACAGGCCGCCCTGGAGGAGACCGATGTCCTTTTCATAGCAGCGGGGCTGGGAGGGGGCACCGGCACCGGAGCTTCGCCGGTGGTGGCGGACCTTGCCCGGGAGAACAGAATCCTGACCATAGCCTTTGCCATAATGCCCTTTGATTTTGAAGGCCCCCAGACCAAGAAAAAGGCGGAGAGGGGGCTGGAGGAGTTGAGGGAGAAGGTGGACGCCATCATGGTGGCCCTGAATTCCAACATCAAGAACGGGGACCTTACCAGACCACCGAAGGAAGCCTTCAGAGAAATAGACCAGCTCCTTTACAATGCGGTGGTGGCCCTGAGGGATGTTATTCTCAAGCCTTCGGACATGAGGCTTGACCTCTCCGATATAAAGGCAAAGCTTTCCGGAAAGGGAAAAACCATCATCGGGGTAGGGGAGGGAACCGGAGAGAACAGAATAGAGGAGGCCCTGGAAAAAGCCCTGCATTCCCCCATTCTGGAGAGGAACAACATAAGGGGAGCCCAGTCCATCCTTCTCCACATAGCCCTGGGCCCTGACACAGACCTGAAAAGCATGTTTTCCATAGTGGAAGCGGTGATATCCGAGGCCAAGGATAAGTTCCCTGACATAAACCCTGACCTTAAGATGGGCTATCTTCAAAGCGAGGATATGGAGGGGAGGGTGAGGGTTACCGTAATAGCCACGGATTTTGAGGAGAAAGAAACGGGGGGGACCATGAAGGAGGAGGAACTCGTTAAGGTTTCCACAAGCCCGGGCCCCATGAGCACCTCCCGGGTGGACTTGCCCGAGGAACCGGAGGTTGAGGAGGATTATTTCCCCTTCGGACCCCCTATAAAAAAGAATAAAAAAAAGAAACAAAATGTAATACGCATCCCGGATAGAACGGAGAAGGACGGGCTCCTTTTCCAGGAAGGAGAGGAGGATGAGGAAAAAATTTAAATTTTCCCAGGTGGTAACCCCTCTGGGAACCCCTCCCTTAAAGGGGGAGGAAATGGGGAAACTGGCGGTTTACGAGCCAGGGGAGATTCTGGTGGAGGACGGAAGGATCCTGGAGATAGGAGATAAGACCTCTCCGGCTCCCTATACCGAGGAGTACTTCGGGACCATAGCCATCCCCGCTCTGGTGGATGCCCATAATCACCTTCCCTTCGGCGGGGAAAGGCTGCGGGAATTTCAAATGAAGCTGGAGGGGCACTCCTATATGGAGATAGCCAGGGCTGGCGGTGGAATCCGGGCCACTGTGAAAGCCACCAGGGAGGCGAGTTTTGACGAACTTCTGCAGGTGAGCCTGCAAAGGGCCTTCTGGATTATAAAAAACGGCACGGCCTCCACCGAGGCCAAGTCAGGATACGGGTTGAACCTGCAGGACGAGATAAAGCAGCTCAGAGTGGCCAGGGCCCTGGGCGAGGTCCTTCCCCTGGATGTTGTTCCCGTATTTCTCGGAGGCCACGATGTTCCTCCCGGGGAGGATAAGGAGGATTACCTGCAGAAGCTTATCAATGAAATAATGCCCCGGGTGGCCCAGGAGGGGCTTTCCGATTACTTTGATGCCTTCTGCGAGGAGGGGGTATACAGTCCAGATGAGGTGGAGAGGATGTTCAGGGCTGCTAAGGAAATGGGGTTTAAGCTCAGGCTCCATACCGACGAGTTCAGCCATACCGGGGCCATTCCCATGGCCGTTGATATGGGGGCGGTTTCGGTGGACCACATTCTTTATGCCTCCGCCGAAGACATAAAGAAAATCGCAGGCTCCGACACCGTGGCAGTCCTTATGCCCACGGTTAGCTTTTTCCTCCGCCTGGATAGGTATGCCCCGGCCAGGGAGATTATAGACGGGGGGGGTGCTGTGGCCCTGGGCACGGATTTCAATCCAGGAAGTTCCCCGGCCCTTTCCATGTTTTTCCCCCTCTGGCTGGCGGTTTTCAAAATGAAAATGAGCATGGAGGAGGCCCTGGCCGCCGCCACCCTGAACGCCGCCCATGTCCTGGGGCTGGGCCACAGGGTGGGAAGCCTTGAGCCGGGAAAGAAGGCGGACTTTCTGGTTTTGGACCTGAAGGATTATCGGCAGATCTTTTATTACTTCTCCGAGCCAAGGCTGGTGGCCGTTTACAAGGAAGGAAAAAGGGTTATTTCCCTTCCCCGGCAATGGGAAGGTATGTGAGGACCCTGTTCTTTCCCATCCTCTTGGCCTGATAAAGGGCCTGGTCCGCCTGGTTTATGAGTTCGCTCAGGCTGGAGGCGGTCAGGGGATAATTGGATATTCCGGCGCTTATGGTTATCCTTATTATTTCGTGGTAAGCCTTTATAGGGGTCTTTTCCACATTTTCCCTTATCCTTTCCCCTAAGGCCACCGCCCCCTTGAGGTCCGTGGCAGGAAGCAGCACCCCGAATTCCTCCCCTCCCAGCCTTCCTGCGATGTCCTGTGTCCTTTTGGAGGTGGTTATTATCTCGGCGATTTTCTTCAGAACTATGTCCCCCACGGGATGGCCATACTGGTCGTTGACCTTCTTGAAATCGTCCAGGTCAAGGATGATGAAGGAAAGGGGAAGGTCCTGCCTGGAGGCTATCTCAAATTGAATTTTCATCTCGTCCATGAAGAAGGTTTTGTTTAGCAGGCCTGTGTGGCCATCGTATACCGCCATTTTGTATAGTTTCTGGAAAAACATGGTGTCGTATTCGTCCTTGTAGTGGAATTTTATAATGGTTTCTCCCACCCTTATTTTGTCTCCGGAGGTGAGTATTTTTTTGTCCAAGATTCTCTCTTCGTTCACATAGGTTCCGTTGGATGAGCCCACATCCTCTATTAAATAATAAAGGTTTCCCTTTTCTCTGACCGGCCTTATGACGCAGTGCCTTCTGGAGACCATTCTGTCGGTGAGGCGAAAATTGGCCTCCTTGCTTCTTCCTATAAGCACCGGTCTTTCCCCTAACTTCATCTCCTTTCCGAAGTCAAAGTTGGTCCCCCAGATTACGGTGAGAAACGGATGCTGGTCCGTCTGCCTTTTTCCCCTTTCATCTTCCATTCTGAGAATAATTTATCACTTTTGACGCACCCTCTCAATGTATTTGAGCTCCTCAGTGTCAATTTTGATTACATCCCCTTTCTCAATGAAGAAGGGCACGGAAATCTTCAGCCCTGTCTCTAAAACCGCGGGCTTGTTGCTGGCGGCGGCGGTGGCTCCCTTAAGGTATGGCTCGGTCTCCACCACCTCCAGCTCTACGGTTTTTGGGGGAATGACCCCCACCGGTTTTCCATCGTGCATTTCAATTTCAAAGACCACATCCTCTTTGAGGAAATAAACGACCTCCCCGATCATCTCCCGGTGGATGGGGACCTGCTCGTAGGTTTCGTTGTTCATAAAGTAGTAGAGGTCCCCATCGTTATAAATGTATGTCATGGGCACCCTCTCAAGATAAGCCTGCTCCACTTTTTCTCCGGATTGAAGCCTCTTTTCAATTTGCCTTCCGTCCTTCAGGCTTTTTAATTTAAGTTTAACTATGGCGTATCCCCTTCCCTGGGTGTGGTGGAATACATCCACCACTTTAAAGAGCTCTCCTTCCATTTTAAGGGTCATTCCCTTCTTTACCTGGGTTACCGGGATCATACTGAACCTCCCCTTGAAGTATTAATTTTCTCTCCTGTTTTTGCACCTTTATTTTATAAGAAAATTTGGAAGCGGCCAAATCCGCAGCCCGGGGGGAGGAGAAGAGAAGCTGGGCGTAGAGCTTTTTCCCCTGAAGGCATAGACAATCCCCCTCCAGGTATTCGGCCACCTCACCGAGAAGGGCCCTGTAGGTGACGAATCCTAAGGAAAGGGGAAAAGTACAGGGGCAGGAAAGCTTTTTGTAGGATTTTCCAAAGAAAGCCGCTGTGTGGGAAGGGGGTCTTCCCAGCAGGTGGAAAACTCCGGCCCATCCAGCCCTTTCCCACTCTTCCCTTATCCTAAGATAACCTTTCCTGTAAACAAAGGTGAAGATATCCCCCAGGAATTTACCGCTTTTCCCCTGGGGAAGTCCTAAGAACTGGAAATTGGCGGGCAGGCTCCGCTGGCCGAAGTACTTCAGAGTCACGAAGTTGGCGTCCCCCTCTAAGATGGCCAGGGCTGCGGTGGTGGAATCCTCCCCCAGGAACCCCTTTTCCAGGATTTTGAATGTTTCCGGGAAGTTCTCCCATTGAAGGTAGTGGCGGAGCTCGTGAACTAAGGCGAATTCCTGAAAGTACTCGCCCCAGTCCCGGGAGATAAACACCTTTCCGGGATGGGCCGGGGAGAATACACCCACGGCCCCCATGATGTAAAGCTTCCTCTTTACCTCAGCGTAGTCCTTTCCCACTATACCCAGTGCCCGAAAAATACCTGCCTCCCGGCTTTTCATTTCCTCCTTTATCATTTTTTCCATTTCCCCTCTGGAGAGGTAAACCACCCCGGGTGGATTCCTGAATTTAAGCCCCCCTATTTGCTCCAGCCTTTTCTCTATTTCCCTTATCCTCTGCGGGGAAAGAGCCGCAAGTTTCAGGGAGACCAGCAGGACCAGCCCCTTAAAAAAGCGAGACCACACCGAGGACCTCCTTCAAGAAGCGGGAGGGTTCCACCTGGGTTTTTCCCTCCTTCTCCGGGTACATAATGTAAAGTTTTTCCGTGGCTCTGGTCATGGCCACATAAAAGAGCCTCCTTTCCTCCTCCAGTCTCGCCTGGCTCATATTCCTTGTGAAGGCGGGAAAAGCTCCTTCGTAGGCGTCCACAATGAAAACCACCGGGAACTGGAGGCCCTTGGAGGCGTGGGCCGAAAGGACCTTCACCCCCTCCTGGGCCTTTAAAATCCCCTGGCCTTCCAACATTTTAAGGTACTGCAGGAAGGTATCTATGCTGGCCTTAGGGTTCCTTTCCTCAAAATCCTTGGCCAGGTCCAGAAATTCCCCTACGGTTTCGCTTCGGATCAATTTTGACTGCGGGCTTCCCCCTTCCAGAAGCCCGGTGTATTTCACCGCGATCCTGAGGGCTGCCGAAGGGGTCAGGCCCTCCCTTTCCTCTATAAGGGATTTTAAAAAACCTGCCCTTTCCCTGACCTTCGGGTTTTCGTGGTTAAGGAGAAGGTCCATGTAATTCCTCTGGCCCTTCAAATCCTCCTTGGAGACGAGCCTGTCCCTGAGGTTTACGAAGAAGAGGAAGGAAGAGCGGCTGGGCCTTTTAAGAAGTTTAAGGAATTTTACTAAAAGGGTTATCTCCCTTTTCTCTATGAGGTTCTTGGCGAACATTATGGAATAGGGTATGTCGTGATGGGCCAGTTGGTTGACATATCCCCGCAGGAGGTAATTGTAGCGGGCCAGGATGGCGAACTCGTTGAAACTCCTTCCCCTCATGGCTTCCTTCATTATTTCATCGGCCACAAATTCCACCTCCTTGGTTCGGTTCGGTAATTTTTCCACCGTCAGCTCTCCGTGTTCCCTATCGCTCCAGACCACCTTGGGAAGCCTCCTTTTGTTGTTGGAAATCAGGTTCATGGCCGGGGTGAGGATCCCCCGCCCAAGGCGGAAGCTTCTGGTAAGGGTGTATATCTTGGAATCTTCTGGGAAAATTTTCTTGAAATCCCTGATGAGCTGAGGCCTTCCCCCCCTCCATTCGTATATGGATTGGTCGTCGTCGCCGGTGGCAAAAAGGCGTCCCTCTTTTCCTAAGAGAAGTTTTATTATGCCAAACTGGATGGGATTCAGGTCCTGGAATTCATCCACGATTATGTCCGTTATGAACTCCTGATAATCTTCCCTTACCAGGGGGTTTTCGCTAAGGAGCCTGTGGGTCAGCAAGAGCACATCGTCGTAGTCCATTATGCCTTCCCTTTGCTTTTCCAGAGCGTAAGCCTGCATTACTTCCCTCAGGGCCCTCTTTTTCTCCTCCCCTATGTTCATTTCCTGAGGGGGTATCATGGAGGATATGGCCCTGGATATCAGAGCCTGCATCTGATAAGCGGGGTAATTTATCTTAAGTTCCTTAAGAACCCTGGAGAGTTTTGCCTCCGCCACCCTGGGAGGGACTATGGTGAACCCGTTGGGATAATTTATAAGCTCTAAGTTGGCCTCCAGAATCCTGGTGCATATCTGATGGAGGGTTCCTATCCAGAGGGAATCCACCACATCCCTGTGGTGGCGGGCTATTCTCTCCTGGAGGTCCTCCCTTCCCTTGTTGGTGAAGGTGGTTAGAACTATGCCCTCCGGGGCCACTCCCTTTCCCAAAAGGAAGGAAACCCTCTCTATAAGGGTCTGAGTCTTTCCTGTGCCGGGTCCCCCCACCACTAAGGTGTAGCGGAAGGGGGAATGGGAAGCCTCCTCCTGCTCCTTGGAGAGGCGGGTTTCCTTAGCCTTAGGTTTTCCTTTCAGCACGATAATTTCCCCCGGGGCTTTATCCTTCAGCAGCGCCCGTAAAAATTCTGCGGCGGAGAGAAACCTGTCCTGGGGTTTTCTGGCCGTGGCCTTCAGAAGGGCGGCCTTTACCCTCTCCCCCAGATTGGGGGGAACCGCCCCCGGGGGAATACCCCGGCGTATTTTCTTCATTGTATCCTCAATGTTGTCGGAGAAGAAGGGGTTGACTCCGGTCAGAAGCTCGTAGGTTATGACGCCCAAGGAGAAGATGTCGCTCTCAGGATAGAACTTGCCCTTCCAGGCCTCCGGGGCCATGTAGGGAGGGGTTCCGGCCACCGAGCGGGTCATGTCCCCCTCCATAAAAAAGGCGAGGCCAAAGTCCGTTATCTTTACCCGGTCTTCGGCTATGATTATGTTCTCAGGCTTTAAATCCCGGTGAAGAATTCCCTTGCCGTGGGCGTAATCAATCCCCTCCCCCATCTGCTTTACCAGCCTGAGAACCCTGCCGAGGCTCAGGGGGGCTTCCTCCTTTATGACCTCCCTAAGGGTCCTCCCCTCTATGTATTCCAGAACTATCCCCACCCTCTCCCCTTCCCTTTCCACCGAGAAAAACCTTACTATGTTGGGATGAAGGAGCTCCGCTAAGAGCTTGACTTCCTCCATAAGGCCCTGAAGTTCCTTTCCTTTTCCCCGGGCGATTTTTAGGGCAAATTCTTTGCCCAGCAGAGGGTCTTCCACTAAGTAAACATCGGCAAACCTTCCCCCTCCCAGCCACCTCTTTATGAGGAATCTTCCGAATTTATTTGTGATCATTTAGGGAAGACGGAGGCGTGGAGAAGAATTCCATCTTTTACCAGCTTTCTCACCACCAGAAGACGGCCTATGCCCATGAGTATTTTTCCCCTTCCCGGAATCCTCTCTTCCCTGGTGGGAGCATCCTTCAGGGTCCCCATGATTTTGCCCGGTGAGGGAAGCTTTCCTGTGCCGGGGTTAAACCTGTCCTCCAAGGCGTCCAGACCGTAGGAAAGCAGGAGCTTCCCCAGGAAGGCATTGAAGAGCCTGGGGTTGGCAAAGAGGTCCAATCCCAGAAAGCGCAGATTGGAAAAAACCAACAGGCCTAACTGATGGGGGAGGGGCTGGAATTCCCGGTAGTATTCCAGCTCATCCATCTTCTGGCGGAAGCTTTCGGTCATGGCCCTGGTCCTGGAGCGAACCTTCAGGGTGGTCTGCTTACGGGATATTTCCTTCCAGACAGAGCTCTGGGTCTGAGGCTTTCCCTGGGAAATTATGGACCTTACCGAGGGGAAGGCCATGTAGCCGCTGGGGCGAAGCTCTTCGTTGCCGGACCATCTCCCCTGTTCTGCACAGTAGACCGGTACCCTCTCCCTGCCCCGGCCGAGCACCATGGAAGTGGCGAAAATCCTGTTCTGTCTGGCCCCCACTATTTCCTCGCCCTGGAGTATGAGCAGGTCCAGGTTCCCGTCGTAGTCCACTTCTAAGGAATTTACATCCCCGGTCTCCAGCACCCTGAGCCTGCGGGAAGAGAAGGCCCCCTCTAAGGTGGTGGTCTGCAGTTCCGTTCCCTCCCCTATGACCGGGTAAACCGTCATGTTGGAAAGAAAAACCGGCTCTCCGATTTGAATTTCTTTGCTCATGAAACCATTTTACCACCAAAAGCATTGACAGCAACGGGCAGTTTTGATAAAATTTTCGGGCTTTTGAAAAAACGAAGGAGGTATGTCTTGCCGACCATCAACCAATTAGTACGCTTTGGGCGAAAGCCCAAAAAGAAGAAGAGCAAGAGCCCTGCGCTTCAGGGCAATCCCCAGAAGAGGGGGACCTGTACCAAGGTCTTCACCACTACGCCCAAGAAGCCCAATTCTGCCTTGAGGAAGGTGGCCAGGGTTAAGCTCAGCAACGGAATTGAGGTTACCGCCTACATTCCCGGCATCGGCCACAACCTGCAGGAATATTCCAATGTCCTGGTAAGGGGAGGCAGGGTCAAAGACCTTCCGGGCGTTAAATACCACATAATAAGGGGAGCCCTGGATGCCGCAGGGGTGGAGGGAAGGCGTCAGGCAAGGTCCAAGTATGGGACCAAGAGGCCCAAGGAAGCCAAGTAGGAGGGAAGGATGCCCAGAAGAGGATATGTTAAAAGAAGGGAGACTCCCCCGGACTGGAAGTACAACTCCACCCTGGTTACCAAGTTCATCAACAAGGTGATGTGGGACGGTAAAAAGACCCTGGCGGAGAAGATCGTCTATGGAGCCATGGAAATAGTGAAGCAGAGGACCAAGGAGGATCCCCTTAAGGTTCTCCAGAAGGCAGTGGACAATGTTAAACCCCTCATTGAGACCAGGAGCCGCAGGGTGGGAGGAGCCACCTATCAGGTTCCGGTAGAGGTTCTTCCCCATCGTCAGATTTCCGTGGCGGTGCGGTGGATAGTGGAGTTCGCCAGAAAGCGCAGCGGAAAGTCCATGAAGGAAAAGCTGGCGGCGGAGATCATTGACGCGTATCACAACCGGGGAGCTTCCGTTAAAAAGAGGGAGGATACCCATAAGATGGCGGAGGCCAACAGGGCCTTTGCCCATTTTCGCTGGTGAGGTGCTATGGCCCGCGGTGTCCCCATTGAGAGAGTGAGAAACATCGGCATCATGGCCCACATTGATGCCGGAAAGACCACCACCACCGAGAGGATACTTTACTACACCGGCAAGACATACAAAATTGGGGAGGTGGACGAGGGCACCGCGGTTATGGACTTTATGGAGCAGGAGCAGGAGAGGGGCATAACCATAACCTCCGCAGCCACCACCTGCTTCTGGAAGGAGCACAGGATAAACATAATAGACACGCCGGGGCATGTGGACTTCACCGTGGAGGTGGAGCGGTCCCTGAGGGTTTTGGACGGGGCTGTGGCCATTTTCTCGGCGGTGGAGGGGGTGGAGCCCCAGTCGGAGACGGTCTGGCGTCAGGCGGACAAATACAGGGTTCCCCGCATAGCCTATGTGAACAAAATGGACAGGGTGGGGGCCGATTTCTTCCGGGTGGTGGAGGAGATGGAGGAGAGACTGTCCTCCACGGCGGTTCCCATCCAGGTACCCGTAGGGGTGGAGGACAGCTTCATAGGCGTGGTGGACCTGGTTGAATGCAAGGCCTACATATACGACAGTGACCTGCTGGGGGCCAAATACAGGATAACGGATGTGCCGGAGGAACTTAAGGAAGAGGCGGAGCACTGGAGGGAGTACATGCTGGAGACCCTGGCGGAAACCGATGAGGAGTTTATGGAGGCCTATACAGAGGGGGAGGAAATAACCCCTGATTTTATCCGGGCTGCCCTCAGGCGGAAGACCCTTTCCTTTGAGATAGTCCCGGTCCTCTGCGGTTCTTCCTTCAAGAACAAGGGGGTTCAGCCCCTGCTGGATGCCATAGTTTACTACCTTCCCTCCCCCGCGGACCTTCCTCCGGTGGAGGGGATAAACCCCAGGACAGGCAAAGCCGAAAAAAGATATCCCAGGGACGAGGAGCCTTTTTCCGCGGTGGTCTTCAAGATAATGTCAGATCCTCACATGGGGCAGCTGGTTTTCTTCAGGATATATTCCGGCACCGTCTCCGCCGGGCAGAGCGTTTACAATTCCAACAAAAACAAGAAGGAGAGAATTTCCAAGCTCCTTTTGATGCACGCCAACAAGAGGGAAGAAATAAAATTGGCCAACGCCGGGGACATAGTGGCAGCCTTGGGGCCCAAGGAGGCCACCACCGGGGATACCCTCTGCGACGAGAAGCATCCCATAGTCTTTGAAAGCATGGAGTTTCCTGAGCCGGTGGTGTCCGTGGCCATAGAGCCCAAGACCAAGGTGGAGCATCAAAAGCTGGCAGAGGCCCTGAGGAAGCTTACGGTGGAGGACCCCACCTTCCGGGTAAAGGTCAGCGAGGAGACCGGCCAGACCATAATATCCGGCATGGGAGAGCTCCACTTGGAGATAATAGTTGACCGCCTGAGAAGGGAATTCAAGGTCCATGCCAATGTGGGGAAGCCCCAGGTGGCTTACAAGGAGACGGTAACCGATAGGGCCGAGGCCGAGGGCAAATACATAAAGCAGACCGGTGGAAGGGGCCAGTACGGCCATGTGAAAATAGTCGTGGAACCCAACCCGGGCAGGGGATTTGAATTTGAAACCCAGATAAAGGGAGGGGTTATTCCCAAGGAGTTCTTCCCGGCCATAGAGGAAGGGGTAAGGGAGGCCATGAATGTGGGGGTGCTCATGGGATATCCGGTTATAGATGTTAAGGTGACCCTGGTGGATGGCTCCTATCACGAGGTGGATTCCTCGGACATAGCCTATAAAATAGCTTCTTCCCAGGCCTTCAAGAAGGCCATGCAGAGGGCAAAGCCCATACTCCTTGAACCCATAATGAAAATAGAAATAATTTCACCGGAGAGCTATCTTGGTGATATAATATCTGACCTGAACGCCCGAAGGGGGAAGGTGGAGGGGGTGGAGGAAATAACCTCCTCCATCAGAGCCATAAAGGGGTTTGTTCCCTTATCAGAAACCTTTGGTTATGCAACCAGATTAAGGTCCCTTACGCAGGGAAGGGCTACCTATTCCCTTCATTTTTATAAATACGAGCCCCTTCCTCCTGAGGTAATGGAGGAAATGTTGGCAGGATTCGCATATAGGAGGTAGAGATGGCCAAGCCAAAATTTGAAAGGACGAAGCCCCATGTGAATGTGGGGACCATAGGACATGTTGACCATGGAAAGACCACGCTTACTGCGGCTATAACGAAGGTATTGAACAGGAAATTCCCTGACAAAGTAGAGTACAAGGATTTCTGGGACATAGACAAGGCCCCTGAGGAGAAGCAGCGTGGTATAACCATACAGATAGCGCATGTGGAGTATGAGACTGAGCGTCGTCATTATGCCCACATAGACTGCCCTGGACATGCTGACTATGTAAAGAACATGATAACGGGTGCTGCTCAGATGGACGGTGCGATATTGGTGGTATCTGCTGCGGATGGTCCCATGCCTCAGACG
>JALSNJ010000021.1 GCA_026987025.1 Candidatus Aminicenantota bacterium | reverse complement strand
TCAGAATAGGTTATTGGAACGGTTATGTATATATCGTCTCCCTCCCTTTTAAATATGGGATGGGGAAGAACATTAACTATTATGTAAAGGTCGCCGGGGGGACCTCCCTTAACCCCCACATTGCCCTTACCCTGGAGGCGAAGCCTTCCCCCGTCCCTGACCCCCGGAGGAATTCTGACCTTTATGGTTTCCTCCCTGTAAACCCTCCCTTCCCCTCCGCACATGCTGCAGCTCTGTCCCGGGAGAACGCCGGTTCCATGACAGACGGGACATACGGTGGAAAACCGGAGAAAACCTTTGCTGAGGCTGACTTTCCCTGTGCCTCCGCAATTAGGGCAGGTGGTGGGACGGCTTCCGGGCTCCACGCCACTGCCTCCGCACCTGGGACAGCGGTCCATCCTCCTTATCTTTATGGAGATAACCCCTCCCCTGGCGGCCTCTTCAAAGGGAATCGTCAGGGTATAGGTAAGGTCCTCACCCCGTCGGGGGCCCTCCTGTCTTCGGCTGCGGCCCGTAAAAACCTCGGAGAAGAGGTCCTCAAAGGAAAAATCTCCGAAGCCGCTAAAATCAAAACCCTCAAAGCCCCCCTCCGGAGGGACCCCTCCCCTTCCTCTTACGGTTCCGTATCTGTCGTATTCCGCCCTCTTCTTCGGGTCGGAAAGGACCTCATAGGCCTCCTGGATCTCCTTGAATTTTTCCTCCGCGGATTTATCCCCCGGATTCAAATCCGGATGGTATTTCCTCGCCAGCCTTCTATATGCCTTTTTTATCTCCTCCTGGGTGGCGTCTCTGCTGACCCCAAGAATTTTATAATAATCCTTCGCCATCCTCTAAATTATAAACTAAAATTTAGCCCTTCATTCAACGGTGGCGTAAACCACAGGGGTAAAGGTAAACCTACCCTCTCCGGAATAGGAAAAGGAGCTGCCATCTATGAAAATCCTCAAAACCACCGGCGCTTCCTTCTTTACCTCCAGTTTTATGGGAACGCTAATGCTGGGTTCGGCTATCTCAGCTTCGTAATCCAGCCCTCCCACCCCCAGGGTTGCGGCTCCGAATTCCAGATTCAATTTATCGTAGGAACCGGTTCCAAGAACAAAGGTACCCACCAGCTGAGCCTCTCCTACCGGGAGAAAATCCACCTCCACCGGCTCCATCTCCAGGTCCACATCGTAATGCCCCACGAAGTGGAGGGAAACCTTAATTATGTTTACCTTAGCGTAATCGGCGGAGAAGGGAGGCGGGGAAGCCTGAACCCAGAGGTTAAGCTGACCTTCTCCAAAGTGAAGCTTGCAGAAACCCAGCAAAAAAGGCAAAACCAGGAGCAAAAGAACTTTCTTCATGGGGGAATTTTACCAGAAAGGGCTTGAACCTCCAAAGCCGTGGTTTTATCTTCTTTAAATTTCGCTAATCTGCTGGCAGAATTTCTGTATGAGAAGATGGGTACTTCTATTGATGGTGGGATGGCTGGGGGCCTTTACCTTCGGAGCCCTGGATCCCCCTTACTGGCACGGAATAGTAATATACCAAGGGGGAAAGCTCTACGGGTTTCGCTTTGCCATGGTAAAGAAAGGGAAGGTTGCCGATGGCTACGATACCTTCTACCTGGTCCACCGTCCCGGTCCCATAGCCCCCGACGGAAGTTTCGCTCTTATAAGTTTTGACCCCGGCCTCCCCTTTGGTTTGAAGGACAAAACACCGGTGATCCCTAAAAGGGAAAGACCGGTTTTTAAAATAACCTACGGGAGGTTCCGCCAGGGGATAGTGGGACTTCTGAGAATACCCCCGGGTCTCAAAATAAGGCTCATCTTCTACAGGCCCTGGGGGATGGGAGAGGCTATTTCATATCAAAAGGGTGAGTTTCGTTCGGAGGACGGCTTCAGATTCACGACCGTAGGAAGGTGGAAGATAACCTCCCCCACAACTGCGGAAATTGAAGGGGGAGACTTCGGATTTTACGCAGGTTTTGAAAAATTCCGCTTCAACCTCCCCTGGATAAAGTCCTTCCTGGGGAGGAAACTAAGACACTACTTAAAGGCCAGGCCCAGAGTTAAGGGGGAGTGGGAGGGCCTGGTCTCCTCCATTTCCTGGAACCTCCTCTGGATGAAACTTTTACAGCCCGACAGGGGAAAGGTTTACATCCCGGCGGGGAGGAGGTGGATTTTCCCCGGTCCCGATGGCAAACCGGACATGTGGACCCTTTTTGAGTGGGACTCCTTCTTCAACGCCGCCGAGGCCTCGGTCTTTGACTGTTCCTTGGCGTGGAGGGAAATAGAAGCCGTGCTTGAAACCATTTACCCCTGGGGAAACCTTCCCAACTGGCGCTCTGCCAGAAACGGATGCCGGGACCACTCCCAGCCTCCGGTGGGTTCCTTTCTCACCCTGAAGGTTTACCTGAAATGCGGAGGCAAAGCCCGGCTTCGCAGGGCCTATCCCGTTCTTAAAAAATGGCTGTACTTCTGGATAAAGGACGAGGGAGAGCACCTGGCCAGGGATGGGAATAGAAACGGCCTTCTGGAATGGGGAAGCGATACCCCTCTGATAAGCCCCGGACAGCCTCCCTGGGAGCTAAAGGCCAACGGGCGCCAGAGGGCCGCCTGGGAATCGGGCCAGGACGACCTGCCAAATTTTGACGGGGTTGCCTTTAACGAGAAGGCCCACACCCTGGAAATGGATTGCGTGGACCTCTCTTCCCTTCATGCCCTTGATCTATGGTCCATGGGGAAAATAGCGGAAATCCTCGGAAAGGAGAAGGAAAGCAGACAATTCAGAGGAATGTACAGAAAAATTTCAGAAAGAATAAACCGCCTGCTATGGGACGGTAATTTTTACAGGGACAGGTTCTGGAGTGGGGGTTTTTCACCCCACAAGGCCTCTTCCAATTTTTACCCCCTGCTGGCGGGGATAGTCCCCAAAAAAAGAGCTCTTCTTCTTTTGAAGCACCTGAAGAACCCCCATGAATTCTGGGGAAAGTTCATAATTCCCACCATATCCAGGGACGACCCGGCCTTCAAGGAGCAGCAATACTGGAGGGGAACCGTATGGCCCCCCACCAATTATCTTGTCTACCACGGATTGAGAAGGGAGGGCTTTGACAGAGAGGCTTCGGCCCTGGCGGTGAGGGGAGCCAGGCTGTTTCTCAGGTCCTGGGTTATCTACGGACTATGCAGGGAAAACTACAATTCCATCACAGGGAAGGGTGGGGGCCAGAGGTATCAGAGCTGGGGTCCTCTCTTCGCTCTGGCCCTGCTGGAGGATTTCATTGACATAAGCCCCTGGGACGGTTTCCGGGTAAGCAACCTTTCGGCCTCCGGCCCCAGCGAATTTTTAAACATAAAACTTCGGGGCAAAAGGTATAATTTAAAGGTGAGTGAAAAGAGCCTCGTTCTTCACGAGGAGGGAAGGAAGGTCCTCGCCTTCAGGGGAAGGGGGGTGTTGAAAAATCTGAAGTGGGACCATCAAGGACTCAGGGCAGAACTCAGGGTGTACTCCCCGAAACTCATCCTTTACTTCAAAGGAAGGAAGGTGAGATTTCCCCGGGGACACTTCACCGTTGATATCCCCTCCTCAAGGAGGAACCCATGAGAAAATTTGTTCTGGGATTGTTCCTTTTGTCCTTTTCCTTTTCCGCCAATTTTAAGGCCAGGGAAAATTCCTTCTTCGGAGTATACGGAAAGCAGGCAGCGGTCATGGGAAAGGTCAATGGCAGCGCCATGGAATTCTGGATTTACCCTTACAAAGTAGCCCACAGATTCAGGTTCTCAGTAAGGGAAGAGGAAAGAGAAATTTCCCCCTATCCTTACCTTTTTAGCTTCTCCATTACCCCAGAGGTCCTCCACAGAAAATTCGTTTATCAGGATTGGGTCATAAAGGAAACGGCCTTCGCCTCCCTGGAGCATCCGCTGATTTATCTCGTTTACGAAGTGGAAGCCTTAAAACCCCTGGACTTAATTTTCACCTTCCATCCGGACCTAACCCCCATGTGGCCAGGCTGCATAGGGGGGAAGTTCTCCTACTGGGACAAAAGGGGCGGATACATCATAGCGGAGGGTTCCTGGAGGACCTTCGCACTTCTGGGATTTCCTCCGGCCGGTCAGGGTCTCAGGCTTCCCGCCCACACCCTGCCCGGAGGAGACCTGAAGTACATAATTCACCTTGAGGCAGGAAAACATACCCTGCCCATCCCCATTACCGCAGGGAACCTGAAGCCCGAGGGGCTGTTCAAAAGGATAGAAAGGACTTCCCCGCAGGAGGCCATCAACGGGAGGAAAGCTAAGCTTCAGGATTTGCGCAAGAGCCTCCTGCAGGTGGAAGCCCAGGACCCCAGATTCACCAAGGCCATGGAGTGGGCGGTGTTAAACCTCCATCTGGCCCTGGTCAAGAACCCCATGGCAGGGGAAGGCCTGGTGGCTGGTTACGGACTCTCCGGAGAAGGGCAGAGGCCGGGCTTCGCCTGGTTCTTCGGAGGCGACGGCTCCATAAACTCTATGGCGGCTCTGGATGCCGGGGATTTCGCCTTGGCAAAGAAGGAAATAAAATTTCTCTTCAAACACCAGAGGAAGGACGGAAAAATTCCCCACGAAATATCCCAGGGATTGCCTCCCTCCCGATGGTTCAGCGAATACGGCTTCGGTTTCTTCCACGGGGATACCACCCTCTATTTTATCGCTCTTCTGGGGGATTACCTCAAAAGGACAGGGGACCTCCGCCTCCTCAGAAAGTACGCCGGAAAAATCTATCGTGCCATGTCCTGGATGCTTTCGGCCGATAAGGACAACGACGGGCTGGTGGAGTCCGGAATAGCAGGGGTGGGGGCGGCGGAGGTAGGCCCCATGAGACAGAAGATGAAGACGGATATCCTTTTGGCAGGACTTTCGGTGAAGGCCTGGGAAAGCCTGACTTATATATGGAAGGCCCTGAAGTTCCGCAGGAACGCTGTGTTGGCTTCCAAATTTGCGAGAAAGGCTAAGGAGAGCTTTGAAAGGTTTTTCTGGGATGGGGAAAACTCCTTTTATTTTTACGGGCTCAAAGACCCGAAGCATCCCATAAAAGAATTGAGCGCCTGGCCTTCCGTGCCCATGAGCATGGAATGTGTGGAGGAAAAACACGGGACTGAGGCAGGAAAAACCCTGGCCTCCCCCTGGCTTTCCACCGATTGGGGGGTAAGGTTCCTCTCAAGCCTGTCCAATTTCTACGAGCCTACCAGTTACAACAACGGGGCCGTCTGGCCCTTCCTCACCGGCTTCTCCTCTTTGGCCCTTTATAAATACGGCAATCCCTACCACGGCTTTTCCCTGCTGCAGGCCTCCATGAACCTAATATTGGATGGGGATTACGGCGCTGCTCCTGAAGTCCTGAACGGGAATTTGTATGTGCCTCTGGAGGAAAGCGTTCCCAATCAGATCTGGTCTAACGCTACCCCCATCATGGCCTTTGTACGGGGACTGCTGGGATTTTCCCCCGATGCCGGGGCAAGAAAAATTGTTCTAAAACCTTCCCTTCCCCTATACTGGAGGTTCCTCAGGGTGAGGAACCTGAGGATAGCCCAGGGAAGCCTTGATTTTACCTACAGGAGAAAGGGACGGAAGGTGGAAATAACCCTGGAGCTTCACCGATTGAAAGGATATTCCGTAGAAGTAGAGCCTGCACTTGCCGGAGATATAACCGACCGGGACGGGAAGAAGGTCAAAGGATTCACCTTCCCCGCCCTGACCTCCGAAGAGGAAAACCTGAGGATTAAATTTACGGTCTCGGACTTTTTCTATCCCTTTGTCAGGGTTAGGCCTCGCCCCGGTTCGCCTTCATCCGCCCCCATAATCTCCTTCCTGAGGAGGGACGGCAAAAACTACATTATGGGAGTATGGGGAAAGGACAGGGCAACGGTCTTCATCCTCACCGATAAAAAACCCCGATGTTCCGGAGGAAGCTTAGAGAAGATAAGGACCATATACAGGCTGGCCATCCCCTTCAAAAACAGGTGGGAATTGAAGGAGCTCCTTTGCTCTCTTCACTGAACCCTGGAAAGATGCTTCCCCCAAATCTATAATATAAAGGGAGATTAAAATGTTAAACGAAATAGTTGAAAAAAGAAGGGCCTACAGGTCCTTATCCCCTGTGGAAATAACCCTGGAGGATATCAGGGAACTGGCGGAGGTGTCCAAGCTTGCCCCTTCGTGCTTCAACAAACAGCCGTGGAGATTCGTTTTCGTCAGGGATCCTGAGGTGCTGGAGGCCCTTTTTAAAACCTTATCCAGGGGGAACGAATGGGCCACCAGGGCCTCCATGGTCATAGGGGTTTTCTCTTCGCCGGAACTGGATTGCAAGGTTGGGAAAAGGGAATATTATCTTTTTGATACCGGAATGGCCACGGCATTCCTGATTCTAAAGGCCACGGAAATGGGCCTGGTGGCCCATCCCATTGCAGGATACGATGAGGAGGCAGCCAAGAGGGTTCTGGGGATCCCTTCGGACATGACGCTGATAACTTTGATAATAGTGGGAAAACACAGCTCCGAGGTCTGGGAAGGTCTCTCGGAACGACAGAAAAAGGACGAGGCCAAAAGACCTGAAAGATTACCCTTGGAGAGGTTTTCCTTCATAGACCAGTGCCCCAAAGAATGCAGGTGATGGATTAAAATTAAGCGGAGGATAGCATGAATAGGGGTCTCGCCATGGTGGTGGGAATGAGTATAGCCTACCTTGCTTCCCTCACCGGCCTCATATTCGCCTACATTTATTACAGGAAGAGGAAAAGGAGGAAATAATGTTTCAAAACCTCCGTTCTTTAAATATACCAAGGATAGGGTCTCCCCTTTTCGGAGCCCTCTTTCCCGCCTTTGTCTTTGCCATAGCCTTTCTGGCAGCCTATCTTCTTTACAGGCATTTTTCCTCCCGGCAGCAATAGTTATCCCTTCCACCCCACCAGGGCCTGCCTGAGGTCCCGGGGAATCTTCGTCGGCCTTGAGAGTTCAATATTGTAAAACACCCCTATGTGCCTGGCCCTGACCACGGGTTCCCTGGAGGGCAGCTTAAGGAATTCCCCTTCCATGGTCCAGCGCACATTGTCAAAGGATGAGACCCACATCCTCCCCTCCACCCTCTCCAGGAGTTTAAGGGCTTTCAGGTAATCCACCTCCGTCCTGAGGAGCAAAGGGATCACACCCCTGGGGAAGTTTTCCCAGCCGAAATGGCGCCTTATGACCTCAAAGCGAAGGTCCTCCAGCCAGCGTATGTAAACCTGATTGCTTACCACGCCGGCAAAATCTATGTCGTAGGTTCTGGGTTCAAAGAGCATGGTGGTTTCAAAAAGTCTCATTCCTCCTCCCAGCGGGTTATCCTCTCAAGCCTCTCCAAATATCCCTTCTGCTTTTTCTCATATTCACTGGATATGGCCTTGAGCTTGGGATCTATTGTGTAAAACAGGAAGAAAGTAATAGAGATTCCCGCGGCCAGAAGGAGAAATCCTGAGGGGATAAGGAAAAGGGAGAGGGCGGAACCTACCGACAGCAACAGGTAGGAAAGCGGGGATAAAACCCAGGCCATCACATCCTCCCTGGTCCATTCGTCCGCCTCCTCCGGCGTCCAACGCTTTCTTATCAATCCCATTTTAAACCTCCCCTATGAGGCCCCGGAAGATGGCCTCTCTCCTAACAGGTCCCCAGAAGCCGTAGGGCCTGCTCATAACATAAAACTTCACCAGGTGGTCCATATCCTCCGGAGGCGTAAGAAGGGTCACCGGTATGTAAATTAAGGCCCCCAGCACCATGAGAAGCCAGAATTGGAGGTAGTCGGGAAGGGAGGGAATGATTTTAAACTCGGGAAGGACCCAGACCACCAACCAGCTCAGCCCAAGGTTGGAAATCCAGGCGGCCAGGTATCCCCAGGAATTGAACCTCCACCAGATAACCTGAAGGATGTTCGGAAGCCAGATTCCCGCTGCCATTATCCAGAGGGCGAAGATGAGCCATCTGGTCAACTCCTCCATCATAAGGCCGTAGAAGAAGGAGCCCAGGAGAAGAATCAGGGTGGTTATTCTCCCGACCTGCACCAGGGTCTTCTCAGAGGCATCCGGTTTTATGTAGTGCTGAAAAATATCCCTGGTGAAGTACATGGCCCCTAAGTTAAGGTGGGTGGATATGGTGGAAAAGTGGATGGCCAGGATGGAGGCGAAGAAAAAACCCACCAGACCCACGGGCAAAGTTTTAAACCCTATAACATACCAGGCCATTTCGTATTCCTGTGGGTTTTTTAAATGGGGAAACAGGGAGAAGAAGGCTATTATGGCGGCGGCCCAGAAGGAATTTCTTATGAGGACCAGGGCTGTTCCCCACCAGATGCTGTAGGATGCGTCCCTGACGGTTCTGGATGATTGAATGCGCTGCGCCTCCACATACCAGTCTATGCTGGTTCCCATGCCGAAACCGCCCAGCACCGCTATGACCACCATGGTCAGGAACCAGGCCAGGGGAAAATCCCCGGAAAAGGTTCCGGTGAAGTGAAAGGGGTTTAACCTCCAGGCCTGACCTATAGAGGCTATTTTAGCCGTTATCGTCCGGGGACCTCCGGCAGCCACCACCGCCCAGATGGAGGTAAGGACAATCATGAAGAAGGCTATAATCCCCTGCTGGAAATCCGCCACTACCACGCCCCAATAACCGGCGGAAAGCACATAAACGGCCACCAACGAAGAAAAGAAAGCCAATCCTACCCAGGGGGGCCATCCGAAGAGGAAATGGCAGACCTTGCCCATGGCAATGCCCACCCATCCTAAAATGAACATGTTCATGAAAACCTGCCATCCTGCAAACCACCCCCTGAGAAGTTCGGCCCCGAGGCCTGAAAACCTGAGGCTCTGCCACTCGGCCTGGGTGTAAGCTAAGGAGCGGCGGAATATCCTGGTGGAAGAGAAGGCGCTTATGGCACACCAGGCCGAAAAGAAGGCATACCAGAGACCTGCCAATCCGTATTTATATACAACGCCCCCTATCCAGATAGGTGTGTCCGTGGCAGTGTGGGTAGCATAGACCGAAGAGGCAGGAAGCCACCAGGGAAGCCCCCTCCCTGCCAGGAAGAAATCGGCCTGGGATCTTTTGCCCAATCTGTAGAAGAAAACCCCACTGAGGGTCATAAGGAGAACGAAGAGAACAAGCCAGAACCAATCCAGAAAGGCGAACTGAACCATGGGCCTCTCCTCAGAACTTTATTTTGAGGGTTTTTATTTCAAATTTTTTAAACTTGAGAGGAACCTCCCTTCCTTTGAAGCCCAGGGGAACGGGATTCTCCTCCATTAAATTTGTCTCCCAGACTCCCCTGGGGATTTTGTAAAGCGTAAGGACCACCTCCTCAGGTTTTCCCTTGGACTCGTAAAGGCGAAGCACTAAAGCCCCGTCATCCTCTGCCTTTTTCACCGTATCCAGAATTATGCCTGAAGAAGAGAGGGAAAAGAAGGAGACCCTACGGGGAAGCTTTCCGGGATGTTTTCCCACGAGAAAGGCCAGGAGGGGCTGATTCAGCTCGTATCCCCTTTCCACCGTGTGGGACTGAGCCCAGGTGCCGGGGTGTGCGTAGAGGGAATAGGTAAAGCTGTGCTTACCACGGTCTGCGGTGGGGTCAGGCCAGAGTGGAGACCTCAAAAGGGAAAGTTTCATCACATTTCCGTGTATGTCGTATCCGTACTTGGAATCGTTCAGAAGTGAAATCCCGGCTTTGCCGTCTGAAAGGTCAGCCCACCGGTGGGCTGGAACCTCAAACCTGGCCTTCTCCCATGGGGTTTGCATTTTCGTGGTCCTTTCTATAGCCGCAAAGGGGATTTCGTAGGCGGCCCTCTCGCTCCTTACCGAAACCGGAAAAGCCACCTTCAAAAACATGTGATTTTCCCACCAATCTGCTTTCATTTTTATATCTACCCTGTCAAGCCCGGCATAAAGGGTTATGTCCTGAACGAAGAAGGAAGAGGGAAAGTCCTCGGTGGGAGAATAACGACTCTTGGAAAGACCGAGAAAGCTCTTTTTAACCCTTATAACGGCCCTCACTGGAGATAAGTGTATCAACTTTACGCTATCGGCCCGGTTTATCTCCCACATTCTTCCGGTGTATCCTATGTTCCAGGCATCCCACCTTTCCGGTATGTCCTCCCAGACCTGAAGGAGGTTTCCCTCCCTTCCGGAGGGAATGAATTCCTTTCCCAGCCTCTTGTAATAGAGGCTGGAAATATTCCCGGTCCGGGGATTGACTTTCACCCGATAATAGGCGTTCTCCAGAACATAATCCCTGGCTCGAAGGTTCGTAGCCAGATGGTTCTTCCCCTCCTCCAAGGAATAAACCACATATCCCAGGGCCGGTACCTCCGCTATGAAGCCCAGGTAAAGCTCACCCTCCTCCTGGAAAACCTCGCACGGATGAACCTTTCCCCGGGGATCCCTCAGCACCAGGAATTTTCCTTGAAGCTCCCTGGGAAGCTTCGCCTTTACATAGTCCTTCCTCTCCCATGAAAGGGGGTTAAACACCACCAGAGGCAAGCCCTTTACCTCAGTATTCACCCGGGAGAAAAGGTATCGGGCCGAGGAACTCTTTATCCTTCCTAAAATTTTAAAGGCCCTGCGGTAAAACTCCATGGCGTCCCGGTATATGGATGTTATGCCGGAGCCGGGAAGTATGTCGTGGAACTGATTGGTCATAACCAGCTTCCAGGCCCTGAGGAAATCGGCGGAGGGATAGTCCTTCCCGAAAAGATAGGCCAAGGAAGCCAGCTTCTCCGTTGTGGAAAGCATGGCCTCGCTTCGGCGGTTGTTTTTCTTTATCTCGGAATGGGTGGTGTAGGTTCCCCGGTGGTACTCTAAGTAAAGCTCATCTCGCCAGACAGGAATGGAATTTCCCAGGTCCCTCTCAATGTTCTTCAGAAAATCCACGGAGGTGGAATGTATGAATTGCGGACTTATCTTAAGCTCAGCGTAGTGCCTTACCCTGTTGAGTATTTCCCGATTGGGTCCTCCTCCGTGGTCTCCCATCCCATAGAGGATAAGGGCCTTTTTGTACCCGGTGGTGGCCTCGTAGGTGGAAAGGGCCTTGACGGTTTCAATAAGCCTCAGGCGGGAAGTATAGCCCACAGGGGGGAAATAGGAGAGTATCCTGGTACCGTCCACCCCTTCCCACCAGAAAACATAATAGGGAAATACGGTGGTATCGTTCCACCAGATCTTCTGTGTGACGAAGTAATCTATGCCGCTTTTTCTGTAGATCTGGGGCATATTCCAGTTGTAGCCGAAGGAATCTATGTTCCAGCCGACCTTCACATCCACCCCGAATTTATCCCTGAAATACCTCTTTCCGTAGAGTATCTGACGGACCCAGCTTTCTCCGGATATAAGGTTGCAGTCGGGCTCCAGCCACATACCCCCCACTATCTCCCACTTACCCTCCTTAACCTTCTCCCGTATGGCTTCAAAGACCTCCGGGAAGTATTCTTCCATCCACTGGTACATGATGGCGGAGCTCTGGGCATAGCGGAGCTCCGGGTACTCAGCCATGTTCTTTATAACCGTATAAAAGGTGTTTCGGGCCACACGCATGGTCTCGTAAATCCTCCAGAGCCAAGCCACATCAATGTGGGCATTTCCCACTATGAAGAGCTGGAAGGTCCTGGCGTAGCGGGATAGCTCCTCGGAGATCCTGTAGGAACGCTCTATGGAGGAGAGCAGGGCTGAGCTGTCCCCCCTCCTCATAGCCCCCAGGTTAAAACTCATGACTGCCTTAACCCACTGGCGGTTCAGCCTTCTGATTTTCTTCCTATCAACCCTCCTCAGGTCCTTTATCTTATAGGGCTTCCCCGTAAAGGTATAACGTAGGAGAACGGGATTCAGCAGAAGGTAGGCCACCTTCATAGAATCTATCCAGTCCCTCACAATCCGAAGCTCCTCCTGAGCCTCCGGATAGAAAACCTCCGCCTTTCTCAGGGAAAAATATATGCCCTCCTCTGGAGGAAGCTCCTTTCTGGGAGGCCAGTAATTTCCCCTGGGGGGAAGGAAGCCCTCGTTGAAAACCTCCAGCACCAGTTGATGGGAGGAGCCATCGGACTTTCCAAGAGGAACCGAAATCGCTCTTGAAAGAGGGGTTCCATCGCCAGCATTCACTGTAAAGGATTTTAATTTCTTCCCGTCAAGGAACACCGAAATCCTCACCAGGCCCCGGACCCTGAGTTCAAGGTTAAGCTGAGCTTCAGAGCCCTCTACCCTGACCCCGGCCAGGACCTTTTTGAAACGGAACCCCGTCCTGAGGTAAAACTTCTGCATCCCGAGATAGGAGCCCGGCTCGTAGCCTTTCCACTGCTTTCCTTCGCGGGAATAGCTCCAGGACTCCAGGGAGGTGTTTATCTCCTTTTCAATTTCCGAAAGGTAGTTCCTGGCCCCCTTCAGGTCATCCATGGAAAAAACCCAGTTTCCGAGGATTAAAAGGGATAAAATGGCAAAAACCCTTTTCATTTTACCCTCCTGAGAAAATAATTAAAGCAAAGCCAGGGGGCAAAGTCCAATGCAAACTTTAACCCCGGAGCTGGAAAGCCTCACTTTTTCTGCCTGTATAAGGCAAAATCTCTATCTCAAGTAAAAGGTCAGATTTGAGTAGGATAAAAAACCGAAACCCCGGAGAAAATCTATTTATCACTGCCAGCGAAAAGTTCAGGAATTTTCACGAAAGGTATTTTGTGCTTCAAAAGCAGGGAATTCAGCTGACGGAGGTCCTCACCGAGGAGCCCGGTCAGGGCTTCTTTCCTCTTTTCCAGGGCAGTGGAGAGCTGATGGATTTGCTCTATCTGTGTCCGGGTGGGAACGCCGGGATACCCGGAGATGCTGCCGTAAAGGGAGAAAATCTTCATCGGAAGGCTTCCTCCCCTTAAGAGGTCCTTGAGAGAAAATCTGTAGAACATGACCTCCCCATAGGAGAATTCCTTTTTCAGGGGCTGGAATTTCTTCTTTATCTCCGCCAGTTTGTCCTTGATCTCCCTGGGAAGGTTCTTTCTTCCTTTAAGAACTTTATCCAGGGCCTCCAGCTGCGAGGAAACTTCCTTAACCGTGGCTCCGATAATGAAAACCTGATTGAGCAGCTCTCCGGCCTGACGGCTGTATTTAAGCTTTATCTTCCTTTCTTCCAGAGGATAGTCCTGGGTGGGGTCAGGATAAACCCTGAGCTTTTGGGTGAATTTCTTGCCGTCCACGGAAAGCTCCACCGTATAGGTGCCGGGAAGAACAAAGGGTCCTCTGGGCCCTCTCATACCCACTTCCTTCAGGAGATTCTTAATTTCTTCGGGAAGGTTCTCCGCCGGGGTGGGATAGCGAAGGTCCCATACCACTCTGTTCAAACCCTTGCCTATCTTTTTAAGCTTCAGGGTTCTGATTTCCTTTCCTTCCTGATCGTAGATGTTCACTGCGACCTTTTTGGGTTTGCTGGCGAGGTAAAAGTAAATTATTGCGCCGAAGGGTGGATTTTGCCCGGCAAATTCCGCTCTCCCGTAGAATTCGCCGGACACCCTGGGATAGAACATCTCCGAATCCCTTATGGGGAAGAGGTAGGCGGGCTGGGACAGGGCTTGAGAAAGCTTCTCTATAGGTGTTATATCGTCCATTATCCAGACGCCCCGGCCGTGGGTCCCAATTATTAGGTCGTGCTCCCTGGGATGTATTGCTATATCCCTCACAGCCACCGTCGGCAAGTTGTTGTTGAACCTTATCCAGCTTTTTCCTTTATTCAGACTGATGAATATGCCGAACTCGGTCCCCACATACAAAATGTTCTCATTAAAGGGATCCTCCCTTATAACATGAACATAACCGTAGGAGGGTAGATTGGAGGATATGGATTTCCAGTGTTTTCCGTAATCGTTTGTCACATAAACATAGGGAGCAAAATCATCGCTTCTGTGCCGATCAAAGGTCACATAGACGGTACCTTTTCTAAAATGCGAGGGTTCAATGGATGAAACCCAGCTGTTGGGAGGAAGTCCCTTTATGTTCTTTATCAAGTTAGTCCAGGTTTTACCCCCGTCCCGGCTAAGCTGAAGGTTGCCATCGTCGGTGCCCACCCATAGAACGCCGGGTTCAAGGTAAGATTCTGCTATGGCGTAAATGGTACAATGAACCTCTGCTCCGGTGTTATCGGGGGTTATGGGACCACCAGAATCAATTATCTTCTTGGGGTCGTTGGTGGTAAGGTCCGGGCTTATTCTCTCCCAGGTCCTTCCCCCGTCCCTGGAGCGGAAAAGGTAATTGGCTCCCAGGTAAACTATTTTGGGGTCGTGGGGGGATATAAGTATGGGAGTGTTCCAGTTGAAACGGTAGGGTTCCTTCTCCCAGGGAGCTTCCGGCCTTATGCCCTGAGAAACCCCTCTTTTTAGCTCCACCCTGATTATCTCCCCGGTCTGAGATTCAGCATAAACTATATCCGGGTTGTCGGAAGGGCTCAGGGTATAGAAACCATCCCCACCCCCTATGGGCCTCCAGTGGTGATTCATTATCCCACCCCATTCTTTGGAGTTGCTGGGACCCAACCAGCTTCCATTGTCCTGAAGACCGCAAAAAACATTGTAGGGTCTTTTGGTATCAAAACCCACATGGTAAACCTCTGCGGCGGGGATGCTCTTTACATCGTACCAGGTCTTGCCGCCGTCCCAGCTTATGTCTATTCCCCCATCGTTGCCGTCTATAATGTGGTTCGGGTCCCAGGGGTCAATCCATATGGCGTGGTGGTCGGGATGAATCCCCCTGGAGATGCGTTTAAAAGTTTTTCCACCGTCTTCGGATTTATAAAGGCTGAAGGAAGCCGAGTAAAGGACGAGGTCATTTCGGGGATCCACTGCAATTCGGCTGAAATAAAAGGGCCTTGAATTAACCCTGTTTAAAACCTTAACATCCCCCATCTTCCTCCAGGTTTCCCCCTTGTCCTCGGAGCGGAAGATCCCTCCATTTTTATTTTCCACTATGGCGTAAACCACATTGGGCTTGGAACGGGAAACTGCCAGAGCTATTCTCCCGGTGGGACCCTGGGGAAGTCTCCTGGTGAGTTTTTTCCAGGTTCTACCTCCATTGGTGGTTTTGTATATTCCGCTGAGAGGACCGCCGCTGTAAAAATAATAGGGCTTCCTGCCGTGCTGGTAGGCCGCAGCATAAAGTATAAGGTTGTTGGAGGGGTCCATTACAAGGTCAGCAATCCCAACATCGTCTCCGATGAAGAGAACCTTATGCCAGGTTCTTCCACCGTCGGTGGTCTTGTAAACCCCCCGGGCTTTGTTTTTTCCCCAGAGATGACCCATGGCTGCCACATAAACCACATCGGGATTCTTGGGGTCTATAACTATTCTGGAGATATGCTCCGTGTCGTCCAGGCCCATGTGCCTCCAGGTCTTGCCCCCATCCTCGGATTTGTAAACCCCATTGCCAACGGAAACGCTGTTCCTGCATGTGGCCTCCCCAGTTCCCACCCAGACTATATCTGGATTGGATTGGGAAACGGCTACTGCCCCCACCGATATCACCTTCTGATTATCAAAAATCGGTTTCCAGGTAATGCCCGCGTTGGTGCTTTTCCAGAGCCCGCTGGGCCCCATGGCTGCGTAAATTATGGATGGATTGGATTCAACCACGGCGAAGTCCACCGTCCTTCCTCCCATAATGGCTGGGCCTATGTTTCTCCACTTCATGGAGGAGAGGAGATTTTTTACATCGGGGCCTTTCCTGGAGGGAGAAGGAAAAACCATTAATGCCATTGTTAAAAATAAGGCAAAATAACGGAGACCATTACGCATGGCTCCTCCTTATTAAGGTCTTATTAAAATTTTTACGAATCCTCCAGATAAAAGTTCAGAAAATTTCTCTATGAAAAGAAACCTGTTAAATGAGATTAAAGGATGGAAAAGACCTAAAACTCATAGTATGGATGCCAGAAGGGAATTCATGATGAAAAAGTAGCGACGACGGAGTAGGAGGTGGCACCCCCTTACCACGAAAAATTCCGGGTACTCCCGGGCCCTGGACATTATTCTCTCCACAGCCTCCGGCTCCTCTCCGCAGAGGTCAACCCCTTCCACCAGGCGAAGACCCATCATGGCCTTTTCCTTTGCTCTCTCCTGCGGGCTAAGTCGGTGGTAGGTTCTTTCCGGGGGTTCCCCCCTGCGGATTCTTCCTAAGTAAGAGCTCAGGGATTTTTTGTTCTCCCACCTGAGGGAACCGAGGAGACTGGCAGCGCCTGGCCCCAGACCTATATAATCCGTATACTTCCAGTATTTTAAATTGTGATAGCTTTCGTATCCCTCCACAGCGAAATTGGAGACTTCGTATTGAGCCAGCCCCGCTTCCTCCAGGAATTCCACCGCCGCATAATACATCCTGCTGAGCTCTTCATCGGAGGGGATAGGAAGAGGTGGCCGGTAATAGGAGGGGACCTCCAGAAGGTAAAGGCTGAGGTGGCGGGGCCCCAGGGAAAGGGCGGTTTTAAGATCGCTGCTGAGCTCCTCCCACCCCTGGCCAGGGAGACCGAACAGCAGGTCAAGGTTTATGTTGGAAAAACCCGCTGTCCTGGCCTCCTCCACCCTTTGAAAAACATCCCGGGGGTGATGCTTCCTCCCCAATCGCCGGAGCATGACTTCGCTGAAGGAGACAGCAGCCAGGCTTACCCGGTTAAACCCCAGCTCCCTCAAAAATTTAAAATCAACGGAATCCTCAGGGTTCACTTCCAGGGAAGCTTCCTTTACAGGGGGGCCCAGGAATTCACGGGCTATTCTTACAAAGGAGTCCGGGCTCAGAAGTGAGGGAGTACCCCCTCCAAGGTAAAGGCTGTCGTAAGCGAAGGCAAATTCCTCCGCCTCATGGAGCAAAGCGGATATGTACTCCCTTTCAAGCTCCTCTTTGTAAGGAACGGTAAAAAAGTGGCAATAGGGGCACTTGCTTCTGCAGAAGGGAATGTGGATGTAAAGGCCCTTCAGAGGCTCCCCTCCCCTATCATTTCTATGGTTTTGTTCACCTCCGCCTCTAAGGCCGGTGGAAGGCCCAGAATTTTCGGGTCAAGGAATCCCTTTATAATTAAAGATTTGGCCTCCTCCGGCGAAAAACCCCTGCTCATGAGATATTCTATTTCCTCCTCGGCTATTTTCCCCACCGCCGCTTCGTGGCTCATTTCCACCTCCGGATGGTTGGCCTCCAGCTCAGGAATGGCAACGATGGAACCCTGACTGTTGAGAAGAAGTCCATCACAGCTCATATGGGCTTTTATTCCCGGGGCATTACCGATGAGATGCCCCTTGGAATAAACCTTTCCCCCCCCGCTTATAGCCCTGGAGATTATCTCCCCCCGGGCTCCCTCCCCGTTGAGGTATATCCTGGCTCCCAGGTCGTAAAGGGAATTGGGGGGAGCGAAGACAAGGCTGGCGAACTGGGCCGCCCCGTTCCTTTCCACTATGGCCTCCGGGTAGCTCTGGGTTAACCTGGATTCCTTTATGGTTATGTAATTGGAAACGAATTTTCCCCCCTCCTGGACATAAACCCCTGTTCTGGGCCTCACCTCCACCTGGGAAGCCCAATCGTGAATCATGGTATACGAAAGAAAGGCCCCTTTTCCAACGAATATCTCCGTTATTCCTATATGGAGTCCGGCGTTTATATAGCTGGCGGTGGCACACCCGTTTATTATGTAAAGCTCTGCCCCGTCCTCCAGGATTATCAGGTTGTGGGTGGTCTGGGTCATCCGGGAGGTGGCTATAAGAAAACAGGCCTGGAGGGGCTTTTCCACCTTAACCCCCTTAGCCACATGGATAAAATAACCCCTGGGAGGGCCGGAAGCGGCTTTGCGGGTCCATTTGTCCTTGTCCTCAGGGACCAGGGTCCAGAGTTTCTCCTTCACCCCTTTTATTTCCTTTACAGCCTTTCCCATGGAGTAGAAGGTAAGCCCCTCGGTGTAATTGGAGGCTATTTCCTCATTGTCCAGGAGCACGAAGGAGCCGGAACGCTGTTTTTCGTCCAGGACGAAGCCCACCCTCTCCAGGACTTCCCTTTCCTTCAGGATAATGTCTTTTTCCAGCATTTTACACACTCCTTATAGCCCTTAAGTTTTATTTCGTTGAACATCTCCTCGGGGTTTCCTGAACAAACTATCTTCCCATCCATTAAAAGATGGCCCCGGTCCGCCTTAACCTTCTCCAGAATAAAGCCCGTATGGGTTATGATTATTCCGCTCCTCTTCCTTTCCAGAATGGGACGGTCCTTTTGAAGGAGCCTTTTTATGGCTTCAGCGATGAGGTCTATGTTCACAACATCCACCCCGGATTCCGGCTCATCTATCAAAGCCAAGTCCGGCCCCTGAAGAAGGAGTTGAAAAATTTCGGACCTCTTCATCTCCCCCCCGGAAAAGCCCAGGTTAACATCCCTGTACAAAAGGCCGTTGAGGGAAAGAAGCTTAGCATATTCCTGGATTTTCCTGTCCTCTCTTCCCATGAGCTTTCCAATTTGATAAAGTTTTATACCCCTCAGGGACGGTGGCCTTTGAAAGGAGATCCCCAGACCAAGGCGGGCCCTTTCGTGGGGAGGAAGGTAGGTTATATCCCTTTCCTTAAAGATTATCCTTCCCTCCACCACCCTGTATTTGGAGAAACCCATTATGGCGAAGAAGAGGCTGGACTTTCCAGCCCCATTAGGTCCGAAAAGCACATGGGTCTCCCCGCTCTTTATCCTTAAGTTTATTCCCTTAAGGACCTTTTCTCCTTCAACCTCCACCCAGAGGTTCTCAACTATAAGCATTTTTCGCCTCCTTTAAGGCCAGTTCTACGGCCTGCTGCGGCCCGGATGTGGAAATAACCCCCGGAATCTCCCAGGTTCCTATGCCGAAGACCTTTCGTCCGTAAATTAACCCATAGGAGATCTCGGTGAGGGTGCCATAGCTTCCGTCTACCGCTATGAGCACATGGGAATTGAGGACCACCAGGGCGTTCCTCAGATAACCTATGGCGGTGGCTATGGGTATGTCCACATAGGGATTGGCCGCCTGAAAATCCTGGCCGGGCAATATTCCTATAACCGTCCCGCCTTCTTCCTTGGCTCCCCTGGAGGCCGCCTCCATCACCCCACCCAGTCCACCGCACACAAGAACGGCCCCAGCCCTGGCGATGAGCCTTCCCACCTGAAAGGCCTGTTCCAGGGCCTCGGAAGGAGGGGAGGAGCCTCCGATAACCCCTATTCTAATTTTATCCCTCATAGGTAACCAACCCCCTTCAAAAAGTGTTTTCTCCAGTATTTTACCAGCCTTTCCTTTACCACCCCCCTTTGCGGGGAGGCGTGGACCATGTATCCTCTTCCCACGAAGATCCCCACATGGAGGCCCCGGCGAAACCGGAAGAACAGCAGGTCCCCCGGCCTTATGCTGGATAGACGGAGCTTCCTTCCCCGGCGGAACTGCTCCTTCGCAGTTCTGGGAACCTCTATTCCGCTTTTCCTATAAACATAGTAAACCAGTCCGGAACAGTCAAAGCCCTCCTCAGGAGAAGCCCCTCCGTATTTGTAGGGGCTTCCCACCAGGGACAGGGCCCGCTCCACTATCTGGTTTCTTGGGAGCTCCCTCACCCAGCATCCGGCGAGTATAAAGAGTACAGAAACAATTCCTATCTTTTTCATAGGAAAATATTATAACAAAAATTTCAATTCCCCTCAAAAGGACCCTACTCGTATAGAAGAAAAGGGAGCCTTTCCTGGGGAAAGGGCTCCGGGGAAAGGAGGTCTTCCAGTTCCCCCTCCTCTCCCTCCAATATCCACTCCCTGTAAAGGGGACTGCCGGTGATTATGTCCACGGGAAGCTTTTCCCATTCGTATTCGTAGGGAGGAGGCAGAAATTTTGCCTCAGACCACAGGGAAAATACCTTCTTCAAGAGCAAAAGTCCCAGGCGGAAGGGTCTTATACCTGGCTCAGGAAGAATCTCCAATCCGAAGCAGAGTTGGCCCTGATATTTATCAAAGGTGGGTTTGAAGCCCACGGGGAAAAACCTGGCCCCCTCAATGGATTGAACCTCCCTCCAGAGACGGTAGGGGTCTATGAAGGGGGCTCCCATGTACTGGAAGGGTCTGGTGGTTCCCCTTCCCTCTGAAATGTTCGTCCCCTCCAGCAGAACCGTTCCGCCGTAAACCAGGGCCGAGGCGTAGGTGGGAAGGTTGGGGGAAGGGTTCCTCCAGGGAAGACCCAGCTGAGGAAATTTTAATTTCCTTTTCCATTCCGCTTTAAATACCTCAACCTCAAGGTTGAGCCCAAACTTTTGAAGAAACATGAGGGCAAGTTCCCCCACCGTCATCCCGTGAATCATGGGGATGGACATCATGCCCACCATGGAAGTGTATTCCGGCTCTAAGGGCCGCCCCTCCATAAGCTCCCCACCTAAGGGATTGGGCCTGTCCAGGACAAAAACAACCTTTCCCTTCCCGTCCAGGGCCTTCATCAGTTGAAGCAAAGACCAGATGTAGGTATAAACCCTCACTCCCACATCCTGAATGTCCACCAGCACAACATCAAAATCGTCCAGAAAGGGAGGAAGCTGGGGGGCGGCGGAGTAGAAGGGATGAATGGGCACCTTAAGGAGGGGATGGACCGAGGGTTCGGTTTCCCTCATGTTCGCCTGGGCCTCGTGGTAAAATCCGTGCTGCGGGGATATTATCCCCACAAGGTTTACTCTTTCGCCCAGGGCCAGCTCCGAGGGAATCAGCTCCGAGGTGAAGGATACCTGATTGGAAAAAAGGGCAAAGGAGAGCCCCAGGAATCTGTGGCTCTGGCTCAGGAAAGCGTCAATCCCCAGCATGAACCACCCCCAGGAGGGTTATATCGTCGTCCCTTTCCCTTCCGCACCTGCGGTTCATTTCGTTCAAAAGCACCCTCATGGCCTTAGCCGGCTCCTCCCAGTTCCCTAAGAGAATTTCCCTCAGCCTTTCTATACCGAATTCTTCCCTGCCGCAGCTCTCCTCCACGGCCCCATCGGTGTATAAATAAAGGGCTGAGCCCGGTGGAAGCTCCACCTCCCGGAGGGTGTATTCGTAGTCAGGTTTTATACCCAGCACCAGGTCGCTTCCCTCCACCAGCTCGGCCCTTCCCCGGCCAATAAGCACAGGATAATTGTGGCCGAAGTTCACATACCTTACCCTACCTTCCCTCAAAATCTCCCCAACTATTCCCGTTACAAATTGATTGGCCTCGGTTTGAGAATAGATGAGGTGGTTCAGCCTGGAGGCAAGCTCCAGGAGGGGTTCCTTCCTGAATATAACCATGGCGGAATGAAGGAAAGAGGTAAGAAGGGCGGCGGGAATTCCCTTGCCGGAAACATCGGCCAGGACGAAAAGAACCTCATCCCTTCCCCTCCTGAAGAAATTAAAGTAATCCCCTCCCACCACCCTGGCCGGTATGGTCCTTCCGTAAAGCCTGAACCCTTTAAACCTCGGCATTTTCTTGGGAAGAAAATGACTCTGAATCCTCCTGGCCACCTCCAATTCCTTCAGGGTCAGCTTGTGCTCCAGAAGGCTTCTGTAAAGCCTGGCCCTTTCTATTACAACCCCTGCTATGGAAGCGAAGGCCTCCAGAAGCCTTTCCTCCCTTTCGGTGTAGGTACCAACCCTCGTGTCCTCCACATTTATGGCACCTATTATCCTCTTTCCCACCCTGATGGGAACCACCAGCTCCGAACGGGTTTCCTTTTTAATCTCAAAGTATCTGGGTTCCTTCCTCACATCCTTTATGTTAAGGGGCTTTCCGTGGTCAATTACCCAGCCCACCAATCCCTTCCCCAGCTTCAGGTGAAGGAGCTCCCTTTCCTTCCTTTCGTATCCTATGGAAAGGATGGAATATATGGTTCCCTCCCTTCTGTTGACCAGAAATATGGAGAAGAACTTGCCTGAAATCAGCGCTTTTATGGTTCTTAAAAGAACCTTCAGGGTTTCCTTCCACCCCACGGAGGAGGAAAGCTTTACCACCACATCGGTTATTTTGGCTAATGCCACGGAATTTCTCTGGTGTTCCTCGCAGGCGGAATAAGCCTGCAATACAGACCTCACCCTCTTCAAAACCTCCTCCTCCACCCTTCCCCGATAAATAAAAATATACTCCCCAACCCTCAGCTTCCTTCCCCTCCTCAGCTCCCCCAGAACGAATTGGTCCTCCCTTTTAAGTCCCCAGGGACCGGGGAAAAGGGAGTTTATTATTGAGGAAAATTCATCCTTCACTCTTGCTCTCCGGCTGATAAATTCGGTAGGTGGGATAGGCCAGATCTATGTCCGGTTCCCTTTCAAAGGCCTCCAGAACCATTTCCCATATCTGCTCCTCGGTCCCCCGGCGATTTCTGGGTTTGCAAAGATATCTTATGGTCAGAAGGACGCCGCTTTCCTGAACCGAGGTGTAAACCTTGGGGCTAAGGTGTCTGTAGAAGATCATAAACTTGGCCATTTTCCGCCTCAGGGCCTCCCTGGCCTCTTCGGTAAAGTGCAGGGAAACCTGTTGGGCTATGTCCTCCAGGATCCTCTTTGCCTTCCTCCAGTTGCTCTCAAAGGTTATGAGAACCGGAATCTCGTTCCAGATGAACCCGAAACCGTTGTTGTAATTGGTTATGTGGTAGATGAAAACATACCTGTTGGGCACATGCACTATCCTTCCGGTGGACTGGTCCGCCTCCACCCAATTACCCACCTCCAGCAGAGAAAACTGAAAACTACGAAGGTCCACCACATCTCCTTTAACCCCCTGGACCTCTATCCTGTCCCCCAGGGAGAAGGGTCTCCTTATCATTATGAACAACCAGCCCATGAGGTCCACTATCATGTCCTTCATGGCCACAGCCAGGCCCGCGGAGGCAAGCCCCACCACGGTGACGAACTGGGCCGTGGAGGTGGACCAGATGAGAAATATAAGGACCACGGCGGTGAAGGTAAGGAGATAGGCCGAAAATTTCCTGGCCCTGTACTTTGAAATGGGCTCAGCCTCGCTTCTGGCCACTAAGAAAATGACCAGTCGGTGTATTAAGACGAAAAGGAGAACCAGGGCTGCGGAAAGAAGGGCTTTGTGAAAAAAATGAGAGGACGAAATCAAGCCCTCAGGAAGGATTTTTTTCAGAACTTCCACAGGGAAATTTTAACCCAATGTCCTTTCAAAGTCATCCGGAAAGTATCTCCTGAAGCCTGGAAAGGAGAAGCTCGTAAATTTTCCTCTCTTCCCTTATGGCGGAGAGGTGCCTTTCCACCGTGGCGAAGTCCCCCCGGCTCCATGGACCGGTGACCGCCGCAGAAAGCCCCTTTTCCCCCACGGCCTTCAGAACAAGGGAGGCCAGGCGGAGATAGGCTTCCGGTGGTATCCCCAGCTCCTGGGCTATCTTCAAAGGATAGGAAATATAGCCGGCTAAAAGCCCGGCGGAAAGGACTGCTCCAGCGTGATAAAGAACCCTGAAGGAAGGCAGGGGAAAGGGGGAAAAACCCCATCTTCTGGCAATCTCCTTTACAAACTCCCCTCCCTCCACCCCTGCGTAGGAACCCTCAAGGTTCTTCAGGGAAAACTCCAAGTCAAAAAAGGGGAAAAGGGGATGCAGAACCCCCACCTCCGCTCCCCTGGTCCGGAGGGGTTCCAGCACATCCATGGGCAGGGAACCGCTCAGGTGGAGAAAGGTTTTCCCTTCAAGAACTGGGTTCTCTTCCGCTATCCTCCCCGCTTCCCTTTCCACCTCGGAATCAGGGGTGGATATCAACACAAGCTCTGCCCTGGCAATTTCCTTCCGGGAAAGGGCCCTACCGCCTCCAATGATTTCAAGGGCTCTTCGGGTGCTTTCTTCCCTGGAGCAGTACCCCCCCAGGAACTCCTCGCCCCTTCTGGAAAGGTAAAGGGCCATGGACTTCCCTACCCTGCCCAATCCAACGATGGCTACCCTCACTTCAGGACTTCTCGCCGAATATCTTAAGCCAGGCCTCTATCTCCTGGGGGGTGGGCTTCCATTCCGGCTTTTCTCTGTGCTGCCTCTGAAATTTCTCCAGAATCCTGGCGAAGTCCCTGACCCCTATCCGGCGGAGCTTCCTTTTACGGGCTTCCTCCACCAGCTCCCGGTCCGAGGACACCAGAACAACCCCGGGCCTCAAATTCCTCTTTATAACATCGTCGGCACTCTCTCCAAAGGACGGGAAAAGGATTGTAAAATTGCGGGGGGAAATCTCCCAACGGTGAGAAGAGGCATGGGGAGCTCCATCAAACACGAGGATTATTCTTTTGCCCGTTAAACGGTGAAAATTTAAAAGCCTCCTTATTATAAACTCCCTGCTCTGCAGCGTACCCTGCTCAAGAAAAGGATAGGCGCCTATGAGATTATTTCCGTCTATAAGGTAGGGCATTAAAGCTCCAGGCTCTCGCCCGGCTTCAGAATCACCACCCTGGCCCTGTCTCCTACCAGCCTCTTGAACTCCTCCGGGTCGGCCTGGATGGGAGGCCATGTATTGTAGTGGATGGGCACCGCCACCTTCGTCCTGGTGTATTCCACTGCCTTAGCGGCCTGAACCACATCCATGGTATAACGGCTACCTATGGGAAGGAAGCTGACATCGGGAGGATAGAGTTCCCCGATTATCTCCATGTCCCTGGTGAGACCGGTGTCTCCAGCATGATATATTCTCTTGCCGTCCAGGGTGATCACATAACCGCAGGGGTGGCCCCTGTAGCTGGAGTGAACCGCCAGGACCATGGTGAACTTGGCCCCCTTCACCTCAATGCTTCCGCCTATGTTCATCCCCTCGGCGGAAAGGCCCTCTTCCATGGCCTTGACCGCTATCTCATGCATGGCCACCACTACCGCATTGTCCCTTTTAGCCAGGGTAAAGGCATCGCTTATGTGGTCTTCGTGGTCGTGGGTCACCGCCACCACATCCACCTTCGGAATTTCCGAAACCTTTTTGGCCGCCGCGGGATTCTGCTCCAGGAAGGGGTCAACGATTATATTTACAGAGCCTTCAATCAAAACAGAAGCGTGACCAAGCCAGGTTAACTTCATCGCTCACCTCCTTTTTCAAAAACAATTTTAGCATCAGTGGCTTTGGGTGTAAAATAGGAGTATGAACTTTAAAGAAGCTGAGGATGCCTTTAAAAAAATCAAGGCAAAATTCAAGGACGGGGAAATCAGTTTTGAGGAGTTCAAGGCCCGGGTGAAGGAACTTATGGTAAGGGATAAGGAAGGGAATATCTGGATGATAGGGGTAAAAACAGGAAAGTGGTATGTAAAAACCCCGGAAGGCTGGAAACCAAAGGCCCCCCCCAAGGAGGAAACCCTCCCCTTACAGAACATTTTCCAGGAGGAAGAGGAGGAAGAGGCCCCTGCCTCCTCTTCGGAGCTTGAAGGGGTGGAGAGGGAATATGTTTTAAGGGGATTTTCTCCCCTGTCGGTAGCCCTTTTCTTCGGAGGTTTCGGGATACTCTTAGGGGTGGTCATAGGAGCCTTCGCTGAAGCTCTGGTGCCGCAGCTTCTGGCATCGGCGGGGCTTAATTTCCCGGGCATGGGAACCCTGTGGAAAGCATTTATATACTCTCTCATGACGGGGGTGGTTTCCTTCTTCGCCTTTTTCCTCCTCGGTTTCATCCTCACCCTGGTAATAAACCTGGTTTTAGAAGTTTTCGGAGGCATTAAACTTTATCTATCTTGACAGCGCTTCCCCTCATATTTTAAAATTTCTTCTGAGCGGGAGTAGCTCAGCGGTAGAGCATCTGCTTGCCATGCAGGGGGTCGCGGGTTCGAATCCCGTCTCCCGCTCTTTTTCGGCGGCGTAGCCAAGCGGTAAGGCAGCGGTCTGCAAAACCGTTATTCGCCGGTTCGAATCCGGCCGCCGCCTCACCCTTCATGAAGATAGCCATAACGGGAAAACCCCGCTCCGGTAAAACAACCCTCGTAAAACGGCTAATTCCCTTTATTGAAGGTCTGGGGCTAAGGCCCCGGGGATTTTACACCCAGGAAGTAAGGGAAAGGGGAAAAAGGGTTGGTTTTGACATAGTGATACTCCCTTCCGGGCAGACCCTTCCCCTGGCCAGGACAGGAAAAAAGCCTCCCAGGGTGGGAAAGTACTCCGTTTTCGTTGAAAACCTGGAAAGGGCTTTGAAAGAAGGGGCCGGGGACCTATTGATTCTGGATGAGGTGGGGAAGATGGAATTGCTCTCTGAGAAATTCAGGGAATTCCTCCGCAAGGCCCTGAACTCCTCCGGCCACTCTATTCTGACCTATGGCCTGGGAATAGAGGATAAGATAAGAAAGGAAATAGAGGGGAAATTCATGGTGTTTTACCTGGAACCATCCCTCAGGGAGGAGGTCTTTCTCAAAATAAGCCAGGAGTTAAAGCGTGAGTTTGGCCATAAGGAAGATTGAATTCTGGGAAAAGGAGGAGTTGAAAAGGGCGATGGCCATCCAGGAGGAGGCCTGGGGCTTTTCTTCCCTCCTGGATGTGGTACCCCTGCCCATTTTTATCCTGTCCGCCAAATACGGAGGGCTCGTCCTGGGAGCGTACAAGGGGAAGGAAATGGTGGGTTTTTCCCTGGCCTTTCCCCTGGTGGAAAAGGGCAAGCTCGTTCTCCACAGTCACATGACGGCGGTAAAGCCCGGGGAGCAGAATGCAGGCATAGGTTTCAGGTTAAAGCTGATGCAAAGGGAAGAGGCCTTGAAAATGGGCTACGGGAAGATAACCTGGACCTTTGACCCCCTCCAGTGCAGAAACGCTTATTTCAACTTCCACAAACTGGGGGTCCGGGTGGGGGAATATCTGAGCGATTTTTACGGGGAAATGAGCTCCAAAATGAGCGCCGGGGTTCCCACACACCGGCTCCTGGTTTACTGGGACCTTCGGGAAGATAAAAGGGAAAGCCCTCCCATGCCCCCTGCTGTAATTTTTCAAAAAGGCCCAGAGGATTTCTTTTTCCCCGAAGGAATGTGGGTGGGCCTCAAAATCCCCGAGGAAATAAATTCCCTGCCCAGGCATCAGGCCTTGGCCTGGTATTCTGCCGCAGACCGGGCCCTTCCCCTTCTCCTGGAAAAATACGAAATTGTGGATTTTGCGAGGGAAAATTGCATGTACATATTGAAAAGGAAATAAAGGGCCTTATTTTATCCCTTCCCTTAGTTCACCCCTTCAGAACCAGCTTCGGGGAGGAAAGGGAAAGGAAGTTTATATTAATAAGGGCAAGGAAGGGGGAAGAGGAAGGATGGGGGGAGGTGGTGGTGTCGGAGGCTCCTCTTTACAGTGAGGAAACCCTGGGCTCTGCCGTTTATGTTTTAAAAAATTATCTTTTCCCCCTGGCTTTAAAATGCCATCTTCAAACCCATTGTTTTGAAGCCGGGGCGGAAAGGTTCCGGGGAAATCCCATGGCAAAATCAGGGGTTTCCTTAGCCCTGTGGGACCTGGAGGCGAAAAAAAGGGGGCTTCCCCTCTTCAAAATTTACGGGGGGGGCAGGGAGGAGATACCATCCGGGGTAAGCGTGGGAATACAGAAGAACCTGGACGGGCTTTTAAAAAGAATAGAGGGCTTTCTCTCCCAGGGTTATCTCAGGGTTAAAGTAAAAATAGCCCCCGGCTGGGACTGCGAGGTGATAAAGGAGGTCCGCAGGAGCTTTCCCCAAATTCCCTTAGGGGCTGACGCCAACGCCGCCTATGGGAAAGAGGAGGTGGATAGGCTGCTTTGCATGGACGAGGCAGACCTGCTTTTCCTGGAGCAGCCCCTGTATCCAGACGACCTTTACTACCATTCCCTTCTAAGGAAAAGGATAAAAACCCCCCTGGCCCTGGACGAAAGCATAAAGAACCCAAGAAAAATGGAGGTGGGCTACCTGATGGGGGCCTATTCCATAGTGAACATAAAGGTGGGAAGGATGGGGGGGGTTGGACGGGTTCTGAAGGCAGTCAGGTTCGCCCAGGAAAGGGGAATTCCCCTCTTCTGCGGGGGCATGCTGGAGAGCGGTGTGGGAAGGGCTCATAACCTTCATCTGGCCACACTTTCCCCCTTCGTTCTTCCCGCGGACCTTTCAAAAACCGAAAGATATTACCGCAGGGACATAATCCCACCCTTTGAATTCTCAAGGCCGGGATACATACCGGTTCCTCAGGGACCCGGCATAGGGGTGGATTTAGACTACAGGTTCCTTGAAAAAATTCAGATAGAAGAGTTCACTTAACGGCCAAAACGAAGATAACATGGGAGGGAGTGGAGAACAGTCTGTCCAGAAAATCGGCGAACTTAAAGAAAGGATGGGCCATCTTCCTTAGAAAAAGTACTCTCTGGAGGGCTTCCATCTCCTCACCCACCACAGGGCTTATGCTCCCTGCCCTCAGCTCCTTTTTTCCTTTTAATTTGAAGTAAAGAAAATTCTGAAGGACCTCCAGAAGCTCCAAGAAAAACCCTGAATGCTCCTCCACTGTCTCCACTGAGAATCCAGCCTCCTGCAGAAGGGAAAGCACCTGCTCCCTGGTATAGCCTTCCCTTTTATGACCGTAGACCTCCTTTTTAAGGCCCAGGAGGTTTCTCAGCCTTATTATAAGGAGATTTCCTCCCCTGGGGACCGAAAGAAGAAGCCTTCCCGCTGGAGAAAGGACCCTGTGCGCTTCCCTGAGCAGGAGAAGATCATGTTCTACATGCTCCAGAAAATCCAGCATCAGGACCGTGGAAAAGGACCCGTCCCTGAAGGGCAATTTTTCCCTTCCCACCACGGCGGGCTTTCCGAGATAAACGGAATATTCCTTCACCACCCTGTAATCAAAATCCAGACCTACCCAGAATCCCCGGGCCAGCATCCTGGAGAGCCCTGCAGCAGAGCACCCCAGCTCTAAGGTCCTGTCCCCTATTTTATCCTTAACTAAGGCGTACTTCTTTAACTTCTTAAGGCTTTTTTCCGTTATCCTTCTTCTTACATCCATTAAAATAGCTGGCCCCCTGGCCGAACCAGAGGGCTTGAAAAGAAATTCTAAAGGGACTGGAGGGCCTTCAGTATCCCCTTCCAGTCAAATTTCTCCGCTATTTTGAGGGCCTCTTCAGGGGAGATTTTGGAGTATTCCACCACCAGAAGGCCCACGGTGCTTTCCCCGGACTTAAGGTTCACCATCACGCTCCCGGACTTATCCTCCTTGTTGTATTGAAGGCCCACGGGAAAACCTTTTATGGTTTTGAGCTTCCTCCATCCGCTTTCGTCTTCGTATTCTAAATTCACGGCAAAGGGACCCCACCACTTATTAAGGGCCACACCTGAACCCTTAACGATGGTAACCTTGAGGGTGGCCTCCCCCCTGGTATATTCCCTCTGGGCCTGGACCATCTTAACCATGGGGAGGGAAACCCTTGAGCCCTCTGGCTTGCCGGCCTGCCATCCGGGAAGGTCAACCAAATAGGGATAGAGGTCCCGGAAGCTCCCGGCGAAAATCAACCCTGCCATTGCTACGAGAAACGCTAATTTCCTCATTTTTAACCTCCTTTATTAGAGGATTTTTAACGATTTCCATTCCAATTATAAACCCAGATGCTATTTTTTCTCCGTCAGCACAGGTTCTATCATCCACTGCTTTCCCATCACCTTTATCACCGCATAAACCCTCACCATTCCCGAAGAAGGAGGGGAGATGGGGAAGAGGGCCACGGCGGTTCCGTCCTCTATGCTTCCCCAGTTTCGGCTCCTGGCGGTGTTCCCAGGGGCAAGGGGAAGCTTTCTGGCCCCCTCAGGCCCCTTGGCCGCCCATCCCCATGCATAGCCTTCTATGAGAACAAGTTTGCCGGCATAATTTCCCGGATTTCTTCCTATCTCCATCAGGGAAACCTTAGGGGGTTTTTCGTATAGCAACTTCTTTTTCAAATGGGCTGAGTTTCCAGCCCTGTCCGAAGCGACTATCTCCAGGAGGTTTTCCCCTTCCCTGAGTTCAAATTTCAGGGAAAGGGTCCACCTCTTTAACGGGTATTTCTTCCCGTTAAAGGTTATTTCAGGAAGGGGACCGGAGACGAAACACCTGTCCTTCACCCCAATTTTAAGGTCCACCGGGCTCTTAAAGGCCCTCCCCTTATACAGAGGAGATATCTTTACCCTGATGGCCGGAGGGGTAAGATCCGTAAGATAACCGGCCCAGAGCCCATCCTTGTGGGAAAAAAGGAAAAATTCTCCATCATAACAGGCCTGAACCCTGAAGCCCTCCCCTCCCTGTGGAAAAAGGTCGTACAACTTCCCCTCCCTGAAGTCGTAAAGGTAGAGGGATTTCTTTCCCTTTATTTCCGCTTCAAGAAAAACCCTGCGCCCGGAGGGAGTCAAGAAAAGGCCCCTGTTATTTCCGTTCTCCAGCCTGAAACTTCCCGCTTCCCTTCTGGAGCTCAGATCGTAAAGAACCCAGGTTTTGTGGTCAGGCCTTCTGTAAAGAAGCCAGTGGGATGAGAAAAGGGCGTTGTGGGGATCGGCGTCTTTCAGGGCGAAGGTTTCCCCATCGGTTTTCACGCGGATCGTGGCGGGAACCTCTGTGGCATCCTTATCGGCGAGAAGGGAGTAGACCATGTACTTCCCGTTAAGGCCGATAATTATGTCCAGATTCTTAAAGGGGGATTCTATTTTTCCGGTTTTCAGGTCAAGGATGTGAAGTCCCCCGAAACTCAGTCCGTATTCCGGAGAAAACCAGAGGTAAAGTTTGTTTCCTATCCAGTAGGAAGGTTTAAATCCGTGCCCGTGGTAAGCCGTCCAGAGAAAATCCTGCAGCACCCCTGCATTCTTAACCCTCTCTATGGGTGCCACCCCGGGATAAAGCCATTTCTCCAGCCTTTTTATTTTCCTCCATTTCTCAGAAGAGAGGTCTGCCAGAACCAGATGGTAAACCCCCTTATCCTTATTTGCAAAGCCCAGCACCGCTTTCCTCCCATCCTCCCCGGGGACGATGAGTTGAAGTTCGCATAAACCCTGACAGACCTTTCCCTTGATGGCGTCTATGTTCCCCATGGAAGCCTTCTTATGGAAGGAGGGATCGTAAAGGGTAAGTTGCCAGTCCTTAAAGACGAGAATACCGCCCCTGGTAAGGAAAAACCTGGCCTTTTTAAAGGGGGTTTCATAGATCATAAAGGGTCCCACATCCAGGGGTTTTACTTGAAAGGCGGGCTTTTCCCACCAGACCCCATCCCTGTATCTGGAAACGGCCACAAGCGGAAGGAAGGCTGTCAGCAAAGCCAAAATTCTTTTCATCTTTTCCCTCCCTATATAAAAATATCCCTTTCTTTCAAGCAAATTCTATGCCAGGTTCAGACTCCTCTTTCAGGGAGACCTTCCCCTATGTGTCCAATTTTCAGGCCATTCCATTCTCTAACGAATATACCCATTTCCACCGGCTTAAGCGGAGGCCTTACGGACATGGGCTCGGGCCTTCTTCCCAGGGCCCTTAGATATTCCGTGATTATAGGGAAGCAGGTCCTTCCCTGACAGTTTCCCATGGTTACCCTGGTGGCCTCCTTCAGCTCCCTGATGAGGGAGAACCCCTCCTCCACGGCCCTCCTTATTTCCCCCATCCTGACATCCTCGCACCGGCATATTATGGTCTCGTCGGGAATTTCCCTCCACAGGTGCAGGGGAACGGAAAAAACGGTGTTCAACCTCCGGGCAAAGGAAAGCTCCCTTTCCCTTGCCTTCAAAAGACCAGGGTCCCTTTTACCCAGGGCGGAAAGGGCAGCAAGCCTTCCTTCTATCATTGATTTTCTCGCCCCACCTATCCCGGTCACCTCTCCACTGGCGTAGATGCCCGGAGCACAGCTCAGGTCCTCGGCGGTTTTCACCACGAAACCGCCCAGCTCCGGACAATATTCCACCGGACAGCCGCAGAGCTGGGCCAATTCGGTGTTGGGTGAAAAACCGTACCCTATGGCCAGGAAATCCGCTGTGCTCTTTCTCCTTTTATTTCCTTTTTTCAGGGTTACTTCAACCTTCTCCCCCTTCGCTTCTGCCCTCACGGCCCTCCAGCCGAACTTTATCCGCCCCAGGAGAGAAAGAAGATATCTCGTCCCTTCCCGGAGCTTTTCCCACTCCAGAAGGTCAGGAAGGAAGGGAAGAAGCCTTCCCGGGGGGTTAAGCTCAAAAATTCCCAGGACCTTTCCCCCTGCCTCCCTGAACTCGTGGGCCGCAGCCAGCAGAAAGGGACCGGTGCCGGCAAAAATCCCCTCCTTCCCGGGAAGAACTCCGCTGGTCTTTATAAGGGCCTGTACTGCCCCCACGCTGAGAACTCCGGGAAGGGTCCATCCGGGAAAGGGAAGGTATCTTTCCCGGGCCCCGGTGGCTATGATTATCTTCCCGGGCCTTATTACCACCACCTCCCCTTCTCTGCTAACCGCCACTTCCTTCTCTCCCTCATCCCCGTAGCATCCGATTATTAAGGAGGAAGTCCAGAATTCCTCCCTGCCCGCCGCCCAATCTAAAAGTTCAAAGCCGCTTCTTCGGGTTCTGGTGTCTTCGGGGCGGTACCCTTCCCTATGCCTCAAATACTGCCCTCCCAGAAAGGGATATTCGTCCAGCACCAGGAACTCCGCCCCCTCATCCGCCAGGGTCCTGGCTGCGGAAAGGCCGGCGATCCCGGCCCCTGCCACCAAGAAATCAACCCTGACCCTCTTAGGCTCAATCCTCTTCAACTTCCACCTCCATCCCTTCCCTGACCGGGGTTATGCAGGAACGAACCCACTGACCGTTAACCTTCACCAGGCATTCAAAGCATGTTCCCATGCCGCAGAAAAGGGAGCGGGGAGCACCCGTGGGGCTTCTCCTCAGCACCTTAAAACCGGCCCTTAAAAGGGCCCCAGCCAGCATCTCCCCCCCTCTCGCCTCTATTTCCCTGCCGTTTACCCTGATTCTGACGGTTTTCACAGGATAAAATTAAGGAATCCAGGGAAGTTTGTCAAGGAAAATTCAGGGTTTTCTCTTTACCAGAAGGACCATGCCCCGGACCCCCTCCACCACTACCTCGTCTCCCTTTTTGAGGTCCTGGTCGCAGACGGCGTTCCACAACTCCCCGTGAACGAATACCTTGCCCTTTCCCCCCACGAAATCCGAGAAAACCTCACCCTCCTCCCCTATCATCCCCTCAACTCCGGTCATAGGCTTTTCCCTTATTGCCTTTGCTATCAGGTAGATAAGGAAGAGCACAATAACTGTTATTCCAACCACGGTGGCGGTTATCACCGAAAGGGAAGGCCTCATGGAGGGGTCAGGGGACTTAATCAACATTAAAGAACCCATAAACAAAGCCACACCACCTCCTATTCCCAGAAGGCCGAAACCCTGAACCTTGGCTTCGGCTATGAAAAGCCCTATGCCGAGAAGGATTAGCAAAAGCCCTGCGATGTTTATGGGGAGAATCTGGAAGGCGAAAAAGGCCAGAATGAGGGAAATTCCCCCTACGACCCCGGGGATCACAGCACCGGGATGGGAAAACTCAAAGTAAAGTCCCAGCAGCCCCAGCATTAAAAGGAAATAAGCCAGGGATGGATTGGCTATAACCGTCAGGAACCTCTCCCTGAAGTTCATTCCTATAACCTTCACCCTGGCTCCGGCGGTGGAAAGCCTAAACTTCCTGCCGTCTGGTTTGCTGACCTGCCTACCGTCCAGAATTTTGAGCAAATCTGAAAGACTGCCTGCCACAGCATCCGTCAGATGGAACTTCAGGGCTTCCTTTTCGTTGTAGGAACGGCTTTTCGTAACCGCCTCCTCCGCCGCCTTAAGGTCCCTGCCCCTCATCTGGGCTAAGGACCTCACAAGGGCCGAGGCATCCTGGGCCACCTTCTCGCTCATAACCTTGTCCATTTTTTGACCCATGGCCACAGGATGGGCAGCCCCCATGCTGGTTCCCGGAGCCATGGCGATAAAATCTGCCGCCAGGGCTATGAAAAATCCCGCGGAGGCGGCCCTGGCACCGGAAGGCGCCACATAAACCACCACCGGCACCGAGGAGTTCATTATCCTCCTCATTATCTTCCTCATGGAAGTATCCAGGCCTCCGGGGGTATTGAGCTGAAGTATGAGGGGGGAAGAATTGAGCTCCGCCACCGAAAGGGCCCTTATTATATATTCCTCCGTTATGGGATGAATCGGTGCATCAACCCGGGCCACATATACCTGAGAAGCCCAGACGAAAGAAACTAAGAGGATAAAAATTGCCCTCCTCACTTTATAATTATAGCAATCCCGGCCTTCAAAGGAAATTTACCTCCCCGTTGTTATCCCTTCGTAACCTCCGGTGGAAGGCCGAAGGGAAACGCCCTTACCATCTCCCCGGGGGTCTGCCACGGGATAGTACCTCCCCTTCCAGAGGTAAATTCCGTTCACATCCCCTATGGGTCTCCTCCACTTTATCCTATAGCCCATACCCTTCAGGGCCTCCGCCACCCCTGGGTCAAAACCCCTTCCCAGAAAAACCAGGTCCGGATACCACTGATGGTGAAGCCGGGGTAAAGCCACAGCCTGCCACGGGTCCATTTTCAAAAGATAGAGGTTTAACAAAACCTGGGCCACCGCACTGGGGATGGTGGTCCCACCGGGACTTCCCAGCACGGCCTCCACCCCATTTTTCCCCACCACAATGGTGGGGGTCATGGAGGAGAGCATCCTCTTTCCCTCCTCTATGTAATTGGCCTCGCTTCCCAGGGCCCCGAACTGGTTGGCGGCTCCAGGGGTGGAAAAATCGTCCATTTCGTTGTTGAGCAAAAAGCCTGCCCCCTCCACCACCAGCCCGCTTCCAAAAAGGCCGTTTATGGTGTATGTATTGGAGACCGCCATTTTCCCATCAAAGACGGAGAAATGGGTGGTCTGCTGCTTCTCATACTTCCAGGGGTCAAATTTGAACTCATCCGGGGGAAGGGGACAAAGCAAGGGGATCATCTTAATTCTTTCCATTAAATAGTCCCTGGAACGGAGGCCCTTCAGGGGAACCTTAGCGAAATCCGCATCCCCCATGAACTTAGCCCTGTCGTAAAAGGCCAGCTTCAGGGCCTCTATAAGGGTATGGTAGTAAATCGCATCGGGAGAGCGAAGGCCGGAGGCCTCCATCGCTCCGAGAGCTGTCCTCAGGATAAGTCCTCCGCTGGAGGGGAGGGAGGAAGAATAAACCCTTTTCCTCATGAAATTTATCTCCTCCGGCCTCCTCCAGCGTGGGGTGTATTTTTTCAGATCCCTCAGGGTTATCAACCCGCCACACTTCTTCATGGTTCTTACTATAAGCCTGGCGGTTCTTCCGGAGTAGAACCCATCCCTGCCCTTTTTGGCTATAAGCCGGAGGGTCCTGGCCAGGTCCCTTTGAACCAGGACCTGCCCCGGTTCAGGGGGTCTTCCCCCCGGAAGAAAAATTCTGGCGGTCTCGGGGAATTTCCTCAGCAAGGCTTCCTTTCTTTTGAACCTCCTGGCCTGGAAAACGCTCAGGCGAAATCCCCTCTCCGCCAGCTCAATGGCCGGAGCCAAAACCTTGGGCAAGGGCAATTTCCCGAAGCGTCGGTGGGCTTCCAGAAGGCCTGCCACCGTCCCTGGAACCCCTGCGGCCAGGGCTCCCACCGTGGAAAGTTGAGGCTGAAACCTGCCGTTTTTTACATACATGTCCCGGTGGGCGCCGCTGGGAGCCGTTTCCCTGTAGTCCAGAAAATAGGCCCGGCGCCCGTCCCATATAATCATAAAGCCCCCTCCCCCTATGTTGCCGGCGGAGGGATAGGTCACCGCCAGGGCAAAGCCCACGGCCACCGCGGCATCCACCGCATTTCCTCCCTCCATCAGTATCCTGGCCCCGGCTTCGGTGGCGTAGTTGTTATCGCTCACCACCTCCGCAGGCCGCACAAAGGCCAACATCACCAGAAAAAAGGCTAACTTCTTCATAATTTCCCTCCCTTTTACTTTCCCATTATACCCTGGTATTCTTTAATCCATGAAGAGGCGTTTTTTACTTCCTCTGATTTTTATAGCCCTTCCCCTGCGGGCAGGATTTGCCCAGGGAAAAACCCTGCTCTTCGGAACCATAGCGGTGGCCCTGGCCCTTCCCCTGGATTCCCAGGTAAGGGACTGGATGCAGGGGGCGAGCCCCACGGCAGACAGGGTGGCGGAGGTAGGAAATGCCTTCGGGGAAGGGAAATACCTCGCACCGGGGGTAGCCGCCGTGGGTCTGGGAAGCCTTGCCCTGGGAAAAAGGAAACTGGCAAAGGTTTCCCTGGAGGCCGGGGAGGCCTTTTTAATATCCGGGGCCATAACGAACCTTTTAAAAACCGTCACCATGAGGAAAAGGCCCTCCGAGGCCAGCTCCCCCTTTGAATTCCAGTGGGGAAGCCGGAGTTTCCCCTCAGGACATGTAACCGTAGCCACGGCGGTCTTTACGGTCTTTGCCAGGGAGTACGGGATTAAAGTCCTATACATTTTTCCCCTTCTCACCGCCTTTGCCAGGATAAGAAAAAACGCCCACTGGCTTTCGGACACGGTGGCCGGAGGCCTGGTGGGGTATGCCGTGGCCTCGGCCGTGATAAGGAAAAAGGGATTTATAGCCCTGGCGCCCACCGGCGACGGTTTTATAATAAGTTTCAGGATAGGAGGTTGAGATGCTGCCGGCCTTTCAATGGAAGGGAGACCACCTTTTGCTTTTGGACCAGAGGAAGCTGCCCTGGGAGGAATATTACCTCCGGTTAAGAACCCTGGAGGATGTGGCCCGGGCCATAGAGGAGATGAAGGTAAGGGGCGCCCCTGCCATAGGTTGCGTGGCGGCCTACGGGGTGGTCCTGGCCCTGAAGGAGGGGAAAACCCTCCAGGAGGCGGTATCCCGCCTGAGAAGGACGAGGCCCACGGCGGTAAACCTCTTCTGGGCCCTGGAAAGGATGGAAAGGGCCGGGGAGGACCCTGCAAGGGCCGAAGAAGAGGCCAGGAAAATAGAGGAGGAGGATTACCGGGCCAACCTTCGCATGGGGGAGCTGGGCTCTGAGCTCATCCCGGAGGGAGTAAATGTCCTTACCCACTGCAATGCCGGAGCTCTGGCCACCGCCGGTTACGGAACAGCCGTGGGAGTGATAAGAAGGGCCTGGGAGAAGGGAAGGGTAAAGGAGGTATTCGTGGACGAGACCAGGCCCTACCTTCAGGGGGCCAGGCTAACCACATGGGAATTTCTTAAACTCGGCATCCCCACGGTTCTGATAACGGACAACATGGCAGGATACCTTATCTCCAAAGGAGAAATAGGGGCCATAGTGGTGGGGGCGGACAGAATAGCCGCCAACGGGGATGTGGCCAACAAAATAGGAACCTACACCCTTTCGGTTCTAGCCCGCCAGCACGGGGTAAAGTTCATAGTAGCTGCCCCCACCTCCACCCTGGACCTGAAAACCCCTTCGGGAAGGGAAATACCCATAGAGGAAAGGAGCAAGGAGGAAGTCCTCTTTATAAACGGAAGAAACATCGCCCCCTTGGAGGTTGGGGTTCGCCATCCCGCCTTTGACATAACCCCGGCCTCCAACATAACCGCCATAGTAACCGAGAGGGGGGTGGTTTATCCTCCCTTTGGGGAGGGTCTAAGGAGGATAATGGATGATTCTGACGGTTGATGTGGGAAACACCAACACCGTTTTGGGTCTTTTCCGGGGAGAGGAGCTCCTCTGGAAGCTCCGCCTGAGAAGCTCGGACCGCACCTCCGACGAATGGTGGATATTGCTGAAGGAGTTTCTGGACGGGATAGAGGGAGGAATAATATCCTCGGTGGTTCCCAACATAAGCGGAGAGCTCAGGAAGTTCTTCCGGGAAAGATTGGGGATGGAACCCCTCTTCGTTGCCCCGGGGATAAGAACCGGCCTTGCCATCCTCTACGACCCTCCCACCGCGGTGGGGGCGGACAGAATAGCCAACGCCGTGGCAGGGAAGGAAAAATACGGAACTCCCTTAATAATCGTGGACTTTGGGACGGCCATAACCTTTGATGTTCTTTCAGAAAGGGGAGAATACCTTGGGGGCCTCATTTTTCCCGGGATAAAAACATCATCCCAGGCCCTTTACTCCAGGGCTGCGAAACTCCCCCAGGTTGAGTTCGTGGAAAAGAAGGGAGCCATCGGAAAAAACACCGCCGACAGCATGGAAAAGGGACTTTTCATAGGGTTCAGGTCCATGGTGGACGGAACCATAAGGGTCATAAAGGATGAACTTGGACAGGCCAGGGTGATAGCCACAGGGGGGGAAGGGAGGGAAATTTCTAAGGCCAGCCGTGAAATAGAAGCCTACGACGAAGACCTGACCCTCCACGGCCTGCGAATTATCTATGAGCTCAACAGATAAGGACCAATACTTCCGGCGGGCGGAGGAGGCCTGGAGAAGGTGGAGCCGCCTCCTCTTCCTCTCCAGCAGGGACATGGAACTTCTGGAGGAACTGTGGGAAAGGGAGGTTCCCCTGAGGGCGGTCTTGAAGGCCATAGAGGAGGGTTTCATTGCGGTTTTCAAAAGGAAGAAAAAGAGGATGATTTCCCTATGGAGCCTGAGGAAAAGAATAGAGAAGGAGGCTAGAAAAACCCTCAGCCTGGAGGCGGGAAAGAGCCTGAAAATAGGGAGGAAAATCCCGGAACACTACAAGGAAATGCTGGAGAGGGCCTGGGCCCTTCTGGAGGAGGGGAAATTTGAGGAGGCTGTGGCCTTAGACGAGGAGATAACCTCCAGGGTCTGGGAGGAAGCCAGCCCGGAGGAAAGACAGGGGGCCCTGGACTGGGCCGAAGTCAGGATAAAAAACCTGGGCGTCTCCCGGAGGATAAAGGAGGAAATTCTCCTGCGGGGGGCAAAACTCCGCCTGAGGGAAAGGAAGGGGGTCCCTTCCATATTTTGAAAGTTTCCTTAAGGAGGATAAATGAGAATCTGGAGAATGCGTTTATACTTTGCCCTGGGGGCATTTACGGTTTTTATGGGGTTTTTGTGGTGGAAAAACCTTGAGAAAAAAAGGAATGTACTCCTTGAGGCCACCGTATGTCCGGCGAAGAACAGGGTCAGTCTCCTGCACTTTGAAGTCAAAAGGTCAGGTCAAAACCTGAAACTGGTGGTCAGGCCTGAAATTCCAAGGGGACTGGGAAATCCGGATCTCTTCCTGAGCCTTTCAATTACATCGCCCTCCGGGAGAACCGTCCTGGAAAAAGGGAGGAGGTATTCAAAGCCAGAAGGGCAGAGGGTCTGAACTTTTTCTACTACAGTAAAGAATTCCCTTTCTACGCCGCTGAGGAGGGAAACTATCACATAAGGATTGAGGCCCACTCCCACTACATAACCCTGATTTCGGCCGTGATCAAAAAGAGAAAATGAATTAAGCCCAAAAAGAAAAAGGGGGGCCGAAGCCCCCCTATGCTGAACCTGAACTTCCTTTATCTGCCGGAACTCACAGGGAGCTTCATCCCGTCGCTGCCCCTGAGCTTGTAGAGGACGAAGTCGTTGCCTCCGTAGGTGTAGGATTCGCTAAGACCAATTATGTATACGTTGTTGTCGGCGTCCACCACAACATCAAATCCTCCATCATCGCTTGAACCGCCCAGGTTCTTTCCCCAGTTCCTGTTGAGGTTGTTGTCCAGGGAATAAACGAGGATGTCATAACCTCCATGGGTGAAGGAGAGAGTGTATCCCACCACTATAACATTGCCGTTTCCGTCTACAGCCAAGGCTCTTCCACCATCGTCCGACGAGCCTCCGTAGTGCCTGGCCGCCACCACATTCCCGTTGTTGGGATCCAGTTTGTAAATAACGGCGTCTGTCCCTCCGTGGGTGAAAGTCTTGGATCTTCCGGTAATGAAAACATAGTTTCCGCTGACGACCACATCATATCCTATCTCATCTTCCGAACCACCGTAGGTCCTTCCCCAGATTTTGTTCCCATCGGAATCCAGCTTCCAAACGGCTATGTCCTCTCCTCCCCTTCCGAAGCTCATGGTGTATCCCACCACATATATGTTTCCGCTGGAGTCTATGTCAACGCCGTGGGCTTCTTCGTAGTTCCCCCCTCCAAAATGCCTCTGCCAGAGGACGCTTCCGTCGTTGGCGTTCAATTTAACCACATAGGCATCAGTGAGGCCGTAGGAGTAGGTCTCGCTGTAGCCTACCACCACGGGGTTTCCGCTTCCGTCAAGGGCTATGTCGTATCCCTCCTCGTCTCCCGTTCCCCCTATGGTTTTGCTCCAGAGGATGTTCATGGTGTTGGGGTCTATCTTCAGGACCAGGACATCGCTCTGGTTCCCGTCGGAATATCCGCCGACCACATATATGTACCCGCTGTTGTCCACGGCCACCCTGTATCCTGCTTCTTCTTGGCCGAGGTCATAGAACCACCTTCCCTGGTAAAGGCCGTTTATATTGGTTTTGTACATAAGGACATTGGGAAGGTTAGAACCGAAGGAATGGGTAAAGCCCACCAGGTAAAGCTCGGTGCCCGCTTTACTGAGGGCGATTCCTCTTCCGTAATCGTCGTTGGGCCCTCCGAAGTGGGCTCCGTAGCCGGGGTGGACATGAACCGTGATGCTCTTTTCGTCGGTCTGCGAGCCCGTATCGTAGGCTATTACCTTGAGCACATGGTCCCCCACGCTGGAGGTAGT
>JALSNJ010000020.1 GCA_026987025.1 Candidatus Aminicenantota bacterium | reverse complement strand
GGAGGTCATTATGACGGTGGCGTGGTTGAAGTATGCTACCCTTCCCCTTCCGTCGGTAAGCCTTCCTGCATCAAAAACCTGGAGAAAGATGTTGAGGACCTGCCCGTGGGCCTTCTCCACCTCGTCTAAAAGGATTATGGAATTGGGCTGAGCTATGATCCGATCGGTGAGCTGGTTCTGATCGTAATATCCTACATATCCCGGAGGTGCCCCCACCAGGGAAGAGTAGAAGTGTTTTTCCATCATCTGGGACATATCTATTCTTATGAGCCTCTTTTCATTTCCGTAAAGTATTCTGCTGAGGGCCCGGGCAGTCTCCGTCTTACCAACCCCGGTAGGCCCCACAAAGAGGAGAACCCCATCGGGTCTGCGGCTGTCCACATCAAGGCCCAGCTTGGCCGTTTTTACAACTCTGGCTATCTTCTCTATGGCTTCGTCCTGGCCTATTATCTGCTCCTTGAGCTTCTTCTCCAGATCCTTTACGGCCTCCCGGCTGGAGGTCTTGATCTCCTCTTCCCTCAGTCCGCTCATTTCAGAGACCACCTTCTGGAGATCTACCACGGTCACCTCAGGCATTTGCCTGGCTCCTGAGGAGAAGCCCGTGGCTGCCTTGGAAGCAGCCCTGTCCATTATGTCTATTCCCATCTCCGGAAGCTTCTTCTCCGGAAGGTATATTTGGGCAAGCTCCATGATGTTGCGAAGGAGCCTTCTGGGAACCAGAACATTGTGATGGGCTTCTATGAGCTCCCTCTTCTTCTCTAAAATCCTCTCCATAAGGGAAGGTTCTATTTCCTGCAACCTCAATATGTGAAACCTTCTTATGAAGGCCGGAGCTGCTTCCCTCAGGTCCGCCAGACTGGCAGGGGTGGTGGTGGCTATTATTTGTATGGATTTCTTCTCCATTTCCGGAAGAAGCACCCCGGCTATGTCCAGACCTGCCCCTTTGGAAAAAGAAGGGGAAATAAGGAAGTGAACATCGTCCAGGAAGAGGATACCGTCGTTCCCCTTCACCTTTTCCAGCACGCTGAGTATCCTTTCTTCAAACTGCCCCCTGAACTTCGTTCCGGCAATGGAGCGGGCGAAGCTGAGTTTGTAAACCTTCCTTCCCTCAAACTCCTCCGGAACCAGGCCCTGGTCTATCCTGCGGACGAACTCCTCCACCAGGGCGGTCTTTCCCACCCCTTCCTCTCCTACTATAAGGGCATTGCTCTTGTAGTTGCAGGATAGGATCTCTATTAGTTGGCGGATTTCCGCCTCCCTCCCTATGGCCTCTTCGTAATCCAGACCGTTCATCAAAAGGAGGAAACTTTCACTTTCTTCCTGTTTTTCCCGGCTGGCCCTTTTGAGTTCCTTTTTCTTCCTTCTCAAGTACCTGTTCTTGGGGTTTAGTTTCAAGCCCCTCTCCACGGAAAGGCTCAGGGTCTTGCTGGCCCCCACCAATTCCCCCAACCAGGCCAGGGCCTCGTAGCTGCGGTCCAGTTGAGGGTAAAGCTCCACCATTTTCCTGGCGTAAACTTCCAGGTCCTCCCTGTTTTCTCTCAGTTTACTTATCTTTGCCAGAAGGTAAAGAACCACAGGAAGGGTTTTATCCTCCTCCATGGCAAAAAGGAGGAGGGAAAAGGCTAAGTGGATTTTCCCTTTCCTGTAGGTTTCCCACCCATCCTTTAAGGGTTTAACCCTGGTTCTTCCGATGATCTCCTCGGCCTCCTCCAGGGCCAAAATATTCAGAAAAAACCTGCCCAGGTCCTCCTTCACCTGACGGTGAGGAGCCTTCATGCGCTGGGCTTCCCTGAAGTAAATAGGTCCCCTTTCTCCAACTTCCTGAAGGGTCCATATTTTCCCTTCTTCGTAAAGAAAAAAGGGATAAAGCTCTATTCTTTTATCCTCAAGGGATAGGTAAAGTCTACCCTCTTGCTCCTCTACGGAAAACCTTCTGAGGGAATTTTCCACCGCTCTTATGTAATCTTCGCCGCACTCCTCTTCAAGGCATCCCCCCACCTTTCCGAAGTATTCCCCGGAAAAGATCCGGCTCTGAAAATCGCTTAAGTACTTGAGATGATAAAGAAAATAGGGCCTCCGCTCCCTGAAGAAGGCCCTTTTCATAACCCTGGCCATCTCCAAGGAAAACCATTGGTGGGAGTTCATCTCGGAAAGAACGAGAAGATGGGCCAGGAAAAGCCATTGGTCCACATCCCTTTTCTCGGGAAAAAGCTCAATTATCTCCATAAATTTATTATACTACAGGGACGGCTCCAGGGCGGATTTCCTCTAAATTAAAGACTGTAAAAGATATAGAAAATTTCAACAGGGATGTTGAAACGCATAGTCAAAAATTACCTTGATTTCCATTTTTTGTGCACAATTTTAGTGCATTTTAAGGGAATGCCGTATTGAAAATTAATAAATTCTAACCTTAGGATTGGCGTAGCAATACAGACAAAGGTGATGGCAGGCCAGAGAATAACTTCCTATATCTATGGACTTGGAGCACCCACATAGGCTTCGCTGGCCTGGGTCCTTGGGAAGGGAAAGTTTCCATCCCTGAGGGTGAAGTCGGGAGAGAAGTTCGGCGTTTATGCAGCTTCCCCTTTTTATGCCCGGAATAAGAATTTGCGGAGGCTGAGAACAGGCCTCCAGCTCCAGGCCGTGGGCAGAGGCTACCTTCAATAGGTATTCCTGAGCCCTTTTTTTCTCCTCCACAGAAGGGTCGTAAAATTCAAGCCCCGCCATCTTCGTTCTTCGCCGGGCCTTGGGATACCAGGCCACGAAGCTGAAGATCACCCTCTTTATCCCAACCCTCTCCAGGACAGGGGCCAATTTTTCAAAAAAGTATAGGTTAGTTCTAAGCTCCTTCCCTTCCCACCAGTAAACCACAGGGTCAAAGCGAAGCCCTATTCTTTCAGGCCCCCACCACTCCGCCAGGGGCCTGAGCTGGACCATGGCCCTTTCCGGTGGGGGAACGCCCTGTTCCCACGGGGTTCCTCCCAAGCCGGTGATGGTGAAGAGGAAGTAGAGCTGGGAGTAGGAATCCAGGATTCTCCTCGCCTCCCTGTTCTCAAGTAAAGGGCCGAAGTTCTTGGACCAGAGAACCAGGGTGTGGACCCTATCCGGGGTCATTTTTACCCTGTAAACCCTGCCATAGGGGCCCTTGACCACAACCTCTCCCCTTTTAACCCCTTCCACCAGCCAATCCAGGTAAAAGGCAGGGATATCCGTCCTTCTGGAGGCGCTTATAATTGCCGGAGCGACCATTAAAGCCAGCCCGCCTTCTTATACCATTGATAGGCCAGTTCCGTTCCTTTTTTAAAATTTATCTCAGGGGAAAATCCCAGTTCCCTCCTGGCCCTTTCCACGGAAAATTCCCTGTTTATAACGAAAAAGCTCACCTTGGCAGGGGTTATGGGGGCCTCCCTGCCCATAAGGGAAAAGAGCCATTTCAGGGGATAGGAAGCCATCAAAAGGGGGGTTATGGGAAGAAACAGCCTTTCCCCTTTGCATCCGAAGGAGGAACAGGCTATCTTTACCAGTTCCCTTACCGTGAGGACCTCTTCTCCAGCTATTATGTAAACTGGCGAAGGGGGGTCCTTCAAAAACTTAAGGGTGGCCTTCACCAGGTCGTCTATATAAATGGGTTGCTGGTGGTTTTTTCCGCTTCCCGGAAGGGGACTGTTTTTCAGCAGGAAGCGGAAAAGTTTAAAGGTTCTGCGATCCCCGGGGCCATAAACCCATCCCGGCCTTATTATCCAGGCCATCAAACCCTTTTCCCTGGCTTCCAGAACCGCCTCCTCAGCCAAAGCCTTGGACCTTTCGTAGGGGCTTATGGGGGAAGGGGGGGTGGTCTCATCGGCGGGCTTTCCCATGGGAACATCCCCGTGGACACCGGTGGAGCTGAAGAAAATGAACCTCACGGGACTTCCCTTCAGGCCCTCTGCCAGGTCCCGGGTGGCCCTGTAATTGACCTCCATTATATACTTTTCCCCCCCGGGATGAGAGCCCAGGGCCGCTGAGAGGTGAAAAACGGTCTCTATCTTCTCCTCCTTAATAAATTCAAGGACCTTCCTGGTATCCCTTATGTCCAGACGAATTTCCTGACCCGGACTCCTCCCCAGGCCGTAAACGATGTGCCCTTCTTTCTTAAGCCTTCTTTTGAGATGGGAGCCTATAAAACCCGAAGCTCCGCTTATCAGGATCTTCATGAAAATATTATACTAATCCCCGCTTTTCCCTTCCCCCTCGTCCAGGGCCTTCAGGTATTCCATGGCCTGTTTGGCCCAGGCAAAGTCCACCACCTTAACCTCCACCTCCTTTACCCCTTCCACCTTCTTCACCGCCTGCTTTATCATAAGGGCCAGCTGAATTCCAATGGGACAGGTAAAGGCCGTGGGACGAAAGGTAAGGGAAACCCTGCCCTTTTCCTCATCCACCCTAAGATCACGAACCAGTTGAAGGCTCACCACATCCTTCCTCAGCTCCGGGTCGTAAACCTTCATCAGGGCCTCTATGACCTTGCTTTTAAGACTCATTCACAACCTCCAGGATCTTCCCGAAAGCCCCTTCCAGAGCTCCCCTGACCTCCTCACAGGAGGAGGCGGCAATTTCCCTTTTTACTAGGGCATCTACTACGCAACGGGTGAAGGGAACTTCCCCCAGAAAAGGTATTCCTCTGCGGCGGGCGTAATCCCTTATTTTTTCCTCGTTTTCCGGGTTTATCCCGGCCTTGTTTATGAGTATGCCATGGGGAACGCCGAAGTGCTCAGCGGTCTCCACCGCCCTTTCCATGTCGTGGATGGCCGAAAAGCTGGGCTCCGCCACCACCGCCACGAAGCTCGCCCCGGAGATGGCGGAGGTAACAGGGCAACCTATCCCTGGAGGACCGTCCACCACAATGTAGGGTATTTCCTCCTTTTCCGCTAAAAGGTGAGCCTGATGCTTCACCATGGTAACGAGGTTCCCTGAGTTTTCGGCTCCGGGCTTCAGCCTGGCGTGGACCATGGGACCGTAGGGAGTTCTGGAGAGGAACCACCTGCCCACCACCTGAGGCACCATTTCTATGGCCTGGACAGGACAGGCAATTTCGCAGAGGGTGCAACCGTCGCAACGGAAGGGGTTTACCCTATAGGTACCGTCCTCATCAATATATATGGCGTCAAACCGACAAAGACCCCGGCAGATGTCGCAATAAGTACAGAGCTCATCGTTTATCTGGGCCACGGATTTTCCTACAAATTCCTCCTCCTTCCACGGGCGCGGCTCCATTAATATGTGCATATCGGCGGCATCCACATCGGCATCGGCGATAATAAACTTTTCTCCTTTAAGGTGAAGCCACCAGACGAAGGAGGAGGTGATGGTGGTCTTGCCCGTTCCTCCTTTTCCGCTGATGAAAACTATTTCCTTAGGGCTCATTCTACCATCTCCCTGATTCTGGCAAAAACTTCCTTCAATTGGGGTTCAAATTCTCCGAAGGGAAGTTCCCCCTTCGAATACATCCTGGCTATCTCCTCGGAAAAGGGTATTTTGAAAAGAACGGGAATTCCCTGCCGGCGAGCATAGTCCTCCACCAGGGTGTTGCCCTCCTGAGCCTTGTTTATCACTATGGCGAACTTCTTGTCCAGCTCCCTCACCATCTCCACCACCAGGGAAAGATCGTGCAGACCAAAGGGAGTGGGTTCTGCCACCAAGAGCACGAAATCAGCCTCGCTCACGGCCTCCACCACAGGGCAGGAAGTTCCCGGGGGAGCGTCCACTATGACATCCCCCTTGTAATTGCGAGCCTTTTTCATAAGAGCTTTGATCAAAGGGACAGCGGTGGGTTCCCCTATGTTTAAGATCCCCTCCATAAAGTCAAGCTGACCGGACCTTCCCGTCCTAATCACCCCTTTTTTCCTCGGAACCTCTATGAGGGCTCCCTGTTCAGGGCAAACATAGGCACAAACCCCACAGGAATGGCAAAGCTCCGGGAAAAAGAGGTCCTTCTTGGCCGGGGGAGGGATGATTACCAGGGCCTTGTAAGGACATGCCCGGGCACATTCCCCGCAATAGGTACATTTTTCGGGAATTATCCTGGGAACAGGCTCGGTGAAGTCTTCCTCCCTTTCTATCTCAGGCTTGAGGAAGATTCCCCCGTTGGGCTCCTCCACATCGGCATCAATGTAGAGGGCAGGAGCCGCTGCCCGGGCCAGAAGCACAGAAAAGGTGGTCTTTCCTGTTCCCCCTTTTCCGCTGGCCACAGAAAGGATCATTTCAGCTCCTTTTCCAGCCTATCCGCCACTTCCCTGGGCGTTGCGGAATCCATTTCAGGAAGCTCTCCCCTGAGGAAGGCATCCACCGCTTCCTTAACCTTCATTTCTCCGCCGGCCCTGAAAAGCCTAATCTCCGCTGCCTTAAGAACCTCAAAGGCGTTGGGACCGAAGTTTCCGCTTATAGCCACCTGGGCTCCCTCTTCAATTACCCTTTGAGCTAAGGAAATACCCACGGCGGTTTGCCCTTTTTTAAAGGGGTTTTCTTCAGCCCTGAATTCTGCGGTTTCCGTATCGTAAATTATGTAATACTCCGCCCTTCCAAACCTTGGATCGACCTTGGAGTCAAGCTCTCTTCCTTTGGATGTTATGAAAATCTTCATTTCCTACCTCCGAAATAGTATTTTATCACAGGGGGGAAGGTTTTATGTTAAACTAAACCCATGGTTTTCCTTTTCGTTCTCATCCTCACAGGTGCCCTGGTGGCCTCCATGTTCGGAGTGGGGGGAGGCATACTCTACACTCCTTTCCAGTTGTGGTTGGGCGTCCCTTTCACCCAGGCCACATCCACATCCCTTTTTCTCATAATGATAACCTCCCTGTCAGCCACTTCTGTCTTCAGGAAGCATGGCCAGGTGGACTTTGCTCTGGCCCTGATGCTGGAGATCCCCACCACGGCAGGGGCCTTTGCGGGGGGGATTGTATCCCATTTCTTTTCGGAAAAACTCATGGGAGCTCTTCTGGTAAGCCTCATATTCCTGGCCTCTTATTTGATGGTCAACCCCCCCAGCAGGGAGTGGAATTTCTGCTGCCACAGGGGCAAAAGTGGAGGCGCCTTTTTTTGGAAAAGAGAGTGGTTCGGTGAGGAATATTACCTTAATTTGCTCTGCGTTTTCCCTCTTATGTTCACAGTGGGAGCCCTGCTGAGCATCGCGGGACTCAGCGGAGGAATAATAAAGATCCCTATAATGGTTCTCTTGCTAAATGTTCCCATGCCCATAGCCGTGGGCTCCAGCGCCTTCATGGTGGGGCTCACTGCTGCGGCCGGATTTGCCGGACACCTTACCGTGGGGCATGTTAACTGGGGGATGGCTGTCCTCCTTTCCGCAGCAGCCTTTTCCGGTGCTCAGCTTGGAAGCCGCCTATCCTCCCGCCTGCATGGGAAAAGGCTGAGGAAGCTTTACGGCTACTTCCTGATGGCGGTGGGCCTTTTCACCTTCTTCAAGCTATTTCTCTTCTAAATAAAGGGCTGATTTAATCTCCCTGTATATTTCCCTGGCCCTCTGGCGAAACCTTCCCCAGGAATATTCCCTTTCAAATAGAGCCCTGGCCCGCCTCCCCAGTTCCTTTCTCAATTCAGGACGGCTGGCCAGCTCCTCCATTTTTTTAGCCCAAAGCTCCTTGTTAAGGGGAAGGAGTACCGCCACCTCCGGGGAAAGCACCTGAGTGTGGGATTCAATGGCCGAGGCAATTATGGGTTTTGCCGCCCCCAGGTAAGAGTAAATTTTCATGGGGGTGTTTACCCCTGTAAGCCTGGGGGAAACTAAAATGTCCGCTGCCGAAAGGTATCTGTTTACTTCCCGGGGGGAAACCGGTGGAATTACCTCAACCCTGGGAAGATTGAATTCCTTCTCTCCTCCCACAAGCACCAGGAGAAGGTCCTCCCTCTTCGTTAAAGAAAAGGACTCCACTAAAAAATCCACCCCCTGATATGGGGCGAAGTTGCCGGCGTAGAGGATTACGGTTTTTCCCTCCCACCCCAGCTCTTTCTTTTCAACCCGGGGATAATCCTGCCAGAAGGGAGTATCCGGAAGGTAAAAAACCCTCTTGTTGAACCGGCGGGCATGGTCCACTAAGGAAGGACTTACAGCCACCACCGCCATGGCTTCTCTGAGGGCTTTTTCCTCCACCCTTTCGGCCATTTTCTTTAAAGGACCCTTAAGCTGATGGGATATCACCGAGTCCATGTCGTAAAGGAAGGGAATGCCTCTGAGTTTTTTCGCCATAAGAGCTATAAAATTGGCCTCCTCCACCGCGTGAATCAGGTCGTATCCCCGGGCCTGCCTGAGCACCTCTTCCATTAGCTGCAGGTCGTAGAGCACCTTGGTAAAGGAAAAACCCGGGGGTGGGACCCTGGTAAAGGGTATTTTCTCCATCCTCTCCACCTGAAAACCGAGCTCCAGTTCATCACCGAAGGGAAGGGTAAGAAGCTTGCCCTCCACCTCCCCTTCCAGAGCCCGCAGAAGGTTAGCCACGGCTATGGGGGTTCCCCGGGGTATAAAAAAGGGCTGGGGGGCTACGAAAAGGACCCTCAAAGGAGACTCCTTATAAGTTGAGCTGTCCTGTAAAGCCCCAGGCCATCCACCGCCTCTTTACCAGCCCTGGAGAGATCTTCCCTCCTGGAGGGGTCTCCATACAGGCTCTTCAAAATCCCCGGCCTGTAAATGTATCCGAGACCCTGGGCCTGGAAGGAGAGGCTTACCTCGTCCTCCTTCCAGTAAACGGCGGGGGTTCCCACGGCGGCGGCCTCAAAGGGCTTTAAGAATCCTGATATCAGAGCCAGGTCAACCTTCCACATGGCCCTGGCAAGGTCCTGCACCGGACCCAGTATTTTTAACCTGGGATGGGCTTTTCTCAGGGAAGAAAGCCAGGGACGGGGAAGTTCAAAATGGGGAGCAAGGACCGGAAAAAGACCCTCCTCCTCCACAGCGGAAATCGCCTTCTCCACCTCCTGGAAGGAGGCTTTAGTGGATAGGGCCACCAGAACTTTCTTGCCCTTGACCCTTATTTCCTTCTCAAGGTTATGGAAATGCCTGAACCTCGGACTGAGGATCTGAAACCTCCCACCCTCCTTAGGGGGAAGGGTTTTTATCCCCAGGTCCCCCTGCGTATCCATGCAGAAGGCGTTTTGGGGAAGCTCTCCCTCCCATCGGGGGCGGTCAACAATGTAGAGGTCGGCCTCCGGAAAGCTCCCATCCCAGAGGCTATAGTCAAACCCAAGATCTATAAGAAAAGAAAGGGTTTTGCCCACGGGCTTTACGGCGAAGGAAACCTTCGCCTCTTTCCTCAGGACGGTGGCAAGAAGGAGGCTCCGCCTCATCCTTCCGTAGGTTCCCTTCTCCGCCCAGGCTATTAAAACTATTCTATTCACGGTTTTTAGTTTATAATTTCTTGGGTCTTAAATTCAAATGGGAGGCTCAGATGAAAATTGCCATAGCCCAGATGGCCCCTTCCGTAGGAAAACTTGAAGACAACCTGGAGAAGCACCGCCAGTTCATAAACCGTGCCCTGGAAGCAGGGGCGGAACTGGTGGTTTTTCCGGAACTCTCCCTTACCGGCTACGAACTCTACGACCTCGTTCCCGAGGTGGCCATAAAGGAAGGCCATCCCATCATGGAAGAACTCAAAGGCCTTTCCAGAGAAATTCCCTTTTTTACCGGTTTCGTGCTGGAGGAGAAGGATCTTTTTTTCAACGCCGCCGGTTTCTTCAAAGAAGGAAGATTGGTTCACACACACCGCAAGGTTTTCCTTCCCAATTATTCCATGTTTGAAGAAAAGAGGTTCTTCGCCGAGGGGGAAAATTTCAGGGCCTTTGAGGATAAGGACCTGGGCATCGTCGGAGTCCTGATCTGCTACGACTACCTTCACCCCTCCTCCAGCTATCTCTACTTCCTCCAGCAGGTGGACCTTCTGGTGGTTCTATCCGCCTCTCCGGCCAGGGGATATCCGGATAAGGGCTATCCTTCCATAGCCATGTGGGAAAATATGAGCAAGGTGGTTTCCAAGCATTTCACTACCTATGTGGTCTACGCCAACAGGGTTGGCTTTGATGGAGGAATGGCCTTCGGGGGAGGTTCCCACGCTTATTCCCCCACCGGGGACCCCCTGGTCAGGCTCAGGGACTTGGAGGAGGACCTGGGGTTTTTTGAATACAGGAGGGAAGAGCTTAGGAGAGCCAGGGTTCTTTTCCCTGCCTACAGGGATGAAAGGCCCTGGGTAATTTACAGGGAAATCAGGAGGATATTAAATGAAGATAAATCCTGAAATAGTGGCAAAAACCGCCGTTAATTTCATAAAGACCGAGCTGGCAAGGATAGGAATGAAGAAGGGAATTGTGGGTCTTTCGGGGGGACTGGACTCCACCACAGTCCTTTACCTTCTCGTCAGGGCAGTGGGACCGGAAAACTCTGTGGCCGTCATTATGCCCCACAGGGTAAGCTCCCCATCATCGGTGGAGGATGCCATGGAAGTGGTGAGGGACTTAGGGGTCAAACACTATCTCATAGACATAACCCCCATGGTGGAGGCCTACTTCCAGGCCATGCCCACGGAGGACAAAATCCTTCGGGGAAACAAAATGGCCAGGGAAAGGATGAGCATCCTCTACGACATCTCTGCCAGGGAAGAGGGGCTGGTCATTGGGACCAGCAATAAAAGCGAAATCCTCCTGGGCTACGGAACCATCTACGGGGACCTGGCCTCTGCTATAAATCCCATAGGGGACCTGTACAAAACCCAGGTGAGGGCTTTAGCCCGTTACCTTGGGGTCCCTGATAAAATCCTCCAGAAGAAACCCAGCGCAGACCTATGGGTGGGACAGACCGACGAAGGAGAACTGGGAATTACCTACGAAGAAGCCGACAGAATCCTTTATGAGCTTGTGGACCTGAGGGTGCCCCCTGAGGAGGTGGAGGAAAAATACGGCAGGGAAAGGGTAAGGGGAATTTTGACAAAGATTTTCAAAAACCATTTTAAGAGGCTTCCTCCCCAGATACTAAAGATATCCCTAAGAACCGTTGGAAGGGATTTCCTCTACAGCAGGGATGTCCTCACCTGAGCTTTTCGTGGTGGCCACTCCCATAGGAAACCTGCAGGACATAACCCTGAGGGCTTTAAAGGTTTTAAAGGCAGTGGATTTTATAATCTGCGAGGATACAAGAAGGTGCCTCAAACTCCTCAATCACTATGGTATAAAAAAACCCCTGATGAGCTATTATGCCCCTAAAGAGGAAGAAAGGGCAGAAGCCATAATTCAAAGGCTCCTCTCTGCCGGGAAGGCTGCTCTGCTTACCGACGCCGGCACCCCCCTGCTGAGCGATCCGGGAGCGGTGCTGGTCCGCCGGGCGGTGGAGGCCGGGATAAAGGTGGTGCCGATTCCCGGACCCTCCTCGCTGACGGCAGCCCTTTCCGCCTCTTCCCTGGGATGCGGCAGATTCGTCTTCTGGGGTTTCCCCAGGCGGAAGGGCAGCAAGGAGTTGGAGCTCCTTAAGGATTTTCCCGGCTGCAAGGTTTTCTTCCAGAGGGCATCCCGGGTGGGAAAATTTCTCAAAAAGGCCCTGGAGGTTTTGGGAGACCGCCCCTGCGAAATTCATCGGGAGCTTACCAAGGCCCACGAAGAAATACTCAGGGGAAGGCTCTCCGATTTTGTAAACTGGGAAGGGAAGGGGGAGGTGGTGATAATAATTTCCTGAAAGCCCTTCTTTATTGCCTCACGACTATATGAAATAGCCTTCCTCGCCTCCCGGGAAAATCCCAATTTTGGGGACAGACCCTTTTTCCAAATTTTCCCCTCCGAAGACCATTCCCGGACTGTGAAACTCCGCCAGAGCCTCCACCTCCCCCCTTTTTCTCCTGCCCACACACCTCCCCTGAGGAAAAATCAATCACCCTTAAGGGAAAAAAGGAGGGAAAAGGTAAA
>JALSNJ010000019.1 GCA_026987025.1 Candidatus Aminicenantota bacterium | reverse complement strand
CCCAGGAGAAGGCAGACTAAGGCCGTAAGGGAAATTAACTTCCTCATGGGATACCTCTCTTTTTCAGAACTTTACGAAGAAGCCCGCCCCTACGGTAAATCCTGAGAAGTTAAACTCCGCGGGCCTTACATTCCTTAGATGTGGGTTTGAGGGGGGAGTGTCAGATACCCACAGGTTAGGTAGCCATGGGCCGAATGAGGTTTCCTCTTCCACATAATAGAGCTTTCCCGTATATTGCCCCCCACCGCTTTTTTCGGTTCCCTCCAGGTCTTTGAACTTTATAAGGTTGTAGGAACCGCCCAGGAAAAAGCCTGAGCTTCCCGAAAGGGATATGTTCAACCTCATGCCCCCTCCAAAGCCTATGGTTCCCTTGGATATGTCCTCTATGGAATACATTCCTCCTCCGCCTCCGCTGCTGCTCATGGAGTTGGATATTTTAAAACTCCCCATGTAGTACCCTGCCCTGGCGAAGAGATCCAAGGTTATCGTCTGGGCAGGAACCATGAAGTGAAGGGAGAAATAGGGACCGTATATGGTGGAGGTGAGGTCCTGGGTGAATTTTAAGTAATTTCCCATGGGGTCAGATATGGTAGAATCTCCTCCCCGCTTCCCCATGGCGTAGGAGAAACCCAGGCCCAGGCCTATGCTGGGATGGGGCCTGAAGGTGAATTCCACCCCTCCACCCATGGAGGACTTCAATTCCTTGAGCGGATGGTCTATTTCAAGATAACCGGGATATGCGTTGAGTAACGATTCAAACCACATGTTGTTTCCCCTGGTTATAGCGTTGAAGTCCTCTGGGTTTACGAAGGCATAGTCAAAGTTGAAGCTGAAGCCGAAGGGCCTGAAGTGGGAAGGGGTGCGGCGGAGAGAAGGCCTTTGAACAGGCACAGGCGAAGGCTTAGGAGCAGGGGTTAGGGAGGGAGCCTGCTTCACGACCCTCTCCACCTCTATTCTCACCAGCTTGGCCCAAACATACCCCACGGTCCCGTCCGCCCTCTTTACCTTGAGCCACAGGCCCATGTCCTCAAGGACCTCAAGCCTTTCACCGGCCCTTGCGATGAAGAGAATATTCCCCTGGGTGGAGGGCATGCTCCTCACATTGGCATCCCTGAGGGCAACCGCCCACTTCTTCTTCACGGCATTCCCCTGGGCAAAGCAGGTGCCCAGGAGGAGACCGAAAATTAAGATAAGCAAAATGCTTTTTCTCAAAATGCACCTCCTTTTATTTTTTTATCCTCCTCAGGGGTTTTCTGAGGCCATAGGCACTGGAAAGCCCCTGAATTTTCCTTCCCCTGGGGCGAAAGGTTCCTTCCTTTTTCCTCCTTACGGTTATCTTCGCCGTAGGCGATGTTATGGTCCTTCCGGTTATCCTCCAGATGCAGATGCGGTCGTTTCCTTCGTCGGCCACATAGATTTTTCCCTCGTCATCCACAGCAATTCCATAAGGGGCATAAAACTGACCTCGGCCGTTTCCATATTCTCCAAAGTTCAGGACATAGGTTCCGTCGGGAAGGAACTTGTAAATCTTGTCTTCTCCATTGGAAACCACATAAACATGGCCCATCCTGTCAATGGATATTCCCGCCGGACAGTCCATTACCGTGGAAAACTCCATCTCCTTGTTCCCCGAGGAGGTGTAAACTATGACTTTGTCTATACCGCAGGCGGAGACATATACTTTCCCGTCCTGGCCAGGCTCTGCATCCATGGGGAAGCTTCCTGCCCTCTCCACAGTCCAGGTGGTTATGAGGTTTCCGTTCTCGTCGGTCTTCACTATCCTGGCGTTCCCCCCGTCGGCTATGTATACATTCCCGGAGGAGTCAACGCCCATGGAGCGGGGCCAGTGTAGTCCGAGGGAACTGTTTCCCAGCCAGGAAAGGGAAAGACTATACCAGTTGAGGGCAGAGTTGTTGCTAAAAACCACATAGTGCCTGCGGTTGTGGGGGGAATACCTTATGCCTGATGGGTAAAGAAAAATGCCCCCGGAAGTTGTAGTGTTCAGTTTGGAAAGGAAGTTCCCCGAGGGATCAAATTTCTGGAGCCTGTGGTTGTTGAAATCCGCCACATATATGTTTCCGTCATCGTCTAAGGTTAAATCCCAGGGGTAGTGAAACTGCCCATCTCCGCTTCCCCGCGAGCCGAAGCAGAAGTCCGGCTCGTAGGCAAAGGGGGAAAGCTCAGCCTCCACCTGATATTCCTCGTAGCCCTCAAACTCCATCTCCTTCTCCCACTTCCCGTATAGCTCTCTCTCCACCTTAACCGTGTGGGTCCCTGGGGATATGCCCTCCACGGTGCAGGGGGTCTCGCACTTCTCCTGCCCGTCTATGTAAACCACAGCCTCCGATGGGCTGGAGCTTATCCTCAGGGTGGCCTTCCCCCGGTTGAGGGGACCTCCCTTCCTGAAGAGGAAGTATCCCACCCCACCTGCCACGGCCGCCCCTGCGGCTATGTAAAGGGGAAGGAGGGAGGGCCTTTTGGATACCACCGGGGCAGAGCCGGAGGGGGGAGGGGGTTTCAGGCCGGCAGGGGGCTGTTTTGGTGCAGGGACTTCCACCCTCTCCACCTCCACCCTCAGGTAGCTTCCCCAGATGTATCCTTCCCTGCCGTCGGAAAGCCTTACCTTAACCCATCCCCCTGCTTCCCCCAGAACCTGGAATTTTTCCCCCGGGGAGGCGGTGTAGAGGACGGGGAACTTCAGGGAAGGTCCGCTCCTTACTTCGGTAGACTGAAGGACCACGGCCCATTTTTTCTCCACGACATTCCCCCCGGCCAAGGAGATTCCCAGGAGAAGGCAGACTAAGGCCGTAAGGGAAATTAACTTCCTCATGGGATACCTCTCTTTTTCAGAACTTTACGAAGAAGCCCGCCCCTACGGTAAATCCTGAGAAGTTAAACTCCGCGGGCCTTGCGATAGCGGGAGGGGTAGGGGAAATCACGAGGGTGGGCGTTTGGTAATAAAGCTTTCCCTTTACTGTGCCGGTGCTTTTTCCCCTATAGGTTCCCTCTAAGTCCTTGAATTTCAGGAAGTTGTAGCTTCCTCCCAGGAAGACCCCAGCGTTGCCGCTGAGGGAAAATTTAACCCTTAGGCCCCCCCCGAAACCGAGGGTTCCCCTGGAGATGTCCTCAAAGTAAGCGTAGGAAGTATTCCCGGAGGAATCGCTGCTGTCGTACTTAAGGCTGAAACTCCCCTTGTAGTACCCTGCCTTAGCGAAGAGGTCTAAGTTTATCGTCTGGGCAGGGACGAGGAAGTGAAGGGAGAAATAGGGACCGTATACGGTGGAGCTGAGGTCCTGGGTAAATTTTAAGTAGTGTCCCATGGAGTCAGATACGGTGGAATCTCCTGCACGCTTCCCCATCATGTAGGAAAAGCCCAGGCCCAGGCCTATGCTGGGATGGGGCCTGAAGGTGAATTCCACCCCCCCACCCATGGAGGACTTCAATTCCCCCAGGGGTTGGTCCAGGGAGAGGCCGTAATTGGTGTACACACCTAAAATTAAATTGTACCATTGGGTTAAGGCGTTAAAGTCATCGGGGCTCACGAAGGCGTAGTCAAAGTTGAAGCTGAAGCCGAAGGGCCTGAAATTGGAAGGGGTGCGGCGGGGGGAAGGCTTAGGCGCAGGTTGTGGGGAGGGCTTAGGAGCAGGGGGTGGGAAGGGAGGAGGGGGCTGCTTCACGACCCTCTCCACCTCTATCCTCACCAGCTCGGCCCAGATGTATCCCACAGTGCCGTCCGCCCTCTTTACCTTGAGCCATATTCCCATGTCCTCAAGGACCTCAAGCCTTTCTCCGGCCTTAGCGATGAAGAGAATTCTCCCCTGGGTGGAGGGCATGCTCCTCACATTGGCATCCCTGAGGACAACCGCCCATTTCTTCTCCACCTTCGTCTTTTGGGGGAGGACGAAGTTATAAAGGGAGAAGAATATTAAGGAGAAAAAAAGAACTTTTTTCATGATACCCCCAAGGCTTTGAATAAAGGCTGACTTAGCCTCCCATGAGTTCCTTTTCAATTTCCCTTTCGGCCTTTCTCCAGAGGATTATCACTTCTTCGCCGTATTTGTCCGGGGTTACATTCAGGGAGTAGTCGGGCACAAGCCTTAAAGTGTTTTTAAAGGCTTCCTTGGCTCTTTGATAGTCCTTCATCCCCACATAGCAGAGTCCCATGTAAAAATAAATGTCCCCTGAAAGCTGTCTCCTCTTCCCTTCGTTCACTATGGCAGAGGCATCCACCAGAGCCTTTTCCAGCACCCTTATGGCGTCGTTATACCTTTCCTGATAGTAAAGTTTTTTACCCAGGGCAATTTTACCTTCAGCGGTAGCAGGAAGGGGCCCGAGGGATTTTCTTTTGGGTTTTGGCGCTGGTTTTTGGGGCACCGGAACCTTCTTTACGATAACCTTTTCCCCTTCAATTCGCGTCAGGGGAGTGTAAACGAACCCGATTCTTCCATCGGGAAGTTTTATCTTCAGCCAGGGACCAAGGTCTTCCACAAGGGGATATCTGAATCCATAACGACCCACAGTGAGGATAGGGGCCTTGGTGGTGGGCTTTTCCCTGATGTTGGCAGCGGAGACTGTTATGACCACATATTTTCTTTCGGTGTTGCCGGACAGGGGTAATACTAAAAGAACCACCAATAACCCAAAAATAAGTTTTTTCATTCTTCACCTCCTTCCTTTAAATTTTAGGCAAAAATTGCTGAATTTTCAAATAAAAAAACCGGTTATTTTAGATAAGTGTGAAATATCCTTTTATCTTGTGGAGGTTTTGTCTGAAGGGTAAAATATACTTCGTGAATCTGGTTGATAAACTTCTGCTGGGTCTTTCGGTCCTTTTTTCCTTAATTTCTACAGGAATTTCCTGGATGTTGTTCAAGGGTTCCGGCCTCTGGTTTATGTCTCTGGGATTTGCTGCTTCCCTCTTACTTTCCCTTGTTATTTTCAGGCAGGGGTTGCAGGTCTTATGGGAAAAATACTTCGTTCTCCTTTCATGCCTCTATCCCCTGGGACTTAACCTTGGACTTGTGGCCATTTTCTTTCAGGAGAAAAGGACCCTTTTTTCAGCCTTTGCCTTTTTTGGCCTGCTGTTCGTTCTTATGGCCCACTCATATTCCAAGGACTGGGGGAGCTTCGCCGTGGCCTTGGTTCACGCTGGGGCAGGGATGAGCATCTTCATAATACCGGTGGTGGCGGTGGGCCGTGGGGTGGCTCCCCACGGCTTCCTGTGGTTTTCGGCAGGAGCCGTTGCTATGGCGCTCATGGGCTCCGGGCTTCTTTATTACTTCAGCGTGCCGGAGGAGAGGAGAAAGCCCGTATTTCTTAAAGGCGTTCCCTTAGGTCTTTTCCTCGGAAGTTTCTTCTTTTCCTTAGGGCTTTACGGTTTGTTAAAATAGAAACAGGAGGGTTCATGCAGGAAAGGATTTTGATTCTTCACGGCTTTAAGAGGGAAGAGCTGAACGAGGTTATTAAGGCCGTTAAAGGAGTTCTTGGTAAGGAGGTGGACCTGATCTCGGCTATTACCACCCCAACCTCCTTAGAATGGAAAGTCAAGGACCTCATTGAGGAGCTGAGAAAGGAACATCGTTATTTTAAAAGGAAGGATGAAAAATAAGGAGAAGGCCCTCAAACTCTCCCTTCTCCTTACCTTTTTGTTTTTCCTGGTGGAGGTTGCAGGGGGTGTAATTTCCGGTTCCCTTTCCCTTCTTGGGGACTCCTTCCATATGCTCCGGGATTTTTTGTCCATGCTCATTTCCCTGGCAGCGGTCAAAATAGCGGCCAGAGCTCCCACGGGAAGAAGAACCTTCGGTTACCATAGATACGAGATATTAGCGGCCTTCGTCAACGGGCTTCTCCTCCTCGCCATAAGTTTCTGGATATTCTTTGAAGCCCTCAGAAGGATAGAAAGACCCAATCAGGTAAAAGCTCCTATCATGTTTGCCGTGGCCCTGGTGGGGCTTTTGATAAACTTAGCAGTGGCCTTCATACTTCACGGGGAAAGGCAGGACTTGAACATAAAGGGGGCCTTTCTTCATGTGCTCACCGATACCCTCTCTTCGGCGGCGGTGGTGCTGGGTTCGGTGCTTATGTGGGCAGGGCTCAGCCCTATGGTGGATCCGCTGCTGGCCATGGGAATTTCCTTTTTTGTCCTCCTTTCTTCTCTGGGCCTCTTGAAGGAGACCTTGAGAATCCTGCTGGAATTTGCCCCGCCCGGTTTAGAACCCGAAAGTATAGCGGAAGCTATGATGGGTGTTGAAGGGGTCAGGGATGTCCATCACATCCACATATGGAGCCTTTGCTCCAATATAACCGCCATGGAGGCCCATGTCTTTACCGAGTGCACGGACATTAAGGCCCTGGAGGAAATAAAAAGAAGGCTTAAGGCCCTTCTCAGGGAAAAGTTTAAGATAGAGCACATTACCTTAGAACTGGAGTGGGAAAGATGCAGTAGCGAATAGAAGTTAAAAATGCTTACCTTGTGGTAAAATCCTTATGTGGGAAGTGAGTTTATAAAGATTGAGGCCTCCGCGGGAACGGGAAAAACCCATAGGTTGGCCCGACGCTACATTGAACTTCTCATGCGGGAGTTGCCCTTGAGACTTGGGAGTATTCTGGCCATAACCTTCACCAACAAGGCCGCCGGCGAAATGAAGGAGAGAATCCTGGCCTGGCTCAAGGAAGCCGCCCTGCAGGGAGATTTTAAATGGCTGGAGGGGAAGATCTCCCCGGAGGAAAGAGATAAACTCCGTTGGAAAGCCAAGGAGGCCGTGGAGAACATATTGAAGAATTACTCAGACTTCCGTGTGGGAACCATAGACAGCTTTGTGAGAAAAATAGCCCTGGCCGGGGCATACGAAATAGGGCTTCCCCCCAGGTTTGACATAGCTCAACAGCCCGATCCTTACTTTGAAAGGGCCTTAGACGAGCTTTTAGAGTCTGACCCGGAAATGTTCGTGAATTATGCCAGGGACTATGTTCGCTACCGTCTGGGAAGCTCTTGGTTTATAAAAAGGCATATCCTGGATAATTTAAGGAAGATTTACAGGCACAGAAACAGGTACATAAATGAGCTGGACCTTCCTCCTCAGAATTTTAAGGAATTGGAGGAGGAATTAAAGGGGCTGGTGAGGGAGTTTCTGAACAGGGCCGATACCTCCGTGATGCGTAAAACGGACCTTGATGCCCTGAACATGCTTCTGAGGGGTCCTGAGAAGGGATACGGTGACCTTTTGGGAAGGGCCGTTTTCAGGGCGGAAAGAGCTTCGGATTTGTTTAGAAAAGAAGCCCGGGTTAGCGAGGAGCTGGAAAGGCTCTGGAGAGATATCAGGGAAAAACTCCCTGGCCTGGCCGTTTCCTTTTTTAATTTAAAATATAAAAACCTCTTTGAGGTTTCCCGGCCGATATTGGATAGGCTTGAGAAAATAAAGAGGGAAAGCAACCTGATTTTCCTGGAGGAACTCAATCGGAGGGTTTACGAAAGGCTGAAGGACCTGGAGGTTCCTCAGATTTACATAAATCTGTCGGAGATAATAACCCATTTCCTCATTGACGAGTTTCAGGACACCAACAGAATGCAGTGGGAGAACCTGAAGGTGATGATAGAGGAGGTTTTCTCCAGGGGAAAGGGAAGCCTTTTCGTGGTAGGCGACAGAAAGCAGTCCATTTACAGATTTAGGGGGGCCTACCCTGAGCTTTTTTCCAGGGTGGGGGAGGAGATAAAAGGCCCCGGTGTGAAGCTGCGGGAGGAGATGCTGGAGAAGAACTGGAGGAGCCGGGAAGTTATCCTGAAATTCGTGAAGAGCGCCTTTGACCCGGATAACCTTAGGAATCATCTACCCAAAGACCTGAAGCCCGATGTTTTGGACTTATACGAGGCGGTGGGGGAAACCCATAACATACCCCCGGAGCTAAGGGAAGCAAGGAGAGGGGGTTATGTGGAGGTGAAGCGGCTGGAGGTTGACTCTGCCACCCTCTACGAAAGGGTGCAGGGAGAGTTTCTAAGGATTGTAAAAGATGTGCTCGGAAGATACGCACCTGGGGACATCGTGGTCCTGGTGAGGAAGGGCAAGCAGGCGGCCCGGGTGGCCCGGTGGCTTTCTGAGGAAAACATCCAGGTAATATCCCAGAGTTCCCTTAACCTCAAGGACCACTCCACAGTCATGGCTGTGGTTTCCCTCATGAAGTTCCTGGACACCCCCATTGACGACCTCTCCTTCGCCAATTTCATCCTGAGCCGGCTTTTTCGCAGGGTGAGCGGCGAGGCTTTCAGGGAAATTGTGAAGTTCGTGGTCCAGAATCCCCCTAAACCCCTTTACAAGGAATTTCAAAGGCAATTTCCGGAGCTCTGGGAGAGATACTTCAGCGAGCTTTTCACGAGGTCCGTGGGTTTTCTTCCCCCCTACGACCTGGCGGTAAGGATAATGGAAACCTTTTCCTTGGAGGCGGACCTCTTCCTGAACCAGTTTCTGGAACTGCTCTGGAGCAGGGAGGCCCTGGGCGAAAACAGCCTAAGGAGGTTTTTGGAGTTCTGGGATTCTGCGGATGATGAACTTTCTCTGGACATGCCAGAAGGGATAGACGCTGTCAGGGTTATGACCATACACAAGGCCAAGGGTCTGGAGGCCCCGGTGATCATAGTTCCCTTCGCCCAGCTGAAGACCGGGGCGGGAAGAGGCCGGGGCCAGGAATCCGAGCCCTATCTTCTGGAGGAAGACGGTAAAGCAATACCCCTGGACTTAAGGAGCAAGTTATTGAATAACTTTCCCTGGTTAAAGGAGGTTTATTTGAAAAAACTCAGAGAAAACTACATAGATGAGCTGAACGCCCTTTATGTGGCCTTCACCAGGGCCAAGGATGAGCTTTACATAATAAACTTGAAGTTTCCCAGCTCAAAGATAAATTATGTGGGAGATTACGATTTCGGATATGGAAGGGAGAAATGGGACGAAAATTGTCTTCGCCTGGGGGAAAAGGGAAGGGGAACTCCCTGGAAGGAAGCCCCAGAGGCGGAGGATAAATTTGTCCCGTCCTTTTCCTGGAAGAACAAACTCAGGGAAAGGGAGGAACCCCTTGAGGGCCCGTATTCCTCCAGAAAGAGGGGCGAGAGAATACACCGCGTTATGGAGGCCCTGGGAGAGCGTCCTCCTTCCCTGGACCGGATGGAGGAATTAACCAGGGGACTTAGCCCTGAGGAGAGGGAGGCGGTTTTCTGGGCCGTGAAGGAGAACCCGGACCTCTTTTCCGGCAGGGTCTTCACAGAATTTGAGGTGGTGGACGGGGAAGGAAACAGCCGCAGGCTGGACAGGGTGGTTTTGGGCGACGAAATAAAGGTCTTTGAGTTCAAGACCGGTCTGGAGTATCCGGAGAAGCACCTGAAGCAGCTTTCCACCTACCTTTCCATGGTGAGCGAAGTTTTCCCGAAAAGGCCCCTGAGGGGGATAATTCTGTACCTGGATAGCAGGACCAGGAGGGAAATAAGATGGGAAAACTCATAAGGCTACCCCTCAGGGTTCACCCGGTGGAGTTTTTGGCCCGGAGGATAGCCTCCCGGGGAGAATGGGGAAGGGTCACCGTGGTCTTTCCAGGAAGAAGGCCCATAGTTTACCTGAGAAAATTCCTGGCTGAGCAGGTGGGCAAACCCTTCGTTCCCCCCCGGGCCTTTTCCATGGAAGACTTCATAAAGAAAATTCACCTGGAGTATTTTGGACCTGTAGAGGAGATTTCTCCCCTGGAGGGGGCCTGGAGGATTTTCAAACTGAGGAGGAAATTTCTGGACAGGCCGGAGGTAGTTTCTTTTTCCTCGTGGTTCTTCTGGGGGATTAAGTTCTTTGAAGCCTTAGAGGAGCTGGAAAAGAACATGGTGGAGGATAGGAAAATCAGGGAAATCATGGAGCGGCCTCAGTTTATGCTGGAGGACTTTGAAGAGGATGGCCTTCCCGGGGGCGTGGAGAGGATGCTTTCCCGGATACTGGAGCTCAAGCGGGAATTTTTCCAGAGCCTGGCTGAAGAAGGCAGGGCCACCGAGGGTATGAAGTATAGCCAGGTGGCAGAGCAAATAGGGGAGAGGAGCATTCCCTGGGAGACCGATGAGATTTACTTCGTAGCTCTGGCGGCTCTCACCCGGTCCGAGGAGAGAATAGTGGAGGAGATAATGAGGAAGCCCTCCTCCTATTTCATATATCAACCCCTGGAGGAGGAACTTTTCTCCTATCTTAAAAGCTGGGGCCTTGCCGAAGAAAGGATAGAAGCTAGGGAGGGGAAACCTGAAATTTTCATATATCAGGGCTTTGATGCCCACAGCCAGGCCTATGCCGTGAAGAGGGTTATGGAGGAAGAGAAGCTTCCCCCCGGAGAGACCGCGGTGGTGATTCCAGACCCCTCCCTCCTTCTTCCCCTCCTTTCGGTGGCCCTCTCGCGCCAGGACTTTCCGTACAATATCTCCATGGGGTATCCGGCCACCAGAACCCCGGTCTATGCCCTCCTGGACAGATTGATGATGGTTCAGGAAGAAAAAAAGGGCGAAAAATACAGGGTGAAAAGTTACCTGAATCTAATTTTGCATCCCTATGTTAAAAACTTTTACTTCGGGGAGGAAAGGGATGGAGAAATAACCAGGATACTGATTCACCAGATTCAGGAAGCCCTTCTGGAAACTCATCTGCCCTACATTTCTCTAAAGGATATAAATGGGCTGGAAGCCCTTCAGAAGGCCTCCAGAATGACCGGCGTGGCACAGAAGGAGCTTTCAGAACACCTCTCCAGTATCCACAGCCTCCTTCTGGAGAGTTTCTCCCAGGATTCAAATTTAAAATCCATTGCCGAGAGCATGCTCCATATTCTGGAGGAAGTTTACAAAAATAGTCCCGCCCGTTTCTACCCCTTCTCCTCACCGTTTTTCAGGACCTTCCTTGACTTCTTCGCAGAGCTTTCCCTCCTTCCCTTCAGCCAGGATATAAAGGGCAGGGACGCCTTTTCCCTCATAAGAAACTCGTTGGTTTACCTGAGAGTGCCCTTTGAGGGGGTTCCCCTGGAGGGCCTTCAGGTTCTCGGGCAACTGGAAACCAGGGCCCTCAGGTTTAAGAACATCATATACATGGCCGCCAACGAGGATTTCCTTCCTTCCACCGAGCCTGTGGACCCGGTCCTTCCAACGCCAGTGAGAAAATACCTGGGCATACCCACCTACAAGGACAGGGAGAAAGTCATAAGGTATTATTTTATGAGACTCTTGAAGGGAAGCGAAAGGGTCTTCATAACCTATTCTTCTTCGCCGAAGACCAGCAAAAGCAGGTTTCTGGAAGAAATAAAATGGGAGGCCGAAAAGCAGGGGGAACCCCTTGTGGAGAAAAAGGTGGTCTTCCCCCTTTCCACCTCCAGGGAAACTCTGGAGTTTGAAAAAACCCCGGAAGTCATGGAAAAGCTCCGCTCCATGGAATTAAGTCCTACCTCCATAGACCTTTACATGAAATGCCCCTTAAGGTTTTACTTCTCCCACATCCTTGACCTTGAAGAGATGAAGGAGGTGGAGGAGGAGCTGGAGGGCAGGAAAATAGGCCAGTTCCTTCACGAACTCCTCTACGAGTTCTATAGACCCTACATGGGAAGGTGGGTCCCTCCCGACCATCTTTCCTTTAAAAAAATAGAACCTATATTTGAGAGAAAATTCAAGGAGTTCTTCCCCTATCAGGGCGGAGAGTTTCCCCTCTTTCGCGAAATATCCAGGGAAAGGCTAAAGAGGTTCCTGGAGAGCGAGAGAAAAAGGGCGGAAAAAGGTGTTAAAATCCTTGCCCTGGAGGAAGAGCTTCAGGGAGAACTGGATACAGGAGGGGAAAAGGTGAGCCTCAGGGGAAGGGTGGACAGGGTCCACCAAAGCCGGGGAAAGGTCTGGGTGGTGGATTACAAAACAGGGGGCGGGGAAAAGCCTTCCCTTAAAGAGGGGGAGGGAGGGATTTCCGTTCGGGAAGAGATGAAGAAAAGGATAAAATCCTTTCAGCTTCCCCTTTACCTTTACCTCATAAAGAGCAGCGAAAGGTTTGGGATAGAGAGCTACTCCCAGACCCAGGCCGCCCTTTATCTTCTTAAAGCAAACGAAGAGAAAACACTGTTTAGAAAAAATGACGAGGACTTCCTCATGGAAGAGGTTCTCCTGCCATCCCTTAAGAACCTCCTTTCAGAAATCTTTAACCCGGATGTTCCTTTTCGTCCGGACCCCTCCGACGAAAGATACTGTGAGCGTTGTCCCTTCCGACCCCTCTGCGTCCCCTGAACCCGTACATCTCTCATTATCTCCCTTGACGGGTGGAAACTTCTGGGAGATTGTCTGGCGCCCGTTTATAAGGAGGGACCTGAAGCGGTCAGAGGTAAGGGAGATTACAAGAAGAGCTTATGAGATAAGCGGTGGTTCTTTGAAAAAGACATCCCAGAAGCTTGGAATAAAGGATTACAAAAAATTCATATCATATCTTCACAAGTATAAACTTCATCCAGAAGAGAGATAACCCACTGGTTATCAAAAATAACCATTTGATTATCCAGAAAGAAGGCTTCTTGAGGGTGATTGTTGAGAATGGTGAGGATTGGATAATCGTGTGGTTATCTTAGTTATTTCATTTTTTTCTTAAGTAGGCTTACAGAGGGGTTTCTCTGGCCTTGCCGCACTGGCAAGGAATTTGCTTTAATAAAGATGTCCCCTTCGGGTTCAACCCCCAGGGGGGCAAGAAAACAAAGGAGGTGCGTTATGAAGAGATACGGAAAATTTTTCTTGATATTCGTTTTGGTTTTAAGTATTTTTCTTCTTTTATCAGGGAAAATTTCAAGTGAAGGTGGTAAAGGCCATTGGGTATATGACAATAATGGGAATCACATTGGATGTGTTTCTCCAGGTCAAGATTGCAATTGGAGTGATGGGTGCATTCTTCAGAAATAGAAAACGATAAGGAGGGGTAAGTTTCAAAATTTATGGAAGCACCAAAGAGGGTTCAATTAGGCGTATTGGCCCTTTTGGTTTTCATTGCTTTCTGTGGTAAGGGGGGAGGACCCAAATACAAGGAACTGAGGTTTAGAATAGAGGAGAGAGTCAAAATTCCAGAGATTTTCCTTTACGATCACGCTGAGTATCACAGAGGAAAAGTGTATTTCAGCCAGCCTCAGAAGGGGGTGTGGGAATTTGATGTAAAAAAGAAGAAGAGCAGGAAAATTTTTAGAAACGGTAGGGGGCCAGAGGAGGTGTTAGCGCCTAATAAGATTCATTGTTACGGGACGGCTTGTTTTATTAATTCCTATTATCCCCAGAATTTTCTTTATAAATTTTCAATAAAAAAGGAAAAATTACAAAGAATTAAATTGCCCTTTTCCGTAAATTACGATGATTTTGCGGTAAATTCCCGAAGGATAATCTTGCTCAACCCATATTGGAGGGATGGGTATCTTCGTATTATGGATAGGTTTGGGGGCGTTAGCCTCAAATGTGGAAGGCCCAAAGTTTTCCCTTTGATGTATAGATTTAATGTGAACCAGGGTATTCTATCTGTATCGGAAGGGAAAATATATGCTGCCTTTAGCGCTGAGGCAAAAGTTAAGATTTTCACCATGGATTGCAAGGAAAAGGGTACTTTGCTTCTCTTCCCTCCTTTTTATAAAAAAATGCCCAAAAAGTATAAGGTAAGAAAAGGAGAAATGGACGAACACAGAAAGTGGATGGGTAAATGGACCCGATTATACACGATGATAAATTTCAAAAAATGGCTTCTTGTCTCCTATAGAAGAGGATACAAGCCCGAATTTTATTATGTGCTTATTGACCTTGATAACCCATATTTTAGGTTTTATTCGAAGAAAGTTTCCTTTGAGATTTTTAAAGTTTCTGTTGATATGAAATTTTCAGGAGTCCTTATAGAAAGGGGAGAATTATTTTATATAGAGGGTAAGTTTATTTTGGAATAAGGCCTATTAGCTTTGGGATACAACTTTTCCCTTGACTGCTCTGGATTTGTCCCTTAAAATTTTCTCTGGCTTTAAGGAGGGCTCTTATGCTGGAGAAGGTAAGAGTTATGGCTCTTTTTGACGGGGAAGGGAGGGAGATATGGAGGGAGGGGGAAGGGGGGCTGTGCCTTTCAGCGGTGAGGAGCGCTGTGGATAAGGGCTCTCCGGCGATATACGAGGATATTCCCACAGAAGGGGGTCCTGAGACGGCGGTGAGGCTTTTATTAAAGACGGTGGTGGTAGTGCCCATAGAAGATAGAGGTAGGCGGTATTACCTTTATTTTGACTCAGGGTCTGTGGCTCGTTTTAGCTGGGATGAGATATGGCAGTTAGTGGGTATAGGCAGGTGGAAGATAAGGGAGAAGGAGAAGGAGAAGGAGAAGGAGAAGGAGTTGGGTCTTAGGTTTATAGGAAAGAGCCGAGCCAGTGAGCGAGTCAGGAGGAAGATAATAGAGGCCAGCGAAGGGGAAGGGAATGTATTGATAGAGGGGGAGAGCGGAGTTGGTAAGGGTCTGGTGGCGGAGCTTATATATCAGCTTTCCGGGGCGAAGGGGCAGTTTGTTAGCCTCAACTGCGCCTCCATACCCTCTTCGTTGTTTGAGAGCGAGCTATTTGGCCATAGGAAGGGAGCCTATACGGATGCAAAGGAAGAGAAGGTGGGTCTTGTGGAGAGGGCCCGGGGAGGAGTTCTTTTTTTAGATGAGATAACGGAGATACCGCTTGAAGTTCAGGCGAAGCTTCTTCATTTTGTAGAGAGTGGATATTTCAGGCGGTTGGGGGATTTTAGGGAAAGGAAGGTGAAGGTTCGGATAATTTCGGCCAGCAACCGCAATATTTCTGATGCCATAAGAAGGGGTCTTTTGCGGGAGGACTTGTATTATCGCCTGAGTGTTTATCACATAAAGATACCCCCTTTGAGGGAGAGGCCGCAGGACATAGAGTCTCTTTTGGAGTATTATGGAGGTTTTCTTGGCAGGCGTCGTCTTAGCGGAGAGGCGGTGGAGTTAATAAAGGGCTATTCCTTTCCCGGCAACTGCCGTCAGCTGATAAACCTTCTTCGTCGTCTTGGTTCAAGGAGAGGTCCTTTGCAGATAGGTGCTGGGGAGGTGGAGGAGGAACTTGGGGAATTTCCCCAGGTTTTCATGTTGAGAAGCGATGAGATAGATGCTCTTTGGCGGCGAATAGAGGAGGGTGGAAACTTCTGGGAGGTTGTAAAGAAACCATTTTTATCCAGGGACCTGAACCGAGCTCAGGTAAAAGAATTTCTCCGCAGAGGACTTGTCAAAGCTGGGGGTAAGTGGAAGAGGCTGTGCGAAATAATTAACCTTCCCCCAGAGGAATATCACAAATTCATGACTTTCCTTCATGATTATAAACTTAAGCCTTAAAAATTAGATTATTATCTAAGAAAGTTAGGATATTATCTAACACGAGAGAAACAGCTTATAAAAAGGCTCTTGAGGTAAAATAGAGGAAACAAGGTAGAAGAGTTAGGAAATAGACTAACCTCAGCATTTCAGTCATTACTTAACAAGGCTTATAGAGCTGAGGAAACGGGTTGAGGAATTTGGCAAGGAATTTGCTAAAATAAAAATGCCCCCTTCGGGTTCAACCCCCAGGGGGGCAAAAAACAAAGGAGGTGAGGTATGAAGAGAGCAAAGGCCTTTATTTGGCTTTTGCTGAGTTTATCACTCATTGCAGGTATCGACAAATATCGGTTGGAGCTGGGAGAAAATCCAAAAATAATCGTAAAAGACACAGTTTCTACTTCTCTGGGACTTCTGAAAATTTACGGTTTAAAATCGGAAAGGAGTGGATATTATATCCTGGCTGAGCTCGGAGAGCCGGAGGTAAAGGCTTCTTTCCTGCTTCTTACAGGCCCCAAAGTGGTTCTAAAAGTTGGAAGGGAAAAAGCCTGTTGGCCGATAGATGTAGAGCTACTCGCAAAAGGAGAACTTACGAGATATGCTCCCTATATGAAAGAGATGATACTGGCTTTGAAAGAGGCGTATGACAGTACTTCCTCAACGGACCCGTGGAATAGCAACTATGCGGTTTTATATTTCATGCTTACAGGCAAGAATATAAAAAAATGGGAAAGAGTTACCAGTAAAGTGGGAAAATTGGTTTACTGTGATGAGTGTGAAATTATCAGGGAGGAATGTCTTGGTCTATGTGCCTCCAATGCTCAAGCATGTATGCAGGCATGTGGAGTTATAGAGGATCCAGGAGAGAGAGCTAGATGCATTACCACATGCATACGAAGTTGGCAGGAATGTAACAATATATGTATATCCGGTTGGCTGAAGTGCAGATCCGAATGCAAGCCCAGACCTAAATAAAATTTGTCCATAGTTGTCCCCTTCGGGTTCAACCCCCAGGGGGGCAAAAAAACAAAGGAGGTGCGTTATGAAGAGGATTTTAACAAAAGCAATCTCTTTTATAATGCTGGGACTTTCTGCTTTGTTATTGTGGCTTTCCTTTTTAAACTTTACCTCTGTTCCTTTAAAGGGTGATAACGGGTGGGATGCTGTTTATGTTCCTAAAGTTCACGATTGTTGGGAAAAGTATAAGATAGATTGTATTATTGTCACTCCGGCCAAGTAAAAGGGAGAAGGGGTCTACCCTTCCTCTTTATCGGAGGCGGAGAATGAGATGAAAAAGGTTCTTTTAATCTTAATTTTTTTGAAGATCCTTTATTCTTTTGAAGTTGTGAAAAAATGGGAGGTTTTCCTATCCCAGAAAAAAGTTGTATTGAAAGAGCCAGTTGCTTTTGTGGTTAAAGAAAGAAGAATATATGTTTTAGATATTAGGGCCGCCGATATAAAAATATATGATAACACAGGCGAGCTTCTCAGAACCTTCGGGAGAAAGGGGCAGGGTCCAAATGAATTTTTAAATCCGATAGCTTTGTCTTCCTGGCGAGAATTTTTGTTGATTTATGATTTTAAGAGAGGCAAAATTTTTCTTTATAAAATAAGCCCAGAAGGAGAAATAAAATTTTACAGGTCTTACATATTTCAGGCCTTCGCTTTTATTTTCAAATTTCTTAATTCACAGGAGCTATTAATCTCTGGGCATTCCATGACAAGAAAAAATGGGAAAACTTATAGCGTTTTTATATTTAATCTGGTAAAGGGCACTTACGAGTATCTTTTACCTTCTTTCGTTGCTTATGGGGTGAAGAATGAAAGAGAATATGAGAAAAAATTTCTGAATGAGTTAGTGGTACTCTCTCCGGAGAACTACGCGGACTATTGCGGGGGTGAAATTTATTTTGCTTCTGCAGCGGATTTCCACATCTTAAAAAGGGACAAAAAAGGCAGGGTAAAATACTTCGGGAGAAAAAGCGCGAAATTCTATACCCCCTTAGTGACCAAAGAAATGAAAAAAGCGGTATGGCGGAGACAGGACGCGAAACTTGCAGAACTTCTCAGCAAATTTTCTTTTGTGGAAGGACTTTTCTGCACTAAAAAAGGAATGATAAGCCTTATTTTTTCTTCCCCTGCCGAAGAGGGAAGAGATGTTTATATTCAGATTTATAATGGAGAAGGAGAGTTTTTAAAAGAATATAAACTTATGCATACCGAAGCAGAAACAGAGAGCGAGATTCTCGCCTACTTTTCTCAAAAAGAGAATAAACTTTTCTTTTTAACAGCTGAAACTGCGGCTGGCTTTGGAGTCAATTTTAAAATAACCGGTTTTAAAATAAGGGAGGAATGAAGAACATCTTTATTATTTTCCTGATTTCTATTTCAATTTTCTTGTTAAGCCAAATAGGAAAAGAGCAAAGAAAATTAGCTTTAATGAATTTCCCAATAGGGACTTATACAAGAGAAGAGAAAAAAGAGACCGGTCCAATCTTATATTTGTTTTTCGTCTTTTCTCTGAAAAATTGTAGAGATAATCTGGAAGTCATAGATGCTTTAAATTCATTACCCAACGGATTTAAAGTCATAGGTTTAGTTCCTTATAGTGAATTGAAGGATGAAAAGAAGTTGAGAAACCTCACCGGGGCCAAATTTAAAATAATCCCTTTTTCTGATAAATATTATAAATTTTCTCCCAATTATACTCCCACAATTTTTGGGGTAAGTGAGAACGGGAGAATTTATTTTGTATTACCAGCCGTTCCTGAAGAAAAGTTATTTTTAAAGGATTTTCTATGGAATTTTTACTACAAGGCTTATCCTTTATTAGAAAGGGATGGAAGACGGTGAAAGTAGTCACATGCCAATTATTGCATCCTTGCCTTTTTGGCCCAGAAGTTGCTAAAATAAAGTTGCCCCCTTCGGGTTCAACCCCCAGGGGGGCAAAAAACAAGGGAGGTGCGTTATGAAGAGGATGTTTAAGTGGATTTGGATTTTGATTTTAGTTCTGACGACATTTACAATGATCCCGTTGAAAAAATCATTTTCTGATACAAAGATAAAAGGAAAAACTAAATATATAGGAGGCGTGCTGGCCTGTGCTTGCACAGTCACCGAGAACACTGATTGCCGTTGCAGGATAGTGAGATGAAAAAGGAGGGGTAATGATGAGAAATTTACCAAACAAAAAAATATTGATTTTAGTTTTGTTTATTGTTTTAGTAATACTTCTGGTTATTCCTAAAGATATTGTAGCTAATAGTATTTCCCGAGGGTTTAAACCTACCGCTGCAATTAAAAAAGGGGTGATGACCCTAAATGGTCCTTATTGGGAATGCGTATGTCCGGAAAGTTCCTGGGATTGCTATTGCAAAGTACCCGAAAAGTGATTTTCAATCATAAGTCAAAAGCTGTAGTTATAATGATTTTGGCGAAATTTATCTTTTCTTCAGGACTTAGACTCAAGGTTACAGATAGATTGATTTTGAACATATCACCGGTTAAAACTCCTTTTTCTTTATTAAAACTTTACGACAACCCTATTTTGAATTTATCCGAGGGATTAAACGGAGAGATTATAATAGCAAGAGGCTCTTTTTTTGAAATTTTTGATAGAAGAGGAAATTTTTTGAAGAAAGTTGGAGGTTTAGGAGAGGGACCTGGGGATTTTAGAAACATAATTTTTGTTAAGGCCTACCGAGACAAATACTATATACTTGATTTTCCCAATTTGATGAATGTATTTGACATTAAATTTAAATTTAACAAAAGATTTTACCTGCAAGGAAAAGGAACATCACCGTTTGTCTTTGATTTTGAGATTTCAGGGGGCCAGATTTTCGCTGCTCAGTTTTGGCGGGCATTTATGGGAGGTGGGATGAAAGAAGTCAAGGACAAGGTCATTTCAGTTTATAACCTAAATGGGAAGTTTCAAAAAGCCATATTCAATTTTTCCTATGCTTTAACTCTTTTGGGCAATGAAGCCTATCTTAATCCCACCTTATGCACTTTTAATGATTTAATATGCTTGGCTTTTTTAGCCCTGAACAGAATATGGGTAATAGATAGAGAAGGAAATATAATAAAAGTGAAAACTTTCGGTATTAAAAGTTGGAAAAACATTCCTTATAGCGCTAAACGAGAAGAACAGCTTAGAAAAAAAGGTTTAGGTCCAGCTAAGATATTTGCTTGGTTTATGACGAGAGGCAGTTGGATATATGATGTCAATTTTTATAGGGGATACATCCTGATAAATGCTTTAAAGAATAAAGAGTCGAAGGGAATGAATTTAGGGATAAGCTGTATTTATATTTTTGATGAAGATTTTAAAGAGATAGAGCCTCCAATTTCCCTTGAGGGATATTTTCTCGCAGGGGTGGGGAAAAGATACATTTATTTTGTTCGTTACCTTCAGAGCCCTTCCACCCGTTCAAAAACTAAAATTGAGGTGAAGAGATGCGTGTTAGAAAAATTTTAGTGGTAGCCTCAACATTTATTACTTTGGCTTTTCTTTTATTAAGTGGCAAAGCTCAAGATTGGAATAAGGATTTCAGGTTGAAGGAGGTCTGGGAATTTCCCGATGAAAAGATTGGAGGTTATATATATGATTCTGACATTTCCCCGAACGGTGATGTTATTTTTTGGGGGTTTAAATGGTGGATTGTAAAAGTGAACAAAAAGGGGATTTCGCTGTTAACACCTAAAGGAGAAGGTCCAGGGGAGGTAAAATCCCCCTTCAATTTTTTTATAACGAAGGACTTAATAGGCGTGATGGAAACTTATGGTAAGATTTCATTTTTCAAGATAGATAAAAGCTCATATAAATTCCTGAAATTTATTTTTCTGAAACCATCTTATCAAATAAAAACTTCATTTTTTCAGTGTGGTGGAAAATTCTATGTTGGTGGCTTCTTGCCTGCCTCTCCCGGAACTTTAGCTAAAGGATATTTCCTTACCGTTTATGACGATAAGGGCAAACCTATAGGAAAAACATTATTTTTAGATTTTAAGAAAAATAGCCGTATTTATTTAAGCAGAACTTTTATGAGGAAATATGGAAATAGACTGTTTGTATTTTTAGAATTTTCCCCCACGGTCTATTGGCTTAACTGTGGAGAAAATAATGTAAAGGGAAAGGTTTCCCTTAAAATGCCTGACTTTTATGTTCCCATGCATAAACTTCCTGAGCCTCCGAAAGGGGTCATATCAAGACGGAAATTGCAAGAAATTTACGAGACTTGGGAAGCTTCTTATTCCCGAATAGAAGAAATAGCAATAGATGGTGATTACTTGATATTGCAGATTCGCACTCTAAAGAAGCCAAAATTTGCTTTGTTGTTCTACAAGTTAAAGGATTTTTCATTAAAGAAATTCTATTTCGGAATGGATAGATTCTTAGGGACAAGGAATGGACTTTTTTACTTCTTTGCCAATGGGAATCCAGGATTTGATGATGAGGCGGACGAGCTCAAAATAAAAATTTATGAAGAAAAGGCCCGTGAAAAAAGCCGCTCTTATTGAAAACTCCATTATCTTTGCCTTATTGGTCCTTATAGGGATTGTAGCTTATTTTAGACATATTAAAAATAAGACCCTGAAAATTCAGATAAAATCGCCATCTGAAATTCACTTAATATCCTTTAACGGTGCATCTGTGGATTTTAACGAAATTGTATCCAAAGATGAAGAAGTGTACTTAGTAATTCTCAAAATAGATGCATGTCCAGGTTCTATCTTGAGGTCTTTTGAAGAAGCTTTACATCTTAGAGCAAAGGGACACAAGGTCGTCTTTGTGACAGTTCATAATTGGTTCAATGAGTGGAAGGCCTGGATAGGGAATTTTGACCTTCCTTCCGATAGTTTATATATGATGAAAAAGGAGGAATTATCCACTCATTTCGGTATGGTTACCCTTCCAATAATTTTACGATTGAAAAATTACAAGATTAAAGCTTACAAAACAATCCATTAAAATGCAAAAGTTCAGAAACATGTGGGAAGAAATTGAGGGAGAAGGATGAAATTTATATGGATTTATAAATGGATAAGGGGTGCAAGCAATGTTTATAATCCTTCTATGAGGGAAAGGGAGATAGAAAAATACAGGGAAGTAATCGCCTTCAGATTGAAAGTAGTTGATTTTTTCACCCGTCATGGTCTGGCCCTTACGGTAGAGGCCTTTGGAGTCAGCAAATCCAAGATTTATCGCTGGAGGCGGAGGCTGAAGGATGCAGGAGGAGCAATTTCTGCTCTTGCTCCCCGCTCAAGGGCACCCAGGCGGAAGCGAAAGCGACAAATACACCCACAAATAATCGAGTTTATAGAGCGGATAAGAAGAGCCCATCCCCGCATGGGGAAGGAAAAGATAAAGGTTCTGCTGGACGACTACTGCAAAAGGGAAGGCCTTCTTCCTGTGTCTGCTTCCACGATAGGGCGGATAATAAAAGAGAGGGGTTTATTTTTTTCTCCTCAAGAGTTTACCCATTCTGGCAAAGTAAAAAGTAAAAGCAGGGTGAAGAAACTGAGAAGACGAAACTATATGCCCCGAAGGTCAGGAGATTTGATTCAGCTGGATTCTCTGCATGTTTTCGTAGATGGGATAAAAAGATACATAATAACTGCGGTGGACCTTCGCTCCAGGTTTGCCTTCGCCTATGCGTATAAGAGTCTTTCCAGCAGAGCTGGGGCGGATTTTATGGAGAAGTTCATGAGCGTTGCGCCTTTTTCTATAACTCATATCCAGACGGATAATGGTTCAGAATTTATGAAGCATTTCCATAGGCTGGTTGAGAGGGAAAAGGTAGTTCATTTCTTCAATTATCCCCGCCGTCCTCAAAGTAATGGGCACATAGAAAGATTCAACAGGACGCTGCAGGAGGAGTTTTTGCTTTATCATTTAGATGAACTGGCAACAAATATTGGTGCTTTCAATAGAAGGTTGATGCAATGGCTGGTTTTTTACAACACTCGCAGACCCCATCATTCCCTTTCCCTTCGTTCTCCGCTAAAATATCTCATTGAAGAAGAAAATTTTTCCCATATGTTATGGACTTATACAATAATTGGAAATTAAACTATTATGTGATATCATTTTCTTTCAAAAACTCTAAAAATGAGCTTAGTAGTAAAGGAGCTGGAGATTAGATATGGCCCTTTGAGGGCGGTGGACAAAGTAAGTTTCCAGGCGAGGGGCGGGGAGATAATCGGGTATTTAGGGCCGAACGGGGCTGGAAAAACAAGCACCCTTAAGGCCCTTGCAGGAATACTGAGGCCCACCTCAGGGAAGATTTTATTCCAGGGCAATGAGATTTGGAATAACATTTATTCCTATAGAAAAAGAGTTGGGTATGTCCCAGAAGATGCAGCCCTTTACCCCTACATGAGCGGATATGAGTACATCCTTTTTGTAGGCAGACTTAGGGGGATAGAGGAAGGAACCCTTAGGAAAAGGGCCGAGGAGTTGCTATCTCTTTTGGGACTGGGAAGTGCCATGCATCTTTCCATGGACACCTATTCCAAGGGGATGAAGCAGAAGGTTTTGATTGCCTCGGCCCTTATTCACAACCCTGAGATTATTCTCCTTGACGAACCCCTTTCAGGGCTTGATTCCTTTACGGTATTTACGGTGCGGGAGATAGTAAAGGGTCTGGCCTCCAGGGGAAAAATAATAATTTACGCTTCCCACATTCTTGAGGTTGTGGAGAGGCTGTGTTCAAGGGTTGTAATAATAAACAGGGGTAAGATTCTTGCGGACGAAGGAGTGGAAAAGCTGAAGGAGCTGAAGAGGAGCTCTTCACTGGAGGAAGTATTTAAAAGTCTGGTGGTGGAAAAGGACCCCAGAAAAATAGCATCCCGGTTTTTGATGAAATTAGCAGAAGATGAAAGCCCTTAAAATCTTGACCCTCCACTTTTTCAATAGGTTTTTCCAGAACGAAACTCTTCCCTTTAAGGAGGCAACGGTGGCCAAAGCCTTCTCCCTTCTGAGCATTCTTGCGGTCTTGAGCGGGGCGATAGCCTACTGGGAGAACCTGAAATACATAGTGGCTCCTCTTCTCTTCCCCTATGTAATTGGCATGAAAGAAACATCCTGGAAGGAGAACTTTGTATTTTTAAGTTTTTCCATGGTGGTAATGGGGCTCGTCTCCCTAATAGAATGGGATGAGATATTTCTAAAAAAAGAGGACTACGCCAACCTTTCAGCCCTTCCCGTAAGAAAAATTACCGTTTTCCTTTCAAAGGGCCTCAGCTTAATGGCTTTCGTAGCTCTTTTTGCAGTTTCTATATCCCTCTTTTCTTCTCCCATCTTCGGCCTGGGAAGGGCCAAGGCTTACGGAAATTCCATTGGACTTTTCCTTAAGATCTCCTTTGCCCACAGCGTAAGCGTTTTCGCTTCAGCTCTGTTTGTCTTCCTTTTCGTAATGTGCACAAGCGGTTTTCTCATTTTATTTCTTGGCGAGACAAAGGCGGAAAGGATTTCCGTGTATTTTCAGGGCCTGGCAGTAGCCCTGTTCCTATCCTTCTTCGGCGTATTTGACAAGCTCTACTCGGCAGTTTCCCTTTCCAATATAAATAAATTTCCCTTCTCCGCCCTCCCTCCCCTGTGGTTTTCCGGCCTTTATGAAGAGATAGCTGGAATTAATCCAGGGATTTTTCATGCTCATTTCTTTAAAGGGGTGGTGGCCATTTCGTTTTTGCTTTCGGCCTTTGTCCTTGAGTATTTACTTTTATACAAAAGGCTAAAAAGGGAAAAACCCGCAAAACCCCCTTCCCGGCCCCCAGGGGGTATGACATTCTTTCTTCACAAATGGTTCTTTAAAAATCCTTTGGAGAGGGCCATATTCCAGTTTATAAAAACCGTGATGAGCAGGAGCCGAAGGCACCGCCTGGTGTTCTCCTTTTACATAGTAGGGGTGATAGGTCTTTTTAGTTTGAAAATAGCAAGGATTTTATATTCGGGTTCCCTTTATTCTGTTTTCCTTTTTCAGTTCATTCACCTTTTTTTCCTCGCCTTGGTTCTGGGGTTTAGGATGGTAGTGGGTCTTCCCTGGTTCATAGAGGGGAACTGGATTTTTAAAATTACCGAAGGAAAGGAAAAGAAGGATTATATAACGGCCACAAAGAAGTCCTTTTTCCTTCTCTACCTTCTCCCCGGTTTTCTGGCCATTCTTATTTTTTACACCCTTATTTGGGGAGTTAAGCTGGCGTTTTTAGAATCCCTTTACGGACTTTTGAGTTCTTTGATTCTCCTTGAGCTTGCCTTTATAAAATATAACAAAATACCCTTTTCCTGTGCAACTGTTCCCGGAAAGATGAACCTTCACATATTCTGGTTTTTTTACACCCTCGGAATCTACATTTATACCTACATCTTGGGCGTTGGTGGAAAATTGGCCTCGGAGAAAGGGGGCCTCTTTCTGATACTTTATATTTTTCCGTTGATTTTTCTTCTCATTTTAAAGAAAATTTCCAGGATACCTTCCCGGTTCACATACGAAGAAAACCCGGAGCCTGTGGTTATGGGATTGGGGCTGAGGGATGATTAAGAAATTTTTAATTAAAAGCCTAAAACTCCTAATCCTTCCTTCCTTTCTTACTATCTTCGTTGTTCTCCTTTCCTCCCCCCTTCCTCTCATCTCCAAATTTGCCATAGATAAGGTGGTGGGGGAAGGGAAGTTGAAGTTTCTTCCCCTGGCTATTGCAGCCTTTGGGGGTTTTGCCCTCTCGTTTGTTCTTATTTCGTACCTGAAGGACCTTCTCTTTTTCAAGGCCCAGCGGCACATAATTACAGAGATGCAAGAGGAGCTTGTAGGGAGAGTCCTTTCCTATCCGCTGAGCTTTTTCTCTGCTGCCCAGACCGGAGAGCTTCTCTCCCGAATAAGGAGGGACACAGAAGGGCTTCAGGTTCTCTTTTCCCACTCATTGGTTCTTGCTTTAACGGATCTTTTAAGGTTTGCAATAGGGATAGGCATACTTCTCAAACTCAATCCATCCCTCACCATTATATGCCTTTTGCCGGTTCCATTTTTTATCGTAAATTCTTTCTATTGGGCAGGGCGGTACAAGCAAGCCACAAGAGCGGTTATGGAAGAAAACGCCAGGGCAGAGAAGGTATTATCCGATGTATTTATGGGGATAAGCCAGGTCAAGGAAAGCGCAAAGGAAAAGGAGTGCCAGGAAAAAGTCAGCTTTTCGCTTAGAAAATACATGGAAAAAAGCATAAAGCAGAACTTGATAATTTACAGGAATCAAGCAATAGTTATGGTTCTTTCCTATGTGGGTGAAGGGCTGCTTTTGTACTTTGGAATAAAGGAAATACTTTCAGGGGCCATGAGCATAGGAACCCTCTTTGCTTTTCAGGGATATCTTTACTACCTCTATGGGCCTTCCCAGAGGGTATCATCTTTTTCTATAATGATACAACATGCTCGGGCGGCATGGAGCAGGGTGGAGGAACTTCTTCGGGTGATGCCAGAGGAGGGAGGGAAGCGGCGACTTGAGCGGATAGAGGAAATTGAGGTTAGAAATCTTGCTTTCGGCTACGATGGAAGAGGGCCTCTTTTTGAGGGCTTGAACTTTAAAGTAAAGAGGGGAGAAGTTCTTGCAATAAAAGGTCCCTCTGGGGCGGGGAAAAGCACCCTCGTGAAACTACTCCTTGGCCTATACCGACCCCAACAAGGGGAAATACTTTACAATGGAGTGTCTCTGAAGGAGCTGGACTTAAAATGGCTTCGCGAGAGGGCAGGGTATGTCTCTCAGGAGTGCTTTATGTTTTGCGATACAGTTGAAAAGAATATAGCCTTTGGGAAGGAAGGGGTAAGCAGGGAACAGATAAGGCGTGCTGCGGCTTTAAGCGGAGCCTTAGGATTTATAGAAAAGCTTCCGCAGGGTTTTTCCACGATTGTAGGAGAAGGGGGAAAGCTTCTCTCTGCGGGGGAGCGTCAGCGGATAGCCATCGCCAGGGCGATTATAAAGGAGCCGGATGTAATAATCCTGGATGAGGCCGGAAGCAATTTGCCGGATGAATTTCGCCTGGAGATAGAAGAGAGGATTCGGAGTTTATTTTCGGATAGGATAATAATAGTAATTTCCCATGGTGTTATAGGATTTAGGGCATCGGTGGAAGTTAACTTAGGAGGGAGAAGGGTTGAGAGGTTCAGAAAGTAGGTCTTTAAAGCCGGTCCTCAGAGATCCTGTTCCTATAAAATTGAGCATTTTAACCTCCCTGGATTTTTGCTATAATCACCTCTTAAGGTTTTAGTAATGAGGAAAATTGTAAAATTTGTTATTTCAGCCTTTTTACTTCTGGGGTTTGTGGCAGGGGGGTATTTCCTCTGGAAAAACCACCAGGGGCAAAGGGATGACGAGGGGCAAGGGGAGGTTATGGCTGAGACGAAAGCCGGGGAGGCTGAGGTTCCCGTAAAGGTGGTGAAGGCCGTGCGGGGAGACCTTCCTCTGAGGCTTAATTTTTCTGGCCAGGCCGACTGCTGGGAGAAGACCACGGTCAAGGCGGAGACCTCAGGAAAGGTGGCTCGAATTCTCCACGGCGTGGGCCAGTGGGTGAAAAAGGGGGAGGTGGTGGTGGAGCTTCACAGCAGGGAAAAGGAGCTTGCCCTGGAGAGGGCCAGGGCCCAGAGGCTCAAGGCATTAGCAGACTACATCGCCACCTTCAGGTTCGCCGCCTTCAAGGAACCCCACATGAGCGAGAAGGACAGGGAAAAATTGAAGAGGGCCAGGGAGGAATACGAAAGGGTTCTTTCGGAATATAAAGCCGGCAGGGTGGGTGAGGAGAGACTTCGCAGGGCGGAGGAGTCCCTTCTTGAAATAATGGTTGAGACCGGAGCACTGAAGGAACAGGTGAGGAAGGCCACCAAGGGGCTTACGGAGGCTGAAATTTCCCTCCACCAGGCGGAACTGGAGCTGAGCAGGACCAGAATAAGAGCACCCTTTTCCGGAATAATTGGGGATATCAAGGTTTCGGTGGGCCAGTGGATATCTTCCGGCAGCGATATCTTCAGGATAGTGAACCCTGCCTCCCTTTATATAAAAGCCTTTGTTCTGGAAGGGGAGGTGGGGAAGATAAAACCGGGGATGGGGGCGCGGGTGGCTTTCCTTGCCTATCCAGGAAGGTATTTTCCCGCAAGAATCCTGGCCATTTCCCCGGAAATTGACCCTGAAACCAGAACCGCCACGGTTTTTTTGAATCTTCTTAGAAAAAAGAGCGGTCTTTTTCCCGGAATGACCTGCGAGGTTCAGGTGGAATACAGGGTTTTGAGGGATGTGGTAAAGGTGCCCAGGAAGGCCATTGTAGTCCGCTCCGGAAGGCCCCTGGTTTTCGTGGTAAAGGACAATCTGGCCCTTTGGAGATACATTGACCTGGGAGCCCAGAACGACACGGAGGCAGAGGTAAGGAGCGGGGTAGAGGAAGGAGACCTCGTGGTGGTGGAGGGACAGCTAACCCTTGCCCATCAGTCCAGGGTCAAAATTGTAAGATGAAACTGATACGCCTCTGCGTTCAAAGGCCCGTGGGAACGGTCATGTTCTTCGTGGGCGTTCTCCTTCTCGGCTATGTTTCTCTGAGGAAACTTTCGGTGGAACTTCTCCCCTCCCTTTCTTATCCGAAGCTTTCGGTTCTTACGGAATACCCGGGGGCAGCCCCTGAGGAGGTGGAGAAGATGGTTACCGAGCCCTTGGAGAGCGAGCTTTCCTCCATTCCATCCCTCAGGAGGATAACTTCCTCTTCCAGAGAAGGGATTTCCCTTATCACCCTTGAATTTCACTGGGGAACCAACATGGATTTTGCCCTTCTCCACGCAAAGGAGAAAATAGAGGAGGCATCCCAGAGCCTTCCCTCCGACTGCTCAAAGCCTACCCTCCTTCAGTGGGACCCCTCCTCAAGACCCATAATAATAGCGGTGCTCAGCGGCGGAAAGGTTGAGGCGCTGAGGGAGATGGGAAAATACCTTATAAAACCCAGGCTGGAGAGGCTTAAGGGGGTGGCAAGGGTGGAGGTGAGGGGGGGAGGAGAGCCCCAGGTTATCGTTAGCCTTGATCCGGGGAAAATGGCAGAGCTGGGCATAGGGTTTCAGGATGTGGAAAAAGCCCTCTCCTCCTACGATAAACTTATTCTCGGTGGCACGGTAATGAAAAACCGCATAAGGTATGTGGTGAAGGTAGAAGGGGAATTGAGGGATCCATCCCAGATAAACGAAATCCCCGTGAAATTCCTCAAGAAAAGGGCGGTTCTACTGAAGGATGTAGGCAGGGCTTATCTGGGGGAGGCACCCCTCCAGGGGGAGATAAGGTTCAACAGGAAAAGGGCAGTAGCCCTCCTTATTTTTAAGCAGGCCTCTGCCAATACATTGAAGGTGTCCCAGAGGGTTCTGGACGAGATGGAAAGGATGGAGAAGGAATTTCCCGGCCTGAAATTTAAGCTCATAACCCAGGACGCTGCCCTCATAAAGTCCTCCATGGCTTCCCTGAAGTATTCCATCCTCCTGGGTTCTCTTCTGGCCTTTTTAGTCCTTGTCCTCTTTCTCAGGAACATAAGGGACCCCATCCTGGTGGCCCTGGTTATTCCCATAGCGGTGATTTCCACCTTCGTTTTAATGTTTTTTGCCAGGGTAAACCTCAACATAATGAGCCTGGGAGGTCTTGCCCTGGGTGTGGGAATGTTCGTGGACAACTCCATAGTGGTTCTGGAAAGCATGTTCAGGCACAGAAGGGAAAAACCTCCGGAAGAGGCTGCTGTGGATGGGGCCAGCGAGGTGGCCGGTGCCATAACCGCCGCCACCTTCACCACCATAGTCATATTCCTCCCGGTGATTTACATCTACGGGGTGGCGGGGAGGCTTTTCAGGGATCTGGCCTTTACCGTTACCTTTTCCCTGCTGTCTTCCCTTCTGGTTTCCCTTACCCTCCTTCCGTCCATGTTTGCCCTTTTATCAGGGGGAAAGAAGGGCAGGAAAACAGCTCCGGAAAAGGAAGAGGGGGGGCTGGCTGGAAGGCTCCACCGCATACTTTCCCTTCCTTTCCTTCTCCTCTTCTACCTTTTGAAAACCCTCTGGAGGGGAACCAGGGTGGTGTTAAATTTTACGGTGGGATTGCTCTGCGGTTTTTTTTCTGCGGTTTTCACCCCCCTTCTGGAGGCCTTTTCCAGTCTATACAGGATGTTTGAGGAAAAATACCATGAATTTCTCTCCCTGTGCTTTGAAAAAAGGGCAATACCCTTGGGGATAACCCTCGTCATGCTTGTTTTCATCCTGGTTAGCTATCCCCTTATAAGAAAGGAACTCCTTCCGAATCCTTCCACCGACAAGTATGAGATATCGGCAAGGACCCCCTTCTCTTACGGTTTTTCCCGGACGAACCGGGTGGCAGGTTTCATTGAGCAAAGGCTTATGGAAGGGGGAGCGGGTTTCGTTTTCTCGCAGATAGGAGCGGTTTCAAAAATAGCGGCCCCGGGCCAGGACATTTCCGTAAACGGAATTTCCATGATAGTGGGTGGTGCGGGAAGGAAAGGGGCCATGGAGGTGGCCCGCAGGCTCCTCTCCTCCTTTTATGGCCTTAGATTTTCAGTATTTCCCGAAAGAAATGCCATTACAAGGTATCTCAGCCTGGGGGCAGAGGCCTTTAAGATAAAGGTTTTTTATGCGGATGAGGAGGCAGGAAAACAGGTGGCAGGCAGGGTTATCAGGGCTCTGAAGGGAGTGAAGGGTCTCAGAGACCTCAGGACCAATGCCTTTTATTCAAAGCCCCTTCTTGCCATGAAGTTCAGGGAAGAGGTCCTCAAGGCCCTGGGCATTGAAAAGGAGGTTCTGGCCACCACCGTGGAGGCGGCCCTCAGGGGGAGGAAGGTTATGACGATAAGGAGGTTTCAGAGGAATTACGATGTGGTTATTACCTCCCCCTTCAGGGAGAGGAAGAAGTTGGAGGAGGTGCTGGCCCTTCCCATATCCGTAAAAGGAAGGGTCCTCCCCCTCAGAAACCTGGTGGAGGTTGAGGAAAGAGCTTCCCCAGCGGAGATAACCAGGGAGGGCCAGGAGAGGTTTTTCCTGATATCCGCAGACCTGGTGGGAAGCCTCGGAAGGGTCTCCCGGAGGGTGGAGGAGGTCCTTTCCTCCCTTCACCTTCCACCGGGGGTCAGGATAAGGATATCCGGGGTTGAGGAGGAGAGGAGAAGGGCCTTCCGTTCCCTCTACAGTGCTCTTTTCCTGGCAGTGCTCCTGGTTTACATGGTAATGGCTTCCCAGTTTGAAAACCTGATCCATCCCCTCATAATAATGCTCACCATCCCCATGGGACTTTTCGGGGGCTTTCTTCTTCTGCTGCTGAGCGGAGGTTCCATAAATGTAATTTCGGGGATAGGCTTCATGGTGATGGCGGGGATAGTGGTAAACGATGCCATAGTGAAGGTGGATTATGCCAATAAACTGAGGCGGAAGGGGCTTGCTCCTAAGCAGGCCATGATGGAGGCCTCTAAGGTGAGGCTCAGGCCCATCCTCATGACCACCTTTACCACGGTTTTCGGGCTTTTGCCCATGGCCCTTTTGAAAATCCCCGGCTCCGAACTTCAGCGTCCCTTAGCGGTGGTGGTCATAGGTAGCCTTCTGGCCTCCACCTTCCTCACCCTCGTTCTTATCCCCGTCCTCTACGAGATGGTGGAGAAATGAGGTGGATAATAGAGAGGCCCGTTCTTTCAGGGATGCTCTTCGCTTCCATTTTGATTCTGGGTATTTATTCCATAAGGAACACCCCTGTGGAACTTGTCCCGGACGAGAAGCTTCCTTCCCTTACCGTGACCGCCTTCTGGTACGGAGCCTTTCCGGAAATGCTCCTGGAGAGGGTGGCCCTCCCCCTGGAGGAGGTCCTGGGGGCAATAAAAGGAGTGGAGAAACTAAAGAGCCTTTGCGAGGAGGGGAGAATGCGGCTTACCCTGGAGTTCTCCAGGGGGACCAACATGCAGATGGCGTATTTGAGGGTGAAGGAGAACATAAACAGGTTGAGAAAAAAACTTCCTCCCCAGGCCGCAAGGAGCATAAGGGTTGTGCCCTTCGTTCCCAAGGGATTTGAGAGAAAACCACTGCTTTCCGTGGCCGTCTTTTCCCGCCTTCCTCTCCAGAGCATAAGAAACATAGTGGAGAGGGAATTCCTCCCCCCAATTAAGGGGATTGAGGGGGTGTCAAGGGTTGAACTTTGGGGAGGAGCCCCACCAGAGGTAAAGATTCTTCTAAAAAGGGAGAAACTTCTCGCCTACGGGATAAGCGTTTCCGATGTTTATTCTGCCATTTCCAGGGAGTTCTTCAACCTCCCCTCCATAGAGGTTCAGAGGAAGGGAAGCTATGTCCTGCTTACCCTTTCCTCCTTTCCCCGGGGGATAGAGGAGATAGAAAGGGTGAGCATTGATGGTGGGGGAGGGAGGAAAATTCCCCTCAGGGAAGTGGGAAGGGTTTTCCTTTCCTCGGGGAGGATAAGGGAGGAAAAAAGATATCAGGGGATGCCCTTGGTGGTGCTTGACATTTACAAGGAGAGGGGGGCTTCCACCCTTCACCTTGCCTCCCTGCTGAAGAGGAAAATAGGGGAAATAGAGAGGAAGGTTCCCTCGGTGTCAACGAAGATAATAGAGGACGAAAGCAGGGAACTGAAAACCAGACTTTTGAAACTCGTAAAACTTTCCCTCCTTATAATCCTCATAATATTTGCCATCCTCCTTCTGGTTCTTAAGGACCTGAGGCCGTCCCTCCTGGTGATTTCCTCGGTATTCTTTTCAGTTTTCGCCTCCTTCACCCTTATATACCTGTTGAAAATCCCTGTGAACCTGCTCACCCTCTCGGGTTTTGCCTTAGGTTTCGGGATGTTCGTGGACAACGCCGTGGTGGTTTTTGAGAACATTTTGAGGCTGAGGGAAGGGGGTATGGAAAGGGTTGAAGCCTCCGCAGAGGGGGCCAGGGGGGTTTTCCTCCCGGTGGTGGCCTCCACCCTCACCACCATCATCGTCTTCTTTTCCTTTGCCTATTTTCAGGGAAGGCTCAGGCTCTACTACCTTCCCTTAGCCTACACCGTCAGCATAGCCATGGTTTGTTCGGTCCTCGTTGCCTTCACCCTCATTCCTTCCATGGCCGCCAGGATGAACTTCAGAATTAGAAGGAGGAAGGACAAGGGGGAGGGGGGATTTTTAAACTTCTCCCTGAGATATCCCCTTTTCGTATTGCTGCCCCTATCCATGGTATTTTTCTTATCCGCCAGGCTCTTCTACCGGAATGTTAACTTCGGGAGGTTTTTCTCCTGGTATCAGAAACAAAGGATTTATGTATGGATTGAACTTCCCCCTGGGGCGAGTTTTCAGGACACGAAAAAGACGATTCTGAAATTTGAGAAGACCGTCCTTTCCCAGCCATATCCCAAGGAGGTTAAAACCCAGATAAGCGGCAATTATGCGTACATGGAGGTGAAATTTCCGAAGGAGGTGGAGTTTTCCGCAAGGCCTTACATTTTAAAGCAAAAATTGATACAGCTTGCCACTAACTTTGCGGGCATAGGGGTCGGGGTCTGGGGATTTGACCCCCAGGGTTATTCCTATTCCCCCCATATGGGGAGTTTTCTTCCCTATTCGGTGGTTATAAAGGGATACGATTTCTGGAAACTTAAGGGAATTGCCCGGCGATTGATTGAAACCCTTCTCATGAACAGTAGGATAGAGGAGGCCAAGGTGCTTTACCAGAGGAGATTTTTCTGGGGAGGGGAGAGAAAATACTACTCCTTCCGCTTGAAATTTCCTGCCCTCAGAAAATACCACATTGACCCAAAGGAATTGCTTTTTCAGATTTCCCCGTTCATTTCCTCCCGTTCCCATCTCTCAAGAATAAGAATCGGTAAAAGGGAGATAGACCTGGAGGTGGATCTTTTCAGAAGGGAGGAGGAAATGGAGGAACTCCTGAAGAGGGAATTTCTCTCCAGGGACCGTCGTCCCTTCCGACTGAAGGATGTGGTGGAGGTCAGGGAGGAAAAGTTCAAAGGGGGGATAGAGAGGGAAAACCAGCAGTATGTTGCCACGGTGCAATGGGATTACCTGGGCTCCTTTAAGAGGGGGAGGGAGCTTGAGGAGGCCGTTTACAGAAACCTCAGCCTTCCCGCGGGTTTTACCAAGTCCCGCCAGCTTCCATGGTGGAGGATGAGGAAGGGAGAGATGGAGCAAATAAAATCTGCCCTGGTCATATCCCTTCTCCTGATTTTCATAGTTCTCGCCATCCTTTACGAGAGCCTCCTGCAGCCCCTGGTGGCCATGTTGACCGTCCCCTTAGGGCTAATAGGGGTTTTCCTTGCCTTTTATGTATCGGATTTTCCCTTTGATTCCACAGCATACATCGGTCTTATCCTGCTCTTCGGAATAGCGGTGAACAACGCCATAATCCTCATTGACCACAGCAACTCCTATTTGAGGAGGGGGGCCTCGCCCCTGGAGGCCGCTTTGAGGGGGGCCAGGGAGAGGCTGAGGCCCATTTTCATGACCTCAGCCACCACCGTTCTGGGTATGCTCCCCCTGGTCCTTTTCCACAGGGCAGGCCAGAGCGACATATGGACGACCCTTGCCCTTTGCACCGTGGGCGGCCTTACCACCTCCGCCCTCCTCGTCCCGGTGGTCATCCCCATCTTCTACCACCTTTCCTTCAGGATAAGGGACGCCCTATGAAGGGAGTAATTTGAATTTCCTTTCCCCTTTTGTTATACTGGACATGATGGCTATAAAGGCTCATTTTGAAATACAGAAGGGAGGGGAGAGATGGAGTTTCTGGGTGTAAAAGATGGTCCTTCATGGCGTAAAATAGAACGGCTGCTGTTGTTCGGCGGAAAGGACCTCACCCGGTTTCTAAACCACAGGATTTCGAAACTTAAGGAGAGGCCCCTGGAATGACCCTTAACGGCTGCCACCTTCCCAACCCTCCGGGTCGCTGGGAGGTTATGCCCAAACTTAAAGAGCGGGTATCTGGTTCGGGCTTTCAGCCCCTTCTCCAAATTGCCTTCGGCGACTTCAGATACCCGCAAACCGTTGTGCGAAATTCGGCTCGGCGGCTTATCAATAGATTTAAAAGGCTGGAATCAATTATGGCATTGTGGAGAGAGCATTCATGAGCCAAGAAATTAAAACTAAAGGAGAAATAATGTTAGAAAAAGCAGAAAAAATTAGTGGTTTCTGGGCATTCAAAGAGGAACCTTTATCTAAGGATAAACAATTAATGCTCTTTGATAATGTCCAATTTATCTATGAACTTGCACTTGCTCAACTTGAATTAAAAGCCTTAGGTGTGGAATTTGAAGTAACGAATGGACTTAGAGAGTTTAGGCTCCTGAAAGAACCAGAAAACGTGGAAACTCTTAAGAGAAAACTTGCTTATTTCAAATTGATAAAGGAAGAATATACCGATTATTTTTACATAGTAAGAAAAAATCGAACAAGGTCGGTTAATCAATATCTGACGCACTGGATCTATCCCTATAAGGGTAAATTCCATCCACAGATGATTAGAGCATTACTTAATATCATAGGATTAAATAAGGGAGATACGGTATTAGACCCATTTATTGGAAGCGGGACAACAGCAGTAGAAGCTCAATTACTGGGCATTAACTGTGTAGGTATTGACATTTCTCCACTTTGCGTTCTTCAGAGCAAAGTAAAAACTGAATCAATAGATGCTTGGCCTGAAATATTAAAGTGGAAAGACGAAATCTTAAGCAAAATTGGAGTAAATTTATTCAATCCTGATGATAAAGCCCTCGATAAGGCAATAAATAGCATACCAAATGAAAAGGCAAGAAACTTTTATCTTATGGCAAAACTTGTTGCTGTTAGTGATAATAAACGCAGAAAGAGAGATTTCACTAATTCTTTCAAGAAAAATTTAGACAAAATGATATTCTCAGTGAAAGATTATATAGATATTGTAAAAGAGCTTAATCTAACGCTTGGAAAAGTGGATATAAGAGTCGGAGATACAAGAAATCTGCCTCTTAAAGATAATAGTATTGATGGTATAGTGACATCTCCACCATATTCTATAGCACTCGACTACGTGTCCAACGATGCACATGCATTAGAGACTTTGGGATATGACTTAAAAGAATTGCGAGAAGAATTCATTGGAGTAAGAGGGAAAGGACAAAGAAAAATAGACCTTTATAACGAAGATATGAAAAGAAGTTTAGAGGAAATGTATAGAGTTTTGAAACCCGGAAAATATGCCGTAATAGTTATCGGAAATGCAACATACCAAGGTAAAGAAATAAAGACAGTGGAATTCATCATAGATTATGCAGAAAAAATTAGATTTAAACTTGTAAAAAATATAGATAAGATAATTTTCGGGCTTTATAATGTGATGCAGAAAGAAAACATATTAATATTTAAAAAGGAGGTTTGAACATGAATGGAAATGCATGCCATAACTGTCAAAATAGTCCTTGGGTTCAAAGAGCAAATCACTTTATAAGAAATAGTTCAAATCCTTCAGCACAAATAGAAACTGTTAGATTTTTACTTCTAAATGGACATTGTGGTATGAGTAACCGAACCAGTATAGAGAAAGTTTTAGGCCATTTAAGGAATCAAGGAATCAACTTGACTCGTGAGGAATTTCAGAATACAGTTCTAACTGAACTCAAAAGGGTAGGAATCGTGGCCGTACTAGTATATCCGGGACCTCAGGGAGGTGTATTTATTCCATGCGATGTTTCAGAAATAAGAGATGTAGCCACGCAAGTTTTAGACAGAATTGTCCAAGAATTGAGAAACCTTGAAGGAACCGCCACACAAACGCAAATTGAACAAATTATCACTATTCTAAGACAATTAGTAGAATTTTTAAAGGGGTTGATATGATGGATGACAGAGAAAATATGGAAAGAATGAAAGAATATCAAAAAGTTATACGGGAAATACTGTTGGCTTTTGCAGGAGTTTCTTTTCCTGTAATAGTAGAATCATCTACGGGCTATAAAGTACTAAGCATTGATAAAGAGAGGGATGCTGACCTAATTGAAGACTTATCTACTATTGCAAGAATAATAATAAATCGTTATCATAAAATGCCAATCACAAGAGACACATATAAATTGGTAATCGGTAAAAAACCTAAAGCATTTAGACCAAATGAAGTGGGAAGGATTTTAGAATACGAAATATACAATACTCCAAAGAATTTTAAAGTAATCTCAAAAGTTCAACCACTAAAACAAGTTGGTTATCCGGATGTGAAAATCATAGAAAAAACAGGAAGAATTTCATTTGTTGATATTAAAGCAACAACAAGGCCAGATGTGGGTTCACCCAGAGATTTTTATTACTCAACCAAAGAAAAAACCCTTGAAAAGATAAACTCAGACGGTTTTCATTTATTACTTGGTTTCATTATTAAAGAAACAGATCCTGAAAAATTCATCACTATAGGTTGGAAACTTGTAGATCTTTCAAAAATAAAAGTAAGTATCAAAGCTGAGTTCAACGCAGATAATTTAGAAATTTACAAACCCGAAGCAATAATTAAAGAAGAGTGGTTGGAGAAATTATAATGACGCCGCCGAGCCGAACTCTCCGTTCGCTATCGCTCACTTCGGGTCTATCGCCCACGCCTAACAGGAGGATTTGTGGCTCGCTATCGCTCGCCCAAATTTCGCAAAGCGAAACTTCACATATCCCCAGAACGTTAAGTGAAATGCCCGTCGTCGCCTTGGAAATATTTAAAAGGATTTAAAAGGAGCAGATAAAGATACCTAGTCTGATAAATTCGGCAGAAGCATATCCTATTTCTTTAATTTTTAATTCCGAAGACAAAATAAAATATATTATCCTAAAGTATCAGCGAGATGATGAATTTTTAAACAATTATGAAAAGCAGGATGCGGTTATAAGAAACATAGAAATCATTGGAGAGGCTGCAAAGTGTCTATCCGAGTATCTAAAAGAGAAACACCCTGAAATTGAATGGAAAAAAATAGCTGGAATGAGGGACAAACTCATACATTTTTATTTTGGTGTAAAACTTGAAGTTGTCTGGGCAGTAGTGGAAAAGGAAATTCCCAAATTGGAGAAACAAATCAGGGAAATAATGGAAAAAGAGGGCTGGGACTATGAATTTTGAAAGATTAATTCAAAGAATAGATGAGACTCGCCAGCATCTGGCAAAAAGATACGGAAAATATGCTGCTATCCCGATAGATGTTTTTTGGGAAAAAACTCGTAGAGCGTTGCTTTTGTTAGATTTGGTTGAGAATTCGGAAGTTTCATATGAATTGAAAATAGAAGCAAGAAAAAATTTTATTATTAATTGTGTAACCGCCTTGGAAACATTCCTTAAGGATACTATTATAGGTTTGGTAGAGGAGGGTAATTTGTTTGTGGATGAAATTTTGAAAGAAAGGAAAATATCTTTGTCTGATGCTTATGAGCTTTTTGTAAACAGAGAGGTGAGTCGTGGAGAATTAATAGTGACATGCCCCCATTTTTTGGAGAAATTTAATGTTATGGTTATATTATACACCATGGGATAGCCTCCATTTCCTGTAAAACTCCGCAGGGGGTCTATTATCTGCCGGGCTTTAATGAAAGGCAAACCGCAGAATTTCCAGAATTTGGGGAGCAGAGTACATAATTTGCTCGTCCCCGTAACCCTATTGGATGCAATTTCATCGCCGGATTTTGTGGGGATGGACCTTCAGGTTTTTTCTTATGTGGAGAACCTCCACTCCCGCCTCCAGAAGGGCAGGGGCTATTAAGAAACCCCTGTGGCAGCGATACGGGTTTTCCTCAGCGCACATTATGGCCGTGTTTTTTCCCCTGGCTATGGAAAGGAGCTTCTTTATGCCATCCTGAAAGAACCCGGCCCTCCTTACCGCCTCCCAGTCAATTTTCCCGTCGGGCCTGAGGAATTCCCTCTTCTTTCCTAAGGTGAACTTTCCCCCCAGCGCATCCCCCATCCAGATGTATTCAATTCCCCTCTCGCCAAGAACCTTCTCCAGGTTTTCCCTGTTGAAGTGTGGAACATACCGGCTGTGGGGATAGGACCTCACATCCACCAGGGCTTTTATGGAAAACCTTTCCAGAATTTCCAGGAAAAACTCCAAACTGTGGTTGCTGTGGCCCACCGTATATATCCTCATTTCCATCTTATTTTAACTCATAGTGACGGAAAGGGGCATTTTGGGTAGATGGCTCGCTGGCGGGGAGAGTAAGGAGCTAAACCAGGTGAGAAAAATCTCGTAAAATAATAGGAAGGAGGTTCTTATGAAAAAGTACATTGTTGCCGCATTGATTCTTGGAGCAGGGGGGCTGTTTCTCCTTTTCTGCGGAGGGAGAAAGGGCCTCAGGTATCCCAGGGCTAAGAAGGTTAAAGTGGTGGACGACTATTTTGGAACCAGAGTGGCGGACCCTTACCGGTGGATGGAGGACATTAACTCCCCGGAGGTGAAAAAATGGATTGAGCAGGAGAAGAAGTTAACCGAGGAGTACTTCTCCAGAATACCCTTCAGGGACAAACTCAGAAGGAGGCTACGGCAGCTCTGGGATTATGAAAAATATTCCGCCCCGTGGAAGGTGGGCGAGGATTACTATGTGTTTTACAAGAACTCAGGTCTTCAGGAACAGAGCGTGGTTTACATTCAGAAAGGGCTTAACGGAGAGGCGAGGGTTCTTCTGGACCCCAACAAGTTTTCCAGAGATAATTCCGTTCTCCTTGCCGGGCTTTCCTTTTCCCACGACCTGAAGTATTACGCCTACGCCATATCCAGGGGAGGCTCTGACTGGAGGGAATTTTTTGTGGTGGACTTCAAAACAGGCAAACTCCTTCCAGACCACCTCAGGTGGATAAAGTTCTCAGGCATGGCGTGGTACAGGGACGGCTTTTTCTATAGCAGATATCCTGAGCCCAGGAGGGGGCAGAGCCTGAAGGAGGCGAATCTTTACCAGAAGCTTTACTATCACAGAGTAGGAACCCCGCAGAGGGACGACCTTCTCATTTACGAGGACAGGGAACATCCGAGAAGGGGTTTCTCCCCCTATGTCACCCCGGACGAAAGATACCTGATAATATCCGTTTGGGAAGGAGCTTCCAGCGGGAACATGCTTTATTACAGGGACCTTTCCAGAAAGGATTCCCCGGTGGTTAAGCTTATAGACAGGCCCGATGCCCATTTCAATTTCGTTGCCGCCAAGGATGGGAAGTTTTACATACTCACAGATCTGAATGCTCCTAATTATAGGCTGGTGGAAGTGGATTTAAAAAGGCCTTCCAGGGAGAACTGGAGGGATGTGATTCCGGAAGGCGGGAGCAAACTGGAGGATGTCTCCTTGGTGGGAGGAAGATTTATAGCCACCTACCTCAGGGATGCCAATTCCGTAGTAAAGGTTTACTCCCTGGATGGTAAATTTCTCCACGAAATCCCCCTTCCTGCCCTCGGCACCGTATACGGTTTCAGTGGAAGGCCCTGGGATAAGGAAACCTTCTTCGTGTTTACCTCCTTTACCTATCCTCCGACTATTTATCGCTACGATGTGGAAAGGAACAGGGTGGAAGTGTTTAAAAAGTCCAGGGTCAAGTTTAATCCCGGAGATTATGAGACGAAGGAGGTTTTCTACAGAAGCAAGGACGGCACTAAGGTTCCGCTTTTCATAGTTCACAAAAAAGGCCTCAGGCTTGACGGAAAGAGGCCCACCCTTCTTTACGGATACGGAGGATTTAACATACCCATGAGGCCAGCGTTTCGCCTTACCATGATACCCCTGCTGGAGAACGACGGTGTGTATGCCGTGGCCTGCCTGCGGGGAGGGGGCGAATACGGGGAGAAGTGGCACAGGGCCGGCATGCTGGAGAACAAACAGAATGTCTTTGACGACTTCATAGCAGCGGCAGAATACCTCATAAAAAACGGTTATACCGACCCTGAGCACTTGGCCATCTTCGGAGGTTCCAACGGCGGACTTCTGATAGGGGCCGTGATCAATCAAAGGCCGGAGCTGTTCAGGGTGGCTGTGGCCGCCGTGGGGGTTATGGACATGTTGAGGTACCAGAAGTTTACCATCGGGTGGGCCTGGGTGAGCGAATACGGCTCCAGCGATAACCCGGAGCAGTTCAAGTATCTAATAAAATACTCTCCACTACATAACATTAAGGAGGGGCTTCCCTATCCTGCGGTGCTGGTGACCACCGCTGACCACGACGACAGGGTGTTTCCCGCCCATTCCTTTAAGTACATAGCCACACTTCAGGAGAAGTACAAAGGCCCAAATCCGGTGCTTATCAGGATAGAAACCAAGGCAGGGCACGGAGGGGCATCAGGAACCACCAGGCTTATAAACTACTATGCTGATGTCCTTTCTTTTATCTTCTACAATATGGGAATAGAGCCATATAAAGGCGTTGAACCCTGATTTGAAACAAAATGTTTCAGAGGGTTTTCCTGCGAAATTTGAAAATCTCCTTTTCCGATGTTAACCTGAAGTTGTGAAAAGGGCAGGAGTAGACACCGGCGGAACCTTTACGGACTTCGTTTTCTTTGAGGAAGGGACTTTAAGAACTGCCAAGCTTCTTTCCACCCCGGAAAATCCTGCTCTAGCCGTTCTAAAGGGGCTGGGGGAGGGGGCCTACTTCCTGATCCATGGCACAACGGTGGCCACCAACGCCTTTTTAGAGGAAAAAACCGCCCGCACAGCCCTGATTACCACCGAGGGATTCAAGAATCTGCTTCAGATAGGAAGGCAGACCAGGGTGAACCTTTTTTCCAGGGTTCCCCTGAAACCACCGGAGATAATCCCTGAGGAGCTGTGCTTTGTCCTCAGAGAGAGGGTGCTTTACGATGGAAAGGTGGATATTCCCCTGAGCAGAGAGGATGTTGAGAGACTGGCCAGGACCCTGGAAGAGAGGGGCGTAGAGGCGGTGGCGGTGGTTTTTCTACACAGCTACGCCAATCCATCTCACGAGAGGCTGGCGGGGGATGTTTTTTCCCGAAAATTCAAAGTTTCCCTTTCCCATCAGGTTTTGAACGAGCACAGGGAATACGAAAGGGCGGTGGCCACGGCCCTGAACGCCTCCCTCCTACCCGTTATGGAGGATTATCTTGACCTGCTGGAAAAAAACGCTAGGGGAGAGGTTTACATAATGAATTCCTCCGGTGGCTTTATGACCACAGAAATTACAAGAAGAATGCCTGTCCTTACCCTTTTGTCCGGTCCCGCAGGGGGAGTTATAGCCTCCCATGCCGTGGGTAAGTTCCTGTCCCTGGATAGAATTATAACCCTGGACATGGGGGGCACTTCCACCGATGTTTCTTTGATAAAAGGGGGCATTTCCATTACCCGTTCCTCCTCCCTTTTCCATCTTCCCCTGAGGATTCCCATGGTGGATATTCAAACGGTGGGTACCGGTGGCGGTTCCATAGCGTGGGTGGACGACGGCGGGGCTCTCAGGGTAGGCCCTGAAAGTGCAGGGGCAGACCCAGGGCCAGCCTGCTACGGCAGGTCCGAGCTTCCCACCCTTACCGATGCCCTGGTTGTCCTCGGCAGGATAAGAGAGGAGTTCCCCCTGGGCGAAGGTCTCAGGATAAAGCCGGAAAGGAGCTTTGAGGCTGTGGGAAGGATAGCAAAAAAAATCTCCTCAGATCTTTATCGTACAGCGGAAGGAATACTGGAAGTTTCCCTTTCCAACACCGAAAGGGCCGTAAAGCTGGTTAGTCTGGAAAGGGGAGAGGACCCCGGGGAGTTTACCCTTATGGCCTTTGGAGGAGCAGGTGGATTGGTGGCGGCTGAACTGGCACATAGATTGAGCATACCCAGGGTGGTTATTCCTCCTTTACAGGGGGTGTTCTCGGCCCTTGGAATGCTACTTTCCGATGGGGTGAGGGAATATTCTTCCTCCTTCCTTCGCCAGCTTAGCCCGGAGACCGTGGAGGAGGCCGGCAAAAGGTTCGGTCAAATGGAACGGGAAGCAAAAAAAGACTTTCCAGAAGGGGCTCTAATTTTTGAAAGGGTATGCGAGATGAGGTACCGGGGGCAGGGATATGAAATATCGGTTCCCTTCGTGAACTCAGCCGAAAGCCTCCTCAACAGTTTCAACCAGCTTCACATGAAGCTGTACTATCATACTCAGGATAGACCTGTGGAGATAGTGAATCTTAGACTCAGGGCCGTTCTTCCGGCCAGAAAACCTGAGCTCCCGCAAATACCTTCCCGCAGGGCAGAACCTGTTTTTGAGGCTGACATATATCACGGCGGAAGGAAAATGAACTGTCTTTTTTACAGGGGCCAGGATCTTGGGAATGGTTCTTTTTTGAGGGGGCCTTCGGTGATAACTTCCAGCCACGGGACAGTTTACATACCCCCCGGGTTTGTGGCGAAAGTTGGTATTTACGGAGAAATCTGGATAGAGGTAGAGAATGTTTGACCCTATAAAGCTTGAAGTTTACAGGAACATCTTCATTTCCATAACCGATGAGATGGGAACTTTGCTTAAACTTTCCTCCTTCTCTCCTAACATAAAGGAGAGGAGGGACTATTCTGCCGCCCTCTTTTCAGAAAGGGCAGAAATATTCGCCTTGGGGGCGCACATACCGGTTCACCTTGGAGCCATGCCCTCCAGCGTAGAAGCCGCTCTGAAGGAGGTGGAACTGGGGGAGGGAGATACGGCCCTCCTCAATCACCCCTTTTACGGAGGAACCCACCTCCCTGACATAACCCTGATATCCCCTGTTTTCTGGGAGGGGAGTCCCGCCTTCTATGTGGCCAACCGGGCTCATCATTCGGATGTAGGAGGAATGCAACCGGGTTCCATGCCCCTGGCAGAGGAGATTTACCAGGAGGGCCTGATAATTCCCCCGGTGAAAATAGAGGAAAAGGGAAAGGTTAACAGGGACATTTTGAAGTTAATTGCGGCCAACTCAAGGAATCCAGAAGAGAGGGAGGCTGACCTTATGGCCCAGATCGCAGCCAACAGAAAGGCTATCCACCGCCTCCAGGAGCTTCTTGAAAGAAAGGGGGAGGAAGCCGTGGAGTACGCTTACCACATCGTGGACTATTCTGAGAGGATTTTAAGGAAAAGAATTTCCGAGCTTCCCTCAGGTAAGTTTTACTTTCAGGATTTTATGGACGATGACGGTTTTGGAAGCCAGGCCATTGAGATTAAAGTTTGCCTCTGGAAGGAAGGTCAAAACCTCGTGATAGATTTCGCCGGCACCAGTCCACAGGTCAGGGGAGGCATAAACGCCAATTCTGCTATAACCCTTTCGGCCGTGCTCTACAGCGTAAAGCTGATGCTCGGGGAGGACCTTCCCATAAACTCCGGGCTTCTAAGACCCGTAAAAGTAAAAATTCCCCCGGGGAGTTTGCTCAATCCGTATCCTCCCGCTGCCGTAGCAGGGGGAAATGTGGAAACCTCCCAGAGAATAGTTGATGTGGTTCTGGGAGCCTTTTCTATGATGCTCCCCCACAGGGCAGTGGCTGCCAGTCAGGGAACTATGAACAACATATCCTTCGGGGGAAGGGATTTCGCCTATTATGAGACCATCGGGGGAGGAGCCGGTGCCACTCCGGAGAGCCACGGAGCCTCAGGTTTGCATACCCACATGACAAATTCCATGAACACTCCGGTGGAAGTTCTGGAGAGGGAGTTTCTGGTTTTAATAAGAAGATACGAGCTAAGAAAGGGCTCAGGAGGGAGAGGAAGAAGAAGAGGAGGCGACGGTATAGTCAGGGAATACGAATTTCTTTCCCCCGCCAGGGTGAGTATTTTAAGCGAGAGGAGGAGGTTTTCTCCCTATGGACTGGAGGGTGGCCAGGGAGGAAAGCCCGGCAGGAATTTGCTTGTAAAAAAGGGAAAGGTAAAAGTTTTGCCTTCCAAGATAAACTTTAAAGTGGGGAAGGGGGACCGCCTGGTGGTGGAAACTCCCGGAGGAGGCGGGTTTGGGAAAGAGGATTAAATTCGGTCCTGGTTTTTTAATCACCGCCGCCTTCGTAGGGCCGGGAACGGTTACCTCCGCTTCCTTCGCTGGGGCGAACTTCGGCTTTTCCCTCTTATGGGTGGTGGTGGTTTCCGGTTTCCTGGCCTTTGTCCTTCAGGAGATGTCCGGTAGGTTTTCCCTGGAATACGGGAAGGACCTCTCGGCCAGCCTTTTAAGCCTTACCCCTTTCAGATTTCTAAACCTTATTTTCGCTTTTCTGGCGGTGTCCGCAGTGGTCCTGGGCGCCGTAGCTTACGAGGCCGGTAATATAACCGGGGCCTTTGTGGGCCTTGACGCTTTGATACCCGCCGGAAAACTCTGGGTTCTGATAATAACAGGGGTGGCCCTTTTCTTTTTGTGGAGGGGGCGCTACAGGCCCATAGAGGTTTTTCTCATGGGGTTGGTAGGATTCATGGGTCTGGCCTTCCTGCTCACCGCATTGAAGGCAGGCCCACCTTTGTGGAGGATTCTCCTTGGACTTTTGCCCATTTTTCCTCACGGAGGAACCTCCCTGGCCTTGGCCCTGCTGGGAACCACTGTAGTGCCTTACAACCTTTTCCTTTACTCAGCGGTAGTATTGAAGAGGTGGGGGCCTGAGGACCTGCAAAGTATGCGGTGGGACCTGGGTCTTTCTATTTTCGTGGGGATAATTATAACAGCCTCCATCCTTATAACATCCGCTTCTGCCTTCGTTCCTTTGGGGATAAAAATAAAATCCGCCTCCGTCATGGCCCGTCAGCTTCGCCCTCTGCTTGGAAGATTTGCTACTGCCAGCTTTTGCCTGGGACTTTTTGCGGCAGGGCTATCCTCTGCCATAACCGCCCCTTATGCCTCGGCCTGGTTGCTCAAAGGAATTTTCGGCTTTAAAGAAAATTCACTGGCCTTCAAGTCCACGGCTTCCGGGGTGGTGATTTTCGGTTTTCTGAGCCTTTTCCTCAAAATAAAGCCCCTCCAGCTGATAGTGCTTGCTCAAATAGCCAACGGACTTATTTTGCCTCTGGTGGTCTTTTTCCTGGGAATGTCGGTTCTTAGGAAAAACAGCGGTCCTGGTCGAATCCTGCTTTTCCTTTTGAGCTTTTCCCTGGTTTTAATTATCGTAATGGCCAGATTTATATGAGTGAAAGAGCGGAAGTTCTTTACGGGTTTTCCCGCTGCCTTTTATTTATTTTTAGTTTTTAGCCCTTCCCAGAAAGCGTTGAAAGAAATTTCCGGCAGCTTCGTATGCCTTGAGCCAGCTTCTGAAAAGGAGGAAGTCGTGAACCTCGTCGGGAAAAATTAAGGTCTCCACATGGGCTCTTCCCAGTTTCCTTAATCTCTGAACCAGGTCCACAGTTTGGATGAAATCAACATTTCTATCGTCGTCGCCGTGGATAAAGAGCACAGGGGAGGTCCAGAACCTCAGGTCTGCTACTGGGGAAGAGAGTCTGGCGAGGCGAAGTTTTTCCCTGCTTATGCCCCAGTCCTCAACACCCCTCATCATTCCCCTCCAGGACCAATCGTGAACTCCGTGCAGGTCCACCCCCGCTGCAAATAGGTCCGAATTCCGGGCAAGACCAAGGGCGGTTAAATACCCGCCGTAGGAACCTCCCCATAATCCTATTCTCAATGGTTCAACATAGGGGAGTTTTTGTAGAAATTTTGCTCCGGCTATTATGTCCTGATATTCAGAAGCCCCGGCAGGCCCTTGATGTGGAGCGGTTCTAAAGGCTGCCCCGTAGCCTATTCCGGAACGGTAGTTCACCGAAAGAACCACGAAGCCCTTTTGAATCATATATTGGTTGAAGGCATAGGCATTGTGGTAGTAGTAAAAATAATGCCATCCCAGCAGCATCTGCCTTATGGGACCCCCGTGCATAAAGAGCAGGGCTGGCCTTTTTTCTCCCTTTTTGATTCCTGCAGGCACGAAAAGCTGTCCGTGGATTTCAAGTCCGTCTCCGGCTCTAAAAATCACCTGTTGAGGCTCTACCAATTCCGATTCGGGGAAGTTAGATGGAATAAGTTCGTCCGTTATGGGTTTTATGTTTCCTTTATTCAAGATGAGAACAGCCACGGAAGCCGGGTGTTTTCCAGAGGATCTTAAGAAGGCCAGGTATCTTCCAGAGGCCAGGAAAACTGGAGACCACTCTATTGTTTTTCCCTGAGTTAGTTTTTTAATGGCTCCTCCCTTTACAGAGACTTTCCAGAGATGTCTGCGGTCTATGTCGCCTTTGTTGGAGTTCAAGACCAGAAACTCTCCGTCAGAGGAGATGGAGAGATTTTCCACTTCGTAATTACCTGGGGTGAGGCAAAGAACTTTCCCTGTCTTCAGGTTCAGAGAGTAGAGGTGCATCCATCCATCTTGTTCTGAATAAAAGACCAGGCGGTTTTTAAGTGGCCATAAAAGGGGTTTTGGGGGATAATAGAGGGAAAACCCGCTACCTTTATCAGCCTCAAAAACTTTCCTGCTTTCCCCGGTGTTCGTGTCAAAAACCCAGATGGAAAAGGGAATATCTCGGCTCATCCATATTGGTTTAAACTCCATAGTTGCTCCGGGAATTCTTATGAACGCCAATTTCTGGCCGTCCGCAGACCATACGGGATGGCCGTCCCTGTAAACATCAGGCAGAACCCATAGGATTTTCTCTTTTTCCAGGTCGTAAATGCCAATGAAGCTGTGGTCTTCTCTTCTGCTTACAAAAGCCAATTTTTTGCCGGAAGGGGCCCAGATGAAACTCCCGTTTCTTCCCCTTGCCTTGAAAAGAATCCTGGGCCTCACTGACCCGTCCAGAGGGGCGTAAAGCACATCCTTTCCTTTTCGGAAGACAACGATATCTCCAAGAGGTGATATGGAGGGTTCGGTGCCCTCTCCTATTTTCCAGATTTTTCCGTCTTCAATTCTTACAGCCCATATTTCCATCCTGGCGCCTCTGGGATTGCTGGTGGGATTTGGATATTCCCCCTTTCGGTTGGGCCCTTCACCTCTCACATAGATCAAAATCCTTCCGTCAGGGGAGAAGACAAGTTGACTTATTTCCTGCCCGTCGTCCTCTCTGTAGTTCGTTAACATTATGGGTTTAAAATCCGGAGCCCTTGCTATCCAGATATTCCTTCTTCCCCTTTGATTGAACACCCACGCCACCAGGTCTCCCTCTGGAGAAGCCATTAAAGAATAGGGGAAGGGGGCGCTTAAGATGTCCTCCAGGGTGAAGGCCATGGAGGGAAGTATTATAACTGCTGTTAAGACCAGGGATAAAAACTTCGTTTTTTTCATGGTTCACCTCCCTATGAAATTGTAAAAAGCGAAGAGGAAAAGCTCAATTTTTCAGGAAAATTTCAAGGCCCTGAGAGGAGGGCAGGGGAACCACCATGGCGCATGTTGAAGTGAGCAGGCCGTCCTTTAAGGAGACCTCTGCGGAAAATCCCTCTGTTTTTACTGCGAACTTAGCGTTTTTCCACCTTTCTCTTGGGCATTTCTCTTTGTAAAACAGAAGGTGTTTACCGAGGAGGAAAACTTTGACCCAGGGATATTCCAGGATTTTTCCTTCAGGTTTAAATCTCCGGGATATGAATTTTGCGGCTATAAATTTTTCTAAGGGGCTGAGGGCAGTGGCGTCAAGCTTTGAGGCGGGAATTCTTCCTATAAGATCTCCCTTTTCCACAACATCTTTGAAGAGGGGTTCAAGGTTTCTTCTATTTATGAATTTAAAATTAAATTTGAACACGGAAAGGAGTTTCTTATGAGGGAAGTTTTCGTAAAAGGCCCTTATTTTTAGGGTCTTCCCTTTGAGGTATATGTAATCCACGGGACAGAATTTGTTTTTTCTGAGGGAGAAGAAGAAAAAATTCTGATTTCCGGAGAACTGCAAAAGATAAAGAAAGGCAAGTCTTTTCCCTAAGTGGGCCGAAGGGTGGGAGTAAAACGGATTGGGGGCTATAAACCTCTTGATGGGCACGAAGACCATAACCCTGGGAGGAAGGTTTAACACAGTTTTTCCGGAAAGGGTTCCGAGCTCTTTCCTTTTTTCCAGATTCAAAACCTTAGAGGATGCGCTGAGGCGAAAGAGCCTGGAATTTTTAACCGAGGGAACCCTCATGAGCGTGGAGGAGAAAAGGACGAGGGAAAGGGCCAGGGAAGCGTATTTCCTGGTTTCCTGACCCCACAGTTTAAAATGCTCCAGAGCCAGGGCAAAACCGATAAGATATGCCAGAAGGAGCATCTGATTTAGCCTGAAGTTCGGGAGGGGATTTCTGAGCAGAACCAGGAAATTTGAGATCAATATGGTCAGGTAAAGGCTGAGGATAAACTTTCCTATTCTGCGGGCGGCCAGCTCTTCTTTCCATGCAGCAAAGACGAAGACCAATCCTAAAAGGGAAAGAACTCCCTTCAAGGAAAAGGAGGAAACTGGAAGGAAGGGAATTAGATCCTGGGCCTTAAACCACTTGTTCTGCAGGGAAATTCCCCCCTTCCCTATCAGGTCCAGAAGGAGAGGGAACCAGTAAAATGAAGAAAACATCGCCGTTAAAGAAAGAACTGCGAATTTTCCCCTGAACTTTACCCACCATTTCTTTGAAGCCTTCAGGCTTATAGCTGAAATCAGGCTCTCCGTTGCCGCTAAAAGAATCACGGGGAAGAACCAGAGATAGTAGGAGGCGAACATAATCCCGCCGAAGATGCCTCCCAGAAGGTTCTTTTTAAAGGAACCCCCCTCTTCCACATAAAACCACCACCACGGTATGAGGAAAACCAAGGGTAAGAATTCATAGGGTTTATAAAGGAAGAAGTGAAGGAAGGGAAATATGGAAAGGGCGGTTATCAAAAGGGAGGTGGCAGGCTCCACGGAGCTCCTCCAGGAAATATAGAGCAGGAAAGGGAGCAAAGCCGCCGCCAGTATTACAGAATACTTCAGGACAGTGTAAGGAGGAGCAGATAGGGCCCAGGCCACCTTTCCAGCCACATATTGGTAAAGGAAGGGGTAAAAACTTGAAAGACCCTGATAATTGAAATCGGTGCTCTTCCAGAAGTGTTTGAAATTGGCGGCCATGGCGTGATGAAACCAGGAATCCCATTTTCCTCCACCCAGGGCGAAGGGAACTCCTTTGAAAATCCAGAGGAGAGAAAGGGCCCAGAAGCACCCGAAGAGGAGGCTGAGCATGCGAAATTCCTTTTCCGAAAGGGAGGGGCGGCTTAACGCAAAGGTGGCGGAGATTATTATAAATAAAAGGGACAGGAGGGAAGGAAGGTAGTTCTCTTCAAAGGAGGGGGGCAAATGCTGGATGACCTTCACCAGAAGGGCTGCTGAGAGGAGCAGGGCGGCAACAAAAAGAGCGTACCTGAGGGCCTTTAGCATGCCTTTCATGGATAAATTATATATGAAGGCGGTTAAAATCCGAATTTTTTAGGACAGAAGGTTTCCTTGATTTTTTCCGGTTAAAATATTACTATAGGTTGGGTTTGAGGATAAGTTGTTCCTCCAAACTTCTTTTTCTCCTTCCCAAAAACTTAAAAAGGAGGCTTTTATGTTCGCAAAAAGGCAGGCTTTTCGTTTTTTTACATCTCTTCTGGTGCTGTTGTTTCTGACATCGCCTGGATGGGCCCAGGAAAGTGTTCGGGTGAGGAAACTCGCTATAGCCGTGATGGACGCTAACATTCGCGCCAACCCTACCACCCAGAGCCGGATAATTACCATGGTTAGAGCAGGGGAAAAGATGGAAGTTCTTGACGATCTCGGCATGTGGTTGAAGGTAAAACTGCACGACGGTACCGTTGGCTATGTCTGGGGTAAACTGGTGAGGGTTGAGGTTGAAAAAATAATAGGCAGGACATCCCCTGTCACTTCTCAGAAGCCGGGAATCGTTCCGCCGTTGAAACCCGCCCCGGCGAGGGTTCCATCTCCTCCCGTTAAGGCTAAGGAGGCCAGGTTTGACTTCAGCTTTAACTTCACCTATGCTCTGGTCAACCCCGATGATTTCTGGACATGGGGAAAATCCTTCAACTCTCAGCTTGAACATACCGAAGGAGCGTGGAGAAGCTACGGAGTAGATACCCAACTGGACCCTGCCCTCGGTAACCTGAAGCACCTTTTAGGAGGAGATGCAGAAATTAAAGTTTTTCTTCACAGGAACATAGCCGTTGGATTGGGATTTTCCTTGCTCAAGGGTTCAAAGGTTCAAGAAAGAAGGTTAGACGGAGAATTGGGAGGCGTTACTCATTATCTTGATGTGAGTCAGACCCTCAAGTCCAGCATAACCGCTCCCTTTCTGGCTCTCCACTTCGTAATGCCTTCGGAAACCGCTGACTTTGAGGTTTTTGCCGGAACCGGTTATTATATGGGACGCTTCTCGGCAGATTACGATTTTAACTCTGACATTTACGCTCCCTACACTCTGAGTTTCACCGATATGAAAAAATCCACCTTAGGTTTCCTTGCAGGGATAAGGGCCGATATCAAACTTCAGAAGAACATGGGCATCTTCGTAGGCGGAAAGTACACTTTCGTTAAGTTCAAAGACTTAGAAGGCAAAATGACATACAACTCTTCTTCCATAACCGGAAAAATCTATTATTATGAATATCTGACCAGTCTTGGGTGGATGCCCGCTCTCTTAGCTTCTTCCACAGCTCCTGCACCCTCTCCAGGGATAAGGGAAATCAGACCTGCTGAGTTCAACTTCTCGGGGTTTAATGTAAGTGTAGGGCTTTTCTTCAGGTTTTAACCTATTCAAGAGCTACTCTGAGAGTCCAGCCTCCACCAGGATTCGTGAGCAAGAATAGGAGGTCGTTTTTCCCTCTTTTAAGGGGCAGGGTTATAAAGTGAACCCTGCCCCTTCCTTTTACTCTGTATATTTCCTTTCCATTTAGAAAGAGCCTGAACCTTTCCCGGGTTTCCACCGCCAGGGTTCTCTCAGAAGAATTTTCTTCCTGCAGGATTACCTTTGCGAAGGCGTAAACTTTCATATTGGGGAACACTTCTCTTTCAAGGTCAAAGAGATGATTGAAGCCGGCGTGAATCACTTTTCCACTTTCATCCAGTTGAACTGAAATTTTGCGAATAAACTCCTTGCCTAAGCTTTTATCGTAAATTTTCGGAAATTTCCCTGAATACCTTATGCTTTGGCCAAGTTTGAGCCGGTCCACGAATCTCAGACCCCTGATTTTGTATTCAATCTGTCTCTTAAAGAACAACCTCCCTTCCTCGTCGTAGGCCGATATTTCCCATCGGGGCAGGGGAAAAACCTCCCTTATTCCCGTGGCTCTAAACCTTAAAATAAGGGGTATCTTCAAATCTTCCTCCGGAAGAAGGAGAAACTCCACCTTTTCAGGCGCTGCGGTGAAATATTTTCCCTCAATTCCGGATTTGAAAAGAAAATTGAGGGCTTTATTGAAGGTGTTTTTAAACTCAATGCTTCCTACGATGTCCTTTCCCGGTTTTACGGCGGGAGAGACCCGATGCAAAAATTCTTCCAGCCTCTCCTTCTTAGCCGGGGTTACGAAGTTGGCGGGGAACACTCCCCTTGAACCCACGACCAGGTAAAGGTCCCTGTCCTTTCCCTCCTTAACATATAGAAAATGGGGAAAGGACCCGTTGAACTCCTCCCTGGAGGACTCTGCTCCTCCCCCTCCGGTGACTATGTACCTTATACCGTCTATTTCCCTGTATTCGTATTCGTGATAATGACCGGCGAAGACCGCGTTTACGCCGTACTTTTTGAGCAACGGATGAATTTTTCCCATCCAAAGGTCGTGGTCCTCGTAGGGCCACCACAGGGGTCTGTGCATGAGAATGTATTTTTTCTTAACCCTGCGGAACTTTTTCAGCGTTTCCTTCAAGAAACGGATCTCTGCTGGAGATAGGCTTTCTTCGTAACCAACCTCCTCCGTGCTGAGGGCTACAAATAACTTTCCCTTAACCAACTTGGCCCAGTAAGTTGGACCGGCGTATTTTTCATAGAGTTCCCTTCCCAGGGGGCTGCCGAAAATCTCGTGATTTCCCGGCACGAGGTAATAGGGCATGGCAAAAAAGGATGCCGCTCTGAGGAAGTTTTTCCACTCCTCCTCCAGCACATCTTTTCTTTTCTCATATCCGTAAATTAAGTCTCCTATAATGAATACTGCCTCTGGAGACATGAGGTTTATTTCCTGAATGTTACGGAGGAAGTCCGGATTGGGCTGTCTTCTGTAGGGGTCCTCCAGGATCATCCTAACATCCCCTATCACCACGAAGTCAGAGAATAGAGGAATGGCCAGGGACAAAAGCAGGGACAAAGCCAGGATTCTTTTCATATTAACCTCCCATAGTAAATTTACCCTAAAAACTTACGGGTCTCAAGCCTTAAATGTGTTAAAATAAAGATGCCATGGTCAGGATAGCCTTTGCCACCGAGACCCCCGATGGTATCCGGGGGGAGATAGCCCAACATTTCGGAAGGTGTCCTTACTATACTTTCGTGGATGTGGAGGAGGGGGAGGTAAAGGACTGGTTGGTGGTTACCAATCCCGCTGCCCAGGAGCACAATCCAGGAGAAATACCCCGTTTTATCGCTGAGCAAGGAGCCACGGCCATCGTCTCCGGAGGCATGGGACCGAGGGCCCAGGAGTGGTTTCTCCGTCTTGGTATAAAACCCTTCGTAGGCGTGAAGGGCAAAATAAAGGATGCCCTTCCCCTCATCCTTAAGGGGGAATTAGAGCCCATTGAAAAACCCCGCAGGGAATGCGGGGAAGACTCTAACGATGATGAACACGGCTGTCAGCAAAGGGAGGAAAGTTAGTCCAGGCTATTAAATAAAGGCCGGCTAAATTTACGAAGCACGGGGATGCCTTCCCTTCAGTATCCCTTATCCCTCCCTTATGGCACGCCTTTTCTATTACCCAGTCCAGGGCCTTACTCACCCTTGGTTCCCCCCTTATTCCTATTCTACCCATGCCCATGGCGTAGGCGATGGCCGGAAGGGTAAACCTTTCCTCCTCGGCGAAAATCCTTATTCCCCCGTCCTCCTCCTGGTGGCTTTCCAGCCAACCCAGGGAGGAGGCGGTTAAGGGATTGGGGCCGAAGGCCCAGGCCAGATATCCCTGGTTAAAGGCTTCCCATGGCGAGTTTATATCCTCCGGTTCATCGTCCCCTGAGATCCCTAAGAAGAAAAAGCCCTTTTCCAAATTGAACAATCTCCAAATATTGTTTTCCAGCCAAAGACCAACCCCCCCGGCGGGAACCTTTAAAAGCCTCCAGGCAGCGTAAATGCCCAGGTAGACATCAGCCTGGTCCGTGGAATAGGCGAAGTTTATCCTCCGGTATTGTCCTTCCTTCATCACCCAGGAATTGTTGAAGAAACCGTTTCCCATCCTTGATTTTAAAAGAAAACTAAAGGCTGCTTTGATATTGGGTTCAAGTCTCCCCACCAGCGAATGCTCTGAGGTGAGGGTATCGTATAACCATGCCAGATATATGAAGAGGGCCGATGTGGAGTCCACCCCCACCACATCCCTTCGGAGGGGTTTTAAGCTTCTACAATCGTAGGAATACCACCATGCTCCCCTGAATCTTCCTTCCATTATTTCTGTTCGTGCCAGCCAGAGTATCCCCTTTCTCAAGCTCTCCGAGTATTTTCTCTCCCCCCATTTCCAGTAGGAGGCGGCAAGACCTAAAAGGGCATACTCCATATTGGAGTCGGTATTGCAGGCCTTCCACCCGGGGGCATCGGGAATCGCCCCGTTGGGAAGCTGCATTTTGAGGAGGCCCTGGGCTATTTCTTCAGGGGGGGTTCCCAATAGGAAAAGGGCTAAGAATAAAGGGGAAAACCACTTCATGGGGAAATTATAGCATTGCTGTTAAAATAATCCCTATGTCGGAGCCCTTTGGGAAAACAGAAAGGGAGGTTATCGGAATTTCCCTTCCGGAAATAGCCTCCCTGGGCGTGGAAATGCTCCTGGGCTTTGTGGATACCTTCTGGGTTTCCAGGCTCGGGACCCAGGCGGTGGCCGCCATATCCGCCTCCACATACCTCCTCTGGATAATATATTCCCTGGTGGATGTAATAGCGGTGGGGGTGGTGGGACTTTCCGCCTTTTACCACGGAAGAAACGATAGGAAAGGGCTTTCCAGGGTTTTCTATACCGCTTTTTACTCTACAAACTTCCTTTCCCTTTTCCTTGCCGGTTTCCTTCTTTTTAATTTAAGCGGTTATGCTTCTTTCTTCAATGTTGGACCAAGGGCAAAAATTTGGATCAGCGACTATCTGGTGGTGCAACTGGTTTTCCTGCCCATAGGCTCTCTGTACTATTTAGTGAGCAGCGTTTACGAGGGCCTGGGAAAGACCGGCAAGGTGTTTCAGGCTTCAATTATAGTTCTGATGGCCAATGCCTTCCTTGACCCAATTTTGATTTTCACCCTGGGCCTTCAATTGAGGGGTGCGGCCATGGCCAGCTTAGTCTCCAGGTGCCTTGGGCTTTTTTATCTTCTTTTGGGGCTTAAGCTGTCCAGGGGAGAATTCTCCTTTAGTTGCCTGGGAAAAATCCTCTCCATCGGCACACCTTCCTCTGTCTACTGGCTTTCCTCCACCGGTGTTTTTCTCTACCTGAACGCCCTTGCCTCTCGGATAGAACCCGCTGCTGTAGCTGCCATGGGAGTGGGCATAAGATACGAGACTATACCCTATGTGATAGCCGTAGGAATATCCGTTGGGGCTTCGGCAGTGGTGGGAAGAAGCAGAGGTAAAAGGAATGCGGAGGACCTTAAAAAAGCCTCCTCCTTTTCCCTGAAACTGATGCTTTGGGTCTCCTTTTTTCTTGGACTCGTGTTCTTCATTCTGGCCCTCCAGCTTTCTTCCCTGTTCCTCAAGGGAAGACCCATGGAAATAGCCGTCCTTTACCTGAGAATATCTGCCTTTTCCCAGATATTCTTTTCCCTGAGCGTCGTTTTTGAGGGTATTTTCGTGGGAATGGGAAAGACCTTTCCTCCCCTGGCCCTTGCCATGCTGGTGGTGCTTTTGAGGATGCCCCTGGCCCACCTATTCCCCTCCCTTTTCTGGATCTTCGCTATCTTTCCCATCACGAACTTCCTCATAGACCTTACCTTCCTGGCCTTTTATCGCCTGTATTTGCCCTCTTCATAATTTCCCTCTATCTTCAGGCCTTTTGGATGAAATGTGTTGACAATCATTACTAAATTAATTATAATTACTTTGGTAATGTTAGTAGCTCATAAATTAATATATGGTTTAATTATCCGAAACTTTCAAGCCCTTATAGGTAGATTAAAAGAATCACTAAAGGAGGAAAAATGAAGGAAATTTATCTCGATTATAACGCCACTACCCCAGTAGATCCGAGGGTTGTGGAAGCAATGATACCTTACTTAAAGGAACATTTTCATAATCCTTCCTCGGTTTACAGCGGAGCAAAGGAAACGAAAAAGGCCATAGAGGAAGCGAGGGAAAAAATCGCCAGTCTGATTGGTGCCAGTCCAAAGGAAATAATATTTACCGGGGGAGGAAGCGAAGCGGATAACCACGCAATAAAAGGGGTAGCCTTCGCCTTCCAGGAAAAAGGGAAACACATCATAACATCCTCCATAGAACACCATGCTGTGCTTCATGCCTGTCAATTCCTGGAAAAAATTGGATTTGAGGTCACCTATCTACCGGTGGATAAATACGGCATAGTACATCCTCACTCTCTCAGAAAGGCGATAAGAGACGATACGATACTCGTTACCATTATGATGGCCAATAATGAAATCGGAACCATTGAACCGATAAAGGAACTCGCTGAAGTTACCCACGAGAAAAACGTTCTATTCCACACCGACGCAGTTCAGGCAGTTGGCAAAATTCCGGTGAACGTGAAGGAACTTGGAGTAGATCTTCTCTCCCTCTCTGCCCATAAATTTTACGGACCAAAGGGAGTGGGTGCTCTTTACATAAGAAGAGGAGTGAAAATTCACCCCTTGATCCACGGTGGTGGACAGGAGAGGGGAAGAAGAGCTGGTACTGAAAATGTGGCCGGTATAGTTGGTGCTGGAAAGGCAGCCGAAATAGCCATGGAGGAGATGGAAGAAGAGGAAAGAAAAATAAGGCCCCTTAGAGACAGGCTGGAGAGAGAGCTGGTAAAAAGGATTCCAGAGGTAATTGTAAATGGACATCCGGAAAAAAGGCTGTACAACACACTTAATATTTGCGTTAAGTACATAGAGGGAGAGGGGATGCTCGCACTTCTGGACTTTTATGGAATAAGCGCCTCTTCAGGCTCTGCATGCACCTCGGGTTCGCTTGAACCATCTCATGTCCTTCTGGCAATAGGCCTTCCCCATGAAATTGCACATGGCAGTCTCCGTTTCAGTTTTGGCAAATATAACACAGATGAGGACGTAGATAAAGTTATAGAGGTACTTCCAGGAATAGTTGAGAGGCTCAGAGCGATGTCCCCCTTCTGGAGAGAAAAGCATGAGCATTGAAAAGGAAATCAAAAGGCTGAAGTACGAAAGAAACGCTGTTATCCTGGCTCACAACTACCAGAGACCGGAAGTCCAGGACGTAGCAGACTTTGTGGGAGATTCTCTGGAACTGTCCATTAAGGCTTCAGAGACCGACGCAAACATCATTGTCTTTGCAGGTGTAAAGTTCATGGCTGAAACCGCGAAAATATTATCCCCTGAAAAGATGGTTCTTCTTCCCAACCCCAGGGCCGGGTGTCCAATGGCTGATATGGTAACCCCACACGACGTAAGGAAGCTAAGAAAAAAGTACCCTGATGCTGCTATAGTTGCTTACGTTAATACCACAGCTGAAGTCAAAGCAGAGGTAGATATCTGCTGCACCTCAGCAAATGCCGTAAAGGTTGTAGAGAAATTGCCCCAAAAAAGGATCGTGTTTTTACCGGACAAAAACCTTGCATACTGGGTCTCAACTCAGGTCAAGAACAAGGAAATAATTCCATACCAGGGCTACTGCTATGTACATAATGGTTTCAGGCTTAAGGACCTCCTTAAAGCAAAGAAGGAGCACCCCGACGCAGAAGTTCTTGCCCATCCAGAAGCTCCACCAGAAGTAGTGGAAAATGCTGATTTTGTGCTTTCCACATCCGGGATGATAAGACACGCCAAAAAATCCAGGGCAAAAGAGTTCATTATCGCCACAGAATTTGGACTAACCCACAGGTTGAAAAAAGAAAATCCAGGGAAGGAATTTTACCCGATGGGAGCTCCAAGATTCTGCGGAAATATGAAAATAACAACAATAGAAGACATTTACAATTCATTGCTGAAATTACAGCATGAGATCATTTTAAACAAAGAAATCATAGAAAAGGCAAGAAATGCCCTGGAAAAAATGGTGGAGGTGGTCTAACATGGGAAAACTTAACATAATAAATGCAATTTTCAAAAGGAGGAAAAGCATGAAAATCAAATTTCTTGTGCCGAGCATGTCATGTAGTGGATGTGCGGAAACAATAAAAAACAGCATTAATAACCCCAGAGGGATAAACAAAGTCGTTATTAACCTGGAATCCAAGGAAGTCCTGGTTGATTCGGAGCTTCCCCCTGAAGAGATCGAGAAGTCCATAGAAGAAGTGGGTTACGAAGTGACAAAAAGGGAGATTCTGGAAAAATGAAAAAATTTAAGGCGATAGCTAAATTCTATTTACCTTCTAAACAATTAAGAAGCTTTATCAACAATCCGGACTACATGGCGGATGTCCTGGGTTTTGTTAGCGAATACGATAGGGACAGGGGCGAATTCCTTTTGAAGGGAATTTCTAAACTTACATTCGGCTCCTCTCGCGCTGTTACTACTGTACTTGCAGAGGGAAACCAGACCACCTACAGGATAAAAGGAAAAAACTTTATTCTAAATGTTTACTTCTTCTTTGAGGACTCTCTGATAATAGAGTTCGTGGGCGAAGGTAGAGGGTTTATGGGGAAAATATCGGAATTTTTATACAGAACAAACTTTGAAAAATACATAAAATATGCAGCAAAAAAACTGCGGGAATACGCAGGATGCTAAAAGGAGGCAAAAATGCTTGAGTATAGCGAAAAGGTTATAGAAGAATTTATGAACCCCAAGAATATGGGAAAAATTGAGGATGCTGATGGCATAGGTAAAGTTGGAAATCCAGTATGCGGCGATGTCATGTGGATTTACATAAAAGTAAAGGACAACCGCATAGTGGACATAAAATTCCAGACCTTCGGATGCGTGGCGGCAATTGCAACATCTTCAAAGGTAACCCAGCTGGTTATGGGAAAAACCGTGGAAGAAGCCCTGAGGATAACAAACAAGGCAGTAGCTGAAGCCCTTGATGGACTTCCACCAATAAAGATGCACTGCTCTCTCCTTGCGGAAGAAGGGATAAAGGCGGCTATAGAGGACTATATGAAAAAGCAAAAGCATAAGAAAAATAAAAAAGGAGGGAAAAAATGATCAGAAAGGTTTTAATCTCCCTTCTCGCGATTGCGGGATTTTTCTTTCTTTTACTTACCCCACACTCTCATGCCACTGCAATCCCTGAAAAATGTTTTGACATCCAACTCAAATCCCTTGATGGCTCAGTCCACAAATTGACCGAATTTAAGGGAAAACCCACAATCCTCGTATTCTGGGCAAGCTGGTGTCCCCACTGTAGAAAAGAGATGCCACAATTAAAAGAGCTCTACCAGGAAGAGAACGGAGAAATCAACATTGTGGCTGTTGCTATGGATAAAGATATAAACAAGCTGAAAAGCTATCTTGAAGAATTAAAGCCCGAATTTCCTGTATTTACACGTAACGAAAAGCTCCCTGAATGCCTTGGAGAGATAAGGGGTGTCCCAACACTGTTCGTTCTGGATGAAAATCTGTCTTTTATAAAGAAATTCGAAGGAGAAACCCCAAACGAAGAAATAAAGGAGGCTCTGGGTAAAGGTACATGTGGTTGCCTATGAGCGCTTTATGAAATGAATACAGAATATCCTGAAAGGGTAAAAATGAAGTGGCAGGGGGGAGATACCCTGAGCTATGAAGACCTCGGCGTGAAGATAACTCTGGGAGAATGCTGTGAGAACCCTGCGCCAGGAGAGGGATTTCCACCACTACGATTGGTGCTCGGGGCTCTTGGTGGCTGTACAGGAATGGACGTTCTGCAGATGCTCGAAAAAATGAGAATAAAACTCGAAGATTTCCATATTGAAGTGAAAGGAAGACGGGTAACTTCTCCCCCCAGGGTATTCAAACAGGTTGAGATCGTCTATAAATTCAAAGGAAAAAATCTCGACGAGGAAAGTCTAAAAAGAGCAATAGACCTTTCATTAAACAAATATTGCCCTGTAGCAGCAATGGTAAGTAGAACGGGAAAGATAAAATACAGAATCGTGATAAATGAGGTATAAAAGACAGAGAGAAATCGTAAACCAGGAATTATTAACAAATGCACACGTTATGGTTATTGGTGCCGGGGGACTTGGTAGCGCTGCTTTATATTATCTTACGGCAGCAGGAGTTGGGAAAATAACTATAGTGGATTCAGACAATGTCGAAGAGTCCAACCTGAACAGGCAGGTCCTTCATTTCACCGATGATATAGGAAGACCCAAGGTTCTTTCTGCGCTGAGAAAACTTTCGGCTTTAAATCCTGAAATTCAGATCGAGGTAAAGTACATGAGAATAACACCAACAACTATTGCCCTTCTTCCAGAAGCGGACCTCATAATCGATTGTCTCGATAATATGGACACAAGGTTTATTCTAAACAGATTTTGCATAGAAAAGGGTATTCCTATGGTGCATGCAGCGGTTGAAGCTTTTGAAGGAAGACTAACTGTAATAATACCTGGAAAGACCCCATGCCTTGCGTGCATTTATGCCGGTGTACCCCCAAAAAAGGGGGAATTCCCGATTATAGGGGCCACAGCTGGCTTTTTCGGAACAGCAGAAGCGATGGAAGCCATTAAATTCCTCTCAAAGAAAGGGAAAGTTCTCGCTGGAAAGATGTTGATAGTAGACCTTCTGAGCTGGGAACATTCAATTTACTCAACTACTTTCAATCTCAACTGCCCTGTTTGTGGAGGGAAAAGATGGTAAAGGCAATTGCTCTCATATCCGGCGGACTGGATTCTGCCCTTGCTGCTAAGGTGGTGGCAGACCAGGGAGTTGAGATAATTGGTGTGAAATTTACATCCCCGTTTTGCACCTGTGACCAGAGGGGAAAATGTTATGCCAGAAGTGTCAGTTCGGAGTTAGGGATACCTTTAAGGACGATAAGTAAAGGTAAAGATTACCTGGACATAATTAAAAATCCAAAGTTTGGCTACGGGAGGGGGATGAATCCCTGCATAGACTGCAGAATTTACATGCTGAAGAAAGCATGGGCTTTAGCGAAAAAAATTGGGGCAAGTTTCCTCATAACAGGCGAAGTTCTTAACCAGAGACCCATGTCTCAGCATTATAGAGCCTTAAAAATTATAGAAAAGGAAGCAGGACTGGAAGGAAAAATCCTGAGACCCCTATCAGCAAAATACCTTCCAGAGACTGAGCCAGAAAAAAAGGGGTGGGTAAAAAGGGAAAAGCTGCTGGCTATAAAGGGAAGAAGCAGGAAATCCCAGCTCAGACTGGCAAAAGAGTTCGGGATAGACACCTTCGCGTGTGCTGCCGGCGGATGTCTGTTAACACAAAAACCCTTTGCAAGGAAACTGAAGGACCTTTTTGAACACAGGGAAGAGGTTGGCTGGAAGGACGTAATGTTGCTTAAATACGGCCGCCACTTCAGATACAGGAACAGCAAGATAATCGTGGGGAGAAACGGGGTAGAAAACAACATGCTGGCATTATTGAAGGGTCCTGATGACTACATTTTTGAAGTTCCTGACCATGGAAGCCCTATAACAATACTTCAGGGAGGAAAAAACAACGAATCCCTGCAAATAGCCGCCTCCCTCACTGCTCTATATTCAAGCGCAGAAGGAGAAAAGGTAGTGGTCAGATATGGAACCTCCACCCCGATTCACTCGCTTATTGTAAACCCAATGACCAGGAATGAGGCTTTAAGGCTTAACATCGCTCTGGATGACGAAGAGGCAGACCGTTTTATTGGCCAGATGGAAGAGGATACGAACCTTCGGGAAAATTTCTAAAGGAGGCAAGGCAATGAAGGTTATCGTAAAGCATGAAAAAAAGGAATTTGAAATGCATGGGCCTAAAACAGTAATGGAACTCCTAAAGGAACTGAACTTCAAAATAGAAGAAGTGCTGGTAATAGACAGGAACTCCGGTAAACTGCTTCCCTACTGGGAAAAACTCTCTGGAACCGAAACAATCGAAATAAGGAAGGTAATCTCCGGGGGATAAATGAAAAAATGTAGAATCTGTGGAAAACCGGCTGAAGTATTCCTGATTTCCCGAAACCTTGCTCTCTGCAGAAGGGATTTTGTAGAAAACTTTGAAAAGAGGGTGGAAAAGACCATAAATAAATTCAGGATGGCGGACAGGGGTGAGAAAATTCTGGTAGCAGTTTCAGGAGGAAAGGATAGCCTTGCGCTTCTGCATGTTCTCAAAAAACTGGGGTATAGGGTTACCGGATACCATATAAACCTTGGTATTGGTCAATATTCCCATGAATCACTTAAGAAAGTTCTCGATTTCCAGAAAAAGGAGGGCATAGAAATAATAATTGAAAACGTGAAAGAAGAATTTGGAATGGGGATAGGGGAAATTTCTAAGCTCCTGAGACAACCCACCTGCTCAATATGTGGAACTATAAAAAGGTACATGTTTAACAGAACAGCAGGTTCCTTCGATGTTATAGCCACAGGACATAATCTGGATGACGAAGCAGCCACCCTTATGGGAAACGTCCTGAACTGGCAGATAGAATATCTCGCACGCCAATATCCTGTTCTGGAGAGCAAAAACAATCTGAAGAAAAAGATAAAGCCCTTTGTGTTTATGAGCGAATATGAAACTGCCACATATGCCTTCCTGGAAGATATTGACTATATAGTGGAAGAGTGCCCTTACGCCACAGGGGCAAAAAGCATTTTTTACAAGGGAATATTGAATAGAGTAGAAGACCGTATGAGGGGAACAAAAATACACTTCCTTTCAGGATTTTTCAAACAGAGGGGGCGTTTCGTTTCTCAGGAAAAAAGAACAGAACTAAAACCATGCATAAAATGCGGTTATATGACTACATCAAACATATGTCAATTCTGCAGAATAAAGGAAAAAATAAATAATAAAAAGGGAGGCAATCATGAGCGAAATTTTCTCCAGAATCAGTGAAAAGGATGTAACAAGAGCCATTGTAGGGGGATTCGCAAGGGAATTCGAGGAAATGGTGGAAAGTGATGTAATAATCGTCGGTGCGGGTCCCTCAGGTCTGATGGCTGGTAAGGAGCTGGCAAAGGCCGGGAAAGGGGTTCTAATTATAGAAAGAAACAATTATCTCGGAGGAGGTTTCTGGATAGGCGGTTATTTGATGAACAAGATAACCGTCAGACATCCGGGAGAGGAAGTGCTCCGTGAACTGGGAATTCCTTACAAGGAAATTCAGAAGGGTCTCTGCGTAGCGGATGGACCGCATGCTTGTTCGAAGTTGATAGCCGCTGCCTGCGATGCCGGGGTAAAAGTTCAGAACATGACAGAATTTGAGGATGTAGTGCTGAGAGAAGAAGGTAGGGTCGCAGGAATTGTGGTCAACTGGACACCTGTAAGCGCCCTACCCCGTCAGATAACCTGCGTTGACCCTGTAGCTCTTGAGGCGAAGGTTGTAATCGATGCCACAGGACACGATGCCTTTGTGGTAAGAAAACTGGAAGAACGTGGGGTTCTTAAAACAAAGGGATTCGGTGGAATGTGGGTAGAAAAATCAGAGGACCTGGTTGTTGAATATACAGGGGAAGTACACCCTGGGCTGATAGTTGCAGGAATGGCTGTCTCCACCACCTACGGACTCCCGAGGATGGGACCAACCTTCGGTGCAATGCTACTTTCAGGAAAGAAAGCTGCTGATGAGGCGTTAAAAATCCTGAAATGAAAATATTCTTCTGTGAACTAAAAAAGGAATTAATTCGGAGCTCCCTCACATACCTTCACAAATGGGGGGTTGGGGAAATTTTCCCTGCCCCCTGCCCCATTAAGGAGAAACCCGAACTTGGGAAAAACTTCGCTACTATAAGAACTATCCGACCAGAAACCCGGGAACTTAACACCAACCCACTTCCAATGGAAGTTAAATTCGAGGAGAGAAAACTCACCAACTGCCTCTGTGGAAAAGGTTCTGTCTACGACGGCCCCCTTTACTCCTACCTCCTTCGGGGTCAGGTCTTCACATTTGACATTTCCTGGCTAACAGAAAAACCGGTCTTCATAACCATGGATTATATCGCCTCCTTCGACGAAGCAGAAAAAAGATATCATTTAAGATACGCTACCTTCAGCTTCCCTGTCATTATCTCACTCCCCGGCATGATAGAAGCCCCTGCCCGCCCCAGGGAATTCTACATAGCAAAGGGGATGGGTATCCCACTTCATGAAGAGCTGAGGGAGCATGCATTAACCGGACTGGACGACGATAGATTACCCAGGGTGCTTGCAGGAATACTTCTGCAGGCATGGTTTTTTTACGAAACAGGGGATCCATTTTGCTCCGACCCGAATTGTTCTCTCTTCAACGCCCACTGGCAAAAGGACCTTCTCAGGGCACAAAGGGATTTTCCCTATGTTTTATGCGAAGCCCATTCAAAGTTTCTGAAGAGGAAAAAATGAAAGCGAAAGTTGTAGTTGGGATGAGCGGAGGGATAGACTCTTCTGTTGCCGCCTATCTATTAAAAAAACAGGGATACCAGGTAATCGGAGTCTCCCTCAAGCTATTTCCTGAAGTTTCCAAATGTTGCAGACTTGAGGATATTGAAGACGCCCGAAGAGTAACAGAATCAATAGGAATTCCCCATTTTGTTTTTGACTATACTGAGGAGTTCAAAAAGGCAGTGGTCGATTACTTTGCCAGGGAATATATGAATGGCAGAACTCCAAACCCATGTGCTCTGTGCAATAGAGAAATAAAATTTGGATTATTTTTAAAAAAGGCGAAGGAGCTCGGTGCCACATATCTTGCCACAGGTCACTACGCAAGGATTTCATATAAAAACGACGAGCCCTTTTTAACACCGGCAAGGGACACAAAAAAATCTCAGGAATATTTCCTGTCTTTGATAGAACCCACCAACCTCAAATCTATAATCTTCCCTTTGGGCAACTTTAAAAAAGAAGAGGTAAGAGAAATAGCAAAACAGGCAAAACTTCCCCTGAGACCCAAAAAAGAAAGCCAGGATGTGTGTTTTGTTGGAGAAGATGGTTATTTGGAATTCCTTAGAAAAAATTATAATCTAAAAGTGGAGAGGGGAATTATAGTGGATTTGGAAAGAAATCACCTGGGCTATCACGATGGATTTATTAAATATACAATCGGACAGAGAAAGGGTATAGGAATCCCATCCTCCTCTCCTCTCTATGTTATTAAAATTGAACCGGAAAAAAATCTTATTGTTGTAGGAGAAAGAAATAGCGCTTTTTTCAGAAACATAACGGTAAAACCACTTATCTGGAGAGGAAAAAGCTCCGGAGAATACCTGGTTAAAATCAGATACAATCACAAACCTGCACCTGCCAGGGTATTTTTCAACTCAGAGGAAAAGGAAATTGAGGTGGAATTCTACCACCCGCAATTCGCTCCTACCCCCGGCCAGGTAGCAGCGTTTTATAACATGGATCTTCTCGTTATAGGTGCAGGCTTTATAGATAGCTTAAAATCAAAAATAAATTCATAAAGGAGGAAAAAATGAGCGAAATGCTCGGGAAAAGAAGGGAAAAAATAAAGGAGCTTATAAGGCGTCTTCACAGAGGCGAAGACCCCAAAAAGGTAAAGGCTCAATTTAAGGAAGTAATAAAGGGCGTTTCTGCAGAGGAAATATCCCTCGTCGAGCAGGAACTTATAAATGAGGGAATACCCCCCTGGGAGATCCAGAAGCTGTGCGAAGTTCATCTTCAGGTATTTCGGGAATACCTTAAGGAAGAAACATCCCTGCCCCCAGACCATCCCATAGCAATACTTATGGAAGAGCACAAAATATTCTTACAGAAAACAGAACAATTGAAGACCCTTGCAGAAAACTTGAAAATTTCCGATAATTTTGATAGGATTTTTCCCATGATTCAGGAACTCAAGGAATCTGAGAATCACTATCTGAGAGAAGAAAACGTTTTGTTCCCTTATATAGAGAAGCACGGAGTAACTCAGCCTCCACAGATAATGTGGATGGAACATGACCAGATAAGAGCTATAAAGAAAGAGCTCTATTCCATTGTCGAGGATAAAAATTTCAAAAACTCTGAAGAACTGCGCAGAAAATTCTTCGCAACAGTTTCCCGGCTGTTTGACACCCTTACCAGTCACTTTTTTAAGGAAAACAACATACTCTTCCCTACGGCCTTAAAACTAATAACTCCAGCTGAATGGGAAAAGATAAGGAAGGGCTTTGACGAAATTGGCTACACTTATCACCAGGAAACACAAAAAATAAAGGAGGCCGAGACAGAAAGGGAAAAGCCCTTAGCTGATGGGATTATCAGGTTCCCCACAGGCGAACTTAAAATAGAAGAGCTCAAAGCCATACTAAATACTATCCCCATTGACATCACCTTCATAGATAAGGACGATACCGTTAAATACTTCAACGAAGCTCCGGCCCGGATCTTCATACGAACAGAGGCCGTAATCGGAAGGAAAGTTCAGCTCTGCCATCCTCAGAAGTCAGTTCATGTTGTAAACAAAATCCTGGATGAGTTCAAATCAGGAAAACGGGATGTGGCAGAGTTCTGGATCGATTTTCAGGGAAGGTATGTTTACATAAGGTATTTCCCTGTTAGGGACGAAAAGGGAAACTATCTGGGATGCATAGAGGTAACTCAGGATATAACCCATATAAAGGAACTGGAGGGGGAGAAAAGGCTATTAGACTAAAAAGGAGGATAAATGAAACAATCCATTCTTGACAGGCTTATGAGCCGAAAAGGTTTATATGTTGGGTTCTGGTTTGTTGCCATCATTGTGGTAACAGCTCTCATCGTGTTCACCGCCAATCTGGCGAAGGAAGTGCCTCCTATACCCAAAGAGGTAAAATCCGCCTCTGGAGAAGTACTCTACACCTACGATGATGTGGTTCAGGGAAAAGCATATTTTCAGGAATTTGATCTTATGGACTACGGAACTATCCTCGGAATGGGGGCTTATCTTGGCCCTGATTTCTCCACTGAGTTCTTTCACAAGAGAGCCGAATTTCTTTACGAATATTACGCAAGAGAACTCTTCAACAAATCCCGCTCTGAACTAACCTCTATCGAACTTGGATCTGTAAAAGAACGTGTCAAACAGGATATAAGGGAGCAAACCAGCTTAAAGGAAGAGGGCGTTACATACACCGATGCTTCAGCAGAAGCCTTCAAAAGGAACAGAGAATATCTGGTGAACTTTCTGGTGAACGGCGACAGACAAAGGGCGTGGCGAGGAAAGGTGATAAAACCAGAGGAAGCAGTAAAAATCGCTGCTTTTATCGACTGGTCACAGCTTGTCCAGTCTTCCTTAAGACCGGGAACAAATCGCACCTGGTCCAACGATTGGCCACCCGAACCCCTCGTTGACCAGCGCTCTTCATGGACAAACCACTTTTATTCACTTTGGGAATTCTTATTGCTGTGGACATTCACCATACTGGTTATATTTCTTGCCTATGAATATATCTTAAAGAAAGATGAACCCCTTGAAAAACCTCTGGAGATAACAAAGCTTTTCCCTTCCCAGTTGAAACTTCTAAAGTATGTGCCAATTGTCGCACTTTTGTTCTTTGTTCAGCTTGTAATAGGGGGATATCTGGCCCATATTTATTCTGATCCCGTAAGCGATTTTGTCTTTTCCCAGAATATTCTGCCCTTCAACGCAATGAGGGCAATACACATAAATCTCGCCATTCTCTGGATCGCTATAGGGTGGCTTGTAGGTGGACTGCTGATAGCTCCTCTGGTAGCAGGAGAAGACCTTAAGTTCCCATGGCTTGTGGACGTTCTGTGGATAGCCCTGGTGGTAGTAGGATTGGGTGGAATTGCAGGAATATACCTCGGAGCTACCGGGCAGCTCAGAGATATTTGGTTCTGGCTGGGAAATGAGGGAAGAGAATTTCTGAACCTGGGAAGGTTATGGGACATTGCACTGGTGCTGGGACTTGTTCTCTGGTTCCTCCTTGTCTTCAGCCTCATCAGAAAGGCGAAGGAAAACAGCGTGATGCTCGGGGTCATAATATGGTCAGCCTTCGGCATTGCAACCCTCTACATAGCGGGAATGATGCCCCTGACGAAAATCATGCCCAATTTCACAGTTGGAGATTACTACAGGTGGTGGGTGGTCCATCTCTGGGTGGAACTCACATTTGAGCTCTTTGCAGCTGGTGCACTTGCTTACCTTTCTGTAGCCATAGGCTTGCTCTCTCGAAAGACCGCGGAAAGAATTATGCTTTTTGAAATTTTCCTGATAATGATGACAGGGGTGCTTGGAGTCGGACATCACTACTGGTGGCAGGGCCTTGACCAGTACTGGATCGCAGTGGGGGGAATTTTCTCAGCGCTTGAACCATTGCCCCTTGTAATTATGATGATAGAGGCATGGAAACATCAGCGAGAACGTGTTGCCTCTAAACAGGGATTTGCCTTTACCATCCCATTCATGTGGCTTGCGGGGTCTGCATTCCTCAACTGGTTGGGGGCAGGATTCTTTGGAATGGTGATAAATACTCCAACCATTGATTATTATGCCCATGGAACCTATCTTATAATGCCACACGCTCACATTGCTCTTCTCGGTGCCTTTGGCTATATATCCATTGCGTTTCTTTACCTCGTGGCGAGGTCCAATTCACTGGTAAAGGGTCTTGTCTGGACAGAGAAGTTGAGCAAATGGGGATTTTGGTTACTCACCATTGGAGTAATTCTCTTCGCAGTTCCCACTGTAATTATCGGCTTCAAACAGGCTCAACTCGCACACGACGTTGGTTATTACTTCGCAAAGACCAGAGAAGCACTTTTGCCGGTTATGGGATGGATAAAGATAAGAATTATCCCGGACGGTATGATGATAATAGGTGGAGGCTTGATACTCATTGACCTTATCAGGAAAATCTATCTGAGTAAAAAAACAACATACTAATTTCTCAAATAAGGGGGGATTCATCCCCCCTTTTCATTTTTTAATTTTCTGAATTAATTTATTTATAATTTCGCCAATAATAATAGAGGAGGTAAATAATGAAAAGAATCGCATTAGTCTTAACCATTGTAACTATCGCAATTCTCTTTCTTGTAATTGTTCCCATGGCCAGGGCTACTGCAATCCCTGAAAAATGTCAGAATATATCCTTCAAAGCTCCGGATGGTAAAACCTATACACGGGCTGATTTTAAGGGAAAACTTTCCTTTTAATCTTCTGGAGGAACACACGCCGGCGTTGTGGCCTGGAGTCCAGAATGAAGGAGCTTTACGAAGGATTCAAGGATAGGATCAACTTCATTGCCATTTCACTTAATACCAATGAGCAGTACTTCAGGGACTGCCTTGAAGTGCGGAACACTGAGACTGATACCTTGCATAAACGAGGCAAGCAGAATGGGGGAGTTCTACCATCTTGTTCTGGTTTCTCCCTTAATGTAATCAATAAAGGAACTACAACTATTAAGCAGGAGTTTGACAAATGTTATTTTTTCAATTACAATTACTTTATGAAAATATCCACTAAACTTAGATATTCTTCAAGGTTGATAGTGGCCCTGGCGGAACGAGGTGGGGTGGTGAATACCACGGAACTGGGCAGGGACCTCGGCGTATCTTCCCTCTACCTTCGTCCCTTGGCTCTGGAGCTTGAAAAAGGCGGTTTGATAAAGAGCATAAGAGGGGCTAAAGGGGGATATAGCCTCGCCCTTTCACCGTCCGAAATTACCCTCATGGACATTGCCAGAATTCACGAGAACCTCAACCTGGTGCCCTGTGTTAAGGACCCCTCTTCCTGTCCCTTCACTTCCAGATGTAAAACCAGGAAGGTGTGGTTAAAGCTTAAGTCGTGCATTGAGAACTTCCTTGACGAAATTTCAATTAAAGATATGATAGAGGAGGACCTATGAAGGTTAAATTCCACTGGCTTGGCGGGATGAAATTTGAAGCCTTACCACCTTCAGGACACAGGATAATAATGGATTCCTCCAGCCTGCACGGAGGGGAGGACGCCGGGCCGAGGCCCATGGAACTTGTCCTGGTGGCCCTGGGAGGATGTACTGCCATGGATGTGGTGGCCATCCTGAAAAAGATGAAGCATCCGGTAAAGGGAATGGAAATCGTGGTCTCCGCCGAAAGGGCTTCCCAGCATCCCAGGGTTTATACAAAGGTTCACATTACATACAGGTTCACGGGCAATGGGCTTCAACTTGAAAAAATAGAAAAGGCGGTCAGGCTTTCCCAGGAGAAATATTGTTCGGTGTCCGAGATGTTGAGGAGGACCGCAGAGCTTACCTATTCCATTGAATTAAATGAGGCGTAGGAAATCGGTGCTTTTTATATGCACCCACAATTCCGCCCGCTCTCAGATGGCAGAAGGGTTGCTTCGTCATTTTTACGGCCACAAATACGAGGCAGCGAGTGCAGGAATTGTTGCCACAAAGGTTAACCCCTACGCCATAGAGGCAATGAAGGAAATCGGGGTGGACATTTCGTCCCATCGCTCCAAAAGCATTGAAGAATTTAAAGGCCGTATCTTTGACATCGTGGTAACCGTATGCGACCACGCTAAGGAAACCTGCCCCTTTTTCCCGGGGAAAAAATATCTCCACAGGGGTTTTGAGGACCCATCCCGGGCGGAGGGAACCCCTGAGGAGATCATGGCAAAATTCCGGAAGGTCAGGGACGAAATACTGCTCTGGCTTGAGGAAAATTTCGCTTAGGAGGAAAAATGGAACATAAACAACACGACATAAAAGGGGAGAATTCTGCCCCGGAAATGGAACATAGGAAACACAGGGAAAACCAAGTGGGCGGCCACGCACATCATATAAAGGAATTTAAAAACAGATTTTTCATCTCTCTTCTTCTAACTGTCCCCATCCTCGCCCTTTCCCCCATGGTCCAGTCATGGTTTGGGTTTTCCCTTAAGGTTCCCTACCAGCTTGAAATAATAATAGCTCTATCCTCAGCAGTATATTTCTATGGAGGATGGCCATTCCTGAAAGGCGCCGCTTCGGAAATAAAAAAGAGACTCCCTGGAATGATGACCCTTATAGCAACTGCCATATCCGTGGCCTTTTTCTATTCAATCCTATCGGTTCTATTTTTGCACGGAAATGAGTTCTTCTGGGAACTTGCTACATTAATAGACATCATGCTTCTCGGCCACTGGATAGAAGCTAAAAGCGTTATGGGCGCATCCCGTGCCCTGGAGGAGCTGGTAAAGATTATGCCCACCCACGCCCATCTGGTGCTGGAAACCGGGGAGATTAAAGATGTAATGGTATCTCAACTGAGGCCAGGGGATTTGGTCCTCGTAAGACCCGGTGAGAAAATACCATCGGATGGAAGGGTAGAGGAGGGAGAATCCCATGTGAATGAATCTCTGCTCACAGGGGAATCCGCTCCTGTCCACAAATTGCCAGGCTCCAAGGTTATAGGAGGGGCAATAAACGGAAGCGGAGTCTTAAAGGTCAAGATAGAAAAAGTTGGAGAGGATACCTATCTTTCCCAGGTGCTAAACATAGTTAAGAAGGCCCAGGAATCAAGGTCAAGGACTCAGGACCTTGCCAACAGGGCGGCTGCTGTTCTGTTTTATGTAGCGCTCCTGGCAGGGACGATTACCTTTGCGGTGTGGGCTTTCGTAAAATCGCCGGATTTTGCCCTTGAAAGGATGGTAACCGTGCTTGTCATTGCATGTCCCCATGCGCTTGGTCTGGCCATACCGCTGGTTGTAGCAATTTCCACAGCCATTACCGCCAGGAGGGGAATTCTTGTGAGGGACCGCAAAGCCTTTGAGCTGGTAAAGGACGCCAATGCCGTGGTTTTTGACAAAACCGGAACCCTTACGGAGGGGAAATTTGGGGTAAGCGAAGTTTTCTCAAAAGTGGATGAAGCGGAGCTCCTTTCCCTTGCCCATTCCTTAGAGCAAAATTCAGAGCACATAATAGCCAGAAGCATTAGCGAATACGCTGAGAGCAAGAAAGTTCCTCCCCGGCAGGTTAAAAACTTCAGGGCTATTCCAGGAAAGGGGGTTTACGGAGAAGTAGAAGGCAAAAAGGTTTATCTGGGGGGAGCCAATCTCCTTGATGAGCTGGGGATAGAACCTGCGGAGGAGTTTAAAAGATTCACCAAAGGAGGAAAAACCCCTGTTTACATTGTGGTGGACGGTGAGCTGGTGGGTATAATTACCCTTTCCGACAGAATAAGGGAAAGCTCAAGGCGGGCCATCTCAAAGTTAAAGGGGATGGGGATAAAGGTCTTTATGCTTACAGGAGACAGCGAGGAAGTTGCAAAATGGGTGGCAGAGGAACTGGGCATAGAGCAGTACTTTGCAGGGGTATTACCCCATGAAAAAGCTGAAAAGATAGAGTTGCTTAAAAAACAGGGCTACAGGGTGGCCATGGTGGGAGATGGAATAAACGACGCCCCGGCCCTGGTTACCGCCGATGTTGGGATAGCCATTGGGGCGGGAACGGATGTGGCAATAGAAAGCGCTGACCTTATCCTTGTAAAAAACGACCCGGAAGCAGTGCCTCAGTTAATAGATATTTCCAGAAGGACCTACGGGAAAATGGTACAAAACCTCTGGTGGGCTGCGGGATACAATATCGTCACTATACCTCTGGCCGCTGGAGCATTGTACTGGGCTGGCGTGCTCATTAACCCTGCCTTTGGTGCGGTCCTTATGTCTTTAAGCACCGTAATAGTAGCTGTAAACAGTCAAACCCTCAGGAAATTCATGCCTGCGGGATAAAATAAATTTTAAGGAGGTACCATGAAAAGGAGGGAATTTATAAAAAAAGCAGCGGTGGGTTCCGCAGGATTGGCAGGAAGTTTTCTGCTCCCCAAATTTCTGCGGGACGAAAAGCCCATTTCCATGGGAAATCCTAATTTTCAGCCTGATGTTGAAATAGAACTAACCGCCCTTGAGTCCGAAATTCCTATCCTGCCCGGAAAATACACTAAGGTGTGGAAATACAGGGCGAAACTTGTAAAGGGACCCCCGGGAACAATTCAGGAGCTGAAAAATACCTACATAGGTCCTATCTTCCGCTTTAAAAAAGGGCAGAAGGTAAGGATAATATTCTACAACCATATACCGGATAAAACTATAGTTCACTGGCATGGGCTACATGTTCCTCAGGAAGCTGACGGACACCCAAGATTTGTAATAAAGAAAGGGCAGCGTTATGTTTACGAATTTGAAATTAAAAACAGGGCGGGAACCTACTGGTTCCATCCTCATCCCCACGGAAGAACCGGTCCCCAGGTATACATGGGTCTGGCAGGGCTGCTTCTTATAACCGACGAGGAAGAAAACTCCCTTCCCCTTCCCCGGGAGGAGTTTGATGTTCCCATAGTAATTCAGGACAGAACCTTCAACGGCCGAAATCAGCTCGTTTATCTTATGGGAGGAATGATGGAGCGGATGAGGGGTTTCCTGGGAGAACAGATTCTTGTAAATGGACAGCCCAATTTCACCCTGAATGTTAGCACCTCGGTTTACCGCCTGAGGGTACTCAACGGCTCAAACTCAAGGATTTACAAACTTGCCTGGAGCAATGGTATGCCTTTGACTGTAATAGGAACAGACGGAGGCCTGCTTGAAAAGCCCATAACGAAGAACTACATAATGCTCGGCCCTGCGGAAAGGGTGGACCTATGGGTTGACTTTACAAACTTAAATCCAGGCGACGAGCTTGTACTCAAAAGCCTCGCTTTCTCAGGAGCAGCAACTGGAGGTATGGGTGGCGGAATGATGGGAAGAGATCGCGGCAGAAGGATGGGGAGAGGAAATGTGCCGGACAACGGAGAAGAATTGGATGTGCTCAGGGTAAAAATAACCCGCCGGGTTAAAAATAGCTTAAAACTTCCGGAGAAACTCTCCAGAATAGAACATTACAACCTTGGGGAAGCCGTAAATAAGAATTCACCGAGAACCTTCAGGTTTGAAATGAGGCGCATGAGACCCACCATAAACGGTCGGACATTCCAGATGACCGCTGTGGCGAAGGACGAAATAGTAAAACTGAACACCCTTGAAGTATGGGAACTGGTCAACGCTTCAGGTGGTATGGGAATGATGGGAGGCATGATGCAGATGCCCCATCCAGTTCATATTCACGGCCTTCAATTTCAGGTTATAGAAAGAACTCCTTCTATTGGCTGGGAGACAATCAGGGACGGATTTATAGACAGTGGATGGAAGGATACGGTGCTGCTGATGCCAGGAATGCGGGTGAAGGTCCTGATGAAATTTGAGGATTTCACAGGACTATACCTGTACCACTGCCACAATCTGGAACATGAGGACCTCGGTATGATGAGAAATTACCTGGTAAAGGCTTAATCAGTTTTCAGAATAAACAATCTCGTCGTACAGGGTCTCAAGTCTTAGTTTGTGTGTGGCTTCTTCCTGAGCCAACCCCAGAAAAAGGTTTCTTAGATTTTCATCGGGAACAGACTCTGCCAGGTTCATATATAATCTGAACGATTCCTTTTCCCTCTGCATTGCAATCCTCAAAGCCTCCTGATAATCCATTTCTTCTCCGGGTTTTGTTTCACTTAGATAATCGGAGATTTTCAGGTCCAGAATTTTCCCCTCCGGTTTCAAAACAACTTCCCCTTTTTTGACCTTTTTTATCTTCCTTTCGTGCTTTTTTTCCTCCTCTGCGAAACGCAAAAGAACCTGTTTCAGGGTCCTGTCCGAGACCCTATCTGCCCAGTAAATGTAAAATTCTGCAGCTTCTCTTTCCTTTTCTATTGCAAAATCAAGAACTTCATCCATTGAATTGAAATTTTTCTTCATGACTTCCTCCTTCTGTTAATTTAGTCTCTATTTTATCAGATTAGCAGCATGTGAACAAGAAAAGAGAAATGGAGAACCCAGAAGGAGAGAGCCACCATATATGTATTCCGACCTCTCCCAGGCTCTCAACCTCCTCCGGTGGAAGTACAAGGAAAAGTACCAGCGCCTCCTCAGGCCGGAGGGGAGAAACGAGCCGGATCGGGCGGCCAAAATCCACATAGCCCTTTATCCTGTATACTACCACAATTACATACTGGGGGAGCTGCTCGCCTGTCAGTTCTTATCATTGCATAATCCAGAACATCTATGGAGATAGAAGGAAGGTAAGCTTCGCCAGGGAACCCCGCATCGGCAGGTTCTGCACAAAGAGGATGTTTTCCCTGGGGGCGAAGTCCCGATGGGACGAAATGATAAGGCTGGCCAGGGGAGAAGCCCTTAAAGTGGACTTACTTCGCATATGGGATTGCCTCCCAGTCATTTTTGATTTATAATAAAAACGATATGAGGAGGTGCGTGGGGCTTTTTTTGGCGGGATGGTTTTTGTGGGGCCTTGGCCTGACAAGAGAAGGAGAGGGGGTATGGAGTTTTTCAGGGGCTTTGCAGAAGGAAATCCTTGATGGCTTTTCAATTTTTCTCTACAGAGGCCGTTATATAGCGGTTAGAGCCGACGGAAGCTTCTATTTTCCCGTTCCCTCCAAAGAAAAGAAAATCAAGGGGGGTAAGCTTTTCCTTTTGACAAAGAAATTTCTTGTTTCCTTTTCCAGAGAGGGACTTAAAAGGGTCATTCCCGTAGAACCTCCGCTCCCTTTGCTTTCGGGTTTCTCCTGGGATGTTTCGTGGGGAAGAGAAAAAATTCTGATTTATCAACTTTCCCCGATATATAGGTCCTCTCTTGGATATAGGCTTTTGAGAATTTATAAAATGGAAAACGGAGTTTTTAAACTAAAGGGAGAGGAAAAAATAGGCTTCTGCCCTGATCATTTTTTCCAGACTCCCTATGGTCTTCTATTTATGGCTCCTCAGGTTGAGAACGGATTTTTTTACCAGGGCTTTTCCGACTGGAGAGCGGTGGTAGGCCTTCTTTCCTCCAGGGGAAAAACCTTGTCTCACCTTTACTTCTTTGGGCACTTCGTTTATCCTCAGGTCTACAAGATAAAGGGAGATGTGGCTTTCATTACCTGGAGTGAAGTTTGGGGAAGGTTGAGACATAGAAGCGGTATTTTAAAGATAAACCTTAGAACCTGGAAGATTGAAAGGGAGTTGGCATGGAGGGACTTTGGCAGTACTTTTTTCCCCTGGACTTGTAGTTTTCCTTCGCATATGCCCATATTTTTAATAACTTCAACAGGGCACCTGAGGGTTTTTAACGATGACCTGGAAATGTTAAGGGATGAGAAACTTCCTTTGATTCCTGTCTCTCTGGGCAAAGAGGAGTTCCTAAAAATAAGCCCAGGTTTTGCTTCTAAGTGGGGAGATTACTATATTATTGTGGTAAGGGAAGAGAGGTGGAAGGAGGATCCCACCGTGGCGGTGGTTCGGCCCGTGGGAAGCCTTGTAATCATTTTGGATAAAGAATGCAGAATAGCTAAAATAATGAAAGCCAGGGGAGGTTTTTTCATGGTGGATAAGAGGAAGGATTTAATTTCAAGGGTGATGGGAGGCAAGATTGAGACCTACAGGCTTGTTTTTTAGCATAGTGCTGGGATTATTTTCCGGGGTTTTTCCATATGCGCAGAGGACCTATCGCATAAAGGGCGTATCGGACCTGGCCTACTGTGGGTACTTGTATTTGCTCTCCTCCGGAGAAGTACAGTGGCTTAAAAATGGAAAATTCCTCAGAGTTAAGAGGCTCAACTTTTCTCCTCAAAGGATGTTCTGTTGGAAGGGCAAGCTTGTCTTTTCCACCAGGGGAGGTATTGTCGACTTAAAGGGTAAGACCATCAAAGCCTACCCTTCCAATCCCTTGAAGGTGTACCCCATGTGGGGGGACCTGTGCCTTCTTTATTCTGACGGGGTTGAGTGTCTGGGCGGAAGAAGGTTGAGGTTTCCCTCTGAGGTTATACTTACCGGAAAGAATGTGGTGGTAGGGAGGAACTGGTTTTATAATGGGAAATTATATCCGCTTAGACCGGAGGTGAAATATACTTCCCTGAAAGAAAATCTGGCATGGTGGGATAAAAAGGGCCTTATTTTCTCTCCGGAGCCGGGCAGAGTTTGCTTTTCCGGTGCCTGCAGGCAGGTAAAGGGCCAGATAAAAGCTCTTGGAAGGCTGGGCGATAGGGTGTGGGTGGTTTTGTCTGTGGATAGGGATAGCGGAAAACTTATATTTCTCTCCGGAGGCGTTACACCGAGGCTTGAGGAGGCTTTCCTGCCCTACGAGCCAGCCTTGGCTGTCAGCAATGGGGTTCTTCTTGTGGTGGGCGGAAGGCTCGGACCAGTTGAAATTTACCCCCCCTGCCTGGACCTTTCTTTTTCTTTGGCAGGACTTCCTTACAACATAGCGGAAAAGGTGATCAAGGCCGATCTGGATGGAAACGGGGAGGAAGATTTCGTGGTTCTCAGCAGGAGTAGGAAAGGATGGAGCGGTATCACAGTGATCTATTCTTTTCTGAAGGATGCTAAAAATAGGATGGAGGAGCTACTTGAAAAAGCCAGGGAGGATAAAAATCAAGGAAGGTATCAAAGCGCCCTCCGCTGCCTGGAGGAGGCGCTCCTCATTTCCGGCTATATTTCCCTTTCCACCACCAGAGAAATTTTGAGGGAAAGGGCAGAGGTTCTTGATATTTTAAAAAGAAGAAAGATCCTGAAAGGATATCTTCCCTTCATAATTTTGGGAACGATTTTCCTGGTTTTGCTGTTTATCGGAACCAAGTTTGTGGGGAAGAGTGGCTCATAATCCTTAGAGAATTGGGGAGGGTTCCCAACCCTCTAACCCTGAAATAGTCTTCTCAGAATTCCCTGGGTGAATTGGATGGAATCAAAGGGACAAACCTCCTGACAGACGAAGCAACTTATGCAGGTGTCGTAATTTATTTTAGGCTCCTTTCCCACTTTAAGAATGGAACCCGTAGGACAGGCCTCCTGACATATTCCGCAGGCAGTGCATTTTTCAGGAAGTATTTTGGGCTTTGGAAGGGAGCGGCGCAGAAGCCTCCTGGCTAAGGAAGGGGAGAGGGGCGTGGTGGAGGGGAGGGAGAAGTCATCTACCTCAGGAACCCGCCGGTATTCTCCTCCCAGGACGATTTCTGGAAGCAAGCCCTCCCTTCTGGCAACCTCCATAAGGTAAACCTTCTTTTCCGCCTTAACCATCCTGGAAGCCACATAATCTAAGGCGAGACCGTCCTCAGAGGCTAATATAAAACCCAAGGGATACGGATTCCCGTTCTGAGGACCGTTTCCCTCCATGGCCAGAATCCCGTCCATTATGTTGAGCAGGGGAGGCCTTACGCTGAAGACGGAATAAAGCATCCGGGCAAAGTCCAGGTATTTTGAAGCCCTTACATGCCATTCTGCCTTTAGCCTCCCTGGCACAGTGCCGAACATGTTTTTCACCGCCAGGGTTAGCACCATCTGGGTGTGGGTTTTGAACTTGGGCAGGTTTATTATGTGGTCAAATTCAAAAATTTTTCTACTTACCTCAACTTTCCTGAAAAAACTCCGGGTCTTAACCTCCACGGGAGAGTCAAGCTCAAGCAGAGGAATTCCCAGCTCCTCCGCCACATCCCTGAGGCCGGAGAGCTTTCCCACTTTTTCGGCGCTGGAAAGGGCAGGGGAGTCAGCTATGGCGGGTCTGGCGTCCAGGTCCAGGAGTTTTTCTGCCACCACCTTCACCAGGGCAGGATGGGTGGTTACGGCTTTTTCGGGCCTGGAAGGTGCCAGCATGTTGGGTTTTATTAGCACCCTGTCCCCCCTGGAGATAAAGCCTTTCCTTGGGGAGAAAATCCTCTCCACCACTTCCCTGAGCCTCTTTTCGTCGTACCATCTTACCCTGTATATTTCTACTTTAGCCACAGGTCAATTTTACCAGAAATTGCCCGGGTTTAATGTTTCATGAAATTTAATCCCGCAGGCCCCGAGGTTTCCCTCTGGTTTTACATCTGTTAAAATTTCCCTGGAGGCGACATGAAAAGAAGAGAATTTTTTGAATTTATACTGGGCACCCTGAGCCTGGGAAGCTTTGTTGGCTGGAGGAATCTTTGGGCAAAGGATGGGGTTTTGCAGAGGCGCCCTTACGGCAGAAAGGGCATTGAACTTTCCATCGTAGGGCTTGGAGGGGCCAGCGTTATGAACCTTCCGCGGGGACAGGTAAACAACATAGTGAGCTGGGCTGTGGACCACGGAGTAAACTATTTTGATGTGGCCCCCACCTATGGAGACTCGGAGGTCCTTTTTGGAAATGCCCTGAGAAAATACAGGAGGAGGATTTTCCTTGCCTGCAAAACCCTCAAAAGGGATGCCAGGGGGGCGGAGAAGGAGTTTTATTCTTCCCTGAAGAGACTTCAGACCGATTACATTGACCTTTATCAATTTCACGCAATTTCCAAAATGGAGTATGTGGAGAAAATCCTTGCCCCCGGAGGAGCCATGGATTTCTTTCTTAAAGCCAGGCAGAAGGGGCTTATACGCTTCATAGGTTTTTCCGCCCATTCGGAGGAGGCGGCCCTTTCGTTGCTGGACAGGGTTAAATTTGATTCGGTCCTTTATCCAGTGAACTTCGTCATGTACTTCAGGGGGAATTTCGGCCCTCAGCTCATTGAAAGGGCAAGGCAAAAGGGAGTGGCTGTTTTAGCCATAAAGGCATTGGCCAAACAACGCTGGCGCAAGGGGGCAAAGAGGACCTTTGAACGGCTTTGGTATGAGCCGGTCTCCCACCCGAAGGAGGCTTCCCTTGCCTTGAGATTTACCCTTTCCCGGCCCGTAGTAGCCACGGTCCCCCCCCGCTGATTCCAACCTTTTTAAGCTCGCCCTTACCCTGGCCCTGAAATATACCCCCATTAAAGAGGAGGAAATTTCCCTCCTGAAGGGGATGGCGAAGCACTACGAACCCATTTTCCGCAGGGAAACTTGATTTTCTTAGAAGATTTTAACGGCTCCGGTAGAAACTCCTTCCCACCAGGACCAACCCATAAGTGGACAGACGGGGTACTATGATTTCCAGATAGTTCTCTTAAGGGAAACACTTAGAGGAAGTTTTTCGCCTTCCGGAGAGAGAAAGACCGCCCTGGGCAGGAAGGAGAAGGAAGGTTTCCTCAGCTTTATAGTCAGGTTTTCCCTTATGTTTACCCTGTCGGTTTCCAGGTTGTGGTGGTAATTTATGAGATGTACTGCTATAAGGTGCCTGGAGGAGTAATAATAGGGATAGGCCACCACCCTTCTGTCCTGCACCCTAAGAGCCGAAGAGCCAGGGTTTATCTCCTCCACGATTTGTGCCAGGGTTTTTCTCACCCCGTCGTCGTAGGAAAAAAAGTAGTAACTCCCTATGTCCCATTCCTTTCCCTGATATCTCCAGGTGGGGATTAGGAGGAAACCTCCACCTCCGTAGGGGAAAAACCCCTGTCCCGAAAGGCCAAAGATTTCCGCCTCAAAGACCACTGCGATTCCCCCTGTCCTCACATACTCCTTTAAGTTTTGAAGCTGAACATCAGAGGCTCCCTGGATGGAGGGGACGAACACCAGGCGATAGCCCTTCAGGGAGTTCTCTCTCAGGCGGTTTTTCAAAAACCTCCCTCCTCCCCCGAAGACCACATCAAAGGGGATGCTGGATTCGTAAAGGGCCTGGGCAAGGCCCAGGTAGGAATTGATGCGGCGGTAGAGGCCCTGTCCGTAGAGCAGGAGGATGGCTGTTTCGGCCCGGTCCGCAGAGGCCTCGTAAACATCCCTGTTTTTCAGCACAAAATCGGCGATTCTGCCGCAGTCTTCCCACTCCTTTATGTCACCCAGTCCGTAGATGTAATAGATGGCGTAAGCCCCTCCCATGGCGTAGGCCTCGGCGAAATGGATGGCCAGATAGTTTTTGTGGGTTTTACCCCGCTGTCGGTCCTGAACCAGCTGGGTTATCTCCCTGGTGTCCGGCAGAATTACGAACCGTGAGCCCGTCATGGCCCTGGCGAGTTTTTCCCAGCCCACCCACTTGTTCCTTGGGAAGGGGACTATGGGATTCTCCTCCGCCGCCGTGTAGGTATTTTCAAAGGTCAGCAGATCCAGCAGGTCCGCATATATAAGCCCCTTTACCCAATAGCCACCTCCCCTATCGCTTCCCAGGGCGAAGACATTGGCGCTTATAGGAATTTGCTTTCCCCTGGCCCTGGCGTATTGCCTGAGGGTTTCTATTAACTTCTTTTTGGCCTGGAAGTTTCTGAGGGTTTGAAATTCTATGTATTCGTCGGTTAAAGGCTCCAGGGTTCTTCTCTGCGTATAGGGAAGGTGCATCCCTGAGGCTATCCTGCCGGCCAGGTCTTCCTTTTCTATGTCTGCGATCCTGAAAAGGGAAAGGAGCTGAGCAGGGGAGTATTTTTCCCTGAGGTAAACTCTGAAGCCCTCAATGCAATGGGAGCAGAAGCCGGGCTCGTGGGTGTGCAGGTAAGTGGAAAGCCACTGAAATTTAGGGAAAAAGGAATTTCCCTGGAGTTCGTCCAGAACGATGAGGTCTGCCTCGGCGTCTATGGCCCGTCTTCCGTGATTTATCATCCAGTTTACCCATGCGGTCCTATTGGCGCACATGAAAAAGGAGCCCGTCTCAAGATTGAAGTCAGCAAGGGCACCGTCGTGGCTCCGGCAGGCGAATTTTTCCAGCCCTTCTCCCTGCATGTCCTGCCTTCCCTGGGAGGTCAGGATGGTAGCCGGCACCAGGAAGCCATCCCTGTGGAGGGCTTTCACAAAGTCCCTGTCCGAGGAGTATTGGCGGCCGGAGGCCCAGGCCTCCAACTTTCTTCCGAAGGCGAAGGGGGAAGAAATGTCCCCGAAGAATCCGTTCCAGAGACCGTTCACCGTAATGTGCAGGCGGGAGGCATCCTCCTTTGCCAGCGCCACCATGGAATAGACCTGGACCCTCTGGTACCAGGGGACAGCCTTTTCAGACCCCAGGAGCGAAAAGAGGAAGGATGTTAAAAATAAAACAGTAAATTTCCTCATACTTAAAGGATAATGGAAGGCCCTTTGAGTTCGCCTGCCTTATAACCGTAGCTGACAAAAATCTTGTTTATTCGCAGTGCCAGTTGGTCTTCCGGAGCATGGAAATGTTGGAAAGGGAGGAAGTTCCCCACATCCAGACCATAAGAGAACACCAAAAGAACGAAAAGAAACTTTCTCATAATTCCTCCTTCGGTCTTTTCTAAGATTATAAGTTGTTATAAGCCTGAATTCCACCTTTACCACCGGTTTTTCCTTTGGCCCGGAAATTTTGCCCGGAGACTTTGTCCCTCATAAAGTAAGAGGATGAAGCAGGTCTTTATTTTTACAATTGATGCTTCCGGATTCGTCCACTCCAGGAGTTATCTCCGTGGGTTATTTTCTAAGCCTTTTTTCCCTGAAATTCCTTGTAGGAGGCGATAGGGGAAGGTGGTCTGGCCTCTGGCCCCTGTGGTGGAAGGGAGTTTTTGGGGAAAGGGCCTTAATGCTGGCCGATGCCTGGTTTATGGTTTTTTCGGAAAGCTTCCAGAAACAGGCCTTATGCCCCGTGTCGTCAAGGATGAGCAAATCCCCGTTTTCGTATGTTATAAGGGATATGGGAAGACCTACATCCTCCTGTCCCGTCAAGGATTTTTGAAACTTCATTATGAACTTTCCATCCGGCAGGAATTTGTAAATCCATCCGTTCCACCTTTCATCCCTCCCCGCCACATAAAACTGTCCTACCCTGTCCTTAGCTATGGAGGTGGCACAATTTATATCGTAAGTAAACTCCCCCTGTTTTTTTCCGTCCCTGGAGTAAATCTCCACCCGGTCGTTATAGTAATGGCATGTGACCACATAAAGCCTCCCGTCGGGGCCTATTTCCATATCCTCTGGATATTCTCTGGAAGAGGCCATTTCCCACGAGGAAAGGAACCTTCCCTCCGGGTCCACTTTTACTATCCTGTTGTTTACGGAATCTGCTATGAGAATTTTTCCAGAGGGGTCCACCGTCATTTTTCCTGGAGCGAGAAGGGACAGGTCCACCGTCCAGTTGATGCTCAGGGAGAGGGTCATGTTTTTCAGGTAGGGAGTTCCTCCCACATAAAGGGTGTTGTTTCCGGGATGATAAAGAACGCCTGTGGGCTGCATTTCCAGCGTTTTCTGATAGACGAAGCTCCCGACCTGGGAGAATTTTTCTACCCTGAAGTTGCCCCAATCGGCCACATAGATAAAACCCTCTTTGTCCTTAGTTATGTCCGAGGGAAAGTACATGCGCCCCGGCCCCCAGCCGTATCCTCCGAAGCATTTTACTACTTCGTAACCGAAGGGTGCCAGGATGGCCTCAATTTCGTATTCTCTCCATCCCCTGAGGTTGAGTTTTTTCTCCCACTTTCCGTAAAGCTCCTTGACTATCTTCAGCCTGTGTTCCCCTGCCCTTATCCCTTTCAGGGTGCATGGGGTGGAGCATTGTTTATCCCCGTCCAGATATACATCTGCATCCGTGGGCTCGGAGTTTATGTGGAGGGTGGCCGTTCCCCGGTTCAGGGGGCCTCCCTTCCTCAGGAGGAAATAGCCTGCCCCTATGGCCACCGCCCCTGCTGCGAGGTAGATGAACCTGTGGGAGCGGTGTTTTTTCTTCTTCAGAGCAACCCCCGAGGAAGGGGCAGAGGACCAGAGCAGGGAAGCCGATATTATCGTTGCGATGAGGGCTCTCATGAATTAATTTTATCACTTCTCCTTCTTCAAAAGGAATACTTCACCTCAAGGAAGGCCCTGGAGGAATCCTTAAGCCTTCCGAAGGGGCTTTCCTCCGGTCCCCTGAAGAGGGTAGCCCCCAGGTATATGTTAACCCCGTCGGCGAACTCGTAGGTGAAGATGGGAAGAAGGAAGTAGTCCCCGTCCTTGAAGTTGTAAACGCTTATCAACTGGAGTTTCCAGTACCCTTCCCTTTTGTAGGTGAAGACTAAGGAAGCCGAGCGGGAAATCCTTTCCTCGTAGGGTCCCATGAGCCCCTGGTGCCACCTGAGAACCCTTTTTTCCACGAACTGAAGGTCAGCGGTGAGGTTGGAGGATGCCGCCCATTCTAAGGCAAGAACATAATGCAGGTAGGGGTTTTTGACGAAGGGGTCAGTGCCTTCCCTGTCCTGGGTGAGGAAGTAGGCCCCTTCCCCCTTTATCACGAAACTACCCAGGGCGTAGTCAAAGTCCGCCCCGAAGACCTGCTGGCGGGGATGCTGAACGGTCAGTCCCCCCTGCATGTCGGGCACCACCGTGGGGTAGAGGTCAAAGCCCTTCCAGTAGGATAGGGAAAAGTTCAGGCCCGAAAACTCCGAGGAGAACCTTAACCCCTCCTGCCAGTTTTCCGGCTTCTGCTCCGGGAGGACTTCCTTAGCCCCGGGAATTTCCATCCCTGTTATGTTGGGCTTGAAGAAGGGGACCAGCACCAGCTCCAGGGATGAATTGCCGAAATACCAGTCCAGTTTTGCCGCATCCACCGACAGGCGGTAATCCTCTATTTCTGCGGTTATGTTGGTGTAGTCCCAGGGGGTTATGTTGTCGGTGGGGTTTATCCAGTCTGTCCTTCCCCAGAATACGAACTGCCTTCCTATGCGGAGGTCCACGCTGGACCAGTGGAAGGTTATGTAGGCTTCCACTGGATAGAGGCTCAAGCCCCTTCCCTGCTCTTCGGCCCTCATGTCAAAATCAAGGGAGGAGAAAAAGTCTATTTTTCCCAGGGATTTTTTAAGGTTAAGCTGGAGCCTGGAGCCCAATTTCGTGAACCCGTAGGGGGAGACCAGGGATTGGTGGGCGTAGAATTTCATGTATCCCGTAAAATCCCCGCCCAGCAGAAGTATGGAAAGGAGGAGAATAGCACCGGTCCCCCTCATCTCCTCAAACTCCTTTTGGTAAACAGGGATGGACTGAGTCCCTGGTCCACCTTCAGGTTTTCAAACTTCATTTCGCTCTGGCTTCCGCTCTGGATGTTATTCATCACCAGGTCCGTCTGGAACCATATCCCCTTTATCTCCTTGAAACTCCTCACCTCAAGAACCTTCCAGAGCTTTCCCATCCTATCGTAGTATTCTGCCCTGACCACCGACCACTTCTGCGGGTCCACATAGTGGATTATTTTGCCGTATTTCGTCTCCTTTTCCACCTTTTTGTTCGCCGGAAGGGCCTCCACCTTGTAAACCTTCCTCCCGTTTAGCTCCACCATGCCCAGGTTTCTGTACTTCCAGTCCCCGAGTTTGGGTTTTCCTATGTCGTAATAACTGAAGTCAGAGCCCATGAAGGCCCCACCCTTTCCGCTGGAGGCTATGCGGCGTATTCTTCTGAGGGCGGGAAGGTAAAGGTATCTTTCATCCTCCCCCTTGCTGTGCTCAATGAGCAAAAAGGCCGTCCCTGCCACATCAGGGGGATATGTGAACCTCATGAGGGTGTCGTTTTCCTCCGCCGTTCTCTTCCTGGAGAACATCTTGATTTTCCTTATTCTTTCCCTTCCCCTGGCCGATATTCTCATGAGCACATCCGCAGTCATGTCCTTCCAGGTGGCCTTGTTGACCACCCTTTCCATAACCTCCCTTCCGCTGGGCATGGCTGCCACCAAGGGAAGGGACAGAAGAAGCCATAATGCCTTTATTCTCATTTTACCCTCCTTGATGCCTTAATAAGGGATTTCGGCCTGAAGGTTATGAAGTATATGGGGAGTATCGTAAGGGAGGCGAAGGCGGTGGTAATCATGGTGAGGGCCAGGAGGAAGCCCATGGCCCTCACCCCCTTAAAGACCGAAAGCACCAGGAGCATAAACCCGGAGGCCACCACCAAGGAGTTGAAAACTATGGCCACCCCTGAACTCGTCATGGAGGGCTTCACGGCCTCCCTATAATCTCCCCCCTTGACCTCCCTTATGTATCTGTGGATAAAGTGTATGGCGTAGTCCACCCCTATTCCTATGGCCAGGCTGGAGGTGACCATGGTCTGTATGTCTAAGGGGATGGAAAGGATGCCCATGGTGGCGAAATTCAGGAAAATGCCGAAGAACAGGGGAACGGTGTTGAATATACCCAGAACCGGGGAGCGGAACATCAGGGTAGTGAGAAACCAGACCAGAACCAGGGAGGCAATGATGCTCCAGAACTGTCCGCTTATAACCATCTGCCTGACCACCAGTATTAATTTTGCCATCCCCGTTATGTCCGCCCTCATCCCTGGATGCTTTCTGAGAAAATCGGATATCTCCCTGTCTATTTTGGTGAGGACGGAGTTTTTATCCGTCTTTACGAATATGGCCACCCTTCCGTTCCTGTAGTTGAAGTCCGCCATGTTGGCGAAGTCCTCCGGGGAGGAGCTCATCTCGTATAACTGAAGGAGCTGGGCTACGATTTTTTCACCCTCCACCTTGAAGGTTCTTTCCCTACCGTCCACCACCTCCCTTTCCTCCTCCACCTCCCCGGGAATTCTGAAATAGGCCGGGTCGCCGTTGTGCATGGCCCGGTTGAGGAGCTTTACGAAGTCGGCGATGGACTGGGTGGCCCCCACATGGGGATTTTTCTCCACGGTTTTCTGGAGCAGGTCCATGGTTTTGAGAACCGAAGGCTGTTTCAGGTATCCGTCCCTGTTTCCTTCCACGAACACATAGAAGGTGGTGGTGCCGGCGAAGTGGCGGTTTACGAACTCCGCCGCCCTCCTTACGGGGTTGTCCTCAGGGAATTGACCTATGGTGCTGGCCTCCACCTTCAGCCTGGAAATTCCCACTATGGAAAGGGCCAGCACCAGGAGAATTCCTAAGGCAAAGGCGGTTTTATACCTTACCAGGGCCCTGCCGTAGGCATCCATCCAGCGGCGGAACCTTTCCCTTATACCCCTTCTTTTCTTTACGGTCCTCAATTTCAGCAGGCTTAGCACCGACGGGACAAAGGACAGGGACCAGATGAGGGCCGAGAAGACTCCGAAGGCAGAGAAAATCCCCAGTTCCTCTAAGGATTCCATGTGGCTGGTGTTCAGGGCGAGGAAGCCCGCCATGGTGGTAAGGGAGGTCATAACCACCGGGGCCCAGAGGTCGTACATAACATCCCTTACCAGTTCCTTAGGGGAGGGATATTTCGGGGCTTTAAAGTAATAATGGGATAGAATGTGGATGCTGTCCGCTATGCCTATGGCCATTATCAGGATGGGGAGCATTTCGGTGGAGTGGCTTAGGGGCCTTCCCACTAAAGCCATGAAGCCGAGGGTCCATACCACGCTGGAAAGGACCACCGTCAGCGGAATTAGAACTCCCCTTACCGAGGTGAAGATCAAAAGCAGAAGAAGGAAAATGAGGAGAATTCCAGAGGTGAAGAAAATTCCCATGTCCTTGGCGATCCCCTTGCTTATGTAGAGGTTTATGACGGGTTCCCCTGTGGCGAAAAGTTTTCCCCTGTGGGAGGAGTTGAACTTCTCTATGAACTTCAGGAGTTTTTCCGCAAAGGCATCCTCGTCGGCGCTCTTCTGCAGGAAAACGAGAACCATGGCCGACCGCCTGTCGTCGGCTATGAGCAGTTTTTCCACCTTGGGGTTCAGGGAAAGGAGCCTTTCCCATCCCCGGACATCCTCGTCGCTGGAAGGGGGAGCCTCCAGGGCCTCCCGGACCTCAATTCCCTCCTGGCTGGAGAGGATTATCTTGGCGTTGGTGGGGCTCATTACCGAGTAAACCTCTTTGAAGTCCTCCATGGAGGAGGTGAGTTCCATAATTTCCCTGGCTCCCTGGACGGAAAAAATATCCCCCTGATAAATCACCATGGCAATGGTCTTGGAGGGGAAAATCTCCTTCATCTTGTCGTAGAGCCTTTTGGCAGGGATGCTACGGGGCAGGGCAGCGGTTATGTCGGGATTCATCCTGAGGTGCTTCATCTGATATCCGAAAAATAAAGTGAGCAAAACGAGGACAATTATTACCTTCCAGGGATTTTTCACTTCCCAGTCAATAAATCTTCTCATTGTATCTCTCCTTTTATCATTTTCTTGAAGGCCTCCGCCTCCTGCATTATGGAGGAGATGCTCTTTCCCTGCAGCATCTTGGCCGAAATTCCCAGAATGTATGTCCAGAAAAGTTCCATTATCCAGGGCGATGGGGAGAGGGCCCTGAGCCTTTCCTCCAGGGGTTTTCGGAAGGAAGAGATCTCCCAATTCAGGTCCCCGTCCCTTCCCGAAAGGAAGTGTTCCAGGAAGACCAACCTCAATTCCCTCTTCCTGGATGAGAAATACTCAATGTGGAAGTCAAGAAGCGCGGAGATAAGGGAACGGAAATCCCGAATCCCCTCCACCCTTAGCCACGCTTTTCTGTAAAACTCGGAGGTGAATTCAAGAACTAAGGAGCGGTAAAGGACCTCCTTGGAGGGGAAGTAGTAATAAAGGACGCCTTTGGAGAGCTCCGCCTCCGCGGCTATTTCCTCCATGGTGGCCGCCTGATACCCCTTTCTGGAAAAAACCTCCAGGGCAGCCTCCCTTATCTGCCTCCTCCTCCACCTCCTTTCCCTTTCCTTTCTTTCGGCAACGCCCATTTAACCCTCCAGTCAAATTTTAACCAATCAGTCAACAAAAGTCAAGGTATTTCTATATAGGCCTTTAGGGTTGAATTTGAGCTTTACCCGGCGGTTTTTATGGAACCTGCCTTCCTCGCAGCCCTTCCCGGTTTCACTTGATTTTTCCCCTGGCCTTTGGTATAAATTAATGGATGAAGAGGGTGAATTGTTTTAACGGTTACGGGCGAGCCAATATACAGGATAAACCTATGGATTACCAGAGATTGAGTCATTTACTTCACTGCGTCTCGTGCTCCTGTCAGCCCCCCTGCGAAAAGCCCTGGTTAGGCTCAGGCGACGAGAACTCTCCGGGGAAAGATGTTCTAAACCTTTGAGATAATGAGTAACTGGGCTAAGATAATAATCGGTGACAGCAGGAAGATGGTAGAAGTTGAGGATAATAGTATAGACCTGGTAGTTACATCACCACCTTATTGGCATATAAAAGATTATGGAGTAGAAGGCCAAATCGGGTATGGGCAGAGTTTGCATGAATATTTGAAAGACCTTTACAGGACCTGGAAGGAATGTTACCGGATTCTTAAGCCGGGAAGAAGATTATGTATAAATATCGGCGATCAATTTGCCCGTTCTATGATTTATGGTAGATACAAGATTATACCGCTCCACGCAGAAATAATCGCACAATGCGAAGATATAGGTTTCGATTATATGGGTTCAATTATCTGGCAGAAGAAAACTACGATGAACACTACTGGCGGAGCAAATGTGATGGGTTCCTACCCCTATCCCCCCAATGGGATGGTTGAAATAGATTACGAGTTCATCTTAATTTTTAAAAAACCAGGGAAAAGCCCGAAGGTCCCGAAAGAGATTAAGGAACAATCTAAGCTAACCAGGGAGGAATGGAAGGAGTATTTCTATGGCCACTGGCACTTTGGAGGTGCAAGACAGATTAAGCACGAGGCAATGTTTCCGGAAGAACTGCCAAAAAGACTTATAAAAATGTTCAGCTTTACTGGAGATACGGTCCTTGACCCCTTTCTTGGAAGCGGAACAACCGTAAAGTTAGCTTTAGCTCTGAATAGAAATGCGATAGGGTATGAAATAAATGAGAAGTTCTTGGATTTAATAAAGAAAAAAATAGACTTAGAAGGAAAACCGGTTGATTTTAGCGAAAACATCCGGATAATAAAACGACAAACATCTATAAAACTTGATAAAATTGATTATATTCCGAGGATCAAGGATTCCAAGCCAAGGATAGATCCCAGGAAGTTAAATTTTAAGAATAATAGACTTTACAGAGTTGTTGATATCATAGATGAACACACAATTAAATTGAATACGGGATTACTTGTTAAATTCCTCGGAGTTCAAATAACAAAAAAAGAAGAGGCATTAAAGTATCTTAGAAATCGTATTTTTAAAAAAGAGGTTTATCTACGCTTTGATAATGGTGCGGTTTCGGACGAGAACACAGTCAACGCCTATGTTTATTTAAAAAATAAAATTTTTGTTAATGCCTATTTGATTAAATCAGGCCTTGCCGAAGCTGATAGAACGAGAGAATATAAGTATAAGAAAAAGTTTATTGAATTGGAAAATGGGTGAAAATGGCGAAAGAATGGATTTTAAATATTGCCACAAATAGATGTGGACTTAACAAGAAAAAAAGTGTGGGTCCAGTATCTCAATGGATCCGTGAATGCAGCCCAAAAACAATCAAAGATTGGGAAGAATTTTATTACAAAAAACTTGTTGATTTTCTTAAGGGAAGGGGTATTTCTATATCTGCTAAGGATTATCTTGAAGATCTGGGGAGAAGATTGTATGTGAAAATCACGGAAGTTATTCAGGCGGAGATTGAAGAGATAACCGAGGAGGATTGTATCCAATACATATACAATCTCATAATAAACAGAACCTACGATGGTTATTTAACGGAGAAAAAAACGATATATGGAAAATTACAGAAAGTTTTAGGCGTAGAGATAAAACCTGCCCCGGATGAATGGGATAGGCTTTACAATGTAGATTTTTATATTCAGCTTGAAGAAAAATATATTGGTTTACAGATAAAACCAATAACCTATGAACAAACACCAGAGATTTACAGATGGAAAGAATGGCTTGGCACGACGCACAAGCAATTTGAAGAAAAGTTCGGCGGAAAAGTGTTCATTGTATTTTCAATCAAAAAAGATAACAGAAAAGAAATCTATAATCCAGAAGTAATTGAAGAAATAAGAAAAGAAATTGAAAGACTTAAAGGAGGCAAGTAAAATGGGGCTTCGCCCGACTCTCCGCTTCGCTTCGGTTCTACCGCACTCGGACAACAAGCGGGTATTTGGTTCGGGCTTTCAGCCCTCACCCAAATCGCCTTCGGCGACTTCAGATACCCGCCAGACCTTAGGCGACATGGCAAATATAAAACATAATAGGGAGGTGATAAAATGGGATTAATGCCTGGAGATTTGGAGAAAGTTCCCAAAAACTTTTCCCGAAGAGATTGCTATCGTAGAATATATGAGTGGCATAAAGAATTTGGTGAACAACGACTAAAGGAGAAATACCAAAGGGAGGATGCATATAGTAAAGCATACTTAGACTTACTTAAAGAATTACCTCATCCAGATATGGTTTCTGAAGAATGCATGGATTTTATATTCGGTGAGGTAATTTACATGCTAATGGAATGGTCTTATCACGAAGTTGAGAAATTCGGGTTCAAAATAGCCGCTTATGCCCACTTTGCAATAGACCAGAAATATGATGGAATACACGATAATAATTTTAAGAAGAGTAGAGAAAAATGTCCATTATACGAAAAATTTGGTTATCCTAAATGGAGAGAACGCTATGAAGAATAAAAAAAGTAAGAAGAGTGCTACGTCGCCTAACAGCGGACATACGGCTTCGGTGCTTCGCACCTTCGCCCAAATCCAGCCTTACGGCTGGACTTCGTATGTCCGCAAAACGTTATCGGAAATGGCAAATAAAAAAAGAAAGGAGATGAAGAAGATGTATTATTGGTATTTCAAGCTGTTTAATAATATAAAAAGCGAGCATGAATCAATGGAGTTTGCAAGACTCGAACTGGAAGGGCTATTTGGAAAAGTAGAACCTATATATAACTTTTTTGATAAGTTAAAAGAACATCCATTGTCTGTATTCACCTCATCGGATATTAGAATACAAGATTTTATAACTCATGAATTACCGTATGGTAAGGTTCAAGGATATTTTGGAACATCACAAAGTCTTTCTGCATTAAAAAAATTAGTAAAAAGACTTGGATATACCCGTGAAATTTATTTAATAGGCACAAAAGAGGATATTCCTGTGATAAAAAATATTTTGCCAGACCAAGCACTAGGAAGGATATATCATTTTTTTGAAAAAGAAAATCTTGTCTGTTTCAGATTTATTACATATCAATATTTCTTGGAGAAATCTGAATACATCTCAAAATTAAGTCGCAACGAAAAAGAAGTGGATAGAAATGTAGAGATATTATTCTCACATCTTATAAAAAATTTATACAGGATTCCAGCATCTTCTACTTTGAGCATTGGTAAAAGACTTGAAGATTACTTTGCAATAAGAGAGGAACCATCACTATACCTAACTCATTATTTTCATCCGTACAAAGGTAAATTCCATCCAAAAATGGTTCGTGCCTTATTGAATTATATATATCCAGAAGAGAAAGGTGTTATAATGGATAACTTTGCAGGAAGTGGAACTTTGCTTGTGGAAGCATCGCTCATGGAGCTGGATAGTGTAGGGGTAGAGATAAATCCTCTGTCTGTTCTAATGGCCAATGTTAAATGCAACTCTTTACTAATTGATACAAACTTTTTAAAGAAGGAAATTGAGAGCTATTTTAAGAAGGTAAGAGAAACTTTGATTGTTTATAATAATAGAAAGAAAGGACAGTTAAGTTTTATGCACGACTTAAATATAGATTTCAAAAAGATAGAAGAAAAAGCTAAAAGGTTATCAATAGAACTTAAAAACAATCATCTTAGAAATAAAGATGAAATTATACCACAGGTTCTGATTTGTAAGAAGTTATTGTCAACTGTTAATGATGCACAAGTTCGTGAGTTTTTACTTTTAGCATTAAGTGGTACCATAAGTGATGTTGCAAGGCGAACAAAGGAGGAATTTCAGGAGGTTTTTAGAAAAAGAGTTAATGACCTTTATTTAAGGTTATATCTTTTCAAGAAATTGAATGAGATCCTTGATATAAAAGTTGGAAAATCAATAACTTATGAAGGAGATACTAGAAGTATGTCAAATATCAAAGACGAATCTATTGATGGTATTGTGAACTCCCCACCTTATGCTGTCGCATTAGATTACATCAAAAATGATTACCCCCAATTGATTTTGTTAGAGCTAACACAATCCATTAAAGAATTAGACAAAAAAATGATGGGTAATCCAAGGGTTAATTATGATAGAAAAACACTCCTTGCAGAGGTTGGAAAAACATCAAATCCCTTACCAGAGACTGCAAGTAAAATCGTAAAATATTTGATAAGAAATGGCAGACAACAGGCAGGATTACGGAGTTATAAGTTTTTTATGGACATGCATAAAGCACTAAAAGAAATGTATAGAGTAATGAAAGGAGGAAGTAAATGCGCTATCGTAATCGGGAACAACCACTTTAAAGTTGGTAATGATTACATGGAAGTGCCAAATGATAAAGTGATTCTTGACCTTGCAATAAAAGTAGGATTTACGGTAGACAAATTCATTAGTAGAGAATTACATAAAAGCAGTAAAGGTAATATAAGAGAGGAAAGTGTGGTAATCCTGAAAAAGGAGGAATAAAAATGGCTAAAAACAAAACAGTTATTGATGGGCCGGAAATAAGAATTATAGAACCTATAGGAAGATTCGAGATAGTCAAAAAAGTTGTAACTCATTTTATTGAGTTTGAAAAAGATAAAAAAGGAAAAGGCATAGAGTTTAGGTATCCCGTTGAAGATTTATCAATAGGAAAAAAGCTTCACATTCATCGTCCAGGAGTTAAGTGGAATTTTGATTTTAAGGTAGAAATTCCTCCTAACTGTGGGTTAGAAGAAGGTAGACATGATCAAATCGCTTTACTTTTACGAAATATAAGAAATTCTAATGAGGCAGTGTTTAACCAGCTGTGGAATATTATCTACAACCTGTATCACTGCAAAAATAATAATGTAGATGCTATGATAAACAAAACATCTATTCCTTCAATAAATAACATAGCACCAGATGTGCTTTTAAAAGTAATAAAATGGCTGTTTATCATGGAAGATATTATTTATTGGCATTACGAAGGAAGAGCTTTTCTGTATAATTTCTTCAAATACGTGATTTTTGAAGAAAACAATACTACTCTTAGAGATACCTTAGATAAAATAAGGCAACGAAAAATTAAACCAGAGAAAATCAAAAAACTACTTGAAAATATGGGAATTGGATGGGAGATACCATGAAAAGATATACCGCCACTTCCGATAACAGCGGACATACGGCTACGCTTCGCTCTGCCCAAATTGGCTCACTCCGTTCGCCAACTTCATATGTCCGCAAAACCTTAGCAGAAATTCCGCCCTCCGCCCTCAAAAAAGGAGAACTCCATAAAAATAGAACAAGGGGGTTACGATGATAAAGCAAAAACTTGGAAAAATTAAACAAGTTAATCTGAAAGATGTGTTTGAGAAAGAGGATAAGGATTTTACTCCTTGGCTAAACGAAAATCTGTATATTTTGGGAGAAAAATTAAACCTTGATATAATTGATAGCAATATAGAAGGAAACGTTGGAAATTTTAGTTGCGATATAATCGCGAGAGATTCTGATTCAAACAAAATAATCATAATAGAAAATCAGTTCGGGACTACAGACCATGATCATTTGGGTAAAATACTTACTTACGCTGCTGGCAAACAGGCAGGCATAATAATTTGGATTGCAGAAAATTTCAGAGAAGAACATAAAAAAGCATTAGAATGGTTAAATGAGAATGTTGATCCTGAAGCAGGGCCGTCATTTTTTGGAGTGGAAATAAAGTTAATTAAAATAGAGGATTCTCAACCAGCCCCTGATTTTAGAATAGTTGTTAAACCAAATGACTGGGAAAGAATGATTAAAATGTCAAGTCAAACAATGAGTGAAACCGCCAAAAGATATTTAGAGTTTTATTCTAAATTAGTAGATGAGTATAAAAAGATTAATCCAAGGTGGAGAAAAGTTAAACCTCAACCACAGAGTTGGTTAAGTTTTGGTGCTGGTAAAAGTGGATTATCATTTGTATGGGCATTTAAAAGTAATAACAGGTTTGCGGTTGAGCTATATATTGATACAGGAGACAAAAATGAAAATGAAAGAATTTTTGAGGAGTTAGAAAAACATAAGGATAAAATAGAGAATGAGATAGAGGGACTCATATGGGAAAGAATGGAGGGAAAAAGGGCTTGTAGGATTGCAATTTACAGAAACATCAAAGGTAGTATAAAATACCTTTCAGAAGAAGATTATCCAGAAATTATAGAATGGGCATCTAAAACAATGAAAAGGTTTAGTAATGTACTATCAAGATATATTAAAAAGTTATAATGCGGGCTTCGTGCGGAACTCTTCGCCTGCTTTCGCAGGCTCGCCCTTAGGCTCTGCTAACAACCTGATATTTGGTTCGGACTTTCAGCTTTTGCCCTAAGCAAAATTTTTGGGGTTTAGGGCCTATTAAATTTATAAATAAATTAAAGGGAGGTCGGAAGGATGTGCGAATTGTTGGGTATGTCCTTTAATTTGCCCGTGAGACCCAATGTATCCTTCAGGGGATTTCGCCATAGGGGGAGGGCTAATCCCCACGGATGGGGAATAGCCTTTTATCCAGACGAATCCGCCCAGGTCATAAAGGAACCCCTTGAGGCAACGGAGAGCGGACTTTCTGGATTTTTGCAGGGTTATGAGGGGATAAAATCCAGGATTTTCATCGCCCATGTCAGGTATTCCAGCGTTGGTTCAAGGACTCACAAAAACACCCATCCCTTTTCCAGGGAACTTTACGGGAAGGAATATGTTTTCGCCCACAACGGGACCCTTGGACATTATGAAAGCCTGAAACTTGTAAGGTTCAGGCCCATCGGGGATACCGACTCAGAGCACGCCTTCTGCCATCTTCTTGCACGCATTGAGGAGAGGGGAATAAACGATTGGAAAGGGCAGGATTTTGACTGGCTTGCGGAAAAACTTAGGGAGATTAACCGATGGGGGAGATTCAATTGTATTTTTTCCGACGGGGAATTCCTTTTTTGCTACCACGACAGGGACGGTTATAACGGCCTCAGTTTTCTCCACCGCAGGCCCCCCTATGGGAAGATTAAACTTAAGGATGAGGACTGGGAGATAAACCTTGCGGAGGAAAAGAGGAAGGAGCAGACCGGTTATATCGTTGCCACAAAACCCCTTACCGACGAAAACTGGGAGTCCTTTAAGCCAGGAGAACTTATAGTATTTAAAGACGGGAGTATGGTCTATTCCAATCTTCGGCAGGTTTAAGATTTTCTGAGATTTGCGGTTAAAATTTATTTTGCCATGAGGAATTTTTACGAGAGGATTTCCGATGTAAGAATTCTCCTATTCTCAGGGGGCGTGGCCCTCGTCTGTATGCTCCTTCTTTACTCCTCTATGGGGAGGGTGCTTCCGGAGGGCGTCCCCGGGGTCTTTTCCCTTCAGACCGCCTTTTCCAGGGAAAGGCTCTTGAGGATAATTTCCCTCTGGGGGGAAGATGCCCTTCGTGAGTATCTCCGCCTCACTTATCTGGACTTCCTTTATGCCCTGGCTTACTCCCTCTTCCTTTTGGGGCTGATAGTTCGCCTGGGCAGGGTTTCCGCATCCCGCTGGAAATACGCTGCTGGCATGCCCCTTCTGGCAGGTTTCCTTGACTGGGTTGAAAACATCCTCCACCTTATTTTCCTTCCCACCTTCAGGGACCTTTCTGCCGGGGTGGTTTTTCTCTTCTCCCTCATCTCGGCCCTCAAATGGGGACTTGCCCTTTTTTCTCTGGCGGTTGTCCTTCTCCTTTTCATTAAATACGCCCTGGGTCGGGGTTAAAAAACCCTGGTTATTTCCCTCAGGGTTCCCGGTGGATAGGGTAGGGGCAGGGTGGGCCTGAGGCTTACGACCCTTTCCGTTTTAACGATGTATTCCGCGGGCTTTAACTCCCTCAGGGTTATTATCCACCCCTCCCTGTAGCAGGGACCGTTCACCTTTATTCCCAGGGTGTGGCGGCCCTTCTTCAGGGGAATTTTGAACCAGGTCCACGCACCTTCCTGGCTTTCCACCCTGGGAGGGGTCCTTTCGCCGTCAAGGTAAAATTCCGCCCCGGTTTTGCCGGCTTTTTTACCTTTTAGCAAAAGGGCAAATGTGGCCTTCTTAACCTTCTCAGGTATATCTATCTTCATTATCAATTTGTCCCCATCCGCCCTGAGCCTTACCCGTATTTTTAATTTTTCCTGGGAAATCCTTTCTATTTTCTTTACCCTTCTTCCCTCCCTGAGTATCTCCCGGATGAATCCCCGATTCAGGAGTCCGGGTTTTTCCCAGGTCCTGTAAATTCTCAGGGATAGGGTGTGGGGTCCCCTTTTTTCCATGGAGACCTCAGCGCCCTTTATCACGGGGAAGCTGGCCTCCCTGAGGGGATAAATTTCGTAGACGGAGGTTTCGTATCCCTGAAGGTTGAATTCAAGGGTATCCCCGTAGGAGTAGGGCCCTGAAAAAGACCTGAAGGGGTATTCCCTCTCCAGCACGAGTTCCTTGGCCTCCTCAGAAAGGCCCAGGTCCTGCTTCAGCCTTATCTTTATTCTCTGCGGCTCCATGGATGGATTTCTAAGGGATATAATCCCCCTCTGACCCTTAAAGTGGACGAAGCCGTAGGCCTTTCCCTCTCCGGGGTTCCCCCCGATCATCCTGGTGTAGGAAACCAACAGGGGAAATCTGTCCTTGGCCCACAGGTATGACTTCGCTATGGCCTCCCATTCCCTGTTGCTCAGAAGGTCAGGGGAAATGTAAAGCTCAAACATGGATATTCCCCTGGCGAAGTATAAAACAGCGTTGTTGGTAAATTTGTCTATGGGTTCGGATTCCCCGCCCAGTTTCTGAAGATGCCCCTTTATTATGCCGTGGGTCATCAGGTTTGAAATGGGAAACCATAGGTCCTTTTTCACGAGGTTGTCGTAAAGGACATAGTCCCTGTAGGTCATTGCCCGGTCCCTTCGGCTTATGGAGGGGACATTGGCGTATCCGTAATCCGACCCCTGCATCCATATGGTGTTGGCGTAGAGCAGCCACCAGGGGCTGAGCCATGTGCCTGAAGTTATGTTGAGGAATATCTCCGGGTTTTCCCTTCTTACGGTTCGGACGAGCTGGATGAGTTTTTTCAAAATGGCCCTTCTTGAGTATATGCCCAAGGGATGGCCGTGTCCCTCTTCGCTACAGGAAAACTGAAATCCGTCCCACTTGAAATAGCCCACCCTGTAATTCTTCACCATTTCCATTACCCTTTTTCGGAAAAGGGCATAATACTTCCTCCCCCCGAAGCACATCTGATCTGCTACGGTTTCGTATCCGTGGGCAGCCATCCAGGAGACCCTCCAGTCCCTGTGGGAGTATCCTCCTATGGGGCCGAACCACAGTCCTAAGGAGGTGCCGTATCCGGAAAGGAGGTTTACCAGGGGAGAAAATCCCCGTGGGAATTGGGCTTTTGAAAGGGCCCAGTCGCTCCTGTAATTGTCCCATCCGTCGTCAAGGACGAAGGCGTCAAGCTTTATCCCGTATTCTCCCAGTTTTTCACCGAGAAGTTTTGCGGTTCTGAGGGCGTTTTCCTGATTCATCACCCTGCGGGGGTCCTTTACCATTTCCGGAGCCCTGAGGTCGTACCAGGAATTGTACAGAAGATAGGGCCTTAAGGGAGCTGTCCTTATACTGTCCAAGTACTGGAAGAACCAGTATCTAACCCTGGGGTCCGGAGTTATGGCGAAGACCGCCGGGTCGCTCCAGATTCCCTTAGCCCCTATCTTCTCGCCTATGTACTGGAAGACCCGGGCCTCTTTGCCCCTGATCACCGAGGTTCCTCCCGGGTATTCAAGCCCCCAGAAGGCCCCGCTCTTGCCGCTCCTTATGGCTGCAGGCTGACCGTAGCCACCTTCTTTGAGGGTTTTGAATCGGGATAAAATCATGGTTTTGTAGACGAAAATCCTCCTCAGGAAGTGAAGGCCGTATTCCGGGTCGTAGACCCTTATTCTTCTTCTTACGAAGAAATCCCGGGGTCCCAGGGCATATAGAAGCTCCACCCTGATGGGAAGTCCGGGTTTTCCTATAAATAGAAGTTTTAAATATAGAGTCCCATCGGTCCTCCTTCCCCTTTCCACCTTGTTCAACCTGAAGTCCTTTTTAGTAAATACCACGGGGTTTTCCGAATTATTAACCTTTCCCGGGGCTCTCCACCCGGTCCAGACCACATCTACGGCAAAGTCCCCGTCCACGGTTATGTAGGCTTTTCTGGCTGGCAGGCTGAGGGTTTCAAATTCCAGCTTACCGCCCTTCACATAAACTGTAAATTTAACCCGTGGGTTTTCCAGGTGGAGGTTTTCAGAGGTAAGCGCAAGGGATAAAAGAACAAAAATCACCATTTTTCTCATAATCTCCTCCTCACTCTGGAGGAAAATTATAGGGTAAAATTCCGCTTCGGAGCAACGGTTCGTTGACCTCGGTTGCTATCAATGTTACCATGTTTATTATGAGTAACATCAAAAGGTTCTTGACCGTGTTCCTCCTGGGGCTGGTGATAAAGGCCGGGGTTTATGTAGACCTTCTGGGAAGGAGGGTGGAGGTTGCGGCCCGGCCCCGCAGAATAATATGCGTGGGACCCGGAGCCCTGAGGCTCATGGTTTACCTCAGGGCCCAGGACAGGGTGGTGGGGGTGGAGGAGATAGAAAGGAGGTTTTTCCGGGGAAGGCCGTACATCCTGGCCCACCCGGAGTTGAAATCCCTTCCCGTCTTCGCTAAGGGAGGCCCTCCGGGGGAAAACCCTCTCAACTACGAGAAGATAATACTCCTGAAACCGGACCTTATCTTCGCCACATATCTGGACAGGGGGGAGGCGGAAAGAATTTCCTCAAAGGTCCGGGCTCCGGTGGTGGTGCTGAGTTATGGGGAACTGGCCACCTTTGAGGAGGGGGTTCTTTTCCGCTCCCTGCGGCTTGCAGGAAAAATATTGGGTAGGGAAGCCAGGGCAGAGCGACTGATACGATACATAAGAGCCACCATTGAAGACCTCAAGGATAGGACCTCTGGGATAAAAAGGAGGCCCAGGGTTTACATAGGCGGGCTGGGCCACAGGGGTTCCCATGGGATAGATAGCAGCATGGGGGAGTTTCCCGTTTTTCGCTTGGTTGGTGCGGAGAATCTTGCCGATACCCTGAGGATAAGAGGTTGGATTTCCGTGGACAGGGAGAAGATTCTCCAGTGGGATCCGGATTACATATTCGTTGACGAAGGGGGGCTGGAGATAGTCCTTGAGGATGTCAGGAGAAATCCTTCCTTTTACAGGGCCTTGACCGCTGTCAGGGAGGGGAGGGTGTACGGACTCCTTCCCTTCAACTATTACACCACCAACATAGAGGTGGCTCTGGCCAGCGGGTATTTCGTGGGAAAGGTTCTTTATCCCGAAAAATTCAGGGACATAGAGATTGAAAAAAAGGCCGATGAGATCTTCAACTTCTTCGTGGGGAAACCGGTTTACCAGGCGATGAAGAGGGATTACGGGGGCTACAGGAGATTAAATCTTCTGAAATGAGGGAATACCTGCAAAATGTAAAGGTTCAAAGGTGGAGGAACTTCCTTCTTTTTCTCTTCATGATGCTGGTCTTCCTCTTAGCCATGGGCACAGGAAGCGCAGGGCTTCCCCTGAAGGAGGGTTTTCTTTTCCTGGTAGGAAAACTTGACAATGCCTCCCATCGCCTTATATGGGAGTTGAGGCTTTTAAGGGCAATTACTGCCGTAATTGTGGGGGCAGCCCTGGCTGCGGCCGGTGCAGTTATGCAGTGCGTTCTTGAAAACCCCTTAGCTTCTCCTTTCACCATGGGGATTTCCCAGGGAGCAGCCTTCGGGGCGGCCTTTTCCATAGTGGTTTTAAAGGCGGGACAGGTTCACAACGGATTTTCCGATGCGGTGGCCATCTCCGACCCCTACAGGACCACTGTCTTTGCCTTCGGCGGGGCCTTGCTGGGGGTCTTTGTGGTGCTCATCCTGGCTAAAATCAGGGGTCTTTCACCCCAGGCGATTATTCTCGCGGGCATTGCCATGAGTTTTCTCTTTATGGCCGGATTGACCCTTCTTCAGTTTCTGGCCTCGGACCAGGAACTGGCAGCCATAGTTTTCTGGACCTTTGGTGACCTTGGAAGAGCCACCTGGAGGGAGGTGGGGATAATGGCCTGGGTGGTATTTCCCGTGCTTTCCTACTTTTACCTTCAGAGGTGGAACTACAACGCCCTTCTGAGCGGGGAGGAAGCTTCAAAGGCCCTTGGCGTAAATACAGAACTGGTAAGGCTTTTGGGGGTGTTTCTCTCCTCCCTGGTGGCTGCCGTAAGCGTTGCCTTCGTGGGTATTATCGGCTTCGTGGGACTTCTCGGACCCCACATGATGAGGGGAGTGGTTGGTTCCGACCACGGTTTCCTTCTTCCGGCCTCGGTGTTCTGGGGAGCCTCCATACTCCTGCTGTCCGATTCCTTGGCCAGACTTCTTCTCTCCCCTGTGGTTTTGCCCGTGGGAATTATAACCTCCTTTCTGGGGGCACCGCTTTTTGTCTACATACTGACGAGGAAGAACAGATGAGGCTCAAAATAGAGGGGATTGAGTTTTCCTACAATTCCGTCCCTGTGCTGCGGGGGGTTAGCTTTGAGGTGGAGCCGGGGCAGGTGGTATCCATCCTGGGAACCAACGGGGCTGGAAAGACCACCCTTCTCAGAACCATAAACAGGGTTCTCAGGCCCTGCCGGGGAAAGGTTTATCTCGGCCAGCAGGACCTGGAAAGAATGAGCAGGAGGGAAGTTGCCCGACGGATGGGATATGTCCCCCAATTTTCCCCCAGGGCTCCTGTAAGGGTCTTTGAAGCGGTGCTCCTGGGAAGGAGGCCCTACATGGGCTGGGCACCTTCCCACATGGACATACAAATAGCGGAGGAGGTCCTGGACCTCCTGGACCTTGCTCACCTTGCCATGAGAAGGATAGACGAACTCAGCGGCGGGGAGTTTCAGAAGGTGATACTGGCCAGAGCCTTGGCCCAGCAGCCGAGGGTCCTTCTTATGGATGAACCCACCTCCAACCTGGACCTGAAAAATCAACTGGAGGTCATGGAGATCATAAGGAAGGCTACCCTCTCAAGGGAACTAAACACCCTGGTGGTGATGCACGATGTAAACCTCGCCCTGAGGTTCAGCCACAGGTTCGTATTGCTGAAGAACGGCTTAATAGCCGGGGCAGGGGGTGAGGAAATCCTCACCCCGCAGACCATAAGGGAAATCTACGGGGTGGAGGCCAGAGTGGAGAAAATAGACGGGGTGAAGGTGGTAATACCCCTGAGACCCGAACCTTAGTCCTCCGGCATGAACTTTCCCATTTGAAATATCGTCCAACTCTGACAAACATAAAGGTTTTTTAGCAACCTCAATGGGTGAAGAAGTCATACATGGGGTCCCAGGGGGGAACCACTTCCGGTTTTTGCTGTAGGATCTTGCGGATTTTCTCTGGCAGGATTTTCCTTGGTATTACAACTTCATAAAGATAATAGTCAAACCACCTATCGTACATTACATACATGCCCTTTCTACCGGCCTTCGTTCCCCAGCTGTTTTCCACCAGCCACTTCACCGGCTTTCCCCCGCTGTCAAGGTCCACTCCAACGAAGACCATGGCATGGGTGGGGATTGAGTGGCGATAAAGTATTCTCTGTTTTTTGGTCATGGTGAAGTCTATTCCGAGAAGAGATTTGTAGTCGTAAACATTGGGCGCCATTATCCCTTCCTTGTTAAGGAGTTCCTTTCCCACATCGCATCCAAACCAGACGGGTTCCTGCATCTCCTTGAGGGTTTTCAGGGTCAGTTCCTTCACTTCTTCTATGGGTAGATTTACGAAGGTAAGGTCCCTTCTGTCAGCCATGTCCCGGTCAAGGGAGATGGAGTAAAGTTTATAGTATTGTTTCGCCGGACAGTTGTAGATTACCACATAGTCGTTAAGGTCAACATTTACGAACTTCCTGAAGAAGCTCTGGGGGGTGTATTTTTCCCAGGGATGAAGTTTTCCATCTTTGTCTTTGTATCTCCATTTGAACTCCCTGGGCGGCTTTCCAAAGGCGTAAACCAGGAGCCTGTAGACATCTTTGAGCATCTCCACCTTCATTTTTCTCAGTTCTTCCTCGCTCTTTTGGGAGTCCCTTATTATGGCAGCGTCCTTTCTAAGGAGCGTGGCCAGCAGTTGATTTATTCTCCTGGTATTGGAAGTATTGTAGGTCTCCGGCATTATCTCCTTGGGAACAACCCCGTATTTGTTCACCAGTTCCACCACCATGTTCCATTGCCCACCGTCGGGGATAGGGTTTTTCAAAAGGAAGTCAACGGTCCTGTCCCTCAAGGGTCTGTTCCTCGTTTCTATAATTTTCTCCAAGAAAAGATTGGCCTTTTCCAGCTTGTCGTAGAAGAAGTTGTAGCTCTGGGAAAGTTCAAACTCGTCAAGGTTTAATCTCCGGGCAACCCTGTACCTGAGAATGTTGAGCCCGGCAAAGAGCCAGCACCTTCCGCTGCTTTTCTGATTGGTAATCCCCCGAATTTTCAATTTGATGGAGAAGTTCCAGTCAAATAATCTGTCCTTGACAGCTTTGTTGAGCACCAGTTTCTGCACATCGTTGGAGGATACGGCGTTTATAAGGGCCCTGGTTCTCGGTGAGTTTTCGTCAACGGATGATTCAAGGGTTTTGAGAACCTCAGGGGTAATTCCCTTAGGAAGCTTTTTACCGTAGGTTAAACCAAAGGTTAGAAGGAAAGCTAAAATAGCCACCCGATATTTTTTCATAACTCCCTCCTTTATGATTTTTTAATCGTATCCGAACCTCGGATTGACCACATTGCTGTATATAGAACCGAATTTGTATCTAAATCCCACGGAGAAGAAATATCTATAATTTGATTCCAGTTCCCTTCGCCTTAGAAGAATTTCTTCCAGAGAGGCCTCTCCTTTAGGGAGGTTAATCTGGTCGTGGAGGGCGGAGTAATTGCCGAAGAGGCTGAGGAAAAGCCCCTTAAATAACTGAACCTCAAGGTCTGAGTAAAATTTAAGTCGGCTTTTGCTGAGATCGTGAAGATATTGGGAACCCTCCAGGGAGAGGGAGGCTTCACCCCACATTTCCCGAAGTTCAAGGGTTATGGAAAGGGAATGCCGTAGTAAAGTTTCAGACATTTTTTCATATATAGTCTCCTCCAGGTATTTGTTGTGGATTAAGGAGATTTTATAAAGCAACCTCAGTTGTCTGCGTGTGGCCTGGGAGTAAGGGAAAAAGTTGTATTCCAGGGCAGGAGCAAGCATATATGAAGAGTCAAAATTCCTGTATGTGGAATGCTGATATTTAACCCATCCACCGGCAGACCAGTGCTCGTTTATGCTCTTAACATACAGGCTTTCCAGACCCCATTCCTTGCTGGAGCTTCTTATCTCCTCATCGTGAATCTTAAACCTGCTCTCGTTGAAGTCTCCAGAGACCTCAAACAAAAACTTTGACTCCGGAGTTACTCTATCTGCGGAAAAGTCGCTCCAGAGGGAGATTCCTTTGTATCTTTGTTCACCCCTCAGGAAGGAGTGCAACCCGATACTGAATACCCAGAAGTTCCATTTGTCCTTCACGGCAGTGGGTTTTACCTTTTCCCTGAAGTTTACGGAGAGATATTTTCCCAGAGGGGTTCTTGCTACATATGGAGCCAGCCCCAGTTTTAGAGTGTGAATCAGACCTTTCCTTATTTTTTCCCATGTATCGGTGCTGCTTGAGTAGTATTTTAGAGTGTTCTTAATATCGCTAAACTCACCTCTTCCCACCATGGTTATGGTGTATTCCCTCCCGCCGGAAGCCGTTCTCTGAGTGGTTATGAGCACTACAACATCGGCTTCCTTCCTATCCCATACATAGTTCACGAAGGTTATCTCTGTCTTTATGTATTCCATGTCGCAGCGGGAGCAGTCAATAAAAACCCTGGGAGCTTTCTCCTTCAAGGAATTCGTTCCATCTTTGCCGTTGACCGGAATTATCAAAAACCATATGAGAACAAAGGCGAACAGGAAGTATTTTCGCATAATCCCTCCTGGGATAAATTTATACGAATTTTTCCTCCCCGGGTTCTAATATGAAAGTTCTGGAGTTCTTCCTGTTTGCAGATTGGGAAGAAGAACCACGGCCTCATTTTCCCTTAAGCACTGGGTAGGCTACTGGCCGAAATAGGGAATCCTACTTTATTAGAACTCTGGATTTGTAAATTCTGGGGAAAGGGTAGGTCTGTAGAAAGTAGAAATTTCCTCTTTTATCAACCCATTTGAGGAAGGTGGAGGAGCCCAGGGGATAGGAGCCGAGAAACCTCCCGTCGGAGGAGTAAAAATCCAGAAAAGACCGGTAGGAGCCATCTTTCTGGATTTTTTGGAGAAAAACAACAAAGAACCTACCCCAGAGTGAAAAACAAGGCCCAACTTCATCCCCCGTAACGATGTTAACGCCTCCATTCATTGGCTTTATTGTTGTGGGTTTAAAGGGCATGGTCCTTTTGATAATAAAAAGTGGGCTTGCATCCTCCTTGAAAATTAAAACCTCGTACCTGTCGGGAAGGGCAAAGAATATCCTTCCCTCTGATAGCGTTATTTTATCCATGACCAGGCTGCCAGAAGGCAACTCAGGCCCATATCTATATTCATAGGGAAAGTCAGAGATTTTTTTCATCTTTCGGTTAAAAAAAACTGCCTTCAAGCCGTGTTGTCCTCTGAGTCCCAGGGTGAGGAGGAGGTTTCCGTTCTTAAGGAAAAACACCTTTTCAACCCAGAAATCAAGGGTCAGGGTATCCTGGTATTTCCCTTCGCTGGAGAACCGATGGATGAACCTGCCCGCATCCACCACCCATATGGTACCTCCGGGACCTGCAGAAACGCTTATGGGATATCTAAACTCCCCTGGTCCTTCACCTTCCTTGCCCGTCATCCAGAGGGGTTTACCCTCAGGGGAGAATTTAAGAAGCCTCTTTCTTTTCCTGTCAAGGATAAGAATTTCTCCCTCAGAATCTACCGCAAGTCCCAGCCAGGAACTGAAAATTTCAAAGTCCTTTCCTTCGGCCTTTCCCAGGGATAGAACCCGGGTAAATTTAACCTTTGAGGCCAATTGTTTACCCCAGATCCCTTCTCCGCGGTTTTCCACCACCTTAAAACCGTTTTCCCTGTAAATTTTTCCCTTCCAGGGATAGGGAAAAAGAAGTCCTGTCATCAAAAAGGCTGCGGCCAATATTCTCATTAAAACCTCCCGGCATATAATAACATCATGATTTTTCGAGCCTGATGGTGAATATAGAGTATAATAAATGAGCAGTAAATATGAAAGAGAAACTGACCATTTCTTTTCTTCTTTTGCTTCTCCTTTGTGGGGGGTGCAAAGAGGATTTCCACCGTGTAGAGAAAGCCAGAAGGGAAAAGGACGCCTATCTGAGAGCCCTTTTCCAGAAAAAGAACCTTCCTTATCCTCCGCTCAAAATAGCCATTCTAATTTTCAAGTTGGAGAGGGACCTGGAAGTCTGGGCTTTTTCTCCTGAGGAAGGGGTTTACAAATTTGTGAAAAAGTATCACATCTGTGCCACATCAGGGGTCCTTGGTCCCAAAAGGAGGGAAGGGGACCGCCAGATCCCGGAGGGGGTTTATTACATTGATAGGTTCAATCCAAGAAGCCACTTCTACCTTTCCTTAGGGATCAATTATCCCAACAAATCCGACCTTATAAGGGGAAATAAGAAAAAACCGGGGGGAGACATATTCATCCACGGCTCGTGCGTCACCATAGGTTGCATTCCCATAACCGACGACAAAATAAAGGAAGTATATTGGTTGGCCCTTCAGGCAAGGAGAAAAGGTCAGAGGAAAATACCGGTTTTCATTTTCCCGTGCAGATTGACAGGGGCTAATCTTTATTTTCTGGAAGCCCTTGCCCACTTTCCCCTTTATTGGCTAAGGTATAAAAAATATGTGGGGAGGGATGTTCATCCCCGCTCCCCGCAAGAACTCATATCCTTCTGGAAGGAACTCAAGCCCATATATGATTACATTGAAACCACGGGAAGAATGCCGGAGGTTTCCGTGGGTCCTCAGGGGGAGTATTTTATAAAAAAGTAGGAGGTCTTATCTGTATAAAATCCTTGCCGGGTCTATGTTGTAGAATCTTCTTAAAAGGTCGTATAGCTGGGGGTGATGGCGACGGAGAATGAGGGGGGTGGTAAAGAAAACCTCCGTGGCTACGGCAAAGGTTTCGGATGGATGCGTGGAGGCATAAGGTCTCAGGGCTGAGTCCCCTTCCCTGGCCCTTTTCCATTCCCTCTCTATAACCTCCTTCCACCGGGGAAGGAGACCTGGTTCAAGCCTGCTGGCGGGTATTCCCCCTGCTTCCCCATCCTCCCAGTCAAAGAAATGGGCCATTTCGTGGTAGACTACATTCTGACCCCCCTCAGGATTTTCCACATCGTAGATTAAACTTTCCCCGGCTATGAGCATGGGGCCGTTTCGGGGTGCCTGTCCTGCAAGATGGCCCCTGCCAGGCTCGTATTCCTCGCTGAACCTTTCTCCAGGATAAACCACGACCCCATCCCTTAGGGGAGGTTCCCAGTGGGGCCTTCCGTGGAGGACCACTGCCACACACGCGGCTATGGTCAGTTTCACCAGCTGGTCAACTTCCCCTCCCCTTATTCCCCTTACCGGAAAATCGCTGAGGAAGATCTTTACATCGTTTTCAAAACGCTCCCTGCCCTTTTCATCAAGATTCCTGTAAAAGCGAAATTTATTCATCAGGAACTCCCTCCATTTCCGGGGTAGGGGAGTTTTTACCGCCTTCCACCTCCTTAGCGGCCTTTTGAGGGAGAGGAAGAGATAGAGGAAAAGCACGCCCAGGGAAAGGGCGAGCGGAAATGGATTATTAACTATCAAAGTTAAAAGTAAACCTGAGGCGAAGATTAGAATGGAAAAAAGGGAAATGAAGGTTTCATCAACCCTATATATTACCTTCATATCAATATTTTAACCCTAAAAACTTAAAATGACTTATCTTATGCTAAAATTTTAGATGTGATTCGGGTAAGGAGAGCTACTCCGAAGGACGGTGAGGACTTCCTGAAGCTTATTTTGATGGCTTCTCCCTACTTCTCAGAGATTTTTTCCAATAAGGCTATTGGTCGTCTTTTTTCAAGGAAATCAAATCTTTTCAGCTACACTCACACCTTTTTCGTGGAATTGGACGGAAAGAAAGCGGGGATGCTTCTGGGATATGATTGGAAAACCAAAACCGAAGAAAACCTTAGAACAGGGGTACTTCTTTTCCGATATTTGGGAATAAACATGATTCTTAAAATCCGGGATTTTCTAAATTTAAACAGGAAAGTAGGGAAGATACCGGAGAAAGCCTATTATGTAAGCAATATAGCAGTCTATCCCCAATTCAGGGGCAAAGGTCTTGGGAAGATTTTAATGGAAACCGCCGAGGGTGAGGCCCAGCATTCCGGCTCCCAATCGGTAATTCTTGATGTTGAGACGAAAAACGAGGGGGCCGTGTCCTTTTACAAGAAATTGGGTTTTCGGGTAATGGAGGAATTTACAGTCCCCATCTCGGGGAAGGATTTGTCATTTTTCCGCATGGAGAAAAGATTGAAATGAAATCCCATGCCATAGGTAAGGCCTTTTCTGTGAGAATGTTAACATGAAAAAAGACGAGTTTCTGGGGATTCTTGGGGGAATGGGACCGGAGGCCGGGGTGGAGTTCGCCAGGATACTCATTGAGAAAACCTCAGTTCAAAGGGACCAGGACCACCTTCCTTTTCTTCTTCTCAACTGGCCCCGGATTCCAGACAGGACCGCCTACCTCCTGGGGGAAGGTCCTGACCCTGTGCCTTTTATAAAGGAGGGGATAAGAATTCTCAAAGGGGCCGGGGCCACCCACATAGCAATACCCTGCAACACAGCCCATGCCTTCATGGAAAGGATAGGGGCACCGGAGGATGTTAAGCTCTACGACATGCTCCAGGTCGCCCTGGAGTGGACGGAAAAAAAACATCCCTCCGTGGAAAGGGTGGGGGTACTGGCCACGAAGGGAACCCTGATTTCAGGGATTTACCGGAGGTATTTTGGAAAATATTCCCTGATCTTACCGTCGGAGGAGGAACAGGAGGTGGTTCACCGGGTCATATATTCTCTGGCCAAGGTGGGGAAAATGGCTGAGGCCTCCTTGGAATTTCTGAAGGTGGCGGACTCCCTCAGGAAAAGGGGAGCCCAGGCCGTGATTCTGGGATGCACGGAGATTGAGACGGCTCTAAGGAAGGTCCGCTTCGCCCTCCCCTTCGTAAAGCCCATGGAGGCTTTGGCGGAGAGGATAGTCTGTGATTTTAAAGTGAGGTGTAAATGAGAAAAACTTTGCTCTTCGTCTTGGCATTGACTTTAATTTTAGCCTCCTGTAAGGGAGGCGGTTCCGGCAAGGAGGGGAAGGCCCGCATAAGCAACCCGGAAGCCCCCATCAAGGGGAAAATTACCCTTCAACTTGAGGAGAAGTTCCACTGGAGCCCTCAGGATGCCGGGGAGGAATTTTACATAATAGATTTTGCCAGGGGACCGGATGGAAGCGTATTTCTCCTTTCCAGGGGGAATTATAAAATTTACAAAATTGACAGAGAGGGTAGGGTGGTTAAGGTGTTCTCAAAGAAGGGGGAGGGGCCCGGGGAGTTTAAATTTTTACCAAAACTGAAGGTGCACGGGAATTCCCTATGGGTGGCTTCGTCCAGTAAAGTTGCTGAATTTGACCTGGACGGGAATCTCGTGAGGGAATTCCGCTTAAAGGGTTCATACAGAGACATAATCCCGCTGGGAGACGGAAGGTTCTTGGCCTCCAGGCTGAGCTTTGAAGAGAAAACCGGCGAGAGGGTCAGCCTGCTAGTAATTGACGCCCAGGATAGAATCCTCGCCAGGCTCTGGGATACTGATAAAACCGGATTCATTCACCTTAAAGTGGGAGGGAAACCCTTCTTCTTTGTCTCCGTCCCTCCCATCCTTCCCGTTCTTCTGTGGGATTACAGCCCTGAGACCGGGCTCGTGTACATAAGCGAAGCGGAGCAATACGAGGTCTGGGTTAAGGACCTCCAGGGAAAAGTTCGTTTTTTGGTCTCACGGCAATATAAGAGGATTCCCTTCAGCGAGGAAGAAAAGGAAAAGTTCGTGCGAATATATAAGAGAATGCCCTCCGGGGCCAGGAAGGCGGTGAAAAAGAGGCTTCCCGATTACCTGTGCTCCATATTTAAGTTAAAGGCTCTTGCCCACGGATACCTTCTGGTCATGAGCGTAAAGGAAATGGACAAGTTAAACTTTGATTTGTTCGACCCCTGGGGAAAGTTCCTTTACCAGCTGGAGCCTCCCGGGGCTCTTTACGATTTGTTCAAGGTTTACGGAGACGGGACCGTGGCGAGCCTGGAAAGGGACAGGCAGCTTTACCGGGAATACAGGGTAAAGAACCTGCCGGAGGTTTTCGGCAACTAACAATGCGTAAACTGTATTAAGAAAGCCCTTTTCCTTACGCTGTCCCTCCTCGTCTGGGATTCCCTTCGCTTTTCAGAGGGCCAGCAAAGCCACCCCTACAGCCCCAAAAACGAGGAGCAAGAGCTTTCTCCTGCACAGTTTTTCGGAAAAGACCAAATATCCAGCTATTGTGGAGAGGATTATCAAATTCACCGATATAAAGGGAAAGGAAATATACGCAGGGACGGTTTGAAGGGCCTTCAGGAGAAAATAACTGGAGAAAAAATTTGGGATCCCTATCGCAAGACCTCCGATTACGGAATTTCCCTCCAGCTTTCTTCCTGTTAAGAAAATATAAGCCCAGCTCCAGAAAAGTGCGGAGAAGAATAGAAAAACAAGAAACCTTCCTTCATCCACTTGGGGAAACTTCACCTTGAAGAACTTCAGGGATGTACTTATACTCCCGGAAAGCAAAAAAAGAATAATAAGGGACGAGGAGAGGCGGGAGATTTTACCCTCCCAGAGAAGAATTACCGCCCCCACCGCCGCAAGGCCCATCCAGTTAAGAAGGCTTGGGCGCTCTCCCCAGAATATTATTGAAATTAGCACTGGAATGGCCATGGATATTCTGCCGAAGGTCACCCCGGGGGCTATGCCGTCTTTCTTTATAACGAAACTGTAGGCAACAAAGGTAGAGAAGAACAAAAGCCCCACGAAAACCGCAAAAGGGAGGACGCCGGGCCTCAGGTCTGAAGGCCTGGAAAGTGCCACCCCAAGGCTCCCGGCCACCAGATAATTGGAAGCGATTATTACCACCCTATCGTACCCTTTATTTTCAAAGAACCTCAGGGCCACTGCAATAATCAGCGAAGATGTCAGGGAAAGCACAAGGTAAACATATCCCATGAGCAAAAAATTATAGCAGAATGGCCCCTAAGTTCCTTAAAGAAGACTTCCCGGCAGGCCTATGAAGCCCACAATCCCTAATTTTCTCTGGGACTTTCCTTTGCCACCAGGAAAATTGAAGAAAGTATTAGAACTGTTCCGAGGCCTACGGAAAGGGTTATTCTTTCCCCTAAGAGAATCACCGAGGGTATCATGGAGAAAAGAAGTTGCAGGGTAATAATTATCTCCGAGGTTGTGGCGTCCACCACCTTCATTGCTTCAAGGAAAAGGTAAAAGGCCAGGAGGGTAGGCAACGCTGCCAGTATAAGGGCTATTAATACAGCATAAAGGCTCCAGTTCAATTCCCCGAAGGCCAGGGAGGGCAAAGAGAAGACCCCTGTCCAGAACAATATCGCCCAGGTTGTCCCTTCCGTCCCTCCTTCCCTCTGTATTTTCCTTGAGATTACGGTAAATATTGCCCATAAGAAAGTGGCAAGAAAAATAAGCAGGTTTCCTTTAATGGAGGAAAATTTCAAATGGGAAATGTTCAACCTCGTGGTTATTACGAAGGCCCCGGAGAGGGTGAGAAAAGAGGCCAGGGCTTTCCTAAAATCAAGGTCTTCTCCAATGAAAAAGGAAAGCAGGGCAACCAGGGGGAGGATTCCCAGGGTTATCAGGGTGGCCTCGGTGGCAGTGGTGTATTTTTGGCCGACAAACTGAATCAGGAAGGCGGAGGAATTAAAAAGACCCAGAAGAGCCAGTTCTTTACTAAAGAAACTCCTCCTCAAAAGGGGGAGAACCGCCAATCCGGTGAAAAGGAATCTTAGAAAGAATAACTCCACAGGTGAGACCTTTTCCATGGCGACCTTTATCAGAGGAAAGGATGTTCCCCAGAGAAACGCTGAAATCACAAGGAAAAAAACGGCTTTTCCTCTACTCATGCCTTATTCCTGCCATCCAGTTTCCCATTTATTGATGTTTTAGGCTTTCTATTTTACCAAACTTTTCAGAGAAGCCTGCGCCCGGAATGCTTTAAGGTCTCCTTCCGGCCAGTGGAAATCGTGGGCGGTGCTGTGGCTTTCTGATCCTTTCGGAGAATTTGTTAAACTTTACCCATGAGAAAAGTTCCGTTTATTCTTCTGCTTATAGGCCTTGCCCTGGGCAGGGTTCGGGATTATGGAATAAAAATAGGAATTTATCCTCCGGGAAGGTTCAACGCCATAACCGATGTTAAGGGCGTACTGGTAGGCCATAAGACCATCGTGGAAGGGAGAAAAATAAGGACGGGGGTAACCGCCGTTCTTCCACACCCTGGCAACATTTATGCGGAAAAGGTTCCGGCGGCGGTTTATGTGGCCAACGGATACGGTAAACTTACGGGTATAAGTCAGGTAAAGGAACTGGGGGAGATTGAAACCCCCATAATCCTTACCAACACCCTTTCGGTCTGGGATGCTGCCCGGGCTCTGGTGGTTTATACGATGAAACTTAACCCCTCCGCCCGTTCCATAAACCCCGTGGTAGGGGAGACCAACGATGGTTATCTCAACGACATTAGGGCCTTGAGGGTAGGGGAAAAGGATGTGCTGGAGGCCATAGAAAACGCCCGCGGAGGAGAGGTAGAAGAGGGAGCGGTGGGGGCAGGAACCGGAACCGTTGCCCTGGGCTTCAAAGGAGGAATCGGGACATCCTCCAGGGTCCTTCCGAAGGAGCAGGGCGGCTACACCGTGGGGGTTCTCGTTCAGAGCAACTTCGGAGGACTCATTACGGTGGCAGGTTTTCCCCTCTGGAAGTACCTGGGGAAAAACCCCTTAGCCTCCCGAAGGGGCTCCTGCATGATAGTGGTGGCCACCGACGCTCCCCTCAGCCCCCGCAATTTATATCGCCTTGCCAAAAGGGCTGTCTTTGGCTTGGCCAGGACCGGGGGTTTCTCCTCCAACGGAAGCGGGGACTATGTCATTGCCTTTTCCACGGCCTACAGGTTCGTCAGAGGAAAAAGGGTGGGGAACACGAAGCTGGTTTCCAACGAGGGGATGACCCCCCTATTTCAGGCCGTGGCGGAAGCCACAGAGGAAGCCATATTAAATTCCCTTTTTGAGGCGAAAACCATTAGCGGATACAGGGGGGTGGTGGAGGCTCTTCCTGTAAAAAAGGCCGTAGGGCTAATGAAAAAATACGCCCCTTATCTCTTTCAGAATTAAATGCCCTTGACTTTCGCAGTTCCGTCAGTTAAAATTTTATTGAATAATTAAATGATAAGGAGGTTTGCATGCCTAAGAAGGTTTACGCAAGCATTGAAGTGGAAGTGGACGAAGAAGGGTATATGGTGGACATGAAACAATGGACCCCTGAGATAGCCGAGGCCATTGCCGGGGAACTGGGGATAAGCCTCACCGACCGCCACTGGGAGGTCATCAATTTCCTCAGGGAGAAGGCGGAGAAGGGCGAGAGCCTTACCCTGAGAAAGCTGGGGAAAACCGGCCCTGTCCCCATCAAGGAACTTTACCAGCTCTTTCCCAACGGTCCTCTGAAGAAGGCGGCCAAAATCGCCGGCCTTCCAAAACCCAGGGGATGCGTATAAGGAGGCGGGAAATGGAGGAGAAGAAAAGGAAAGTATGTATCATCTGCTCCAAGGCCAATCTTGAGGATGTTTACGCCGCCCTCATCCTGGCCAACGGGGCGAGAATGGAGGGGATTGAGGCTGAAATATTCTTCACCTTTTTCGGCCTGGACGCCATAACCAAAAAGAGGATGGACAAACTCCACACGCCGGTGGTGGGAAATCCCGGCCTTCGCATGCCCGGGGGCCTTCCCTTCCCCACCCTGCTGGGAATAATCCCCGGCGTGGAGGCCCTGGTCTCCTCCATGATGAAGAAGGAAATGGAGAAGCTGGACATTCCACCGGTGAGCGAGTTCCTGGACATGATAAAGGCAGCAGGGGGCAAAATCTACGCCTGCAAACTGGCCATGGAAATGTTCAAACTGAAGAAGGAGGACCTCTACGACGACATAGACGGCATCCTCACCGTGGGAGAGTTCTACCAGAGGGCAGAGGGCGCCCAGATTATCTTCGTTTAATCACCTTTTAAACAGTTTCGTCTTCACCTGCTTCGTAACATCCGGGGCGTATCCCTTCTCGTAAAGGATGGCCCTGAGTTTAATTATCATCCTGGCGGTGTCTATGTTGAGGGGACAGCGAACCCTGCATCTGTCGCAAATGGCGCATGTGTAAACCGCGGGGGCCGCTTCCTTGAAGCCCTTAGCGATGAAGGCGTCCCAGAGGGCCCCTATTCCCCCTGGATACCTCACGCCGAAGTGGCCTGCGGCTATCCAGAAAAGCGGACACTCGTACATGCAGGCTCCGCACTTCATACAGTAAAGGATCTCCTTGAAGTCCGGATTTTTGGAAAGCTCTATCCTTCCGTTGTCTAAGAGAACCAAGTGAAATTCCCTTGGTCCGTGGGCTCCGTAGGTGGTGACCTTCTCAATGTCCCCTGTCTTGGAGGGTCCGGAAATCATGTGAAGGTAGGAGGGCACCATGTAGTTGGCAAATCTCCATGTGGTCTTTACCATGTGGAAGGCATCGTCCAGGGTGGGAACGATCTTCTCCACCCCCACCAGGGCGATGAATTTCTCCGGAAGGGATGCGGCCAGCTTTATGTTCCCTTCGTTTTCAATTATGAAGAGGGTTCCCGTGTCGGCGGATATGGCGTTGGCCCCGGCTATTCCCACATGGGCAGAGGTAAACTTGTCCCTGAGGAATTCCCTTACCGCCGCCACCATCTCCTCAATGCTGTCGGGGGATAGCTCCTTTCCCGTTACCTCGGAAATGAGCTTTGCCGCCTCTTCCCTGGTAAGGTCCACCGAGGGGGCCAGCATGTGCATGGGCCTGGCTCCCCTTATCTGCACTAAAAATTCCCCTAAGTCCGTTTCCCATACCTCGTGCCCCCTGGCCTGAAGGTACTGGCGGAGTTCCGTCTCCTCGGTGGTGAGGCTTTTTCCCTTAACCACGATTTTTTTGGGTTCCCCTATAATCTCCGCAATTATCCTGTTGGCCTCCTCAGCGTCCTTTGCCAGATAAGCGTGGCCGTGGTTTCTGCGGACGGACTCCATGGTCCTTTCAATGAGTTCCTCCAGGTGGTCAATGGAGTATTCCTTTATCTTCCTGGCCTTTTCCTTATATTGGACGGATTCCGGGAAGGTCTCCAGGGCCCTCTTTAAATTGGCCCTGTAGGCGGCCCTTGCCCTTTGCATGGCCTCCCTCAGGGTCTCGTTTTCCGCCCCATCCCCTATGATTTCTGCCATGTATTCGTTGTAGATTTCCTCAATGCTTCTTTCCCTTTCCATGATTACCTCCATACCTGGTCAAGGATCTGAGTGAAATAAAGGGGCTTTATGTCTTCAATCTCTGCTATCTCCAGCCCCTGGCGTATCCCGTAATGGCCGTTGGCACAGGTGGAGCCGGCAAACTCCGGCTTCCTGGGAACGAGCACATCCAGGACATAGTTTTCCTTGGCGTACTCGCCCAGTTCCGGGAGGGTAAAGTTGAGCCAGGAGGCGGGACAGGAGTTAAAGACCGCCGGGTCCAGTCCCTCAATTTCAGCGGTAGGGTAGTCCTCCTCAATAACCTCTATTTCCGGAATGTGGGAGAGAACCTCCCTGGCCGCCTGGTACCTTCCCAACTTCCTTCCCAGGGTGCATCCGTGCTGCAGGAAATACCTGTGGGGAAAGGGTTTAAGGGAAGGTTTCCTCCTTTCCAGCTCTTCAGCGAAGAACTCGGTGAGGTGAATGTAGGGAACGGAAAGGCGAAGACCGTATCTTTCCGGGACCTCCCTGGCCCACTTGGCCACCCCGGCCGCATAGGCGGAAACCACCACATCGGGCTTTAAGGCCTCCACCTTATCCTTGAACTCCCGGAACAGCTCCTCCGCCACATCGGAAATACCGAGATTTATGGAGGCCTCCATACAAACCACCTCGTCCTGGATGAAGGCGAGGTCAACCCCCAGTTTTCCCATGAGGGAGACTATACTTTCAAGCACATCCTCCTGGCCGGTGTGCATCAGGTTAACCCTTCCAGCCAGAACAACCTTCATTTCAACCTCCAATTTAAAATTAGGGATTATTCTAACACGAAAAACCCCTACGGGAAACTATTTTACATTCACATCAATTTCCGTCATCTGACGGTAATAGTCAATCGCCCATTTTCCCTTGGAGGTAATCTTAATTCCAAAGGGAGGTTGTCCGGGCTTAGCCTCCAGTTCCACCAGGCCGTATTCTGCCAGCCTTTCCACTGCGTGGGGGTAAAGGCTCAGGATTTTTTCAAAATCTTTCCCCTTTAAAGGGGACTTCCCCCTCTCAAGCTTCTCCAGAAGCTCAAATTCTCCGTGCCTTGGGAAGTAGAAAAGAGGGGGTATTATCACAAGCTGGTTCAGCTCTTCGTGGATGTAGTAGATTTCGCTTTGGGTTAAAAACCCGGCGAAGGCGCAGACTATCACATGGGGCTTGTATCCTCCGGTGGGATTGAAAACTACCCTGTAGCCCTCCTGTTTTTTTCTTCTGGCCAGGATGAGGAATGTATCCAGAAGGTTGGATATGTCCCTCTCAAATTCTTTTACTATTAGGTCCTCGTGGGAGGAAAGGGGGAGTCCCTGAACCTCCTTGGGGGAGTAGACTTCCACCTGAAGTTCCTTGAGATAGGCCATAAGGACATTGAGGACTATGTTGTTGGAGGCGGTCTTCGTCCCGCTCAAGTATACGGAAATATCCTGAAGTTTTATTTTTCTCTCCCTGGAATAATGGAGGAGGGAATTGGTCTCTGCGCTGTGTCGGTGGGGGTCTTCCCGCAGGAAATCCAACAGGGAAAGGAAAAAGGAGCGGTCCCGGTATTTGGCTTCCCAGAAGCCTTCGTCCCCCATTTTAACATCCCTTATTTGCGGGTTTACCTTCTGAAAATTGCTAATAAGGCTGTTTCCTACGGTTAGAATGTGAAATTCTTTCATGCTTACCTCCTAAAAAATCCCCTATAAAGCAGGGCATGGTTTATGACTCACGGCGCCGATGTGAACGCCAAGGATTTGCGGGAAATATCGCAATCCCCTATGAGGCAGGGCATGGATTCGGACAAAAGAAGGTAACTCTGGGGGAAATTCTTCCCCCAGAGTTGAGTCGCAATCCCCTATGAGGCAGGGCATGGATTCGGACTGAAAGAAAAGGGAAGGAGGGGGGAGCTGCGCAAGCAACTCGTCGCAATCCCCTATGAGGCAGGGCATGGATTCGGACAAACCCTCCAGAAGGTTCTCCGGGTCCTTGAGGAGGCCAAGGGTCGCAATCCCCTATGAGGCAGGGCATGGATTCGGACATGAAAATAAAAAACAAAAGGGGTCTTGAAAGAGAACTCAGTCGCAATCCCCTATGAGGCAGGGCATGGATTCGGACTGTGGCTCTCGTTCTCAGTGGAAGCGCTTATTACGTCAAGTCGCAATCCCCTATGAGGCAGGGCATGGATTCGGACTAGCTAAAAAAATAGCTAAAAACGAAGAAAAGCTATGTCGCAATCCCCTATGAGGCAGGGCATGGATTCGGACATATTAACAACGGAGGAAACAGAATTGAGATCAGGTTTAGTCGCAATCCCCTATGAGGCAGGGCATGGATTCGGACCATACGGGACAAGGAAGGGCACTTGGTGGGGGCCGTAAGTCGCAATCCCCTATGAGGCAGGGCATGGATTCGGACCAGAATTAAGAAAAGTTAGAAAAACTCTAGTGGAACAAGTCGCAATCCCCTATGAGGCAGGGCATGGATTCGGACCCAATTTGGCTGTACGGTTTTTTGGGTCACATGTATGTCGCAATCCCCTATGAGGCAGGGCATGGATTCGGACCTATCCCGGGGCTGAGTGAAAGGAGGTGGCTCCAGGTCGCAATCCCCTATGAGGCAGGGCATGGATTCGGACACGAAGTTCCCAGGTCCTATTTCTGGCCCTTTTACCATCCGTCGCAATCCCCTATGAGGCAGGGCATGGATTCGGACTCTCCATTTGGCCGCAATGAAGGGCCACAAGGAAGTCGGTCGCAATCCCCTATGAGGCAGGGCATGGATTCGGACTTAGAGGAAAAGCCCCTCCCCAATGCCCTTCAATGGTTGGGTCGCAATCCCCTATGAGGCAGGGCATGGATTCGGACCAAACAAAAAAAGTAGGTGAATATATGAAGATTGTCGAAGAAGTCGCAATCCCCTATGAGGCAGGGCATGGATTCGGACGAAAGCGCAGGCGATTAGAGAGGAAATCCTACAGAGGTTTGTCGCAATCCCCTATGAGGCAGGGCATGGATTCGGACTCGAATTAGGGAGGCACAGGGTCAGATGGGATGGGTCGCAATCCCCTATGAGGCAGGGCATGGATTCGGACACATTACAATAGACAGAGGTGTGATTTATGTAAATTAGTCGCAATCCCCTATGAGGCAGGGCATGGATTCGGACCCTCCTTAGACAGCACCATAGCCGTCTTTACGGCTTTCCCGTCGCAATCCCCTATGAGGCAGGGCATGGATTCGGACCTATAGCCTTATGGAGGGCTTCGGCCTTCCAAAAAAATGTCGCAATCCCCTATGAGGCAGGGCATGGATTCGGACATGTGGACTCGAGATATCTCGACATACTCCTGCCCAACAGGTCGCAATCCCCTATGAGGCAGGGCATGGATTCGGACTTATAGCTCATCATGAACCATACAACGGCACCTTTGTTGAGGTCGCAATCCCCTATGAGGCAGGGCATGGATTCGGACCCAAAGCCTGAGCCTTTAGGGAGGCTTTGGCCTCCCTAGTCGCAATCCCCTATGAGGCAGGGCATGGATTCGGACACGCGGCTCATTATGAGCCGCCACTTGATTATTTTGATTGGTCGCAATCCCCTATGAGGCAGGGCATGGATTCGGACTTGAGGGAAGGGAAGCCCGCCTCCTGTTATCGGAAAAAGTCGCAATCCCCTATGAGGCAGGGCATGGATTCGGACCAAGGGCAAGCCCGGGTCCGGTCATCCTACGGGAGATTGGTCGCAATCCCCTATGAGGCAGGGCATGGATTCGGACTTAGTAAAATCAGGGAAATTCTTGGCACGCAAAAGGGTCGCAATCCCCTATGAGGCAGGGCATGGATTCGGACGTATTTCAGGGAACATCTGAAGGTTGATGTTGAGTTTAGTCGCAATCCCCTATGAGGCAGGGCATGGATTCGGACGAAGGAGGTGGCGATGACAAAAACTTTGGAATGGGAAAGGTCGCAATCCCCTATGAGGCAGGGCATGGATTCGGACTGCGGCCTCCGCAAACCCCCACGGTTAAAGGCTATGGAGGGCGGGTTTTTCTTTCCTCGAACCTCTTTACTTATAAATATCCCCCC
>JALSNJ010000018.1 GCA_026987025.1 Candidatus Aminicenantota bacterium | reverse complement strand
AATTCTCCAGGGCAGGGGAGCTTCTCAGCTTCCTTAAAAAAAGGGTTCCTGACATTCTCATATTGGACCTGATGCTTCCGGACGAGGACGGCCTGGAAGTTTGTAGAACCCTTAGAAACTCTCCTACCACCGCTGAACTTCCAATCATTATAGTCTCAGCCCGGGGCGACGAGGTAGACAGGATACTGGGCTTTGAATTGGGTGCGGACGATTATCTACCCAAGCCCTTCTCCCCCAGGGAGCTGGTAGCCAGGGTAAAAGCCAAACTCAGACGAACATCTCGGAAACAAGGGGAAAAAGTTCTATCCATGGGCCCCCTTATCCTTTATCTGGAAAGATTCTCGGCCTACTTAGAGGAGAAACCCCTTCCCTTGACCACCACAGAATTCCTTATCCTTTCCACGATGCTTGCCCATCCGGGGAGAGTTTTTACCAGAGGTGAGATCATAGATCATCTTTGGAAAGGGGAGAAAATAATCACCGAAAGGACTGTGGATGTCCACATAAAGAGAATTAGGGAAAAGATGGGAAAATGGGGGAAAATCATAAAAAGCGTCCGGGGAATAGGATACAAGGTAGAGATTCTTAAAAAATGAGAAGGAAAACCCTTTTCTGGAAAATTTTCCTCTCCTTCTCCTCCATCCTGATCCTATACACTACATTTATACTGACCCTTTACTTTCCTCTTATCAGGGGAATCTATATTGAGGCCATCAGCCAGGAATTAAGGAAAGTTGGTCTCATACTGGAGGACCAGCTGAAGGGACCATTGGTTTCCGGCAAGGAAGTTCAATCCAGGGTAAAGGAATGGGGGAAAAAACTGCACCTCAGGATAACGGTTATCTTACCGGATGGGAAGGTAATAGCCGATTCGGAGGCTTCCCCTGAAAAGATGGAGAATCACTCCCACAGGCCGGAAATAAGGCAAGCTTACCGGGGCAGGATAGGTGTGAGGATAAGGTACAGCCGAACCCTCAAACACCCAATGCTTTATGTAGCCATACCCATTTTCAAAGAGAGCAGAGTGATAGCCGTTTTAAGGGTGAGCCAGTTTTTTTACAAAATAGATGCTTTTCTTTCCGACCTCCGTCTTAAATTCATCAAAATAGCCGGGCTATCCATTGCGTTGTTTCTTTTGATTTCCTTTTTTATTTATAAAAGACAAACCAGAAGCCTTAAAATCCTCAAGGAAACGGCAGAAAGAATAGCCAAAGGCGAACTCAAAGCAAGGGTTTTTCTAAAAACCGGAGATGAATTGGAAGAACTGGCAAAGGCCATCAATTCCATAGGGGAAAACCTGCAGAGACTTATGGAAAGGTCCAGAAAAGAGCTCTCCCAATTTAAAGGAATTGTTTCCTCTATTTCCGAGCCCATGGTACTTATCCAAAGGGATGGGAAAATAGAGATGACAAATCAGAGCTTCAGCCTCTTCAGCGAGGAGGAAAATCCGGAGGGGAAGTATTACTGGGAGGTCATCGGGTGTCCGTATTTTCTGGAAAATATAAGGGAGTTATTCAACGGAATGAATAAAAGAATAACCAGGGAGATAAGGTGCGGTGGAAGAGATTATCTCCTGAGAGGAACCCTCATTGAAGAAACGGGGGAAGGTTTATTCGTCCTTCAGGATGTATCTAAGATAAAAGAAACCGAAAGATTAAAGAGGGATTTTATTATAAACGCCTCCCACGAATTAAAAACGCCTTTAACCTCCATAAAGGGTTATCTGGAAACCCTGGAAGAGGAAGAGAGACTGAAAAACCCGGAATATCTCAGTATCATAAAAAGAAATGTTGAAAGGCTGATAAAAATAACAACGGACCTTTTGAGCCTCGGTAAACTGGAGAGCCTGGGCGAAATAGGGAGCCAGAGGGTAAACCTCAAAGATTTAGGTGAAAGAGTGGTGGAAATATACAGAATGCCAGCACAAAGAAAAGGGCTGGGAATCAAAGTAACAGCAGAAGATATTGAGGTCACAGGCGACCCCTTCCTCCTTGAGCAGGTGCTCGCCAACCTTCTGGACAACGCCATTAAGTATACGGAGGAAGGCAAAATAGAGGTAAGGATCTTCCGAAAAACCCGAAGGGCCGTTATAGAAGTTGAGGACACGGGCATTGGGATAGAAGCCCATCAAATACCGAGAATTTTTGAAAGATTCTATGTGGTGCACAGGGCAAGGAGCAGGGAAAAAGAGGGAACTGGCCTGGGACTTTCCATAGTAAAACACATTGTCTTAAAGCACAAAGGGAAAATAGAGGTAGAAAGTTCTCCAGGGAAAGGCTCCCTCTTCAGGGTTATTCTTCCAATGGCTGAGTCTCAGTAAGGCTTCCTGGCGAGGATTCCCAGAAAACTGCCCCTTCCTGTGCCCTCCAGGGATTCCTCCAGCCTTTCTTCGCTTCCCGGCGGGTAAAAAAGGACCTGCATGGTTCTTTCCATATTGAAACCCGACTCCTTGAGCATCCCCTCCACCTCACCGAAGGAAAAAAATCTGGCCACCCGGTAAAAGGGGGAGGGTTTGCGGTAATAATATCCTCCCCAGGGGGAATCCCGCTCCACAAAGGCCAGAACCAGCTCCCCCCCAGGATAAAGGACCCTGTAAACCTCCTTAAGCGCCTGAAGGGGATCTTCCAGGAAGCAAAGGGTTATGGCCATAAGAACAGAAGCTAAGGTCCCGGACGAAAAGGGAAGTTTCTCCCCTAACCCCAGAACAGGCTGGATTCCCCTCTGGGAGGCTATTTTTAACATGGGGAGAGAAGGGTCAAGGCCAATTTTTATTTTAAGAAGGGATGCAAATCTTCCGGTTCCCACCCCTACCTCCAAGGAGGGGGCGGGAAAACCCGAAAGGGAAGATATTAGCTTTAATTCCGAAAGATAAAGGAAACGGTGCTTTTCATACCAGAGGTCGTATTGGGCCGCCCCCCGGGAAAATACATCAACCCTGGGCTTTGAGAAGGGCATTAAGCTGTTTTGAGAGTTTGGATTTATAGCGGCTTCCTTTGTTTTCGTGGAAAACCCCCTTCTTTACAGCCCTGTCTATCTCTCCCATGACCCTGGGATAAAGGGCCAGGGCTGCTTCCCTGTCCCCGGCCTCAATGGCCTTCTTCAGCTTTTTCATGAAGGTTTTGGCCCTGGACTTTATAGACTTATTTCTGGCCCTTCTTCTGAGGTTTATCCTCAACTGTCTTTTGGCTGATTTTGTATTGGGCATCTCTACCTCCGGAACTTATATTTTACATCATCCCCTTTTTTTGTCAATATTTTACCATGAAAAAGGTGGTTCTCTGGGTTTTAGCCTTCCTTTTAACCCTGGCCCTGGCCCTTTATCAGAGGCTCACAGGGCCAACACATCCCAAAAGGGTAAAAATAGCAGGGAAAACTTACAAACTTCCAAGAAGCGGAACCTCCGGCAGACCCGCCTGCATCAAACTGCCCTTGGAGGGAAAAATCCTTTACCGCCACCACAAGACCACCGAGCCCTGGAAGGAGGTAAAGATAACCAGGATGGACCACGGAGCCCGGGGCTGTCTTCCAACGCAGCCCCCTGCTGGCAAGCTGGACTACGAGGTCATCCTGAAGATAAACGGAAAGGAGGTCCCCATAACAAAGAACCTGGTAACCATAAGGTTCAAGGGAAAGGTGCCACCCCTTGTATTGATACTCCACATCCTGGTCATCTTCTCCGCCATGCTCCTGGCCACAAGGGCATTTCTGGCGGCGGTCTCCGGGGAGAAGGTTAAAGTCTATGTTCTCTGGACCTTTTACCTCTTCCTGGCCGGGGCCTTCGTCCTGGGCCCCCTGGTCCAGAAATACGCCTTCGGGGTGTTCTGGAGCGGTTTCCCCTTCGGCATAGACCTGACGGATAACAAATCCCTCATAGCCCTTTTGGCATGGCTTTACCCTTACATACAGGCCCTGAAAGGAAAGGTAACCAGGAAATCTGTGGCGGTGGCCTGGGGAATTATGCTCCTCGTCTTCCTCATTCCCCACAGCCTACTGGGCTCCGAGCTCAAGTATACGAACCCTTCCCAGGGTTGAGACCACAAACTTCCATGTTCGGGACCCGCAGTTGAGCGTAAGGGTCCCGGCAGGGGTAACATAGCCCGAGGGATGAAACACCATGCTATTACACGAAACAGCGCAAAGCTGTAGTCTTATCCTTTCCACCCCTTTGAAGATATTTCCCTGGCATTTCACCTTAATCTTCCTTTTCCCCAGCACAGAGGTCCATTTTACCCTTAAAAGCTCCTGATAAACGGCCTCCCTTTCCCCCTTGGGAGTTACAGAAGGGGCCGCCATGTAAAGCAGAAGGGAGAAAATGAATACCACCACCAAAAGCTCTATCAGGGAATAACCCTTCATTCTTCCACCTCCGTCCTTTCCCTTTCCCTGTAGCAGAAGGCATAGGAAAGAAAGTAGAGCACCGGAAAATCTTTAATAAGCTTTCCCCTTTTAATGTGGAGCCAGTCTCCCTGGGCAGAGACCGCCTGGAGGCTACCCTTAAAAGTTCCCCTTCCTTTAAAGAGCACCTCCCTTCCCATTATTTCTCCTTCGTATTGCAGGGCCTCCACCTTTACCCAGGATCTAAAACTCCTATCCTGAAGGAACCCTTCGCCAGAGGAGGCCACCACAGAACCTTTAAGTTCTGCCTTAATAAAAACCCTGCCGGCGCACAGGAGGTAAAGGCTCCCCCTTCCCTCTAAGTAGCAATCGCCGTCAGCCACCAGGGGAAGTTTTGGAAAAACCCTGTTGTTCACAATGAGCCTCCGCCCCACCTTCACCCTCACGGAATAGGGAAAATAAAGGGCCCTCCTCCTGCCGCGGAGGACAAAATATCCCTCCCGGGGCTCCACCTTAAATTTTCCGAGGAAGCGGAGGAAATCCCGGGAGGGGGGCAGAGCGTCCAGCTTGAGGTCAGGGAAAAGGCTCAGGGGAACCTCCCCTCTGGTCCATATTTCTCTTTCTAAGGTAGCAAACCTTCCCTGAGCCACCAGCTTTTCCTCCTCCCTCATCACGAATCCCCCCTCCCTTTTCTCCCGAACCCTGCTGTAAAGAACCCTCCCTTCCTGAGCCTCCCCCTGGTACTCCTGCTTGGCCGCCACCAGGGCTTCTCTCTGGAGCCTTAAAATGCTCCGGGAGACCAACCCTATTTCAAGGGCGAGGGTTGATAGAAAAATCAGGAATAATATCATTAAATAGGCGCTTCCTCTCATTTCAGCCTCCTTATCGCTTCCGCCGAATTCACACTTACCTTTACAGAATTTCCCCTTCTTTTTAGAAGGAATTCCTTCACCCCGGAGGCTAAAGGCTGGATTCTGCCGTTTACTTCCATGAAAAGCTCCCTTCCCCGAAGGAAAATCCTCTTTTTTCTCAAAAACAGAACCACCTCCCCCTCCGGACAGTTTTCCGTCAATTTCCCTTTGAAAAGGACCAAAGGGGTTCTCTTCCCGTAAATCTTAACGCACCTGCCAGCCCGTCCCACTCCCAAGCCCGTGGCTCTGTAGTAGTATCCCCCCTGGAAAAAAACCGCCCCTGAATAATCCTCGGCTATCCTTGAGGCAAGAAGATAGGGAGAAATTCCTTCCTGAAACTCGGCCAGCCTTCGCAAAATCTTGGCCGCTGAAAGAAATAGCCATCCTATCCCTAAAGCCAGAATCAGGGTAAGTGCCAAGGAAACCTGGGCCTCAACGAGGGTAAATCCGGATCCCCTCATTTTCACCCTCCTTTGAAAGCCGCATCTTGCGTTTCCCCCTCTTCAAAACCAGAAATTTCCCTTGCCTTCTCCATCTAACCCCTGAATAAAGGCCTTCCCTGTATAGTTCCGCCCTCTTTATAGCTTCCCTAAACCTCAAATTGTCCTCCGCCCTTTTCATCTGGACCAGGGAATTAAGGGCCACCCTAAGGAAAAGGAGGGATATCAGAGCCCATATGGCCATGGCCACCAGTGTTTCCATGTAGCTAAATCCTTTTTTCATTTCTCACCTCCTTTAAAATAAGGGCCCCCGGCGCCCCGGGGGCCGTTTTTTTACCTGAGGGTCAGGAACCTGCGGATTCTCCGGAAGGTCTTTTCCCCTATACCCTTTACCTTCATGATGTCCTCCAGCCTTTTGAACCCTCCCAGCTTCCTGCGAAGCTCCACAATTCGCTGAGCCTTTTTGGGCCCTATCCCTGGAAGTTTAACCAGCTGGGCCACCGGGGCGGTATTGATATTCACCACCAGATTTGCGGAAGAGGATGTCCTGGCTTTGGCCGCCACCAAGGGATGAACCCCGAAAACCAGAAAAACCATGGCAAGGATTGCCAGAGTTCTTTTCATCCTTCACCTCCTTTTTGTTTTTTCAATCTTTTAAAAGAAAATTTCCTTCCATTTTCCCCTCCCTTCCTGAAACCCCGAAGTTTTTTCCCTGTAAACTCCCTTTTAATCTCATGGGACCTGGTGTAAACTTTTCTTTACATGAAGGTTTTCAAGGACCTGCCCCTGCGGGATTTTTCCCGCTTCAGGATCGGAGGCCCTGCCAGGCAGATCGTACTGGCAGAAAGCAGGGAGGAACTCCTTTCCGCCCTTGAGCCCTCTGCCCTGGTTTTCGGGGAAGGCACCAATGTGCTCTTCCCTGACGAAGGGTTAGAAAAAAAGGTTATATTCTTCCAGGGGGGAGAGTTCCACCTGGACGGCCAATGGGTGGTCTCCGATGCCGGGGTAAACCTGCAGGCCATCGTAAAGGGAAGTCTGGAGCAAGGCCTGGGAGGTTTGGAGGACCTGGCGGGGATTCCCGGAACCCTGGGGGGTGCCATATACGGAAACGCCGGAGCCTTCGGAACCCAGATCGGGGATCTGGTCAGGGAAGTGGAAGTCTGGAAGGAAGGGAGGCTGCTGAGGTTGAAGAGCCCCTGGTTCGGTTACAGGGATTCCATTTTTAAGAGGGAAGGGGGAGTGATCCTGAGGGCATGGCTGAAGTTAAGAAGAGCAAAGGGAAGAGAGAAGGAAATAGCCGAGGAAAGGCTCAGGCTGAGGAGAGAAAAACATCCACCTCCCCAGACCCCCTGCGCCGGAAGTTTCTTCAAAAATGTAGTTCTGCCCGACGGAAGGAAAATCCCTGCCGGAAAGCTCCTGGAGGAGGTGGGGGCCAAGGGCATGAGGATAGGAGGAGCCGGAGTTTTTCCCGGGCACGCCAATTTTATAATAAACCTGGGGAAAGCAAAGGCGGAGGATGTCCTTCGTCTGGCCAACATACTCAAGGAGAAGGTCAGGGAAAGGTTTGGGATAGAGTTAGAGGAGGAGGTTATTGTTGTCAGGGATCCTTAAGATTTACACCTTCAACCCACCGGGCATTGTTTACGGTTTCGGGACCAGGGAATTGGATTGGGAAAGGCTCAGGAAACTTTACCCCGGTTACAGGATAAAACAGCTCCAACAGGTTCACTCCACTGTAGTTAGAGAAGACCAGGGGGAAGGGGACGGTATTTTCACCGTTCGCAAAGGGGAACTCTTGGTAATAAAAACCGCCGACTGTCTTCCTGTGCTACTGGCAGAGAAACAAGCGAGGGTAGTGGCTGCCCTCCACGCCGGCTGGAGGGGTCTATGCCGGGGAATAATCCCAGAGGCCCTGAGGGTCTTGAAAGAAAGGGGGTTCCCTCCAGAGGGCTTCTCGGCGGCCTTGGGGCCATCCATAGGTCCGTGCTGCTACGAGGTGGGGGAGGAAGTGATGGATTGCTTCCGCAAAAGCGGTCTCCCTTACCTGCTTCGGGGGAAAAACCTTGACCTGCCCACCACCGCCAGGCTTCAACTCCTGGCGGCGGGGGTGGCGGAGGTTCACATCCTCCCCCTTTGCACCAGGTGCCACCCGGAGTTTTTCTATTCCCACAGGAGGGGGGACAGGAAGGCCCGGATGCTTTCCTTCATAGGCATTATTGATATAAAATAGTCCCATGAAGCAGAGGGAAAAATACGACCACGCCCTCTTAGAGAAAAAAATCAGAAGGGAAGAGCTGGAAGAAAGGCTGAGGCACATTTTCTTCCCCACGGAAAAGAGGGAAATTTTCGTGGTCATAAGGTTCAGAGAGGAGGATTCCGAGAACTTCCAGAGGGCCTTACGATGGGCCACCAACTGGAGCAAATACTGGACGGAGGGCGATGGCAAGTGGAAGTGGCATTATCTGAGGTTTGAAAAAAATCAGGTCAAGGAGCTGAAGGAGTTCTTTGACATAGTGCAGAATGTTAAGGAAATGGAGGTGCTAATTGAAGGGAAAAGGATACCCTATGGAAGGGACCTATGGCTCCCTCTATTTTGGTTCTACCTTTACTGAGGGGGCAGGATGAACGGCAAAAAAAGGGAGGAGCTCCCCAGGGACCTCAAACAGCTCCTTCCTATCTTAGAAGCTAAATTTGAGGACCTGTACAGAAAATTTGAAAACTTCTTCCTGGGCCTGGAAAAAAGGCCCCCCCTGAGGGAAAGGGACGAGCTCAAGAGGATTTTGTTTAAACTGGTGGACATAAAAGGCTATCAGTACAACCTGATCTACAGGGCAAAACAGCTCGTTTTGAAATTCAACACCTACAATGCCATGTGGGAGAGAATGCTGAGGAAACTGGAGGAAGGGGTGCCCCTGGAAAAGGTAAGGAGGATGGGGAGTGGAATAAAAAAGCCAGCGATTGAAGAAAAGCCCCCTGAGGGGAAAAGGGAATGGGTGGAGGTTTCCTCCCCTTCGGACCTGGACAAAAGCCTTGACGAACTTTACGATTGGTTGAAAAGGGAGAGCGAAAGGAGGGGGCTCAGGGTCCTGGACAGGGAGACCTTTAAGAGAAAATTAAAGCCCCAGCTGCAGGCCAAGGTGGGCTCCTCCAGGCTTAAGATGAAAATAGACCTTTCCTCCGGCAAGCCCAAGGTAAAGATAAAGAAGGAAAAATGAAGTGCTCCCTCTGCGGCAGGGAAAACCCCCAGGACCGCTTCAGGTGTAAGTATTGCGGATTCCCCCTGAGAAACATAGAAAATCTTCCGCCTGGGGAGGAAATAAAGGGAAGGTTTCAGGTAATTCAGTTCCTGGGGAAGGGGGGTATGGGGGTTATATACAAGGTCAGGGACAAAAAGCTCAACAGGGTGGTGGCCCTGAAAATCCTGCCCCTGGAATTGAAAGAGGACGAGAAGGCCCGAAAAAGGTTCCTGAGGGAAGCCCAGGCCGCCGCCCAACTGGAGCATCCCAATATATGTACTATTTACGAAATTTACGAAAGCGACGATATAGATTTCATAGTTATGCAATACATAGAGGGAAAGGACCTGAGAAAGATTTTGAGGGAGGAAGGGCCCTTTCCACCGTGGAAATTTTTAAATTACGCAAAACAAATGGCCTCGGCCCTGGAGGTCGCTCACCAAAGGGGAATAATCCACAGGGACATAAAACCCTCCAACATAATGATAACCCCCCGGGGACAGGTAAAGATCCTGGACTTCGGCCTGGCGAAGTTTGCGGGGGCGGAGGATTCCCTGACCTCCGCCGATGTGGTGGTGGGAACCCTGGCCTACATGTCTCCAGAGCAGTGCAGGGGGGAAAAGCTCACCCCGGCCTCCGATGTTTTTTCCATGGGCATAGTTTTTTATGAAATGCTCACCGGGAAAAACCCCTTTCGGGGAGAGGATGCCGGTTCCACCTTTTACAAATTGCTCCACGAGATGCCCCATCCTCCCTCCAGGCTTCTACCTCTGCCCCCTGGCCTGGATACGGTGGTGATGAAGGCACTGGCCAAGGTGCCCTCGGAGAGGTTCCAGAACGGAGGAGAACTTCTCAGAGCCCTGGAAAGCATTAAACCTCAGGAGGAGAGCCTTGAGTCCACCCTTCCCACCTCCAGGCCCCGGACTCTCCTCAAGAGGAGTCCTCTAAGGTTTTTACCGGTGGCGGTCTTATTAATAGGGCTTGTGGCGGCTCTGGGGCTCATCCGAATCTTAGGGCCCCCTGAGCCCATGCCCTCCTCCATTGTTGTAAGAGACTTCTCTGTGGGAAAGGGAGTATCCGCAGAGGCGGCGGATGTGCTTTCCTTCCTTCTCAGGAAGAAACTTCTGCTTTTAAAGAACATTACGGTTATAGACGAGGAGACCTTCGGGGACCTCCGCAGGAGGTTTTCCCAGGAGGAGGTTTTTAAAAGGTTCAAGATCATAGGGGTGATCTCCGGGGAGATAAAGAAATACGGAAAGATGGTGAGCCTTGAAGCCACCCTTTCTAAGGGAGGGGAAATCTATCCCATAACTGTATCAGGGGAAGGGGAAGCTTCCCTTCTGGAATATCAGGTGGATTCCTTAGGGGAGAAAATAGCCACCCTCCTTTCTCTGAAATTTAGCAGGAAGAAACCCCTCAGGGACATGACCACTTCCAGCTACCGGGCCCTGGTATTTTACATTGAAGCCAAAAAAGCCTGGGAAAAGCTCTCGGTATCCAGGGCGAAAAACCTGGTGCAGAAGGCCCTTTCTTTGGACAACAACTTCCCCCTGGCCCATTTTCTGAAGGCCAAGATCCTGGTTTTTCTGGATGAAATAGAAAAGGCCAAAAAAGAGGTGCTCTTCGCAGCCAGGAACGGCAATTCCTCTCTGCTGGAGGTAGACCTCTGGAAAATAAAGGCCTTGCAGGCAGAGTTGAACATGAATTTCAGAGAAAAAATACGGTACTTGGAAAAGGTCAAGAACAGAGACCCCTATGATAGGCATTCCTACTATGAGCTGGCCGAAGCTTACTTCCACAGGGCCTCCCCCCGTAAGGCCATTCCCCTTTATCAAAAGGCCTTAGAGCTAAAGGAGGATTTTCTGCCCGTATTGAACCACCTGGGTTATTGCTATCTGTACTTAGGCGAGCATCTTAAGGGGATACAATACTTTGAGAAATACAAGATGCTCAGCAACGAGGCCAATGCCTTTGACTCCCTGGGGGACGGTTATTTTTACTCAGGAAATTATCTGGAAGCTATAACCAACAAGGAAACCGCCCTGGAAAAGGACCCCTCCCTTACATGGATATATCATAGCTTGGCCTACATCCTTTTCCTAAAGGGAGCTGTCTCCCGGGCTGCAAAATACAATTCCCTTTACTTCGCCAGGGCAAGGGATAAGAAATCCCGGGCCAGGGCCTTTGTCCAGAGGGCCTTTTTTAAGATGGAACTGGGGAAGCCCGGAGCCGAAAGGGACATAGAAAGGGCCCTTTCCCTTTATGACCCCGAAGAACCCCACATACTCATACCGGAGCTCCATTGGGTGGCCCTTCAGATTTACCTGAAGAAGGGGGATATGAAGAGAGCCTGCCATCACCTTAAATGGATGGAAAGGACCGTAAGGAAGTTCTCCGTGGGAAAGGAAAATTATTTTCCCCTGTACAAGTTCTATCTCCACGGCAAGGCGGAATGCCTCCTGGCCAGGGACGACCTGAAGGGGTTTTCCTATTACGAGAAACTCATGGAAATTAAGGACAAACTGGGCTACTGGGCAACCCCCTTTGAAAGGGCCTATTTCACCGGGTTGAAGGCGCTTCAGGAGATAAAATTCCGAAGGCTGGCCAGGGCCAGGCTCAGTTTAAAGGATGGTTTCTCCTACAATCCCAATCACCCCCTTCTTCTCCTTGCCAGAATACTTATTCTGAAAACGGAAGGGAAAAGGGAGGAATTCTCCCACCGGGTGGAGGAGCTTTTAAGCTTCTACCGTTCCTATCCTCCTGCGGACCCTGACTACACAGAGGGAATCTTAAAAAGAATAAAAAAAGCGCCTGGGGGGAGTTGAACCCCCGACCTTCGGCTCCGGAGGCCGACGCTCTGTCCAGCTGAGCTACAGGCGCCTCTATTTTTCTTTAGCCCACAGCTCCATTAATTTTATCAGAAGGTCCACGGCCTTCTCCATGTCCTGCAAACAGATCCACTCGGTTCTGGAATGGAAGTTGTGTCCCCCGGTAAAAAGGTTGGGGGTCAAAAGCCCCTTGTAGGAAAGCATAGCTCCGTCGGTCCCTCCCCTTATGCTCGTCCTCCTCGGCTTTATTCCCACCTGCTTCGCAGCCTCTATGGCAAGGTCCACCACACGGGGTTCCTCCTGAAGCTTATACTTCATGTTCCTGTACTGTTCCTTTATTTGAAGCTCAACCTCAGCCCTGGGATAGTCCTTTCTCACCGTTTCTATGATTTTTTTCAGAAACTCCTCTATTTCCTTGAGCTCCTCCACCTCAAAGGCCCTGAAGATGAACTCCACCTCGGCCCTCTCCACATTTCCTCTTATGTCGGTGGGATGAATATAGCCCTCCTTCCCTTCGGTGGTCTCCGGGGAAAGGGTAAACCTGGGAAGACGGGAGACTATATCCGAGGCGATTTTGACTGCATTTACCAATTTTCCCTTGGCGTATCCGGGATGGACATTTACCCCTTTGACGATCATTTTACCGGAATCTGCGCAAAAGGTCTCGTCTTCTATTTCCCCGAGGGCACCTCCATCTACAGTGTATGCGAAATCCGCCCCGAATTTTTCCAGATCAAATTTCAAGGTTCCCCTGCCTATTTCCTCGTCGGGGGTGAAGGCTATTTTTATCTCCGGGTGGGGAATTTCTGGATGAGAAAGCAGGTAGTCCACCGCCGTCATAATTTCGGCAATTCCCGCCTTATCGTCCGCCCCCAGAAGGGTGGTCCCATCGGAGGTGATTATAGTCTCCCCCTTCTTTTCCCTTAAGTCCGGGTTTTCATCGGCCCTTATAACCACACCCTCCTTGAGCGCTATGTCCCCACCCTGATAATTTTCGTGCACCTGGGGATTCACATTGGTCCCGGAAACATCGGGGGAAGTATCCATGTGGGCTATAAGGCCAATTTTGTACCTGGCCTCTGTATTGGAGGGAAGGTAGGAATAAACATAGCCGTATTCGTCCATTTCCGCCTCCAGCCCCATGCTTTTCAGCTCCTCCACCAGCATCCTTCCAAGATTCTTCTGTTTTTCTGTAGAGGGTATCGTCTCGGACCTCGGATCCGATTGGGTGTCCACCCTTACATATCTCAAAAACCTCTCCAAAAGTCCTGGATATTTCATAACTCCTCCTTATTCAAAGGGCTTATAAGAAAGGGCCTCCTTTAGATTGTAAAAGTCGCTGCCCTTGTTCACCAGCCTTACCTTGGTGAGAAGGGTCTGGGGGTCTATAAGTTCCTCAAAGGGAATACCTTTTATGTCAAAATTATCGGTCACCGAAACCATGTGTCCGAACTGTCCCCTTTTAAAGAGTATATATCCACCGTAGCCCAGCATGGAACCCAGGACTATGTCAAAGCTTATGGGAGGAGCGGAGCGGGTTTCGTATCCTATCTGTCTTCCCACAACCTTCTTTTTCTTGCCGGTCCTATCCTGATACTTAAGGGCAACCCTCTCCGCCAGTACCCTGCCTATCTCTGCGGCCCCATAAATTATGTTGCCGTGCCTGTCCCTTTTCTTGGGCCTCAGCTCCCTGGGGAGCTTCTCAGCTAATCCCTCGGCCACGCATACGACGCCGTAGAGCTTGTGCTCCCTCTCCCTCTGAAGTATCACATCCACTATTTTTTCCGCCACATCGTCAATGTTAAATTCCTCCCCCTCAAAGTCCTCGCCGGAGAGCATCAAAACCGCCTCCCCTGCTATCCCCGCCGCATAGGTCAACCACCCGCTCTTTCTACCCATGATCTCAACGATAAAATAAGCATCGGTGGCCTCGGCATCTGCCCTGAGGTTGAGAAGAAGCCTTCTGTATATGTCCACGGCGCTCCAGTATCCGAAGGTCCATGCAATGCCGTAGTAGTCGTTGTCTATGGTCTTGGGGATGTGAATCACGGGAAATCCCAGCAGGCGAAGGTAATTGGCGGTTTTCAGGGTATCGTCCCCTCCTATGGTGAACAGGGCCTCTATCTTCAAGAATTTAAGGGCCTCTATGATGTTTAAAAGGGGTTTTGCCTTCCTTTCGTCCTTGAGGTCTTCAGCGCTCTTTATGTTCCTGCCGGGGTTGGCCCTGGAGGTTTTAAGGTAAACACCGCTGCTGTGTCTGATTTTAGTTACTTCGGCGCTGAGTTCCCGGTAATGGTAATCCCTGAGAAGGGACATGGGGTCCCTTGGGTCAAATCTTTCCAGGTATTCAAAACCCCTTATGAAACCGATCACAGAAAAACCTTCGTTTAGAAAACTGAGGGTGAGGGAAGATATAACGGAATTGGCTGCCGGGGCCGGTCCCCCGGAAAATAAAATTCCTATCTTCCTTTTCTCCATGTATATAATAATAACACAATGAAACTTCACATTATAGCCGTATCCGGCACCGCCACTGCCACCTTAGCTTCCATTTTAAAGGAAAGGGGATTTGAGCTTTCCGGATCCGACACGAATTTTTATCCCCCCATGGGGGAATTGGTCAAAAGCCTCGGCATAAGAACCTTCCAGGGCTTCAGTAAAGCTAACATAGATAGGGCCTTGCCCTTGGATGGGGTGATCGCGGGAAACTTCATCTCCTCCTCCAATCAGGAGGCGGAAAGGAGCGTTGAGCTGGGGCTGGACATCTTCTCCGTTCCCGAAGCCCTTTACCATTTCGCCATGAGGGGCAAACAAAGAATAGTGGTGGCAGGGACCCACGGGAAGACCACCACCACCGCCCTGGTGGCTACCGTCCTTTACGAAGCAGGCTGGAACCCCGGTTTTTTCATAGGGGGGCTTCCCCTGAATTTCCCTTCGGGGGGAAGGCTCGGAGGGGGATGGTTCGTGGCAGAGGGGGACGAATACGAAACCTCCTTTTTTGACAAGGGACCAAAGTTCTTCCACCTCTTCCCCAATTATCTTTTACTTGGACCTGTGGAAATGGACCACTACGACATTTACGAGGACCTGCCCAGCATAAAGAGGGTTTTCTCCATCCTGGTGAGCATGGTCCCCTCCTCCGGCCTCATAGTCTCCCACGGCTCCAAAACCAACAGGGAAATCCTCGCCTCCTCTAAGGCCAGAACCATAATCCTCGGTGATGATTGGGACCTTGAAGATGTAAAGGAAAAGGACGGAGGAATGGTCCTTTCCGTCAGGACCCCTGCCGGGGTAGAAAAATTTTACCACCCAGCATACTCCACTCCCTTGGCCCTGAACTTTATCCTGGCCCTTCCCCTGCTTTCGGAATTAGGCTTAAAAATGGAGGACATAAGGAGAGGTTTTTCAAGGTTCTCCGGGGTCAGGAGGAGAATGGAGGTCTTAGCCATGGGAGAAGACCTGCTCTTTCTCACCGACTTTGCCCACCATCCCTCCTCCTTGGCCTTAAACCTTGGGGACCTCAAAAGAAGGTTCAAAGACTGGCATCTGGTGGCAGTGGTGGAACCTGCCAGCTGGAGCATGAGGTCCGGGATATTTCAAAGGGAGCTTCCCCGGGCCCTAAGGGAAGCCGAATCCGTCATATTGGCCCCTCCTCCCTCCAGAAGGGTGAAGAAAGGGAAGGGCCTGGATCGGAAAAGAGTAGCCTTTGAGCTCCGTTCTGAGGGTGTGGAGGCCTACGCTCCGGAGAAATGGGAGGAGGTCTTTTCCCTTTTGAAAAAGCTGAGAAGGGGGAAAACCTTAGTGGTTCTTTTCTCCAACGCCAACATAAGGGATAAAGCCGAAGGAATCAAGGCTGCCCTTTCTCTATGACCCTTTTAGACCGAAGACGAAAATCCTGGGGATCCCTTATAAGGGAGGCCAAGTAATCCAGCCGGGGAATTTCGGCCAGGGCTTCCCTCCTCTCCCCGCTCCATGGAGAGACGGAAGAGAGGGGGTATGGAAAGGGACTTTCCACCGCCTCCAGAACAAGGGGAAATATGTCGTTTATCTGAACCAGCTCGTCCCTTACCTCAAAAACACTGTGGCCCGGCAGCTTAACCCACAGGGGAATCCTTATGTTGGCATCCTCTAAGGACACCATGTGCTCCATGTGTCCTCCCTCCCCAAAGGCCTCCCCGTGATCGGAGGTAATTATCCAGAGGGTGGAGTCAAACTTCCTTTTATCCTCCTTGGCAAAGGAAAGGTATTCGTAAAGGAGTTTCTGGGTAAAGAGGACCTCCTCGTCGTAAAGGTCCCTCAGGTGCTCTATGACTTCCTTAGGGAACCTTCCCTTAGTGTAATGCCTCCTGGGGGGTATCCTTTCCCACCTTACCATCCTACCCCGGGACCACCTGCCCCGGAAGGGCCCGGGGGGCCTGTAGCGGTGATGGGTTTCCATTATGTTGAGGAAAAGGAAAAAGCGTTCTTCCTGCCTGTAGGCATCCTTAGCCAGCTGGAAGGCCCTTTCTGTATAAGGCCTGGAGTGGCGTACCACCGTGGAGCCTATCCCCAACCTGTGTTTAATAAACCGATGGGAGGCGGAAAGTAAAAATTGCAGGGATTCCTTAAGGGATCTCTCCTTCCATACCCAGTGTAAAATTGCCCTGAAATTCCCCCTTCTGGAAGCCAGTTGCTTGAATTTTTTAAAGCTTTCCGGCCTGAGAAATATCTCCCACCGGTCCATCTGAACAAAATGTTTAAATCCCCGGGCAAATCCCAGCTCCATTATTATGAGGCCATTGCAGGATATTCCTATGCTCTTGAAACCACCTGAGGAAAGGACCTCCGCCAGGGTGTAAAAATCCTCCCCTAACCTGAGGTCCACTTCGTTTACCCCGTGCTCCGAAGGGTAAAGTCCGGTAAACAAGGAGGCGTGGGCCGGTGCTGTCCAGCAGGAAGTGGAATAGGTGTTTTTAAAGGAAATAAAGCCTTCCCTTTCCAGAAACGGTCTTAGATGAGGGGTCGTATCCCTGAAATACCCCATCTCCGGAAGATGAAGGGCCGAGAGGGTGTCAAGGACAATGAGAACTACATTCATAAAGTTTCAAGTATATTCCAAAGTGGAAAAAATTACCACCTCAGCCTGAGACTTAACCTTGCCTGCCTGGGTTCCTGTCTTCCCCATACCTCTCCGAAGGCAGGGGTATCCACCCGAACGAAGGAGATGGGCTTCTGAGAGTTAAAAAGATTGAAAACCTCAAATCTTATACTCAGGAAAAACTTTCCCCCCAGGTGAACCTCCTTCTCCAGGGCGGCATCGGCATAAAATAAAGGAGGCGTGGTTCTGGAACCCCTTCCCTCCGGAAAGGCATAGTAGCCGAAGAAGGGAACCAATCCCCTTCTTTCCCAGTGGAAACCGGAAAGGTATTGGGCAACTAAGGACAGTATGACCCCCTTAGGGAGAAAAACTAAGGCGTCTGCCTTCAGTTGATGGTCCACGCTATAAGGAAGCTTCCCGTACCATCCCTCGTCGCCGAACATGGGTCCTCCTAGGCCCCCAAATCCCCAATCAAAAAGCTGCCTCAGTTCCTGAAGCTCCGCAAGGGGGGGAACATAAATGTGCTTTCCGAAAAGGCTTATGTAATAGGTTCCCCCCTCCTCGTCCCCCCAGGCTCCGGTCTCCACCTGGCCGGGATTGGTGCCCATGGCCGAGGAGCGGACATAGGATGCCTTAAGTAGAAGGAACTTCTTTACGGAACCCTGAAGCTCCACCTCAAATCCCCTGTAATTTCTCCTCTTAAACTTGAAGTTCTCAAAAACAAACCTGTAGTAGGGAGGGGAAGGGTCAAAATAACCCACAAGCTCAAGGAGGTTTTCCGCCCTGGTAAACACATATCTCGCCCGAAACTGCCAGTCCCCTCCCAGGTCCCTGTCAAACTCCACCAGGGTCCTGGTAAGGGAGTTGGGCTTTATGGCCGGATTGATATCATAGGGTCCCCTCCTCTCTTCGTTAATGAATTCCCAGTTGGCCGGGTCATGAAGCTGCTTCTGGTCAGGATTCTCCGGCCCCACCCACCTGTATCTTCGGAACTGCACCGGGGCCTGGGGATTGAAGAAGCCCAGGTGCAGGGTTGTGGAAATGTCCTTGAAAATTCCCCAACCCACCTTTACTATGTTTTTCCCATCCCCGGTGAGGTCCAGGGCCAGGAAAATCCTGGGGGAAAGGAAGTCCGCCAGGCCCCAGCCCCATATCTCCCTTCCCTGACTGTCCAGGTTGTGCTGAATAAAACTTCTCAGGCCCACCATGCCTGTAAACCGTCCTATGGAAAACTTATCCATGAGATAAAGGCCCACTCCCCATACTGAATTAATAAAGGAAAAGGGGCCGTATTCCCACAAAAGGGTTGGGGTTCTTTTGCCTTCCTTCCAGGAACGGAAGGAATATTTGGTCCCGCTGTCAAAGCCGTTGCCCGGGAAGGGGTCCTCGTCCTTTCCGGAAAAATCCACCTGGAAATGGGACCACTGCCTGAAATATTCAATTCCTGCCCCCAGCTCGTGTTCCCCCAACCTTCCGGAGGGCACCAAGAAATTACACCTGAGAACGAAGTTCGTTCTCCCCTCCCGGTCTTCCGTTCTACCCAGGGCATTGTGGATGTTCTGGGCCACATCCTCTATAAAATAGAGGGCAGGACCGAGGTCCCCCTGGGCCGGCTCAAAGAAGTTCCTCCTATAAGCCCTTCCCAGGGAAGCCTCCATATAAAAGGCAGGGGAAAAAACCCCTTTGTAGTTCAGGATGAAAAGACGGTCCTTGAATTCCTCCCTCCTTCTGGTCTCGTAAACCCCTATTCCTCCCTTCTGCGCCAAAAGGCCCCTGTTCAGAAAGGTAAAGTAAAGGTTATGACCCTGAGCAAGGGCATAGCTGGCCTTAAAGAAAAGGCTGCTGGCCAGCCTTTTTCTGGTGCCTCCGGGCACAAAAAGGTAATCCACAAAACCCTCCTTAGTGCTGTCCTCTGAATAGAAAAGGTCCTCGGATATGAAAAACCAGAGTTTCTTTCTTATTAAAGGTCCTCCTATGTTGAAATATCCGCTATAATGGGAAAAGCTCTCCGGCTCAAAGGAAATGGAAAGCTGGGGGAGCTTGGCTGCCTGGAGGGATTTATTTGTAAAAAGCAAGCCTGCTTCACCGTGAAACTCGTCACTCCCTCCCTTGGTTAAAATGTTTATTACCCCTCCAAAGGCCGAAGCGAGGTCAGGGCTGAAGGGGTCCGCTATTATCTGAATTTCTTCTATAGCATCGTAATTAACGACGATACCCTGATTGGCGAGCCTTACCCCCCGGACCGAAAGCCCGTCCACCAACCAGTTGTTTCCCTCCTCCCCTTCTCCTCTAAAACTTGGCAATCCCCTTCCTCTGCCCCTCCTGGTGCTGCTCCTTACCCCCACCACCCCGGGAATTAGCCCGGTCAAATCCACAGGGTCCCTCGCCGGCGAAGGCAAAAGCTCCAGTTCGTCGGACCCAAACTGATAGCTGGTATCGGTGGAAAACCTTTCCGAAGGTGGGGCCATCGCCTCCACCGTAACCTCTTCCCGGAGTTCCTCCGGACTCATCTTCACCTTAAGATAGGTCTCCTTACCCAACTCCACCACCACGCCTTTAAGCCTCACAGGGGAATAGCCCTTAAGGGAAAACCGCAGGGTATAGCGGCCCGGGGGAAGAAGGGGCAAAAGGAAGGAACCATCCCTCAAGGAAACTGTCCTTCTTATTCCCTGGAGAGCTTTGCCCTGAACGGTTATTTCAACCCCTGGAAGGGGAAGGCCCTGGGCATCGGTGACCTTCCCCCTGATTTTGCCTGTCTCCGCTGAAATTAGGGAAAAGGGGAGCAGAAGCAGGATTAAAAGTTTGACCCTCACCTCTGAAATTAGAACCTATAGGTAAAGCTCAGGGAGGGGACAAGAATCTTCATATTGTAGACGCCGGGCATGTTCTCCGGGGTGGGAGCTATGTTCCTCTCCTTTCCCATGAGGTACTCAAGGCCCAGGTCCAAGCAATACCCTTTTCCTTTGACGCCCAGACCGAAGGTAAGAACATTGAAATCAAAGCTGGGAAGAAGCACATTCATGGTTTCGTCGGGGGCAGGGGAGGGGTCAATGTAATAGCCCAGCCTAACCGCCAATTTATCGCTCACCTCATATTCAGCCCCAAACCTTATCTGGGTGGCATCCTTCCAGTGAAGGACCATTTCCTCTTCCTTTTCCGGGGTAAGGGAAAAGAGCATCTTCCAGAGGCTGTTTTCGTAGTTGGTTATCATAACATCTTCCTTGCTCCACTGGGTCCAATGCAGGTCAGCGGAAAGAAGAAGTTTATCCAGGGGCCTGAAGGAGACCCCCACTCCCAGCCACATGGGCCAGGTTATGTCCCTGGTAAACCCGGAGGTTGTGGGAATCTCTGTTCCGTAAAGGGCAGAATAAATTTTCATAACCTCCATGGTAACATCCCCGGATAGGGAAATCTTGGAAGCGCTCTTAAAGGAGAGGCCAAAGCTCAGCTTATCAGAGGCCCTGGCAATGACCCCTAAGGTAAAACCGAGACCCCATCCTGAAGAGTCCTCTGCGTACTGCTGGCCTCCGGCGGAGGTTTTGAGGGTCATCATACCGTAATTGAAGTTTAGAGTCGCCCCCAGCGATATCGCACTGGAAAGTTTGTAAGAAATAACTGGGGAAACTGTAAGCATGCCTATTTTGCTCATCCATTGAAGCTCGTTGCCCCCGGAAAGGGGTATGAAATCCTTGCCGTCCCACTGGGTTCCCAGACCCGATGGAGTATAAACGGCCACTCCGGCCACCAATTTTTCGTTAAGGGGAATGTAAAAGGAAAAAAGCCCCGCCAGGTAGTGCTTGGTGTAGGATGCATCCACCCCCAAGGAGGAAAACTGATAGGAGCCCGATGGGATTATGTCCGTGAGATAAATCCCTGCTGTTTTTTCTTTGAAACTGGCTATTCCCGCCGGGTTCCAGAAAACAGCGCTGGGGTCGTCGGCAATGGCCACATAGGCTCCTCCCATGGCCTGCGCCCTTGAGCCGAGGCTGTTCAGATTAAGCCCGTTGGCCAAGAGGCCCAGCGTTAAGAGAAGCAAAAACATAATTTTTCTCATTTTTCCCTCCTTAAAATAATGATATGGAATTGATGCCTAAATGAAAAGAGAAAATTGGGACTCCCTGGCCTCAGCCAAGAAGGAACCCACCCCTCCCACCTCCACCCCTTCAATGAGGTCTTCCTTGGAGATTTCCATAACATCCATGCTCATCTGGCACGCCACCATTTTCACCCCAGATTCTATGGCTATTTTCCTCAGTTCCTCTAAACTCATGACATTTTTTTTCTTCATCATCTTTTTGAACATTATCCTGCCCAGACCACCGAAATTCATCCTGCTGGGACCTATTCCTCCTATATCCTTTAAAAATATCCCCAGGATTTTCCCCATGAAGGATTTCCCTGTCCTCACCCTTTTCTTCAGAGCTTGAAGACCCCAGAAGGTAAAGAACATGCTAACCTCCATGTCATAGGCTATGGCTCCCGTAGCTATGATGAAGGCGGCCATAACCCTGTCCATATCCCCGCTGAAAACTATTATAGAGACCTTTTCCTTCATATTTCCTCCTTGGCTTATTTAATATCCAGAGAGCCAGAGGGCTAAGGGTCTGTATATGGCGTGGGCAAACTTGGTAAAGGGAGCCGATACTAAAAGGTCAAAGACCAAAACCAGGTGTACGGCAAAGGTTATGTAAGCAGGCCATATAAGGTTAAGAAGATGGAAGAGGTCCAGAAGGAGACCGGTAAAGCCCGCAAGAAGGAGGAGCAGGAGGAAAATCCAATCGGTATGATGGGAGCGCCTGGAATAGTAATCCTGAGCCCGGAACCTCCTCAGAAGGAAATACCCCCCTCCATAAAGTAAAAGGATACCCCCTGAGAGCCCCAGGACCCTGGCCAGGATTTTTGAGGCCGGGGGAAATCCGAAGAAATCTACTCCAAAGGCAAGAACAGTGGCGATGAAGAGAAGGGAAAAGCCCCAGAAAAGGGAAAGATGGGGAAGATGACGGCTTCTATCCTCGCATTCCCGGAATCTGCTCTGGAGAAAAACTTCCCGGGATAGAACCCTCATCAGTCCCCTCAGGGTTGGGCGTTTGTACCCTTTTCCCATTGAAAGATGGCGGACCATCACAAGGAGCTGGGCCAAGGAGAAAAATCCAATGAAGACCCCCAGGACAAGACCTGCCTTGTGTAGGAAATCCAGGGAAATGAAGGAAAGGGGTTCAACCTTTTCCAGGTTGGGCTGGGAATGGAAAAGGAGGATCCCCACAACTCCCATAAGGGTCAGCAGCAGCCAGGTTGTAAGGGAGGAGAGGCCTGAATAGAACAGGTCCGCCAACCTGCCTAAGGAGTATTTTCTTGTGATGTACCTCCTCAGAGCCATCATAAGGGAACCAGGATCCGCTTCCCTGGGACAGGTATCGCTGCATTCTCCACAGTAATAACAGAGCCAAGGTTCAGGACTGGAAAGGATTTTTTCCTCAAGGCCTAAGAGGGAGTATCTTATCATCCTCCGGGGGAAGGAATTCTCCCCATCTGAAAGGGGGCAGATGGCCGTGCAATTTCCACAGCTGAAACAGGCATTGATATCAAAGGCTCCCAGCCTTTTTATCTTGTCTATGAAAACCGGATTCACCAGACTCATTTCCTGCCCTCCTTAATTCTGTATTTGTAGTATCCTTCGTCGGTCATCTCTTCAGTTTCCTCTATCAAGGAGTATTTCCTCATGGCCATCATCCAGAACATAACCTCCGCCGTGGGCCTGGACAACCTCTCCGCCACCTCAGGAACCGTTTTGGGACCCTCCTTCAAGATTTCCAGAATCCTGGCCCTCATGGCCATTTCATCCCTTATGATTTCCCTTTTATCCCTCATTTTTTCTCCTCCAAAAGCCCGTCTATCATTTCCCTTATGGCAACATCCTCGTATCCCTTCACATCAATGGCATCGGCTGGACAAGCGGGAACGCATCCTCCGCATCCCTTACACAGAGCCTCTATTACCCTGGCGACTTCCTTCCCCCTGTATTCCACCCTTTCAAAGGCTGAGTAGGGACAGGCCTCCAGACATTTTCCGCACCACTCGCACTTTTCCTCATCCACGGAAGCCACCTGTGGTTCAAGCTCGGCATAGCCTTTAAGAACAAGGCCTGCGACCTTGGCCGAGGCTGCGAGGGCAGAGGCCACGGCCTCATAGGAATTCTTGGGGCCCTGGGCAGCCCCTGCTATAAAAACCCCATCTATCACTGTCTCCACCGGACGGAGCTTTGGATGAATCTCGTTAAAGAAACCGTCCCTGCCCACAGGCAATTTGAGAACTTCCAGAAGTTCCCTTTCCTGCGGGGGAACCATGCCAGTGACCAGAACCACCAGATCCACAGGGATTTCCAGTTCCTCCCCATCGGTAAGGAGGTCCCTGACCTTAACCACCAACCTCCCGTTTTCCCTAACAACCGAAGGGGGGGCCTCAGGGGAGTACTTCACGAAAACCGAGCCCTTTTTGGAGGCGCTTTCGTAAAGGAGCTCGTTCTTTCCGTAGGTCCTGATGTCCCTGTATATGTGAAACTGCCGGAGGGATGGGCTGAGCTCAGAGGCCATAAGGGCCGTGTGAAGGGTGGCATTGCAACAATACCTTGAACAGTAGGTATTGCCCTCGTTCTGACGGGAGCCCACGCAGTAAATGTAGGCCACCGATGATACTTCCTTTCCATTGAACTTTACGCTTCCCCTGGAATTTTCTACCATGGCCTTGAAGGCGGAGAGGGTAACAACGCCCTCAAGTCCATATCCGAATTCCCCCTCCGAAGGAGAATACTCCTCAAATCCTGTGGACACGATTATGGCCCCAACCTTCAGAGTCAGTTCCTCGCCCTTTACCTTTATTTTCACCTTAAAATCCCCCACCACCCCACTTTTCTCAACAAGACTGGCTTCTGTGAAGATGGTTATTCTTTCGTTTCCCCTTGCCCGCTCCACCAGAGAATTGATAAGTTCCTGACCGTCCCTGTTGCTGGGATAAAGGCTTTTAAACCTGGCAACCCAGCCCCCCAGGCTTTCGCTTTTTTCTATGAGGAAAACATGAATACCCATATCCGCTAAAGCCAGGGCAGCCCGCAGCCCTGAAATTCCCCCCCCTATTATCAGGGCCGCCCTCTCGGTCTGCACCCTCAGAGGCTGAAGGGGTCTGGAGAGCCTTGCCTTCCTTATACCTGCCCTTACCAGTTTTATGGCCTTTTCTGTGGCTCCCTCCGGGTCGTCGGTATGGGTCCAGGAATCCTGTTCCCTCAGGTTAACATGCACATATTGGTAAGGATTAAGCCCGGCCCTTTGGGCCATTGACCTGAAGGTGAAGAGATGCAATTTCGGGGAGCAGGAGGCTATAACGATGGCATCAAGGCCCTTTTCCCTTATATCCTCCATCATTTCCTGCTGAGCAGAATCGGAGCAGGCAAAAAGGGTGGTTTTGGCCACCACCACATCCCCTTCCTCTTCCACCGCCCTCCTGACCTTTTCCACATCCACATAATCTGAAATGTTCCCTCCACAATGGCATATGTAAACTCCTATTCTCCTCTTGCTCATCCCTTCCTCCTTTTTCTTTCAATATAAGCTGCAACTTCTGCGGAAGCCGCCCCGGCGGTAAGAATCGTATCCGGTATGTCCTTGGGGCCTGCGGCGGTGCCCGCCACGAAGACCCCCTCTATGCTCGTGCTGGCCGGACTCACATCCTCCTCTACCTGCTTTATCCAGTAAAGGGAATCCAGCTCAAGGGTCTCGTCCTTGAAAATCTTGGACACGGAAGGATTGGGAAGAAGACCCACAGAGAGCACCACCAGGTCGTGCTCAGCCACCTTTTTAACTCCCCCGTTTTCTATGTCCTCGTAATAGAGCAGGAGATTGCCGTCCTTCTTTTCCTCTATTTTAGCCACCCTCCCCTTGACGAATTGGACGCCCATATCAGCTGCCTGTTTGAAGAACTCTTCATATCCCTTCCCAAAGGCCCTTATGTCCATGTAATAGATGGTAATGTCGGCTAAGGGCAATGCCCCCATAAGAAGTTGGGCCTGTTTTATGGAGTACATACAGCACACCTGGGAACATATGGGATTCCCCACTGTCCGATCCCTGGAACCCGTACACAGGACGAAGGCAATGTTTTCAGGAACCTTCCCATCGGAGGGACGGAGAACTGTATTGTAGGGCCGGGTGGGAGCAAGGAGTCTGTCCATTTGCATGGCGTTTATAACATTGGGAAACCTTCCGAATCCATATTGGGGTTTCCTTTCGGCGGGAAAGAGCTTGAACCCCTGGGAAACCACCACCGCCTCGGCCTCCACCTCAAATTCCACTGGCTTCTGGGAAAAATCTATGGCGTCGGCGGGGCAAACCCTTATACATTCGTGACATTGGGAGCAGACTCCACAATCAAGACAGCGGGAGGCAGAATAAACCACCTCTTCCAAGCTCATGGGCAGCTCCACCTCCCTGAAATCCTTAACCCTTTCATTGGGGGGAAGGGTCCTCTTCTTCAGGGGCCTCTTTTCGCTGTGGGTGAGTTGCCTGCTAAGAACCTCCTCCCTGGAAACCACCGGAAGCAGGTTTTCGTATTCCTCCTCCTCAAGGGATTTCCCCTGTAAAAACAGGTCTATAAAGTGGGCAGCCCTCTTTCCCTGACCCATGGCAGAAACTATCATGGAAGGTCCGCTTACCACATCCCCTCCGGCAAAAACATAGGGAAGGGAGGTTTGAAGGGTCTTTTCGTTCACCTTCACGGTTCCGTTGGGATTGAGCTCCACTTCTTCCTTAAAGGGGGAAGTGCTGGGCTTGAGCCCAATGGCAAGGATCACGAAGTCCACCCTCGTTTTCTCCTGGGAGCCTTCTATGGGAATGGGCCTTCTCCTTCCGCTCTCGTCCGGTTCCCCGAGCCTCATCCTCACGCTTTCAACCCATTTTACCCTTCCTTCCTCGCCCAGGAACCTCACCGGAGCCTTTAAATACTGAAATTCCACCCCCTCCTCCTCTGCCTCCTGGACCTCCCATTGAAAGGCCGGCATCTCCTTCTCGCTTCTCCTGTACTGAATAACCACCTTGCTTGCCCCAAGGCGGAGGGCAACCCTCGCCGAATCTATAGCCACATTTCCACCGCCCACCACCAGAACGGTTTTACCCTTCAGAGAGGGTGCTTTTCCCTCATTAACCCTTTTAAGAAAATCAATGCTATCCTCCACGCCCTCAAGGTCCTCCCCCTCTATTCCCATTCTCCTGGCTTCCCATGTGCCGGCCGCCAGGAATATAGCGTCAAACCCTTGATTTTTGAGTTCCCTAAGGGAGGTTATTTTTGTGGCGGTTTTTATTTCAACCCCCAGGGCAGTGATGTTCTTTATGTCCCTTTCCACAATGCGCTTTGGAAGTCTGAAGGAGGGAAGGGCATAGGTCAACATACCCCCGGGCTTCTTATGGGCTTCAAATACAGTGACCTTATACCCCTTCCTTGCCAGGAAGTAAGCGGCAGTAAGCCCCGCCGGCCCTGAACCTATTATCGCCACCCTCTTATCCTTAAGTTCTTCAGGAGGGCCATATTCCGGCTCCGGATGCTGCTCATAATAGCGCTCCGCAATAAACTCCTTTATTTTTCTTATGGGGAGCGGCCCCTCCAGGGAACCCCTGGTGCACTCTCCTTCGCAGGGAGCGTAGCAAGCCTTCCCCAGCGTTCCCACCAAGGGGGCATCCTCCATTATGAGGTCAAAGGCCTTTTCAAATCTCCCTGCCCTGGCCAGGGAAATATAACCGTGGGCCTTTATCCCCGTGGGGCACGCTGCTATACAGGGAGAGGTTCCTACCCACTCAATCACCGCCTTTTTGGGAACAGCCTGGGGAAAGGGGATGAAGGCTGCCCTCCTGGCCACAAGCCCAAAATTGTATTCGTCGGGAACCGCCACCGTGCATGCGAACTCGCATTCCTGACAGCCGGTGCATTTGGCCGGGTCAACGAAAACAGCCTTTCTGTGAATCTTCGCCCTGAATTTTCCGTTTTCCCTGCGCACCTCCCTGACTTCCGAACTGGTTAAAAGGGTTATGTTGGGGTGGTGGGAAGTGGCGGCCATCTTAGGGGTGGAAATACAGCTTGCGCAGTCCAGGGTGGGAAATACCTTGCTGAGCAGGATCATCTTGCCCCCTATGGAAGGCTCCTTCTCCACCAGAAGCACCTTGTATCCCATATCCCCTAAATTTAAAGCGGATTCCATCCCCGCTATTCCGCCTCCTATAACAAGGACATCATACTTCATCGCTTACCTCCCCCTTTCTTGAAGGACCCAATTTCTCAAGGGCCGAATAAAAATTCTTCATGTGGTTAACGAAGGGCTCGGCGCAAACGGAGCATATGGCGGCCATTTTAACCCTCATGGGGTTGAATCCCCTTTCCTTGAGAAGGTTCTGTGCCTCCCCGGTTATCCTGGCGGTCCTGGCAGTGCAATCCTCAAGATAAGGGCAATCCGTCCCATCGGCGGCTATGAAAACCCCGTCAAACCCCCTCTCTATGGCGTAGAGGATCCACCCGGGCTTTATTCCGCTGGAGCAGGGAACCGATATAACATAAACTGTAGGGGGGTAATGCATGTGCATGCTTCCGGCCAAGTCAATACCCAGGTCCGAGATGTTATTGGTGGAAAAAACCAGGATTTTGGGGCGGAAGCCCTCCGCCCCTTTAGCCTCCCTTTCCATCTTCACTTGGTCTTCTTTACGAAGATTCTCCAGTACCCCGGCTCCTCCAGGCTCCCCAGGTACTCGTAGCCCATCTTCTTTGCCCAGAGGGGGATATCCCTCATGGTGCCGGGGTCAGAGGAGAGAACCTCCATAACGCCTCCCACCGGAACCTCCGCAATAGCCCTTTTGGCCGCAAGCAAAGGGCCGGGGCATGAGGTTCCCCTGGCATCCACCACCTTGTCGGCCTTTAATTCTCTGAGTTCCTGTTCGGTCATGGCACACCTCCTAAAGAACTATGCTAAGGTCGGCTTCCTCGGCTGAGGAAATGTACTCTCCTATTCCACAGACCTCGTCCACCAAGTGGAAGTCTTCCTTGTCCGCGGACTTCCAGATTTTCCCCGCAGTTCCGCAGAGGTAGAACCTCACATTCCCCATTTCCTTGGCGTTTTTGTAGAATTCAAGCCAGTGGGGAACATTGGCCTTCTTAAGCCCCTCCTGGAAGGCTTCCGTGGACAAATTGGCATCCCCCACGGCCCTGTGCCCCTCGGCAAAATCCTTCCTGAAGGCATAGGCCCCTCCCAGCAGGAGGAAAACCTTGCACTCCATATCCTGGGCCACTGCACCGCTGAGGATAATTCCCCCGGCGGTGAGCTTTTCGGCCCCGCTGCTTACGATGGCAAGAACAAATTTCTTTGCCATGATGCCCTCCTTTATTTTTTTTGTTTCTTTGCCTTGTAATAGAGAAATTCCAGTTCAGAGGCTATATCCACGAACTGAAGGACCATTCCCTCCGGCACATCTATCTCAGCCAGGGCAAAACTCATGACCCCCTTTACCCCTCCCCTCCACAAAGTATCTATTACATCCTGAACCCCATCCGGGGGTATGGAAATCACCCCCAATTCTGCCGGATTTTCCCTGAGGAATTCTCCCAGCTCCCCGCAGGACCTTATCTCCACCTCCCCCACCCTTTTCCCCCATTTCCTCTCGTCAATGTCAAAGGCCGCAAGGATTTTGAAATACGGAACCTGCTGGAGATATCTGAGGATGGCACTTCCCAGATTCCCCACCCCTATTTGAACCACCCTTATGGGCCTGTCTATTCCCAGGATTCCCTCAATGGAGCGGATAAGTTCATCTACCCTGTATCCCTTCCCTTTTATACCGAACCCTCCGAAATAGGAAAGGTCCTTTCTCACCAGAGAAGCTGAAACCCCACACCTGTGGGCCAAAAGGGAAGAAAGGGCCATATCTTCCCCCCTGGCCTTTGCCCTCCTCAGGCACCTCAGGTAAACGCTTAACCTTCTTATGGTGGCCTCGGGTATCAAAGAAACCCCCTTCCTGTTAAAGTTCTCACATTCACAGGTATATTATATAACAAAAAACAGAAAATTCAACATTAAAAAATAAATTTCTGGCATAATTTCTTATTTTAGATTTTACTTAAATCCCTATCCCAAAAACTGCCCATAAGACCACCGGCTTTCTCACTTTGGGCTGAGGGTCCGCTTTCCCCTTGAAATAACCCTTTGTTCCCTTAACCTCCGTGGTCATATAATTGTCATACTGGATGGGGAAGTCCAGAAACACTCCCAGGCTCACGGGGCCTTCCTTAAGAAATCCCAGGGTTCCGCTGAGCCAGAATTCTTTCAGATAGGACCTCCTGCTGGCCTTTTCCTCAAACCTCAGAAGGTCCCCTTCGCTTTTTGTATTTCCGTAAAACTTCTTTTTGTAATAGAAGGTGTGATGTGTCCAGAGGTGGAATATTCCTCTCAGGGATTCGCTGAGGCCCACCTCCAGGTCAGCCTCGGAGAATACCACTATCCTCCAGAAATTTCCGTAGCTGGGCCTTTCCCAACTCTCCTCCCAGCCGTAATTGGCCCATCCCCCTGCGATGACCTCCTTGCCTCCCCAGATATCCACCTGCTTGAAGCTCCCTCTGGTCAGGCTCAAAGAGGTGCCTATCCTCAGAAAGCCGTTTCGGGGAAGGTCAAAATGAAGGAAGGGAAGTGCCTCCAATTCGTAATCGTTCTCCCTGTATCCTCCCAGAAGCTCCTCCCCCATCCACCTATCGTGATTCCTCACAAAGGAGGCTTCCAGGAAGGTCACCAGGAAAAGGCGGGCCTTGGGGGATAATTCCCCCAATTTCCACACCCCGTAATTCCTGAGGGTAATTTTGCCCAGTGAATTTCCCCATTTTTCCCGGGAAAAAGCGTTGGCTTCAGGGTCGTATTCAAAGTAGGCCTGAGCTCCGGAGATCCTCCTCAACCTGAACCCTATCTTATTCTCCCCGAGGTCGGCTCCCAGGACTAAGTCAAGTTGAGAAAAGGATGTGGAAGCGTAAAAGTCCTGCCAGAAGGAGTCAATGTTGGCCGAAACCCCGAAGATGTGGTTGCACCCGTGGACCGTGGACCAACCCCAGTTGAAAATTCCCAGCTCCCTCTCCTCCTCTTCCATGGTGTATTTTAAAAAGCCCTGGGGCTTTCCCTCCGCAAACCTCTTATACTCCACCAACAGGCCCACGGGCCGCTCCCCCACCTTACCTGCGGCCATAAAACCTAAGGAAAGGGAAGAATTGGTCTGAGAAAGTTCAGAGGAAAAGGGTATGGTAAACTTTTTTCCATCCTCCTCCCCTATGGCGGTTCCCCCTGCCCTTAGGTTAAAAAGGTCCCAGTTCCCGGAGAAAAGGGGAAAGAAAACGAACTCCCCCAAGCGGATGGAATAGGGAAGAACCAAAAGGCTGGGATTTTTCCAGGTCCCCTTAAAGCCAGCAGTGTATATTTGCCCGTAAAGGTCCTCGCTTACGCTTTCTTCCGTGGAAATGTAAGTGGGGCTGGGGGAAGCCTCCGGATCGTCCAGGTTTCCCATCCATCCTCTCCTTTGCAGCGAAAAGAAGAGCAGTATTTTATTTTTAAAAAGCAAGGTGTCCTGGGGGAAGGTCCTATAGGAAAAATAGGGGTTCGGACCCACAAAAATCAACCTGGCCCCTAAGGGGGAAAGCCCCAGAACAATGAAAAAAAGGATTTTTCTCACCATAATCCCCTCCTCTTAAATGATGGAACGGCGGAGGAATTTTTCCACAATATAGTCTTCGCTTTTATATCCTTCGGGAGCAAAATTCTGTCTTCCCTTGACATTCTCAATCCCCGAATTATAATTTTTAATAGTGGGCGGCTAACTCAGCGGTAGAGTGCTACCTTCACACGGTAGTGGTCAGAGGTTCGAATCCTCTGCCGCCCACCATTTTCTTTTTTGTATGAAAATTCTCCTGGTGGAAGACAATCGCAGGTTGGCCTCTGCCCTGGGGGAGTACTTAGAGGGAGAGGGGTTTTCGGTGGCTCAGGCCCACAGCCTCGCTTCGGCGAGGAAGAAAATACAGAGGCAGGAATTTGACGCCATAGTTACGGACCTTAAACTCCCCGACGGGCAGGGGAGCGAACTCATAGAGGACGCCCTGGAAACCTCCACCCCTATTATTCTGATCACAGCCTACGGGGACATAAGGCAGGCAGTGGAGGCGATAAAAAGGGGAGCCTTCCATTTTATAGAAAAACCCGTGGACCCGGACTATCTAAGGGATGTGCTGCAGAGGGCGGTGGAGGGGAAAATCCTTAAGGCCAGGGCAGTTTTGTTCAAGGAGACATCTCCACCGGTGGAGGTAGTGGGAAGTTCCCCGGCCTTTCTTCAGGCCTTTTCCCGGGCAAAAAAGGCCGCCGAGGCGGAAATAACCGTGCTTCTAACCGGGGAAACCGGGGTGGGAAAGGAGGTCTTCGCCAGGGCCATTCACTCCATGAGCCGAAGAAAAAACCATCCCTTTGTGGCCATAAACTGCGCCTCCATCCCTGAAACCCTCCTGGAAAGTGAACTTTTCGGCTACGAAAGGGGAGCCTTCACCGGGGCAACCAGGACTAAACCGGGAAGAATTGAGCTGGCCAGAGGGGGGACCCTGTTTCTGGACGAAATAGCGGAGATGAGCCCTGCCCTCCAGGCAAAACTCCTGCGGGTCCTGGAAGAAAAAAAAATAGAAAGGCTGGGAGGGACCAGGGAAATTGAAGTGGATGTGAGGTTTATCGTGGCCACCAACAAGGACCTCGCGCAACTGGTAAGGGAGGGAAAATTCCGCCAGGACCTCTATTATCGCCTTTCCGTTTTCCCCATTGAAATTCCCCCCCTCAGGGAAAGAAAGGAGGACATTATACCCTTAGCAGAGCATTTCTTGGCCCTCTTAAAGGAGGAGGGAAAACCCCCAAAGAAGCTCACAGAGGGGGCCAGGAAGAAGCTTCTCTCCTACTCATGGCCCGGCAATGTTAGAGAATTAAAAAATGTTCTGGAAAGGGCCTCCGTCCTTTCGGATGGACCCTTTATCTCGGAAAAGCACATAGTTTTGCAGGAGGCAAGCGTCCCCTTGGACCTGTCGGGCACCCTGGAGGAAGCGGTGGAAAGGGCAAAGAACTGGGCGGAGAGGGAAAAAATTTACAGAACCCTTAAGGCCTGCGGGGGCGACATAAAGAAGGCGGCCTCCATCCTCGGCATTTCCCCCAAGACCCTGTACGCAAAGATAAAAAAGCACGGCCTGGAATGAAGGAAAGGCTTATATCCCTGGCGGTGAAGGTCCTGGGGGCCACTTCAAAACCGCAAATAAGAGGCCTGGAATCCTATGAGGAATACAAATCCTCAGGAAAGGGGGCGGTTTTATGCCTGTGGCACGGGAAGATGCTTTTTCCCCTCTACTTCTTCAGGAAAAGAGGTATAAGGCCCATCATAAGCCGCCACAGGGACGGAGAAATTCTGGCCAGAGTCTCAACTCTGCTGGGTTATAGACCCATCCGGGGTTCCTCCACCCGCTTCGGGGGAACTGCTCTAACCGAGGCCGTAAGGGCCCTCCACAGAGGGGAGGATGTGGTCTTTGCCGCCGATGGGCCAAGGGGTCCCCTTCACCGCCTTAAAATGGGTTGCCTTTACGCCGCTGCCAGGACAGGGACCGGAATTTTCATAGGTTCCTACGCTTCCAGGCCTTCCAAAAAAATGCGTTCCTGGGACAGGTTTAACCTCTTCCCCCCCTTCTCTAAGGTGATAATGGAAATAAAGGGCCCCTTTTTTATTCCCCCGGAGGCAGACCTGGAGAACTGGAGGGAGATAATAGAAAGGCAACTGAGGAAGCTGGACGAGAAATTAGAGGCCGAGGTAAGCGGAAAGGTCCATCAGAAACTCGGATAAGACCTCCCTCTCCACGGTGAAAGGCGGGATTATTTCCAGGGCCTCCCCGGCCAGCCCAGAGGGCAGGGTTATCCATCCCCTTTTAAGCAACCAGCGGAAGGCCCTGAACCCTTCCCCCGGTTTGCCGAAATCAAAGCCATGTAAAACCCCTATTCCCCTATGGCTTATGGCCCCGGGGAGCCTTCCGACCCCCTCCTCCATCCAAAGCTGTATTCGGCGGGCCCTCTCCCCGGCCTCAATTCTTTCATATTCCCTGAGAGTTCTCAGGGCAACCCTGCAGAAGAAGGGATTTCCGCTGAAGGTAAAGGTGTAGGAAGCCTCGCCGGTGCTTTTTCCCCAGGCATCCATGACCCAGGGTTTTCCCATACAGGCAGAAAGCGGAAAAGCAGCGGATAGGGCCTTCCCCAGAGCTATCAGGTCCGGCTCCACCCCGTATAGGTCCTTGGCAAAGGGCTTTCCTGTCTTGTAAAAACCGGTGTAAACTTCGTCAAAAACCAAAGGAACTTTATACTCAGAGGTTATTTTTCTCAGCCCATGCAAAAGCTCCGGTGGGGCTGGCCTTATCCCGGCCCTTCCCTGAATGGGCTCTATTATAATTGCAAAAACATCTCCTTTCTTCACCTCTTCTTCAATTTCCTTCAGGCTTCCGGACTTGAAAGGGAAAAAGGCCGCTGCAAAGGGAAGGATTTTCTCCACTTTTTCCCTGAATTTCCGGGAATATGTGGAGGGAAGGGAACCCAAGGAAGTACCGTGATAAGCACCTTCAAAGGCTATAATCCTGCGGCCACCTCTGAAAAGGAAGGCCGTTCTCAAACAGGCCTCCACGGCATCGGACCCATCGCTCAGGAGCAACCCCTTCCAGCCTCCCCCCAGCAACCCCGAAAGCTCCTGAAGGAGGAGGACCTTCTCCCGGGAGGGAAGGAGGTCCCCCATGCCGTGGAAAAAACCCCTCACTGCCTCTTCCCTTATAAAATCCGGGGAGTGTCCGAGCATGCTGACGCCGAAAAAGGATGAAAGATCTCTGTAAAGATTCCCCTCCACATCTTCAACATAGAGACCCCGGGCGCTGGAAAGAACAGGGGGGAAATCCCCGGATATGTATGTAAAATCCCCCTCCTCCACTTCCTGGAGAATTCTGAGTAGCTCAGAGGACTTCCTCTTCAACTTTATCCGCCTCCTTCTCCACTTCCTTAATCTCCCTTTTAAGGCTTAAACCGAGCACCAAAGCGAACAATAGGGCCACAATGTTTATGGATAAAAACCTTAAAAAATGAATAACTAAGGCCAGGGGTAGGGAGGCTTCCTTGGGAATGGAAAGGAGGCCTGCGGCGAAAACTATGGCGTATTCAAAGGTCCCCAGGCTGGCAGGGGCTGCGGGAAGCAGGAGGACAACATTGAGGATGGACACCACCACGAATATCTGAAGGAGCTTCAAAGAAAAGCCCGCGGCCAGGAAAAAATAGTAAAAGGAAGCGCTCTCCACCAACCAGATGAAAAAAGAAAAAAGGATGAGCAGGCCAAAATCCCTGGGGTTCCTCAGAGAACTTATCCCCCGGCTTAAATTCTGAATGAATCTCCCTTCCTTGCGGCCGAAGATCCTGAGAAAAACCAGAAGGATGATGAAAACTCCCAGAAGGACCCCCAAAAGGGTATAAAGGGTCTTCAGCATGCGGGTATGAATAGCGTAGTAGGAGCTGGCAAGAATTCCCAAACCTACGATAACAATCCCGTCGTAAAGCCTCTCCACCCCCAGGCCTGCACCGCCTGAAACCAGGGGGAGGTTTACCATTTTTCTGAGCATCAAAGTCCTCCACACATCCCCCATCCTCCACGGAAGGATGTTGTTCCCAAACTGCCCTATGAATATATTGGCTGTGGCCAGATTCAATGAGAGGCCTGAGGTCCTCTTCAAAATGAATTTCCACCTTATACCCCTAAGCAGAAAGGAAAGAACGAAAATAAGGGAACCGGCGGTAAGGTCCCAGGGATTCATTTTGCCCATGTAGGACAGGGCTTCCCTCAGATTAAGGTTGGAAAAGGCTAAGTAAAGGGCAGCCGCCGAAATCAAAAGGGAGGCGAAAAAGGTTAATTTTTTCACCTTTTTTATTATAAGGGGTAAAATGGTATATTGAAAGTGAAATAATCAAAAAGGAGGGAGTCATGCTTCCTGAATTCAGAAACGAACCCTTTACGGATTTTACCGCCGAGGAAAACCGTAAAAAAATGAAGGAGGCCCTGGAGAAGGTGCGCTCCAGCTTTCCCATTAAGGGACTGCTTTACATCGACGGGGATTGGGTGGAGAGCGCTTCAGGGGAAACCTTCCCCTCCATAAACCCATCAAAAAAGGACGAAATTATCGGATACTTCCAGAAGGGAAACGAAAAGGACGGGGAAAGGGCCTTAGAAGCTGCCAGCAGGGCCTTTGAAGAATGGAGGTTCTACCCCGCCGAAGAGAGGGCCGCGCTTTTGCTCAAGGCGGCTAAAAGGATGAGGGAGCTTAAATACGAACTGGCGGCCCTTATGGTCTACGAGGTGGGGAAAAACTGGGCGGAGGCCGACGGGGATGTGGCAGAAGCCATAGACTATCTGGAATTTTACCCCCGGGAAATGCTCCGCCTGGCAGGACACCAACCCCTCACTCCCTATCCCCCTGAATTTAACGAATACTACTACATACCCCTGGGCCCTGTGGTGGTTATTCCTCCATGGAACTTCCCCCTGGCCATCCTGGTGGGGATGACCTCCGCCGCCATAGTAACCGGCAACACGGTGGTTCTGAAGCCAGCATCGGATTCACCGGCCATTGCAGTTAAGTTCGTTGAAATTATGGAGGAGGTGGGTCTTCCCAGGGGAGTCCTCAACCTCGTGACCGGACCCGGTTCCAGGCTGGGAAATTACCTGGTCACCCATCCCAGGACCAGGATGATAGCCTTCACCGGCTCCAAGGATGTGGGCCTTAAGATAAACGAGCTGGCGGCCAAAACCGCCCCGGGCCAGATATGGATAAAGAGGGTAATCGCCGAAATGGGAGGGAAGGACCCCATCATAGTAGCCGAGGATGCAGACCTGGAGGCAGCAACGGCAGCCATAGTGGCCTCCGCCTACGGGTTCCAGGGTCAGAAGTGCTCCGCAGGTTCCAGGCTCATAGCAGTGGAGCCCATTTACGACAAAATTCTGGAGATGGTGGTGGAAAAAACCAGGAGCCTTTCCATCGGTCCAGCTGAGGAAAACCATCCTGTGGGGCCAGTGATAAACGCTGCTGCCGAGGCTAAAATTCTCTCTTACATAGAAATAGGAAAGGGCGAAGGAAGGTTGGTTCTTGGAGGGGAGAAGGCCCGGGACGACGGATTCTACATAAAGCCCACCATTTTTGCCGATGTTCCTGAAAAGGCCAGGATAGCCCAGGAGGAAATATTCGGACCTGTCCTTTCCGTAATAAAGGCCAAGGATTACGACGATGCCATTAGAATAGCCAATGGAACCGTATACGGATTGACGGGTTCTGTCTTTACTAAGGATAGGAAGAAAATAGAGAAGGCCAAGAAACTTTTCCATGTGGGAAATCTCTACATAAACCGCAAATGCACCGGAGCTCTGGTGGGAGTCCATCCCTTCGGAGGCTTTAACATGAGCGGCACGGACTCCAAGGCAGGGGGAAGGGATTACCTGCTGCTCTTCCTTCAGGGAAAGAGCATATCCGAAAGGCTTTAACAATAACCGGCCCCACCGGATTTTTTCGGCGGGGCTTACCCCATAGATGGGAATTTTTTATAAATGCGTCTAAAATATAAATGGGGTAAAAATGGTAAGGGAACCGGCGGTGGCAGGTCTTTTTTATCCCGAAAACAGGGAGGAGCTTCTCTGGTGGCTGAAGGAGCACATGGAGGATACTCCTTCCAGGATCTACAAGGCAAAGGGTATAATGGTCCCCCACGCTGGCTATATTTACAGCGGCTCTGTGGCGGCGAAGGTTTACGGTAAGATAACCATTCCCGATGTGGCAATACTTATGGGACCGAACCACACCGGTCTGGGTCCCGAGGTTTCCCTTATGGCCCGGGGGGAATGGCTAACTCCCCTGGGAAGGACTTACATAGAAGAGACCCTGGCGGAGGAAATTCTTACGGAAGCGCCCTTTGTGGAAGAGGACCGGCTGGCACACCTCAGGGAGCACTCCTTGGAGGTTCAGCTTCCCTTCCTCCAGTTTTTGAATCCTGATATAAAAATTGTGCCCATGGTGCTCTATCCAATAACCTTCTCTAAGGTTCAAGCCCTGGCCCGGGCTCTTGCCAGGGCCATAGAGGCAAGAGACGAAAATATACTCCTGGTGGCCAGCTCTGACATGAGTCACTATCTTCCATCTTCCATTGCCAAGAAAAAGGACAATCTGGCCATAGAAAGAATCCTGGCACTGGATGGGGAAGGGCTGGTCCGGGTGGTTCTGGAAAACGATATTTCCATGTGCGGATACATACCCACGGCAGTTATGATAGAGGCCTCTAAACTCTTAGGCGCCAAAAGCGCTACCCTGGTTTCGTATTCCCACTCCGGAGAGGTCACCGGAGAAGAGCCTGTGGTGGGATATGCAGGTATAATAGTTTATTGATGATAAAGGAAAACTCCCTGATAATCGCCTACTTGGAATCTCCCAAGGAAAAGTTTTTCGGGGTCCTTCTGGAATTCCACAATTCCGGCCTCATAATGAGAGGCTTGAACCTTGAATCCTTCAACACCTGGATCGTGGAGGTTAATCAGGGGAAAAGGGGAAGCGCCATCTCCACCTTCTTCTTCCCCTGGCGAAGGGTGGAGAAGCTCATTTTAGATGAAGAAAGGGATGGGGTGGAATCCTTAGCGGACACATTTTTACGAAGGACCGGAAAGAATGTCATCCAGTGCCTCCTGGAGTAAGGCCGTCGTCTTTGATATGGACGGAACCCTCTTCATCTCCCCCTTTGACTGGAGGCGCATAAAAGCGGAACTGGGGGTAAAGGAAGGCTTAATCCTGGACCACCTTCGTTCCCTGCCCGATGAGGAACGCCGCAGGAAATTTGAGCTCCTGGAAGCCCTGGAAAGGGAAACGGTCTTCAAGGGAAAGCCCGCTCCGGGCGCAAAGAGAATCCTTTCCCGGCTGAGGCGGTGGGGATGGAAACTGGGAATTTTAACCAACAACTCCCGGCCCTTAACTTCCTGGGTGCTTTCCAGGCTTGGGTTCCGCTTTGATGCGGTGGTTACCAGGGACGATGGGGTGTGGAAACCCTATCCGGAATCCGTGGAAAAAGTCCTGAGCCTTCTGGAAGTTTCCCCTGAAAGAACGGTTTATGTGGGGGACAATGCCCTGGATATAAAGACCGCCCTCCCCTTCCCCTTCCCACTGGTCATCATTGTAAACTCCGACCCCGCTCTGAGGGCGAAATTCAGAGGGAGGGTAAAATTCGTGGACTCTCTGGAGGGCATTCTAAAACCCATCTCCCAAATAAAGTGGTAAACTTATAATCAGGAGGTAAACGATGAGGAAAATTATATTGCCCATGATTTTCCTAACCCTTTTTCTCTCCTCCTGCTCCCAAGGTCCCTCACCCGAGGAGGTCAGGCAGTGGATAAAGGTGGTGGATATAAAAACCCAGTGGGTCCAAAAGGTAGGCCCGGATGTAAGGCCCTGGGAAGTGGTTTTCGTTCCATCCATCCGGTTCCGCCTTGAAAATAAGGGACCCAAACCCGTAAGGATACTCTATTTCAACGCTGAGTTCAAATTCAAAGACGAAGAAAAGGCCTTGGGCTACGATTACAGGGCCTTGCCCGGGGGTAAACCCATAAAACCCGGTGAAAAGAGTCCTGAGGTTTTCCTGAGGTCTCCTTACGGATTCAGGGCTAAAAGCAGGGAAAGCTTCAAGAACAATCCCTACTGGAAGCAGGCGGAGGTAAGAATAATTGTGGGGATACCCGGGGGAAAACTCGTGGACCTGGGGACCTATCCCATAGAAAATGTCCTGGAGGAACCCCTTGAGAAATCCCCTGAGAAGTGAAACAGGATTTCTTGCTTTAGCCGTTCTGCTGGGCTTTGTTATAGCAGGTTTCATCTCCCTATGGGAACCCTCGGTAAAAGAAGTGGCATCATCCATAGAAATAGTGGAGCTGAAGAGCATGTGGGTTCCCTGGCATCCCCCGGCCAGGGCCATGGTAAAACCCTGGGAAGTTTTTATAGCCCCCAGAATAGTCTTCAGGGTCAGGAACAAAGGAAAAAGGACCCTCAAACATGTGGCCTTCAACGCAGTGTTCCTGCGGAAAAAAACGGAAATGAAGCTGGGCACCGCCTACATACTTACCCTGAGGGAAGGGCTGCCTCCAGGGAAAACTTCCCCTCCCATCACCATGACCTCCGACGGGGGCTACGCCGGAACCTCCATTCAAAGACTGAGGAACAACCCCTTCTGGGAACCCGTTGTATGCCGCCTTTATGTTGTAAAGGGGGAAAAGATAGTTTTATTAGGAACCTACGATGTTTCCAACGAGATAGTGGAAAAGGGAGATTGAGAATTTTAGTATAATATTATGTGTTTAAACGCTTAACAATTCTCCTCCTTCTTATCCTCGTAGCCGGGGGTATTTACTGGCAATTTCTTGGGAAAGAACCCAATCCCCCGGAGGAAAATGCCCTGGAAATTCCCGTCCTTCCGGGGACGAACGGATGGGGGGAGGAAAGGGTCTGCAGAAGGGCAGATAGTTTCCCGGAGGAAAAAAGGGAGGATATTCCCATGAAAATCCTTAAATACTCGTGCATTCTTATACTTTCCCTGGTTTTCATATTCTCGGGCCTGGGGAAAATTCTTTCTCCCGGGGATTTTATGGAAAACCTCTTAAAATACCGGGTGTTCCCCCTTTGGATGATAAAGGCGGCGGTTATATTTCTACCCTGGGCAGAGGTGCTCTGTGGATTAGGTCTGCTTCTTCCTTTTTTCAGAAGGCCTGCCGCCCTTCTTCTAATTCTTTTGAACACGATGTTCATAATCATACTGGCTGTAGCCCTGAGCAAGGGGGTGGAAGCCAGCTGCGGATGCTTCGGGACCTTGAGCGAGGAAATTTCCCTTCAGGCCATATCCAGGGATCTGGTTTTCCTATCCATGGCCCTTTTCGTTTACCTCAGTTGAGATCTGGCCATTTCCAGGGCTCCGCCTGTGAGGTTTGTAAGAAACTCCTCCGCCTCCCTTACCTTTCCTTCCTTAAGGAGTTCCTTGACCCTTTCCTTCCCCTGCCTTACGAGGTAAAAGAAGGTCTCCTCCAGCCTCTCCCATTTCCTCACCTGCCCATGGGGGTTGAGGTAATGAGCATCGGCGTAGGTCCTGAAGGGAAGATAAAGAAGGTGAGGGATCTCGGCCCTGAACTCCGGGGTTATTATAAAGTGCTGTCTTAAAATCTCAGAATGGGAACCCTTCCAGGGGGGGAAGAGCTTCCTGGCGGAGAAGAATATGGGGATGTAGGGGGAAGCATCGGGCCTGGCCGGAGAGAACCAGAGGAGGATTTTCCCGGGCTCAACCCCTCCCACGGACAAAACGAAGGAGTGTTTGGTGGTATAGTAGCAAACCGACCTTATGGAAAAGAGGGAGGGTAAATCCAGGCCTGTCTGGGGCCTCTGACGGAGGACCTCAAAAATTTTCCTGGGGCCTACTTTGTAGGTGAGTTTTATGTAAGGAGGAAAGGGAGGGGCATCCGCATAATCCCTCCCCGTGAGAATCTTATAGGCGCTAAGCCATCTTCCGGCGTTATATTTCTTGGAGTAGTTGACGGAGAAGGTTCTGGAAAAATGGAATTTGAACTCTCCCTTCTTCAGATAACCTTTTTTTACGGCAAAACTCAAAAACCCCTTAGAGTGCATGAGGTTTTCCCTGTCCCTGAGGTCCACTTCTCCGGCGGTGAAGTTGTTGGCTAGGAGGGCCACTGCATCGTCGGGGACCCTCCAGGCCAGCCAGTGTTTCCCTCCCAGGATGTGCATAAGCCAGCCTTCCTTAGGATCCACGAAGGTCAGGGTTCTTCCTTCAGGGTAACCGTATTTCTCTATCAGTTCCCCTGCCCTCCTTACTGCCTCCCTGGCCGAGGAAGCCCTCTCCACCGCCAGCCTGCGGAGAAAATAGCTTATCCCATCCCTCTGTCCCTTGACCCTGGATGCGCAGGCATTGGACACCACGGCTACTCCATAGGAATTAACGAAGAAATCGGAGAAGTATTTTAACTTCATCTCCACCCACAACATTTCAGGGTTTCCCCTCCAGGTCTGAAGGGCACCGTTCAGGAGCTTG
>JALSNJ010000017.1 GCA_026987025.1 Candidatus Aminicenantota bacterium | reverse complement strand
TTCCTCAGGGGAGGTGTGGGGGCGGAGAAGAAGGGGGGAGGTGGAGGCTCTGGCGGAGTTTCACAGTCCGGGAATGGTCTTCGGAGGGGAAAATTTGGAAAAAGGGTCTGTCCCCAAATTTGGGAGGGATGAGGAAGTTGGGGGAATCCCTATCGGAGAAGTTCACCATAAAGGAAGTGGAAAGGAAACTGAGCGATAAAGAAAAGCGGGTTTCCATAATTTTCTGAGGAAAATGAGGGAACTTGGGGTGATAGAGCGGGACCGGGAGGCGGGCAGAGGGGCATATAAGTTTACCAATTTGATATATCCAATGTATTTATGGATGGAGGGGAGGGGTTCTCTTAGGGCTTAGCAAAGGGGCAGCGGTGCAGATGGGGACAATTTCGGCATTTTCGAGGGTCCACGGCGTCCTCTCCAGGAATCCAGGAACCCATTTTGAAGGCCCTGGCCCTTTCTGCTAAGATGAGAGCTTCTTTTATGTCTTCCTGGGTAATGTTTACAGGGGTTTTTTCTTTAGCCCCCTTCACCTTGAAAAACACCTTAGGAAAAACTCTGTATTTTTCCTGAATTAAAAAACTATAAAGGGCTAACCTCACAAGGTCGGAGTAAAATAATTGTCCGTTTTTCTTTGTGAGGATTAATGCAATCTCTTTTTTCTTGAATTCTATAAAGGGTTTTCCCGAGAGCTTTCTCCTCTTGGAATAAATGTATTGGTAGCGTCTTGGGCGAAGTTTAACCTTCAACTTAAACAGAGCAATCAAAAAAGTCAGGAGTATGACAATAAGGGGCAAAATAAAAATTTTTTCCATCAATGCAGAACTATGGCAATCATTATGAACAAAAGTATTAACCCGAGGATAATCCAGAAGGGTCTCAGGCTTACAGGGCTGGGGGACTTTGGGAAAACCTGGGCTGGACCTCCCTTGCCAGGTTTTGGCAACTTTGCGTTATTCCTTATCCCCTCATCCACCCAAAACCAAAATAAACTATAAGGGCAAAATGTGAACTCCTTCACCTCATAGACACAAACTACATCTATTCTTTTCTTACATGACTTAACCATCGCATTTATTATATCTAAATTTTTGTATGGGGAGGACCTCGTGATATTCCCCTTTTCTACGATTACCTTCGGTTCAGGAAGAGAACAATTTAACTTCCCGGAAGGAGCCCTTCCTCCCCAGCCGTTTTTATAGGATAAGCGAGTTTCTTCGCTCCCAGCATGGCCAAATTGCGTCCATTATCTGAAGGTCAGGGGTCTGAATAGGTAAACCGAAGGCAACATCCTGGCGGAGTCCGTGTATCGGGATTCCCTTCCACGCTACTCTGCCTTCAGCCTTCCGGGGACCGTCCCGAACATGTTCTTTGCCGCTAAGGTTAGAACCATCTGGGTAAGGATGGGTGGTTATAACCCTGGGGGGTAGCAGGGGCCAGCACATTGGGTTTAAAAGAATCCTATCTCCCTCTCTCACGAGTCCAGGTCTTTGAAAATTCTGTTTATTATCTCCTTTGGCCCCTCTTCCTGATACATCTGGCCCTGTATAATTCCACATTCATGGTTCATTTCCTTCTCAAATCCTTTCTGTCCAAAAATTTTCCCTTCCTTTTCATCCTCAGATTTTCATAAAGCACATTTAATAACTCCTTCTGAGGATCCAAGGTATATTCCCAGAACATAATTCCTGCTAAATTATTTTTCTTTATATAATCGCATTTTATTCTCAGGGATTGAGGGTCCTCAAAGGAAATCCAGAGGTCCCCATTGTAAAGGAAGGGGGCCTTTGCTTCCTCATCCCAATATCTTTGGAGCTTCTCCTGGGGGATCAGAGCTTTTATTTCCCCGTAGTCCATTCCTTCCAGGGCTACTGAATATGGTTGATAAAGGCCATTATGCACATTCTCCACCCCTTCCCATGCCCTTCCGTAAAAGGGGACACCTAAGACAATTTTCCGGGAAGGGAATCCTGCCCGGAGAAAGAATTTGACAGCCCTATTGGCGCTTATGCCTTCCTTGCCCTCTGGGTCAAATTTGCTCAGGAAGAGATTTGAAATATGGCCAGTGGTCTGCGTCCAAGGTCCGTAAAAATCATAGGCCATAAGATTCACATAATCAACTATCCTGGCTAATTTGGTGGGCTCTATCCAACTAAGATATTCCTCAAAGGCCCCGGCTGCAAAGGACAAACTGTAGGATTTCCCTGTTTTATTTCTTAGACAGATTAAACCCTCCCTTAACTCCTCCATTAATTTTGTAAAGTTTTCCCTGTCCTCGGCTCTGGATTTTATCATTCCCCCACCCCCATCCACAGGATACTCCCAATCTATATCCACCCCGTCAAAATCATATTTCTCCATCCATTCCATAACATTTTCCACAAATTTTTCCCTCCACTCCCTGTAAAAACTCACATCTGAAAATCCCTCCGCTCCCCATCCGCCTATGGAAAGATTTATCTTTAAACGGGGATATTTTCCCTTTAGCCTCCCCAATTGAGCAAGGAGATTGCCATCTTCATAGCCTTCCAAATATATTTCCCAGTTATTTCGGATAGAGGCAAAGGCTATGTTTAAGTCCGTCAATTTTTCCCCGGAAATATCTTCGGCTGTCCAGGGCCTTCCACAATTAATGTATCCTATTATCCTGTAGTAGGAGCCTAATGTTCGCTCATGCTGGAAAAAGATTGAAAAAAAGAAAACGAGAAATAACCTTTTCACCTTGGCTATTATAGCAAAAAGTAAACCCCCGAAGCTTAGGGTTTCCCTAAATTTTAGGGAAGTTAAGCAACGGTCTATGGCAAGAAAGAAGATTAAAGTTGCTCAGAAAAAAGGGTCTGTCCCCGTCCCCAAAATTGGGGGAATTTTTCCGGGAGGCAAGGAAGGCTATTTCATATAGATTTTCTCATGAGGCAATAAGAGACTCTTGAAGGCAGAAAGCTTCGCTGATATTATTTTTAACTAAAAGGAGGGCTCCATGAAGACGGTTATGGTTATACCCACATACTGGGCGAGACCATCCAGCGAGGGCTGGAGGCCGGGGGACGCCATCTACGACCATCCCACCCCCCTGGACAAGGAGGGAACCTTAGCCAGGGCCATTGAAAGCCTTAAAGTCTTGAGAAAAAGGGATTTTCTCCTGATTGTAATAGCCGCTGCCACCGCAGAGGAGATAGAGGGGCAGGTGGAGGGAATGGTTAAAGGGATAGTCGGAGAGGCTGAACCCCCGATGGAAACCCTGGTCTTTTCCCATAAAGACCTGGAGAAATTAAAGGAGGCCGTGGAGGATAATGTTGGCCCCTGGGCCCTTTCCCTTCTTTCTTTGAGGGGATATTCCAACATAAGGAATCTATGTCTGCTTCTTCCCCACATTTTCGGTGCAGAAGCAGTGGTCCTCATAGACGACGACGAGGTTTTTGAGGACCCGGACTTCATGGACAAAGCCCTGCAGTTTCTGGGAGGAGAACTGAACGGAAAAAAGGTGCTGGCCAAGGCGGGTTATTACATGCAGCCCTACGGGGGCTACAGGCTAAGGAAGGATTTTGAGCCCTGGATGGCCGTCTGGGATAACCTTCAGAGGATGAACCAGGCCTTTGAGGTTTTTATCGCCCAGGGTCCCAGACTTAAGAGAACCCCCTTCGTCTTCGGTGGGAACGCTGTTATTCATCGGGAGGTTTTTACAAAAATTCCCTTTGACCCTAAGATAACCAGGGGGGAAGACATAGATTACCTCATCAACGCTGAGATTCACGGTTTCAGCTTTTACCTGGACCGGGAGCTCACCATAAGGCACCTTCCGCCCCCTAAGCCCCATCCCCTGTGGATGAGGATGAGGGAAGATATAATTCGGTTCCTTTACGAAAGGGAGAAAATAAGGGAAAGCGGCTGCCTTAGGCCTCAGGATTACGATCCCTATCCAGGAGCCTTTCTCAGGGATGACCTGGAAGAAAAAGTGCTCAGGGCCAGTCAGCTGCTGGCAATCCAGTACCTGTCCGAGGGAAAGGCTCAGGATGCCAAGGAAGCCCTGACCAATATAAGCCTGGCCTGGGAAAATCCCTTCCGGGGAGGTTCTGTCCTTAAAATCTACGAGGACTTCCGAAAAAAATGGGAGAGGCTCATGGGAGAGGTTGAGGAGAAAAGGGAGGTTTTCTCCGGACTTTTTACCCTGCTATAATTAGGTTTCAAGGAGGCAAGATGAAGGAGAAGCTCAAGGCAAGGATAATGGACCAAAGGGCCATCAGGAGGGTTGTAAACCGATTGGCCACGGAGATCCTGGAAAGAAACAGGGATGTGGAAAACCTGGCCCTCATAGGGATAAGGACCAGGGGAGTGTACCTCGCCCAGAGGCTCCGCGATGCCATAAAGCGTCTGGAGGGAATAGAGGTCCCCATGGGCATCCTGGACATAACCCTTTACCGGGACGATATTCCCAGAAAGGGGATAACTCCGGAGGTAAAGGGAACGGAAATTCCCTTTCCGGTGGACGGCAGGGACATTGTGCTCGTGGACGATGTTCTCTTTACGGGAAGGACCGTCCGGGCCGCCATGGATTCCATAATTGACTTGGGGAGGCCCAGAACCATACAGCTGGCGGTGCTGGTGGACAGGGGCCACAGGGAGCTTCCCATACAGGCCAATTATGTGGGTAAGGTCCTTCCAACCTCCCGCCGGGAAAGGGTGAGGGTACGATTCAAAGAACACGATGGGGTGGACGAGGTGGTTATAACAGAACCGGAGGAATAAATGCGCCACCTTCTCTCCATTGAGGAAACCCCCAGAGAGGAGATAGAGAGGATCCTTGAAGTCGGGAGGACCTTTCTGGAGATATCCCGTCGTCCCATAAAAAAGGTTCCTGTCCTCAGGGGAAAAACGGTGGTGAACCTCTTCTTTGAGCCCAGCACCAGGACCCGCTCCTCCTTTGAGATAGCGGCCAAAAGGCTATCGGCGGATGTTATGAATTTTTCGGCCTCGGTTTCCTCGGTGAGGAAGGGGGAAAGCCTCAAGGATACGGTTTTAAACCTGGAGGCCATGAAGACGGACCTCATAGTCATAAGGCATCCTTCCCCTGGGGTCGCCCGCTTCCTTACCACCTTCTGCTCCAGCTCCGTGGTTAACGCAGGAGACGGTGCCCACGAACATCCCACCCAGGCCCTCCTGGACGCTCTTACTGTACTGGAGCAAAAGGGAAGGCTGGACGGACTTAAAGTGGTAATAGTGGGGGACATACTCCACAGCAGGGTGGCCCGCTCGGACCTTTTTCTCTTCCATAAAATGGATTCTTCGGTGGTGCTATCCGGACCCCCCACTTTGATACCCCCTTATTTTGAGGCATGGCCGGCTGAGATAGATTACGACCTGGACCGTGCCCTGGAAGGGGCAGATGTGGTTATAATGCTGAGGCTTCAGATGGAGAGGATGAAGGGAGGTTTTCTTCCCAGCCTGAGGGAATACAGGGAAAGATATCAGCTAACAAAAGGGAGGCTGGGGCTGACGAAGCCTGATGCCATCGTTATGCATCCCGGACCCATAAACAGGGGCATAGAACTTTCCCACGAGGTAGCCGACTCCTCCCGCTCGGTGATTCTGGATCAGGTGGAGAAGGGTGTGGCGGTTAGAATGGCCGTTCTTTCCCTTCTTCTCGGAGGTGAAGCATGAGGATACTTTTGAAGGAAGGCAGGGTGGTTTCCCCGGCCAACAGGATAGACCGGGTTATGGATATCCTCATAGAAGACGGTGAGATTAAGGAAATGGGGGAGATCCAATGCGAAAATTGTCGGGTTTACAATCTGGAAAGGAAGGTGGTTTTTCCAGGCCTTATAGACATGCATGTTCACTTCAGGGAGCCGGGAAGGGAGGATGCCGAGAGCATAGATTCCGGGGCTGATGCTGCAGCTAAGGGGGGATTTGTGGCCGTGGCCATGATGCCCAACACAAACCCGCCTATAGACGACCCTCTGAGGGTCAGATTCGTGGTGGAAAAATCCCGCTCGGCCAAAGTTTTCATATTCCCGGTGGGAGCCCTCACCAAGGGAAGAAAAGGACAGGAACTGGCGGAGCTTTACCTTATGGCCCGGGAAGGGGCGGTGGCCTTTTCCGACGACGGGTCCCCGGTGGAAAATTCCCTGGTTCTGAGAAGAGGCCTGGAGTACCTTCTGGCCATAGACCTTCCGTATCTTTCCCATGCAGAGGACCTGCAGCTTTCCCAGGAGGGCCTTGTTAACGAAAGTCCCTTCACTGCCAGGCTGGGCCTTAGAGGAAGACCCTGGGTCTCCGAAGCCGTGGGTGTTAGCAGGGATGTTCTGCTGGCTGAGTTCACCGGGGCTAAGGTTCACATCCAGCATGTAAGCAGCCGAAGGGCCTTGGACATAATTAAGGAAGCCAAGGATAGGGGGGTTAAGGTTACCTGCGAGGTTACTCCCCATCATTTATTTCTGGATGAGAGGGTTCTGGAGAGCTTTGACCCCAATTTTAAAATGAATCCTCCCCTCAGGACCCCTGAAGACAGGGAGGCTCTGCTCAGGGGAGTTAAGGACGGAACAGTGGATGTTATTGCCACCGATCATGCTCCCCATAGCTGGGACGACAAGGAGGTGGAATTTGATGCTGCTCCCTTCGGGGTTGTAGGGCTTGAGACCGCCGTTTCCCTGGTGTGGGACAGGCTGGTTCACAGGAGGGTAATTTCCCCCAAGAGATTTGCGGAGCTTCTTTCGGTAAACCCTGCCAGGATATTGGGCCTGAGGGGTTTCGGAATCATAGAAAAGGGGTATCCTGCCCACATAACCGTGGTGGACCCGAAAAAAGAGGTGACGGTAGACAGGGAAAGCTTTGCATCCAGGAGCCGCAATACCCCCTTCCACGGCTGGAGGTTAAAGGGGGCTCCTGTTTTAACCATCGTTGAGGGAGAGGTTGTCCACAGCGCTATCTGAACTCTTAAAGGTCTGCGCCGGGTGTGGTTCCTGCCTTTCGTCCTGTCCGGTTTATTATTATCTGAGGGATGAGACCTATTCTCCCCGGGGAAAAATTTCCGTGGTGAGGGCCCTGCAGGAAGGCACCATAACCCCGCAGGAGGGTGGCCCCGTTCTATCCTACTGTTCCCTCTGCGGAGGTTGTGAGGCCGTCTGTCCCAACGGAATAAAAACCATAGATATAATAGTGGAGGCCAGAAGGAGGTGGGGGAGGAGTTCCCTGAAGAGGGCCCTGGTCCAGGGATTTTTAAAGTTTCCCCTGCCGGCCCACCTTTTTACATCCCTGGCAGGGCTTATATTTCCGGATAAACTCCCCTTCCGTCCAGCCCTCAGGACCTTTCTGTCCTCTTCAAAGGAGCGCTATGGAAAGGGAACCAGGGGGAGGGTTCTCCTTTTCGTGGGCTGTCTCACCAACAGGTTCTTTCCTCACCATGCTGAGGCTGCGGTGGAGGTTTTGGCCAGGCTGGGATATGAAGTGGTGGTTCCCAAAGGGCAAATATGCTGTGGTTTCCCCTTTTTATCCTTAGGGGAGGAAGGGGAGTTCAAGAGAATAATGGAGCACAACAAGAAGGTTATAGATGCCCTGGGGCCGGATTTCATTACCTCCACCTGTCCCACAGGGATGGACACCCTTCGGAGGTTTTACGGTTATTCCAATGTCAGGGACCTTTCCTGGCTGGTTCTTCAGGCCGGCCCATCCATGGGGAGGCTGAAGCTTTCTACCACCTGGCACGACCCCTGTCATTTGAAGAAGGAGCTGGGCGTATGGAAGGAGCCCCGGCGGTTGCTTTCGGAGATATCCGATTTCAGGGAAATGGAAAGGGCAGACCTCTGCTGTGGTTTTGGAGGGAGTTTTTCCCTTTCCCATCCCGGGATTTCCTTCGCCTTGAGAAGGGAGAAGAGGGTTTACATAAGGGAGAGCGGAGCCCAGGCCTTAGTAACAGCCTGTCCTGGTTGTATAATGTTTCTTGGGAGTTTTTCTCCTTTGCCGGTTTACCACTTAGCGGAAATTCTTCAGAGGGCCTTAGGATGAAGAAGTTTTACATCATAACCGGCCTTTTCCTTCTTGCCCTTATAGTCTTCGTCAAGGGACCTCTATCCGCTATACTTCTTACGCTTTCCTATTTAATTATCCTGGGCATATTCTTTCTACCTGGGGCGATCTCAAAATTTCTGTTTTCCCTCAAGAACAGGCTGCTTTTTTCCCACATCCTGGCCAGCATAATCCCTACCCTTTTAGTGGTATTTTTGGTGACCCTCTTTATGTACATAATGCTGGCCTCCTTCACCAATTCCTTGGTTATAGGCTGGGTGGATCTGAAGCTGGACGAGCTGCGGGCGGGCATGGGAAGAGAGGTCAATTTTCCCATCCGGGAGGGCTTTGAAGGGATGGTGGAGGGAAGGGACGGATTTTACATAGTGGTTTTCAGGGGAAAACAGAGGGCCTTCAGAATAGACAGGGAGATGCCGGGCTTCTTCCGCAGGGAATATCAGCTCTGGATGAGCTTTCCCCCGGTTTTATATCGCTACGAAGACGGGAAAATGGAAACCGAGGGAAGGACGGGGTCTGAAAATGTGAAGGGGATAAGCATACCCGTTATATATGTGGGCGATGTTTATTCTGAAAAAACAGGCAAGGTTTATTACGGGGCCTTTTTTGAGGTGAAGGCCACCCCTTCCTCCTTTGTGAAAGGGCTTCTGAAGGGAAAGGGGGTTATAGGAAGCCGAATGTTTTTGGTTTTTCTCCTGCTGGCGGTGCTCTTTTCCTTTGTGAACTTAGCGGCCATGACCTCCGGCATATGGATATCCAGGGATGTAGCCAGGGGGGTGGAAGAGCTTTCCTTTGCGGTAAGGGCCGTAAGGGGAGGGGACCTCTCCGTAAGAATAACCAGCCCCAGGAAGGACCAGCTGGGGCAGCTCCTTTCGGATTTTAACGCCATGGTTGAGAGACTTGCTCAGCTGGTGGAGAGGGAAAAAAGCGCCTCTGAGCTGGAGCACGAACTGAAGATAGCCAGGAAAATTCAATTGAAACTTCTTCCTCCTCAGAGGGTTGCCATCCCCGGAATAGACTACGCTGCCTTGACTTTAGCGGCCAAGGGGGTGGGGGGTGATTTTTACGACATAATAGAAGGCGAAGGCTGGTTTGTGGCCATGGCGGATGTTTCCGGGAAGGGCTTACATTCCTCTCTCTACGGAGCCATGCTGAAGGGAACATTGCTGGCCCTGCTTGCATCCGGGGAGGGTCTGCAGGAGGCGGTGGTTAGGGCCAATGCTCTTCTTTATCCCTATCTGAGGCCCAATTACTTCATAACCCTTTCCCTGCTCAGATTTGATCACCGGGAGGTGGAATTCCTCCGGGCCGGCCACACTCCCCTTATCCTTCACAGGCCTGTTTGGGAAAGGGGAATAGACAGGCTGGAGTATCTGGTGCCCGAAGGTATGGGGATAGGCCTTGTGGAAAACCTGGAGGGCAGACTGAAGACCGTCAGGTTCTCCCTCTCTCCCGGGGATTCGGTTTTGCTTTTCACCGACGGCCTCAGCGAACTTCCCTCCAAGGATGGTAAGGACCTCTTTGGGGTTGAAAGGATAGGGGCAATATTGAGAAAATACCATAGCCTCTCACCTAAGGAGATAATAACCAGGCTCCTGAGGGAGGCCGAGGCCTTTTCGGGCAGGGAGATACCCCCTGACGATATCGCCATATTTTTAGCAAGGGCAAGATGAACTATAAATTCAAAGACAAGGCCCTCCTTGAAAGGGCTCTCACCCATATTTCCTACTCCAACGAAAGGCTCAAGGACAGGGATTTCAATTACGAGAGGCTTGAGTTTCTGGGGGATTCCGTGGTTAATTTTTTGCTGGCCCACTGGGTTTATGAAAATTTTCCGTTCATGGATGAGGGGAAGCTTTCCCGGCTTAAGGCAGCCCTCTCCTCCAGGGAGGTTCTTGCCCGGGCCGCCAGAAGGCTTGGGCTTCACGAGAAATTGAGGCTCTCTAAGGGAGAGGAGAAGATGGGGGGGAGGGAAAAAAGCTCTATTCTTTCCGATGTTTTTGAGGCCTATGTGGCGGCGGTTTTTCTGGACGGAGGGCTGGAGCCGGCCAGAGAGGTGGTTTTTAAAGCCCTGGCCCCTGAGCTGGAGGAGGTTCTGGAGGAAGGGGCCACTGCCTTTGATTACAAGTCGGCCCTCCAGGAGTACGCCCAGAGATTGGGAAGCCCCCTTCCAGAATACAGGGTAATCAGGGAAGAGGGCCCTCCTCACAGGAGAAAATTTACTGTGGAGGTGGAGGTTCTTGGCAGGAAGTTCAGGGGGGAGGGTTTTTCCAAGAAACAGGCCATGTATTCCGCCGCCAAATCCGCATGGGAAGCCCTGGTGGGAAAAGAAAGGGAAATAATAAAGGACAAATTCTTTCTTCCCTCGCATAAGGAGGAAAAGGAGGAAAAATGAGATTTGCCACCAAAGCCATCCATGTGGGGGACCAGCCCCTGGAAAAGGTAAAGCCGGTCATCACCCCGATTTTTCAGACCTCCAATTATTCTCTCTCCGATGAGGTTTATAAGGCCTTTACCCAGGGGAAGGAAAGGGAGGTGTGGATCTACACCAGGCACAACAATCCCACCCGCAGGGCAGCCGAGGAGAAAATTGCCGCCCTGGAGGGGGGGGAGGATGCCTTGGTGGTGGCTTCGGGTATGGCTGCCCTGGCCTCGGTGCTTTTGACCTATCTTAGGCCAGGGGATCACATGGTCACCTCCCAGCACCTTTATGGAGGTTCCCTTAACCTCATAAAAAAGCTCAAAGAGAATTTCTCCATCAAGGTGAGCTTTGCCTCCCCGAACCATCCCGAGGGGATAATAGACGCATCAACTTCTCAGACCAGGCTTTTCTTCTTTGAGAGCCTTTCCAACCCCCTGCTCAAGCCGTTTTTCGTGGAAGGAGTTAAGGATTTTGCCAGGAGGAGGGGAATAAAAATAGTGGTGGACAATACCTTCCTTTCCCCTTACAATTTCAATCCACTCAATCACGGGGCCGACATAGTTATACACTCCGCCACCAAATACCTGGGAGGTCATTCGGACCTTCTGGCAGGGGCGGTGGTGGGGAGCCAGGAGGATGTTCATCGGATCTGGGAAACTTATGTGGCCTTGGGGCCGGTGGCAGATCCTTTGGCCTGCTTCCTCCTGGACAGGAGTTTAAAGACCCTGCACCTCAGGATGGAAAGGCACAATAGCAACGCCCTGCAGGCGGCGGAGTTCTTGGAGGAGCATCCCGGGGTTGAATGGGTAATATATCCCTTTCTTCCCTCCTATCGCCATCGCGAATACGCCAAGGAGAACTTCAGGGGAGGTGGGGGTATGGTAACCTTCAAGGTTAAAGGAGGGGACGAGGCCGGCCTCAGGTTTATGAGAAGGCTCAAAATCGTCAAAGAGGCAGCCTCCTTGGGAGGGGTGGAGTCCCTGGTTTCCATGCCCTTCAACACTTCCCACTATGCCCTTTCCCCAGAGGAGAGGGCGGAGCTTGGAATAGAGGAGGGAGCCGTCAGGTTATCGGTGGGGGTGGAGGACATAGAGGACATACTCTCCGATGTGGACCAGGCTCTGGGCTAAGGCTTGAAAAAGCCTCAGGGTTTGGTATTCTTTTAGCCATGGAAAGGAAACTGGCGGCGGTTATACTGGCTGCGGGCAAGGGAACCCGCATGAAATCCTCCAGAAACAAGCTTCTGCACAGGATCCTGGGTAAGGAGGTTATAAGGTTCCCGGTGGAGGCTGCCCAGGGGGCAGGGGCCGAACCCATTATAGTGGTGGCAGGTCCCCACAACATAAGCGGCTTCAGGAAAATCTTTCCCAAGGGAATCCAGTTTGCCCTTCAGAAAAAGGCCCTGGGAACTGCCCATGCCCTCCGGCAGGCCGAGGAGTTTCTGGAGGAATTTTCAGGGGACCTTTTGGTGCTCGTGGGTGATTCCCCATATATCAACGCAGAACTGCTGAAGGAGCTTATACATCACCATAGGGAAACCTCCTCTTCCCTTACCTTGATATCTTCGGTTTTCCAGCAGCCTCCCCCTTATGGCAGGATCATAAGGGACGAGAAGGGATGGGTAATTAAAGTGGTGGAGGAAATTGATGCCACCGAGGATGAACTTAAAATCCGGGAGGTAAATTCCTCATATTATGCCTTTAGATGGGAGGAAATCAGACCACTTCTTCCTTTGATAAAGGAAAACCCAAAAAAGGGGGAATTTTATCTTACGGACATAGTGGAGATAGCTTACAGAAAGGGGCTTAAAACCTCAGCTCTGAGGATAGACGACCCCCTTCTTACCAAGGGTATAAACACTAAGGAGGACCTGGCGGAGGCCAACGAATACTTCAACCGCAGGAACATACAGGCCCTGCTGGAGTCCGGGGTGAGCTTCGTCTCCAGGGAAGATGTGGTGGTGGAGTTCGGAGTTCATGTGGGCAGGGATACGGTTATCTATCCCTTCACTTATCTTGGAAAGGGAACCTTCGTGGGTAAAAACTGCCGGATAGGCCCCTTCGCCTATATTAAAGGGGTAAGGGTGGAAGACGGATGGACTCTCTCCTTCGTTAAGATGGTTTCAGAGGATGATTGAAGGGCTACGGCGGAAGTTTATCTCAAGGTTTGGAAAGGAGCCATCTCTTATAAGTTTTGCCCCCGGCAGGGTAAATGTGATAGGGGAACACACCGATTACAACGGCGGGTTTGTTTTGCCGGCGGCTATAGGGAAGGGGACTTATGTGGTTCTGGCTCCAGGGGAGGGTAAAAAAATACGGGTATCTTCCGAAAACATAGGAAGGTGGGAGGAGTGGGAAGCAGGCCAGTATCCAAAGCGTGGGAGTTTCGGAGATTACCTTCGGGGCGTTCTTCTTTACTCCAGGGCCCCTGCTGTTGGCCTGGACATCCTTCTGTCCTCTGACCTTCCCATAGGGGGTGGCCTGAGCTCTTCCGCCTCCCTGGAGATGGCCTTTGCCCTGGCAGTAAACGAGTTCTTTTCTCTTGGCAGAAGAATGGAGGAACTTGTTGAAATATCCCATAGAGCAGAGAACGAGTTCGTAGGGGTAAAGTGCGGAATTATGGACCAGTTTGCCTCCGCCCTTTCCAGGGAGGGGCATCTTCTTTTCCTGAACACCAAAAACCTGAGCTACAACTTCGTGCCCTTTCCAGGAAACCTCCTCCTTGCCCTGGTGGACACCGGCATAAGGAGGAGGCTCAGCTCATCTCAATATAATCAGCGAAGGGAGGAATGTCGGAGGGCTTTGCAGGCCCTGAGGAGGCTTTTTCCGGACCTGGAAACCCTGAGCGATGCGGACGAGGAAATGCTACTGGCCGCGAGGCCTTATATGGACGAGGTAGCATACAAAAGAGCTGTTCATGTTGTATCGGAAAATCAAAGGGTGGAAGCCCTGGTGGAATTTCTCCGTTCAGGGGACCTCTGCATGGTGGAGAAGATAATGAAGCTTGCCCATCTAAGCCTCTCCGAGGACTTTGAGGTTTCCCTTCCGCAGATAGACCGTCTGGTGGAGAAAATATCCTCTCTTCCCTATGTTTACGGGGCTCGCCTTACAGGGGCTGGCTTTGGTGGCTACATAATAGCCCTTTTGTTGAGGGGTAAAGAAAAGACTTTTCTTTCAGAGCTTTCCACCCGCCATGTAATTTTTACCCTTCCACGGGGTTCTGCCCGGATAATTTATTCCCGGCCAGGATAGAGCTTTTTCTTTCCTATGGAGATTTCAAAGGAGAGGATGCAGCGTCCCCCGGAGGGGTCCTTAGCTTCTATGACGAAGGGAAAATTTCCGGTTTTTTTGGGGAGCTTCCAACGAAGAACATTGCCTTCCAGGACGGCTCCAGGGGGCGCCTTTTTGAGGGTGAGCTTTACCTTGTTCGGAGGGTCATCCTCGTCCTTAACGATTATTTCGTACACATAGGTATCTCCGGGCTTAAGTCCCTTGGCCGAAGGGGGAGAGGATACAATGTTCGGTGGTATATCAGAAACCCTAACCCTGAGACTTTCTGCGTAATCCACTGCCTTTCCGCTTTTCTTCTCCAGGAGCTTTACGGCTACCCAGATGAAGTTTCCCTTCTTGAAATAAGAAGATGGCAAAATCAGGGAATTTATGTTTATGGGTCTGCCGTTTACGAACCATGTGTATACATACTGATATCCTTCCGGAGGAACTGCAGGGGATACCACGGCTCGCACATCGGTTTTTTCCGTTATTTTGGCAGGCATAAGGCTTACCCCGTCAATTTTCTGACCCAGAAGGAAGATAGGTAGAACCAGTGCTATCAATATCCTCTTCATCTCAATACTCTCCGTAGAACATTCCCAGGCTGGCGGTGTCCACTATCTTGGAGGAGATTATATCACCGCTATCGGTCAAGAGGTCACCCTGAACATAGAACTGAATGGCCAGGAAGTATATTCCCTCCCCCATGCCCACTCCGGGAGGAAAGGGAGGAATGAATTCTGCCATTATCCTGGGATTTCTTCCGGTAAGGTCAGTGCCGTTGGGTAAGGTTTGGGGCAAAGAGAACCTTCCCTTCATACCGTGGGCAAATTCCGGGCTAAAATCTATTTCCTGGCTGTATCCTTCCAGGTTAGAAAAATCGCCTAAGGAGGCCAGAGGATCTGAGGCTATGGCTGAATAGAAATAATTGGCCCCTGCGTCGGCTATGTGTACAGCGGCTGAGGACCTTTCCGCATATATTACTGAGGTAATTTCCCTCTGGCTCATCAGGATTCCCGCCATTCCTATTATGGCAAGAACCGCCACCGCTATGAGACTAAATACGAGTATACTTCCTTTTTCTTTCATGATTTACCTCCTCAGTAAACGGTAAACATGTTCCTTGGGGAGATGATAATTTTAGATACCTCTAACTTCATTTTAACCCAGGGTTCACCGTTGAGAATTAAGCTGTCCCTATCCCCGATAAGGGGAATTTCAAGGTGGTCGGTTTTTTGGTACTTCCTCAAAAACTCCTCAGTGACCCCGGCCATGCTTATTTTTATTGCAGTAGCCTGTTTGTTTATTATGGCTCCGTAAAGGTCCTGAAAGGGGGGAGCGTCCTGGTAGTCGTAATCGGCAGGTATGTCGTTGCCGAGGGAGCAGAGAACCCTTTTTATGTTGGGGTTGGAGGGATCGTCCATGTAATAATACTCAAATTGAAGGTCTATAATGTTCTTTCCAAGTGGTACACATTTTTGGGTTTGGGGAGTATAACCGCCCTGGCACGGATCAGCTTCTCCCCGGGTGTCAAAGCTGGCCACCAGGTAATAGTTTTCTCCTATTTTGTCTATAAAATAAATCCCAAAAAATTCCAGCTTTATCACCACCGATGTGTTGCGGAAGTATGTTATGGAGTTTCCGTACTTGGGGGTGGAATAATCCACCACCGATGGAAGAAGATCCCTGTAAGAAATGGGTATGGGGCCGGAGCGGGAGAAATTCAAAAGGCCGGAATAGTATACAGGTGTATCCCTCAGATAGAGGGTTTGATTTCCCACATCTACCCCTTGTACCTGAAAGACATAGAATCCGTCGGAGCTCATAACCATGCCTATGTCGCCACGATGCCAGAAGGCTTCCTGGGGGGTTTTGGAAGTGTCGTAAAACTTTTCTAAGGAAAGGGAGAGGGTGGATGGATTCCAGGAAGATTGGGTAGGGGAGAACCTGGTTATAGTTGAGGTGTCGCCGTAGGCGAGAATTATTCCGTCGGGTCCATTCTCGTTTCCTCCGCCTTCGTCGGGAGTGTTTAAGGGAATAATTCCCCTGAAAGAACAGGTGCCCTGAGTAAGGCCTGAGGAAGTGGCTGAGCCCATGTAAGATTGATTGCATGCCACCCCTATGCCGGCGCCGGCCGATAGGATTTTGTCGGAAATTTCAAGTAGGCCTGTTCTCAGCTGGGACTGAAGGAGAACCCTCTTATTTTGCCGAACGAAGCTTTTTTGATGGAAGACGAGGACCGCAGTAAAAGCTATACCTGCCAGAATGAAGATCGTCAGGGCCACCAGAAGCTCTATCAGTGTCATTCCTCTCTGTCTCATCTTTCCCTCCTATTGTCGCTGAATTACATAGGATACGAGCTCCAGGGCTTTCCACGAAGAGGAAGAGGAGTCCTTTCTCCATTCAACTCCCACCCTGACTTCCCATACAGTCACAGAACCCGGGGTAGGTAGGGGAACCTGGGAGAAATGATATTCCCTTCTAAAATGGGGGAATCCTTCTATGGTGCCGAAGTCCTCCGTTTGGAATTCCCCTGTGAGTATTCCCTCTGGATGAGCCTTTACCCTTTCTATTGCCTGTTCTGCCAGATAGAAGGCCTTGGACCTGATGTCGTTTCTTCTATCAAAGGTAAGCCTCATTCCGAAGGTAGAAATGACGAAAAGAACTACCAGACCCAGGATTGCTACCCCTACCAGGCCCTCCAGCATTATGAATCCTTCCTGCCTTCTCATGTTTCCTCCCTAATAAATAAAATGTTTTTCCGTTTCCATGGCGCCCAGGGGATATAATCGTATCTTTATGTAATGATTGGAGTTGGAAGCCAGGCTTACATATATTTCCACAAGGTCCATTTGCATGCTGGTGCCCTGGGAGACCATGATTTTTCCTTCCGGATAGAAATAAATCTCGGTGTAGGCCGGAACCAGATAAATTTTCGCCTCTGCTGGGACCTCCACGGGATTTTGAAGAACTGGAAAATAGGTCTTGTTTATAGTATCGTTTTCTTCCAGCCAGTATTTGCGGACATTGGATGGGTCGTCAAACCTTATTCTCACAATGCGCTCATCTTTGCTGGCCAGGGCTTTGGCCTGGTAGATGAGGCTAACGGTTCGGTTTACTTCGCCCTTGAGGGTCCAATTTATCCTGGATTTTCCCAGGGAGTTCACGGCTATGAGGGCTATAACCCCTATTATCATGATGACAAGCAGGAGTTCCAGAAGAGAAAAGCCCTTATTTTTCATGCTTTAACCTCCAGTAAATCGGTCCGAAGGTGGAGGGAAGCGAAAGCTGTTTCTGCCCTATTATCTGCTTTGAACCCGGAGAAGAGCCGGTTATGTAAATTTCGTATCCTCCCAGACCGGATACTCCTCCGCCTCCTATCCTGCCTTCCTGGCGGGTGGCCGCCACATCTCCACCGCATCCGGGTATGGTTATTCTATAAGTTCTCATTGTCCCTCCGGAGGAGCATGGGTCATTGATCCCCGTCAGAGTTGGGGTATATGTGGAAAAGTAAAGGTCTCCGAAGGCTATGGGGTCGTCAAAGAGCTTTTCTCCAAATTCCGGGAAGGAAATCTTCCAGCCCGCCTGGGAAGTCAGGGTCACGGTGGGAGGGTTGTTGTTTTCATCAAATACATCGCTTACCTCTGTGAGAACCGACGATATATCCTGGAGGTCGTCTATGGTTATGGGTTGTGAGGGTATGCCATTTACATCTATTATCCCCACCATGTGCCATGTGGAGGAAGTGTTGAGGGGTTCGTCCCTCCTTCCGGTTCCGGCGAAAACCCAGCGCCTTCCGCATGAGTCATTGGCCACCACCACCTTCTGGAATATGGGCTGGTCTGAGCCGAGCTCTGCCAGTTTGCCCATGTGCCAGTCGTCCTTGTCGTCGCTGCTTATGTCCACCTTCCATATGTTTCCCTGAATGTCTCCCACATATATTGTGTCCACTTTACCGTCGGAATTGAGATCCACCAGGGTGGGGGTCCCCACCAGGGAGTGAAGCCCTGATACTACTTCGTAGAGCTCCTGAGGGGGATGTATGTAAACATAATTATTTCCCCTCCTGACCCTGGCTGTGGGAATAGACCTTACGAAGGCCTTTATCACATCCCCGCTGGTGGCATCCAGTATAAACAGCCCCGCCCCTTCATCGATCTCGTTCCACTCGTTGGGCTCGTGGTCAGAAGGATATCCTCCGGTTACCACCACAGCATATATTTTATCCCCATCCAGCCCTATCAGGCCTACCTTTGGCCTTCCCCAAGTTTGGCCCACGAATTGAGCCCAATACTGCCCCTTCCAGTTGTGCTGATATGGGGGTGGCATGCATATTTCCTGGAAGTAGGGAGGGCCAGACTGACCAGGGGATGGTCCTCCTGCATTGTTCCAGTAAGTTATGCAGTCTATATTTTGACTCGGAGGAAGAGCGGGGAATTCCCATAATACCCTTCCAAACTCATTGCCCGAGTCATCTTCTGCGAAGCTTTTGTCCGGGTCGGTTACATCAATGGCATAATACCTCTTTCCTCCCTGACGAAGGCCGAAGGTGAGCAGGCTTATGAAGGGCCTTTCGTTGAAGGGTTTGCTGAGGTCGTTTATCCTTACATCTACAGCTGTCAGAAGCCCATCCACAAAGTAATCCCAGGAGTTGTTTATGGCTGTCCTGGTAAGGGTGGGCAGAGTATTGGTGGGGACGAAGGCCCTTACCGTCATGCCGGCGGAGTAGCTGTGGCCTCCGACCTCCGAGTCTTCCACCGTAACAACCCTGAGAGTTCCGTCGTTGGTTCCGTAGTAGAGTAAAGGAGTCCTGTCCTTCCATTGGTCATAAAACTCAGCGTATTTTTCACCGTAGTCGGGAAGATACTTCAGGAAGGCAAAGGGCGAGGCCACAAGCACCAGGTTGGAGTGGAATACATCCCCGTGGGCCCAATACTCGGTGGAGTAATTTTCGCATTGCACATACAGTCTGTTTCCGCTGGGGTTTATCCTGCAGCCGAGGAGGGACGAGTTTATAGAATAAACATTGCCTGACCGGCTATTGTATGGGGAGGGGATTTGATAAAGTTTTTTCAGGTAAGTCCAGGGGATTTCGCTTCTTATATCGCCAAGATTTACGGTTTTCGTGTAGGCATAGGTGAAGAAAGACCTCAGGACCCTCCTCCTTCTCCATCGGGAGCTCAGGTTTTTGTTTTTAAGGTAATTCGTCCAGACCTCCCCCGCATCCCACTGGAGGTGGGTTGGATTCCCATCAGAGTCCAGGTAAAATTCCCCGTTTTCGTTCAGTTCGTAGGCTTCCTGGTGTCCCTCCCATATCTTTCTTCCCGCCTTGGGGAGGAACCAGCTTATGAAGCCGTATCTTTCGGAGGAGGTAATCCTCTTGGGAGGGGATATGGGGGCAAAGGAAAGGGCCTTTTCCAGTATGCTCTGGATAGCCTGCCTCAGGGCGTCCACCAGCTCGTCGTAATTCTGAGCGTTAAAGTACAAACCTCCCCCGTTGTTGGCGGTATTTTGGAGAAGCGTGGAATCTCCGCCCCTTAGAGCTACTGTATAGACTGTAAGGTTTTGGTTTCCGTCAAGGTCAGGCCTCAGGTCTGTGGTGTGGACATAATAGGCCACATCATCCAGAAGGTCGCTGTAGCATCCATAACCATAACAGTCGCTTTTTCTGTCGCTGGAATTCCCATCTCCGTCTATATCGTAATGGCCCGGTCCTCCGGGACACCAGTTTCCCTGAAGGGGAGGTATCCTGGGGGAATAATATCCCTGGGAGCCGAGACCGCTGTAGCAGTTGAAGTTATCGGCTGTGGGGCTTCCGTCGGTTAACAGTATGACGAAGTTCTTCTGGCACCAGTACTTAATGGGAGAGTGGAGGCACTTGCTTCTTTCCCTTACGCAGCGGCCTGAAGAAAAGGGAAGTCCACCTTCCTGATTTTTGAAATACCAGTAAGCGGAATCCAGAGTTTCCGCCAGGGGGGTCCAGGTGTTGAAGCTCATGTGATATACAGTTTCCCACAGGTTGTGCCTCGTATCGGTGCAGTCCCCGGTGGTGCAATATTCCGGATCGGAGATGTCGGAGATGGGATATTCCACCTTGCCTCCGCTTCCAGCCGAGTAAAGGAAGTCCATTAGCCCGATGTTCAGGTCGTTTCTGAACTCATCTGAAAGAACTATAAAGGCGCGCTGGGCTGCTGTGCGCCTGTAAGTGCGTCCACTGCGACAATAGAAAGAGTATGTTCTGAAATTGTCGCTGGTGGTGTAATACCTGAAGCTTGAGCAATCGGAAACATTCACATCCCTTGACCTCATGGACCCGGAATTGTCCAGGATGAAGAGAAGATTGGGTTTTGCGTGCATGGTGAAGAATACCCTGTCGTCGGTGGGGTTTTCGCTGGCTCCTGTTAGAGGAAGAAGAAAACCTATTAAAAGAAAAAGCACCAGGGCCCTTTTTGCCATTTTTAGCCTCCTTTCATCTTTAATGCCTACAGTATAAAAGCAAAAAGGGTGCCAAAAATGCCCAAAATAAAAAAAGGGGAGGCTTCTGCCTCCCCTGAAAGTTGTGGGTAAAATTTACCCGATTTTCTTTAATACATGTCCATGCCTGCTCCGGGGGTCTTCTCCTCCTTTTCGGGTATCTCCGCCACCAGGGCGTTGGTCATGAGGAGAAGGCCTGCCACGGAAGCGGCGTTTTCCAGGGCGATTCTGGTGACCTTGGCCGGGTCAATGACCCCAGCCTTCACCAGGTCCTCAAACTGGCCCTTCAGGGCGTTGAAGCCGTAATTTACATCCTTGTTGTCCAGGATCTTTTCAACGATGACGGAGCCCTCAAATCCCGCATTCTCAGCTATCTGCTGGGCAGGGACCCTGAGGACCTTCTTGACTATCTCAGCCCCCAGGTTCTCGTCTCCCTCCAGTTTGAAGTCCTGGATCTTCTGCAGCATCCTGAGGTAGGCCACCCCACCTCCGGGAACAATTCCCTCTTCCACCGCGGCCTTGGTGGCGTGCATGGCGTCCTCAACCCTGGCCTTCTTTTCCTTCATCTCAGGTTCGGTGGAGGCTCCCACTTTGATGACGGCCACTCCTCCCACCAGTTTGGCCAGCCTTTCCTGAAGTTTTTCCCTGTCGTAATCGGAGGTGGTTTCCTCTATCTCCCTGCGGATCTGCTCTATCCTGGCCTTTATGTCCTCATCCTTGCCCTTTCCACCTATTATGGTAGTGTTTTCCTTGTCCACCACCACCTTCTCAGCCTGTCCCAGCCAGCTGAGGTCTATCTTGTCCAGCTTGACCCCCAGGTCCTCGGAGACCACCTTCCCTCCGGTGAGGATGGCTATGTCCTGGAGCATGGCCTTACGCCTCTCTCCGAATCCGGGGGCCTTAACGGCGCAGGAAGTGAATATTCCCTTTATTTTGTTCACAACCAAGGTGGCTAAAGCCTCTCCTTCCACATCCTCGGCTATGACCAGGAGGGGCCTTCCGGTCTTGGCCACCTGCTCAAGAAGCGGCAGGAACTCTCTAATGGAGGATATCTTCTTCTCGTGGATGAGGATGTAGGGATTCTCCAGAACGGCCTCCATCCTCTCGGCGTCGGTTACAAAGTATGGGGAGAGATATCCACGGTCAAACTGCATTCCCTCCACCACTTCCATCTCTATCTTGTTGGACTTTCCTTCCTCCACGGTGATGACTCCGTCCTTGCCCACCTTCTTCATGGCCTCGGCGATTATCTCTCCGATCTCCATGTCGTTGTTGGCGGAAATGGCAGCCACATAGGCTATTTCGTCCTCATTGACCTCCCTGGAAATCTCCTTCAGGGCTTCCACCGCCTTCTCTACGGTCTTGTCAATTCCCCTCTTGACCAGCGCCGGATTGGCCCCAGCCACTATGTAGCGGAGTCCCTCGTGGAATATGGCCTGGGCCAAAACGGTGGCAGTGGTGGTACCATCGCCGGCCACATCGGAGGTTTTGGTGGCCACTTCCTTGACCATCTGGGCTCCCATGTTTTCCCAGGGATCCTTGAGCTCAATTTCCTTGGCCACGGTGACCCCGTCCTTGGTAACGTTGGGAGCCCCGAACTTCCTCTCAATGATTACGTTCCTTCCCTTGGGACCGAGGGTTACCTTTACGGTATCCGCCAGTTTGTCAAGTCCCCTTTTAATGTATTCAAATACTTCGTCTCCCAGTCTGATGTCCTTGGCCATGGCTCACCTCCTTATTTTTCAATTATTGCAAGGATTTCGTCCTCGCGGACGATGACAAATTCCTCATCGTCAATTTTGACCTCTGTGCCCGCATACTTGCCTATCAGGACCATGTCCCCGGGCTTTACAGTCAGAGGAACCTTCTGTCCGTTTTCCAGAATTTTCCCCTCTCCCACGGCTATAACCTCTGCCTTCTGGGGTTTTTCCTTGGCGGTGTCAGGAATTATAATCCCCCCCTTTTTTACCTCTTCTTCTTCAATCCTTTTGAGAACCACTCTGTCGTGCAAGGGTTTTAACTTCATCCCTCACCTCCTTTATCATTTTTTGTGGTTTGATTATACCAAAATAAATATACGATAATTCAAGCGAAAATATTTGGAAATATATCAAAAATTTTTCGGATTTTTTGGTTTTTTTGCTATTTTCTCCTTATTCTGTATTTTTTGATTTTTTGAGAGAGGGTGTTTCGGTGTATTCCGAGGATTTTCGCTGCCCGGTTTAATCTGCCCCCCGAAAGCTTCAGGGCCTCGGTTATGGCTATTTTTTCCACCTCTTCCAGAAATTCCCTGAGGGTTATCCCGGAGGAAATGAGAAACCTTATTTCCTCTTCCAGTTTTCGGCGGAGTTCCATTTCTCCTCCAGGAAATTTTTCCCCTTGGCGAAGAGCTTGCTGGCTAAGGAGACCATGTAAGGACCTGTTCTGGACTTCAGGACGAAGTTTCTGGTTCCTTCAAAGGATACTAAGAGCATGGCCAGGGCCATAAGGAAAATAACGGCCTTCACGGCAGCAAAGGCTCCTCCCAGCAATCTGTCCGCCAGCCCTATGGCTCCCTTTATTAAAAAGGAAATTACCGCCGAAGCCAGAGCGAATACTAAGTAAACTGCTATAAATGTCAGCACCGCTGCCGCTATCTTCAAAAGGGAAGGGTTTTTTATATGGGGAGCCAGGAGGTTTAAAGCCCTTTGTGGATAGTTCAGCGCAGCGTAAAAGGCGGCTAAAAGCCCCACCAGGGAAAGAAGCTGGCGGAGAAACCCCCGGATAAAACCGTAAAAAAAGGCCAGGGCCAGAATAAAAATGAAAAGGGTATCAAAATTCATTTTTTCCCCTCCTCATTTTTAGCTCCACCACAAGGCTGTAGTCGCAGGCCACATCCCCTAAATGCACCTTTGGCTTTCTTTTCCCGTGGAAATCGCTCCCGCAGGTGGGAACCAGGGAATATTTATCCGCCATTCTTCTGTAGAAAGCTTCCTGCTGTGGGTCATGGTATGTGTTCTTCACTTCAATTCCCTGAAGTCCCCTGTCTTTCAGGTAGAGGATATCCGTTTCCTCCATGGGAAGGTAAGCCCCTGGATGGGCAAGCACGGGCACTGCACCCCTCTTCAGGAGGGATTCAATCATTTCCTCTATGGGAACATATACCCTTTCCACATAGGCAGGACCCGGTGAAAGGAAATATCCTCTGTAAAACTCCCTTATGGGATCCTTCATGCCCTGGAATTTCTCAGGGTGCCTCTCCATGATAATTTCAATGATTATGGGAGCAGTGGGGGGGGATGGACCTGCCCTTCTTAGAACATCCTCCAGTTCTATGTGAAAGCCCAGGGATTTTAGTTTTTTTACCCTTTTTTCAGTAAGCTCCAGGCGGCTTCTGAGTATGGGCTGGAGAACATGGGGGGCCTCTTGAGGGGACAGGAAATAGCCCAGAAGATGGGTTTCTCTGCCCTTATATCCCGTGGTTATTTCCACGCCGGGGATTACCTCCAGGCCTTCCCTTTCCCCCTCCCTTAAAACCTCAGGATAAGCTCCCATGGAATCGTGGTCGGTTATGGAGAGGGCGGTGTAATTAAGCTCCTTCAACCTCCTTACTATTTCTCCGGGGGAAAGTTCCCCGTCGGAGCTATATTTTGAATGGATGTGCAGGTCAACCTTCTTCACCGAAGAGTCTCCTGAGGGCCTCCCGGTATTTTTCCTGGGTTTTCCTTACCACCTCCGGAGGCAGGGGAGGAGGGGTTGATTTCCGGTCCCAATCGGTGCTTAGAAGATAGTCCCTCACATACTGTTTATCAAAACTACGCTGAGGTCTTCCGGGCTCGTATTCCTCAGCGGGCCAGAACCTTGAGGAGTCCGGTGTTAGTAGCTCATCTATCAGGATGGGCTTTCCGTCCAGGAGGCCGAATTCAAACTTGGTATCCGCTATGATTATTCCCCTTTCTAAGGCGTAGTCGTGGGCTTTTTCGTATATGGACAGGGAAATTTCCATGAGGTAATCCGCATGCTTTCCCACTATTTTCCGGTATTCCTCCATGCTGATGGGCATGTCGTGACCTTCCTGGGCCTTGGTGGTGGGGGTAAAGGCAGGATGGGGGAGCTTTTCGCTTTCTCTCAGGCCGTTTCCCACTTCCTGTCCGAAGAGTTTCCCGGTTCTCTTATACTCCTTCCAGCCGCTTCCTGCTAAATATCCCCTTACTATAAATTCCACCGGAATGGGTCGGGTTTCCTTTACCAGCATGAACCTGTCCTTGAACTCCTGCGGAAGACCCTCCACCCTCTCGTATTCCCACTCCAGGAGGTGATTGGGAACCTCGGAGAAAAAGTTGAACCACAGGACGGACATTCTGGTCAGTATTTTTCCCTTCCCCGGAATCTCCGTGGGGAGAACAAAGTCAAAGGCAGAAATCCTGTCCGTGGCCACTAAGAGGAGTTTGTCCTCTCCATAGCGGTAAATATCCCTTACCTTACCCTTTCTTATTAACTTCAGTTTTCCCATGGGGAAATATTATCACACAGAGCCCTCAGGCGGGAAGGGTGAGATGGGAAGTTGATTAGCACAATTTATTAAATGTAGAAATTTTGAGTTGCCTTGATTTTGTGTTACTATTGTAAAGAAAATAATACCGAAGGAGGACGCAATGAAAACCAGAAGGAGTTTGTGCCTCTGGCCTCTGGTTGCAATTCTTATAAGTTTTCCCCTGTTGGCAGGAAAGCATCAAAAAAAGGATTCCCGGAAAGAACCCGTGGATATAGGAAAGGTCCAGATAGTGGTTACTGCCACCAAGACCCCCCATCCCCTGGAGGATGTTCCGGTTCCTGCCGCCGTGATTACTGCAAAGCAAATAAGGGAGCTTAACGCCCAGAATGTGGGCGCAGCCCTCAGATGGTTGCCAGGGGTGGAGATAAGAAGCAACGGCTATTCAAGGGCCACGGTGAAAATCCACGGACTTCCTTCAAAGTACACTCTGGTTCTTGTGGACGGTCAAAGAATTAAGGGCAGGCACGCCGATAGCATAGATATTGGCCAGATACCGGTTGATATGATCGACAGGATAGAGGTCATCAAGGGACCGGCATCGGTTCTCTACGGAAGCGATGCCGTGGCCGGGGTGGTCAACATAATAACTAAAGCTCCTCCCGGCTCTACCGTGTTTAACGGGTTCTTTACCTACGGCACTGGAAACGCCATCAGGGCTATGGCTTCCCTGGGAGGAGGAGCAGGGAAAAGCTTGAAATATCTGATCGGAGGCAGCCGCAATAAGAGCGACAACATGGGGGAAGGTTATGAATACGACGGTTACAACGCCAGAGTCAGTCTGGAATATCGCCCGGGAAAAGAAAATGCCCTCAGGTTAATTTCCGGATACTTCAGGGAAAAAAGCCAATATCTGGAGGATGAGCACTATAACCTCAATTTTTCCTGGGATTTCTACCACAGGGATGGTTCCTTCCTGAGTTTGAAGGGTTTTTACCTTAAATCCAATAGACTGGACGCCAGACCCGGCAGGGATCCCAGAACCTGGAATGAGGTTTCGGGCAGGGGAGAGGTGGAATATGTAAGACTCTTAGGAGAAAAGCACCTGCTCACCTTGGGGGCTGAATCCAGGCTGGACCAGATTGAATACACTTTGATTGAGGGAAGAAAGGCTCAGAGAATTTATAGCTTCTACCTGCAGGACGAGGCTTCTCTGTTCCGGAGGCTCAACTTTATTTTGGCGCTTCGCCTGGACCATCACGACCGCTGGGGGAATGTTTTCGTGCCCAGAGCCGGCGTTTTTCTCAATCTTCCCAGGGCAAAGGTAAGGGCTTCGGTGGGCAGAGGATTTTTAGCTCCCACCCTTTCCCAACTTTACGAGAGCACATATTATCACCCATGGTCCGGGGGCTTCTGGTTAGGTGGGAATCCGGATTTGAAACCGGAGTATTCCTGGGGAGGGAATCTTGAGGTTGAAGTATTTCTTTCAGAGAATGTCGCGATGAGGATTTCCTGGTTCGGGAATTACCTCAAGAACATGATAACCAGCGAGAGAACCGGCGAATATATAGAGGGTAAACCCCTTTTCCGTGCGGTCAACCTGGATGAGGGAAGAAGCACAGGTCTGGAGGCAGAACTTTCAGGTAACCTGAGCAGAAGGTTTTTCTGGAACCTGGGTTACACTTTCCTGAACACCGAGGTTTCTTCCACAGGCAGAGAATTTCCCTACTCCCCACACCATTCTGTTAATTTGCTTCTCAGGTATTACATGCCGGAGTGGGGCTTAAATTTCACCCTGGCCGGAAGGTATCTCAGTAAGAGGTACGCCAACACATCCAATACCTATATCCTGAAGGATTCATATCTCATTGATTTAAGTTTGAACAAAAGAATTTTCCCGGGAATGGAGTTTTTCCTTGCGGTGGACAACCTTTTAAACCAGATGATAGAAAAGGAGAGCAAATATTTCCGCCAGGGCAGGACCGTTTATGTGGGCGTAAGGTTTGAGATAAAAAAGGGAGGTGAAAAATGAAAAAAGCGCTGGTTTCCCTGTCCGTTCTTTTTTTAATCTCAGGCTTTTCTCGGGGGCATTCCCTGTGGATTAGTCTGAAAAAATATGTGGTTAAGCCAGGGATGAGGACAGAATTTTATGTGGGATATGGCCACAAATATCTCTCTCCTCAGGGTCTGGTGATAAACCAGGAGGAAAGATATAAAAAGATGTTCAAAGAGCTATTTTTCCTGTCCCCTTCAGGGTTAAAATCCGTGCTTCCCATAAGCTCTGGAGCCGGTTTCTTCAAGGCCCGTAAAGAAGGTGTTTATGTGCTATGCCTGAAGCTGGAGAGGGGACCAGATGAACCCTATGGTCCCTCTGGAAAATACGCTAAAGCCTTAATTCAGGTTGGAAGTGGGAAGAAAGGATTTTCCTCCATGTGCGGGTCCAGGGTAGAACTGATCCCTTTAGATAATCCATATTCCCTGCAGGCCGGTCAGTACCTGCGGGTGAAAGTTCTTTTTGAAGGTAATCCCCTTTCTACCTTCGTTTATGCTACCTATAAGGGATACAAACCGGTGGAAGATGCGTTTCCCGTTACGGTCAGAAGCGACGCAAAGGGTATTGCCAGGTTGAAGCTCAATGTTGCTGGCCAATGGATGGTCTTTGTGAGCCATAAGGTTGACTACAGTGCGACCCTTACATTTGAAATAGGCAAAAGATGAGCAAAAGCAAAGTTCTGAAATTGGCCTTTTTCCTTATGGCTGGACTTGTAGTCGCGCATGCGGTAGGATATAAAGTTGAAAAGGGAGGTGCCATAACGATATCCGCTTGGTACGAAGGATTGACCAGGGTTCCCATGAAGGAAGCGTTTGTGAATGTGTTTGCCCCCGGGGATAAGGCTTTTTTTCAGAAGGGCAGAACTGACCGAAGGGGGAGGTTTTCCTTCTATCCCGACAGGCCAGGGCAATGGTATGTGCTTATTAACGATGGAAGGGGCCATGGGGTAGTGGTGAAGGTAAGGGTAAGGGAATTAAGAGCCGGAGAAACCTGTTCCCCGGGCCTTCCCCTTTATTTTAAGTTTATCGTGGGACTGAGCATAATATTTGGAGTTTTTGGGGCTGTTTCGCTCTGGAAAGGACGGGGAGGGGGATGATGCACATACCGGATGGTTTTCTCTCCCCTGAAACCTGCATCCTCTCCTACGGATTATCCCTTCCCTTTCTATACAGGGGCATCAAGGGAGTTTTGGAGGAGGAATCCCTGGCGAAGCTGGCTTCCCTTTCTGCCTTATCCTTCCTGGTTATGATGATAAACATTCCTATCCCGGGAGGAACCTCCGGTCATGCCCTGGGAACCTCCCTCATTGCCATAGTGTTCGGGCCGTGGAAGGCGGTGGCTTCCCTATCCATCGTCCTCGCCATCCAGGCCCTCCTTTTTGCCGATGGAGGGATAACCACCTACGGAGCCAACCTTTTAACCATGGGAATAGTGCCTGCCTTCGTGGGATTCTGGATGTGGAGGATTTCTCCCCGTAGGGCTCTGGGGTATTTCCTCAGCGGATATGTATCTCTGCTGTCGTCGGTTTTAACCGCCGCCATTGTTCTGGGAATTCAGCCTATTTTCTTTTCCCAGGGGGGACAACCCCTTTATTTCCCCTACGGTCTTAAAACAACTCTGGCTGCCATGGGAATTCCTGCTCTGCTTTTCTTCGGTCCCATAGAAGGGGTTTTTAATCTTGCGGTTTTAAGCTTTCTTTTGAAGGATGAGAAGGGAGTTTAAGCTCATCTTGATTTTTCTGCTTCTGCTTCCCCTTGGTCTTTTATGGGAAGGGGCCTGGGGGGAATGGGGAGGAGAGGAACTGAGAAGGATGCTGGGTTTTTTGCCCCAGGGAATAAAAAAGTTCTCCGGGCTGTGGAGGGCTCCCTTTTCGGGTTATTCTTTGCCCTTTCTGGGGGAGGTTCCTTCTTATCTTCTGGCCGGAATTCTGGGGGCAGGGGCAGTTTTCCTTTTCTTTTACCTGCTGGACAGGGTTAGAAGATGAAAGAAACTGTGGCCTTTGTTTTCTTTTTGAGCTTTGTTTTCTTCCTTGCCTTAAGCAAAGATTGGAGATTGTTCCTGGCGGTGGTGTTTCTTGCCCTTCCCTTCGTAAGGCTCAAAAGGCTTTTCGCGCTTCTGATTTTGCTGGTGGTGGTCTCCCTTCCCTACCTCTTTTTCCATCCCTCCGGCCTTTCCCCCTGGGGGTGGATGTTGATGTTTAACCTTAGGGCCATGGCCATGGCCCTCTCTTCGGCCGCCTTCTTCTCCTTTGTGAATCTTTTGAAGGCCCTCTCCTTTTCCAGGACCCTCAGAGCCCTTTTCTCCCTTTCCTACGCCCAGTTTTCCTCATACAAAAGGACCTATGGGTCCTTTTACTCAGCCCTTCGCTCCAGGACCCTAAGGAAAAGGCTGGGGCGGTCCTTTTTCCCCTACGCCGGCGCTGTATTCTCTTATTTCTACAGATTATCGGAAAAAAGGGCCGGGGAAATGAATCAGGCCCTGCGTTCCAGGGGGTTCTATGTTTGAGCTGAGGGAGGTCTGGTTTTCCTACGGAAGGGAAACCGTTCTTAAGGGGATAAATCTTAAATTGAAGGAAGGCGAAAGGGTGGTGCTTCTGGGAGGCAACGGATGCGGGAAATCCACCCTCCTTAAGTTGATGGACGGTCTTCTCTTCGCCGAAAAGGGAAAGGTGCTCTGGAAGGGTAGGGAGCTTACCCCTTCTGGTTTGAGAAAAATGGAGGAGGAATTCCGAAGGTCCGTGGCCCTTCTTTTCCAGGATGTGGAAGTTATGCTTTTTAACCCCACGGTGGAGGACGAGATAGCCTTTGGTCCCCGTCAGTTGAACCTCCAGGATGTGGAAGAAAGGGTTAAAAAGTGGGGGAACAAATTGGGGATTAAGCCGCTCTTTAAGAGGTCCCCGGCCGAGCTCAGCATAGGGGAGAAGAAGAAGGTGGCCCTGGCTTCCGTATTGGTCCTGGAACCGGAGGTTTTGCTCCTGGACGAACCCCTTTCCAACCTGGACCCCAGGAGCACAGGGGAGGTAATTGACCTGCTCTGGGAACTTCATATCACCACCGTGGTGGCCACCCAGAACCTTAGCCTGGCGGCGGAACTGGGGGAAAGGGCGGTTCTCCTCTCGGAAGAGCACCGGATAATTTACGACGGCGATTTTGAAGGCCTTTTTTTAAACCGCGACCTTCTGCTTCAAGCAAATCTCCTGCACCTTCATCGTCATCGCCACGGAAGGCTTCTGCACAGCCATTTTCATCCTCACGATTGGGAATGAAGTATAATTGAAGCATGGCCCGGGAAGGAAAAAAGGTTGTGTTCTTTGCCCTGGCCGCCAACCTGGCCATTGCGCTCTGCAAACTTGCGGTTTATTTTCTAACCCGTTCCTCCTCCATGCTTTCCGAAACCATACACTCGGCGGCTGATACGGGAAATCAAATACTGATTCTGGTGGGACTTAAAAGGAGCAGGAAGCCGGAGGACCCTTCACATCCCTTCGGCTACTCTAAGGAAAAGTTCTTCTGGTCCTTTTTAGTGGCGATCCAGCTTTTTGCCCTGGGTGGGCTTTATTCCATAACGGAGGGCATAAAAAAAATAGCCCATCCTCATCCTGTGGAAAGGCCCATCTTGGCCGTAGGACTGCTTTTGTTTTCCATGGCGGCCGAGGGTTTTTCCTTTGCAAAGGCAAGGAAGGCGGTGCTGAGGGAAAAGGGAAGGATGTCTGTCCTGAAATTCCTCCGCCGCACCGCCAAAACTGAGCTGATGGTGGTTTACTTGGAGGATTTAGCGGCCCTGGTAGGTCTCAGCTTTGCCCTCTTGGCCGTGCTCCTTTCTGTTTTTACGGGCAATTCAGTTTTTGATGGGGCCGGTTCCCTTGCCATAGGCTTCCTTCTTGTTTGGGTTGCCTTCTTCTTGGGCAGAGAGATGCACTCCCTTATCGTGGGGGAGGCAGCTCCCGGGGAGGTGATGGAATTTGCCAGAAGAACCTTTGAAGCTCAACCGGGGGTGGAGAGGGTGATTTACCTGAAATCCATGATTCTGGGGGATAATCACATCTTGCTGGCCGGAAAACTGGGTTTCAGCCCACAGACCAGCATGGAAACGGTGAGCAGGGCGGTGGACAGGGCGGAACAGCAGATAAGAAGCAGGTATCCTGAGGTTAAAAAAATATTTATGGAGGCTGATGTTCTCAAATGAAGGTTAAATTTTTGGGAACCGCCGGGGCGAGATATGTGATGGCTACCCAGCTCAGGTCCTCCGCAGGAACCTACATTGAGCACCGGGGAAATAAGGCCCTTCTTGACCCGGGGCCGGGAACCCTGGTGAGAATGGCAAAATCCAGGCCAAGGTTGGACCCTTCCAGGTTGGAGGTGGTTATCCTTTCCCACATTCACCTTGACCACAGCGGAGACCTAAATGCCATCCTTGATGCCATGACCGAAGGGGCGAAGAGGAAGAGGGGGGTGCTGCTGGCACCCTCCCAGGCAGTGGACGGGGAAGACAGGGTTCTCTTCCGCTACCTCCTTCCGGCGGTGGAGATAATTCGTATGGAGCCGGAGAAAAGGTACGACATAGGAGGATGGTCGGTGGAAACTTCCTGTCCCCACCATCACGGGGTAGAAACTTACGGAATAAAGGTGCCCTTGGAAAGGGGAAAACTCTGTTTCGTGGTGGATACCTCCTTTTTCCCCGAACTTCCTTCCTGCTACAGGGATTGCACCCACCTGGTGGTCAATACGGTTTTGAAGGAATGCAATCCCAAGATAAAGCACCTTTGTTTGGAGGATGTGGAAAGGCTGGCTGAGGAGGTAAAGCCGGAATTGATGGTAATGACCCACTTCGGAATGGGGATGCTCAGGGCCAAGCCCTGGGAAAGGGCGGAGGAACTCGCCCGCCTTACCGGGGTAAAGGTAAAGGCTGCCTCCGACGGAATGAGCCTGGAGATATGATAGAATTGAAGGAAGGAGGTAACATGAGAAAGATTTTCGCTCTGCTTTTTATCGTTTCTTTGGGTTTCGCTTACCAGTTTAAGGGGGTAGAGGAACTGGTGGGGAGATGGGTCAACGCCAGAGCCTCTACCAGGGGAATAACGAAGGTGGTTATTTCCCTAAGGGGAGGGGACCTTTATGTGAAGGTCTGGGGAAAATGTCATCCCACCGATTGTTATTGGGGTGAAGTTAAGGCCTATACCTTCGCAGGGAACCTTTACCAGGACCCCACAAGAAGCTTCAGGGCCATGCTGGCCATTTTCAAGTTCAGGGAATCGGAGAGGTTTCTTCTGGCAGAGAGGCCATCGGCCGGCATCTTAAAGGTTAAACTTTTCAACCACTATCCATTGAATCAAAGGAAGAATTCCGCCGAGACTTACCTCTTTCGCAAAGCTAAGGCGGCTCCTCCACCCCCTCCATCCGTTCGAGGGATAACCCGGGCCCCCCGTCCCCTTTATCCTCCTAATTGGAAGGTTTTTAACCATTATCCCCGTAGGACTACCCTCCGATGGGCTTCTGTTCCCGGGGCCGTTTCCTACACGGTGGAGATCTACTACATTGAACCCTGTGGTCCCCTCCGCAGGATAGAGACCTGCAGGGCCGTTCTTTTAAAGAGGGTTGAAGGTATAAGGGGAACCAGTTATACCTTCAACTTCGTTGGAGCACAGCCCGGCAAGTGGAGGGTTTGGGGAGTGGATGCCCGGGGAAGGCCGGGACCCAAGAGCCCCTGGATGTACTTCCGCTATACCCGTTAACCCTTTATGACGAGGAGGGGCCTCATCCTGGCAACCTTCCGGGAGATGCCAGCCCCTTCTATGGCCTCCACCACCAAGGAGACATCCTTGTAGGCTTCGGGCATCTCCTCCATCACGGTCTTTCTGCTGGCGGACTTCACCAGTATTCCCACATTCCTCAGTTCCGATTCAATGGAGCGTCCTCTGGCGGCTTTGATGGCCTTGTGTCTGCTCATTACCCTTCCGGCTCCGTGGCAGGAGGAGCCGAAGGTCTCCTCCATGGCCCTTGCGGTTGCCACTAAGAGGTATGAGTACCTTCCCATGTCGCCTGGAATGATGACCGGTTGGCCCGTTTTCCTGTACCTGGACGGGAGCTCAGGGTGTCCAGGGGGAAAGGCCCTGGTGGCTCCCTTACGGTGAACGGCCAGGGTAAGTTTCCTTCCGTTTAGGCTGTGCTCCTCCTTTTTCACTATGTTGTGGGCGTGGTCGTAAACGAGTTCCAGACCCATTTCCTCGTAGTTCATACCCAGGGCCTCCCTGAAGGCTTCCCTGGCCCAATGCATTATGATTTGACGGTTGGCCCAGGCGAAATTGGCCGCTGCGGCCATGGCCCCCAAGTATCTCCTCCCCTCCTTTGATTGGATGGGTGCACAGGCTAACTGCCTATCCGGAAGCCATATCCTGTATCTGGAAAGAGCCCTTTCCATTACCACTAAGAAGTCGGTGGCCACCTGATGACCCAGGCCCCGGGAACCCGTATGTATCATGAGCGTTATCATACCCAGCTTAAGGCCGAATTCTTCAGCGGTTTCCTCGTCGTATATTTCCTCCACCACCTGGACCTCCGCGAAGTGGTTCCCGGAACCTAAGGTGCCCAGCTGATCCTTTCCCCTCTCCAGGGCCTTGTGCGATACCTCAGAAGGGTCTGCCCATGGAAGCCTTCCACTGCTTTCGGTAACCTCCAGGTCCCTTTCGGTGCCGTATCCTTTTTTAACAGCCCAATGGGAGCCGTCGGCCAGGACTTCCCTGAGCTGCGAATGGGAGAGACGAAGTTTTCCGGTGGAACCCACCCCGGTGGGTATTTTCCGAAACAGCGCATTAAGCAGTTTTTCCTTCTTCGGCTCAATGTTCTTTAAGGTTAGATTGCTCCTTATCAGCCTGACCCCGCAGTTTATGTCAAAACCGACTCCTCCCGGAGAGACTATGCCTTCGTACCAATCGGTGGCTATTACCCCTCCTATGGGAAGACCATAGCCGTAGTGGATGTCTGGCATGGCCATGGAGGCCTTCACTATTCCGGGGAGGGTGGCGGCGTTGGCTACCTGCTGAAGGGCTCCGTCTTCCACATCCCTTATCACTTCCTCGGAGGCGTAAACTACCCCCGGAACCCTCATTTTTCCGTGCCTGGGGATCTCCCATTTGTAAGGAGAAATTCTTTTAAGTTTTTCCTTCATATTAATATTATAATTGCACAGGGAGGAAAGAATGCTTGCAGGTCTTGCCCTTTCAGCCACCATAATATTTTTTAACGGCAATATCTTTACCTCGGACCCTTCGCTTCCCAGAGCGGAGGCCTTAGCGGTAAAAAACGGAAGGATAGTGGCCCTGGGGTCCAACCGGGAGATTATGAAGTTGAAGGGCCCTGATACGAGGGTTGTGGACCTTCGGGGAAGGTTCGTGACCCCGGGGATAGTGGATGCCCACCTTCATTTCCTTTCCGGTTCCCTTGGGCTTTTGACCCTGGACTTAAGGGGACTTTCCCTCCAGGAGTGCCTTCAAAAGGTAAAGGAAAGGGCCCGGCAACTCGGACCGGGAAAGTGGATAGTGGGAAGGGGCTGGGACCAGACCCTATGGAAGGAAAAAAGGTTTCCTAACCGCCGCCTTCTTGATGAGGTAGCCCCGGAAAACCCAGTGTACCTGCGGAGGGTTGACGGTCACACCCTCTGGGTGAACTCCTTGGCCCTTAAGATGGCCGGTATAGGGAAAGAAACCCCGGACCCGCCGGGCGGACAGATTCTCAGGGATGAAAGGGGATTTCCTACCGGAATCCTCAAGGAAAATGCAGCTTCCTTAGTGAAGCCGCCGGAACCTTCGGCGAAAGAGAAAAGGGAGGCCCTCCTTAAGGGTTTTCGCTACGCGCTGGAGAACGGGGTCACCGCAGTGGGAGACATGTCAGAACAGGATGCTCCCTTTCTTTACAGGGAACTGGAGCTGGAAGGCAGGCTTCCCATAAGGATAGTATACAGTCCCTTTATGGATTTCGGATACCGGACCGTAAGCCAATTAAGGGAGGAAGTTGAGCGTTGGAGGTCAGATTACATAAGGTTCGGCTTCGTAAAGGGCTTCATAGATGGAACCCTGGGCTCAAAAACCGCTGCCTTGAAAAGACCGTACAGAGGGAGCAGGTCCACTGGAATTCTGGTCATAAGTCCGCAGGAGCTTTTTACGAAGGTTCTTATGTATCACCGGGAGGGCTATCAGATAGCCCTCCATGCCATAGGGGATGAGGCGGTTTATTTGGGGCTTGAGGCCTACAGGAGGGCCCAGCTCCTTTATCCCAGGCCCGATGCCCGCCACCGCCTGGAGCACATCCAGGTCTACGACCCCCGGGACCTTCGCCTCTTTGCCCAGTACTCCATCATACCCTCGGTCCAGCCCTGTCACTTGCTTACAGATATAAGGTTCGTGGAGGACCGCCTGGGAAAGGAGAGGGCGGTTTTTTCCTACCCATGGAGGAGTTTCCTTGAGCTTAGCCTTCCCCTTGCCTTCGGAACCGATTGGCCGGTGGAGCCCATAGATCCCAGAAGGAATTTTTACGCCGCGGTAAATAGGTTGGGCTGGAACACCAAGGAGGCTATATCCATAGAGGATGCCCTCAAGGCGGCCACCATATACTCCGCCTTTTCTTTAAGGCTGGAGAAGGAACTGGGAAGCCTCCGGGTGGGCAAATTCGCCGATTTCGTCGTCTGGGATAAGGACTTCACCAGGATACCGCCTGAGGAGTATCTGAAAAACAGGGTACTCATGACGGTGGTAGGGGGGCATATAGTCTACAAAAACGAGGATTTTAATCCTTGAGCCATCGTAGAAAGGCCTTCACCGCCTCCGGCCAGAATTTAACCCCTGAGTTTTCCCTGAGGTGGTCCAGGGCTTCCTCTTCGCTGAGGGCTTTCCTGTAAGGGCGGTCCGTGGTCAAAGCATCAAAGACATCGGCCACGGCTATTATTCTGGCAAAAAGCGGTATTTCGTGGCAGGAAAGTCCCTCTGGATAGCCGCTACCGTCGCAGCGCTCGTGGTGAAATTTTATGCCTTCCAGGATCTTTTCGGTGCCGGGGATACCCTCTACTATTTCCGCCCCTATGACAGGGTGTCTTTCTATTAAAAGTCTTTCCTGGGGGTTCAAAGGCGAACTTTTTCTGAGGATTTGGTCCGGGATACCTATTTTCCCTATGTCGTGGAGAATGGCGGAAAGTTCCAGAAGTTCCAGTTCCTTAGCTGAAAGTCCCAGGTTTTCTCCGATGGCTCTGGAATAGTGAAGCACACGCCTGGTGTGGCCGCCGGTGTATGGGTCCCTTTTGTCTATGGCGGTGGCCAGGGCCAGGGCGGTTTCCTTAAAGAGTTTTTTCTGGAAAAAATAGAGCTTGGCGTTTTCCAGGGCCATGGCTACAGGACCTGAGATGGCATCCACCAGCTCCAGGTCCTGGGAAGAAAAGCGGGGAGACTTGTTTATCAGCTGGATTACCCCTATCACCCCTTCCCTGGATTTCAGGGGAAAGGTCAGGAGATTTACGGTGTGAAATTTGCTGAGCTCGTCGAAGCTGGGGTTCCAGAGGGGGGAGTTTTTTGCCTCCTCTATAATAACAGGCCTTTGGGAGAGGGCCACCGTCCCTGCTATGCCCTCCCCTATATTCAGGGTTTTCCCCTTTAGAAGCTCTGCGCTCCTTCCCACTATGGCCCTGAAAAAAAGCTTGCCCTCCTTCCAGTTCACCTCCCAGATGGAACCTGCCTCACATCCCACCAAGGAAACTATTCCCTTCAAGGACTGGTTAAGGACTTCCTCCGGCTCCAAGGAAGAGTAAATCCGGGAGAGCAGATGTAATATCTCTTTAAGGTTGTCTGGCGAGGTATTCATCAATGTGCTTCTGAATTCTCCTCCTGGTTTCGTAAGGAAGGTTTAGCCACTTGAAGGCCACGATTTTATCGTTTCCCAGGTGGGCAATTCTTACCACCTTGGCGGAGCCCACAGGATATTTCCCATCGGGAAAAATCAGCTCCAATGGCCCTACCTCCTGGTCCAGCTGAATTTTGGATATGGGAAATTTGGGCAAAATGGCCACCCCTCCGGTGGATATGTTGTCCACCACCCCCTCAAAATCCTTCAGAGGTTTGGCGAGAAACCTCAGGATTATGGGTTTTTCCACAAACCCCGGGACCCTGGGGAAGGCCCTCTTGTCCCTGAACTCCCTGGGTAGGCTTCCGCGGATCTTCAGAATTTCAATTTGCCTCTGGAAAAACTTCCTCGCCCTTAAGAGCATTATCAAGAAATAGATGTCCAGAGCCAGAAGAATTCCCACAATAATGTAGCACCAGATACTCATGCCCATTTATTTTAACAAATTAGAACAGTTTCTGATATAATCTTTCCTTATGGAAAAAGAGAAGATTTTAAGCGCTCTGGAGGCGTTGTCCAAGGAAAAGGGGATAGACGAAGACTATCTGATTAAAGCCATAGAGGACGCTGTAAGAACAGCTTCCAGAAAATATTTCGGGGAGGGGGAGAAAATAGAGGTATTTTTCGACAGGGAAAAGGGTGAAGTGAAGGTTCTCGTAAGGAAAAAAGTGGTTTCCCATGTCCAGGATCCCACCAAGGAAATACACATAGAGAAAGCCAGGAAGCTCTTCAGCGAGGAGATAAAGGAAGGGGACGAGGTGGAGCTGACCCTTCCTCCCGAAACCCTGGGCAGAATTGCAGCCCAGGCCGCAAAGAATGTGCTTTTTTCCAGGGTGAAGGAGGCGGAGGAGGACCGGATTTTTAACAAATACAAGGACCTGGAAGGCCAGGTGGTAACCGCCAGGATTCACAGGATAAGCGATGGGGATGTATATCTTTTCATAGGGAGGGACGAGGCCATACTCCCCAGAAGGGAGCAGGTTTACGCAGATCAGTATAGGCCCGGCAGAGAAATCAAAGCTTTACTGCTGAAAGTTCACCGCTACGCCAGGCCCGTTCAGCTCATCCTTTCCAGAAGCAGGCCTGAGCTGGTAATTAAACTCCTTGAAAAGGAGATACCGGAGCTGGCGGAAGGAAAAATCCAGGTAAAGGGCATAGTGAGGGAGCCAGGGATAAGGTCAAAGATAGCCGTTTATTCCGAGGACCCGGCGGTGGATGCCCTGGGTTCCTGCATAGGGATGAAGGGAAACAGGGTTTTAGCCGTGACCAAGGAACTTTCCGGCGAGCGGATAGACATAATCCTCTGGGACGAGGACCCTGAGAAGTTCATTGCCAACGCCATGAGTCCCGCTAAGGTCAGGGAGGTTAGGATTCTGGACCCCCAGGCCAGGGTGGCCGAGGTGGTGGTTCCGGACGAGAGCTACTCTGTGGCTGTGGGCAGGAAAGGCACCAACATAAGGCTGGCCTCCAGGCTTACCCGGTGGAAAATAAACCTAAAGACGGAGAGCGAGAGGAGGGAGGAAATATTGAAAGAAGTGGATGAAAGCCTCCCCTTTGCGGAGTTTCCAAAGCCTTTGGCCCTGGCTTTAAAAAAGAGAAACATATTGACCTGGGAGCAGCTTCAGAGCCTTTCCGAAGAGGAGCTTCGGTCTCTTCCAGGGATAAGCAAAAAATTTCTGGACAGGATAAAGGAAGAATTAGATATAAGGGGCTACGGGTTAAGGAGGTAGTATGGCCAAGTTCAGGGTATACCAGATCGCCAAGGAGTTCGGACTTGAAAGCAAACTGGTCATTGACCTGCTGAAGGACATAGGCATTGAAGTCAAGAGCGCCAGCAGCACCATTAACGAGGAAGAGCTGATAAGGATAAAGGAAAGGATAGAGGAATACAAAAGGACCGGAAGGAAGCCAGGCCCCAGGGTGGCTGAGGAGAGGAGGGAGAAAAGAAAGGAGGAAGAAAGGCCAGCTAAGAAGCCCCCTTCTCCCGGACCAAGGCCAAAGCAGGTCCCTGCCAGAAAGGCTCCTCCCAAGAAGCCACCGAGGCCGGATCACAAAAAGCTCTCGGCCAGAAGATTTGAGATGATAAAAAAGAAAAAGGAGGAGGTGAAGTTTCCGGAAAGCGCCACAGCCGTGGAAGGCGAGACCCTAAAGGAACTGGCTGAGAAGCTGGGGGTTAAAGTTTCCCAGGTGGAGGAAAAGCTTCGCCAGGGAGGGCTTCTTATCTCCTCCAATACGATGATAGATGCCACCCTGGCCCAAGAGATAGGTCGGATTTTAAAGGTCAGCATAGAGTTTAAAAGCTTTGAAGAAAGTTTGGAGGAGCTTCACGGAAGGGGAAGCAAATTCGTTGAGAGGGCACCCATAGTTACCGTTATGGGCCATGTGGACCACGGTAAAACCACCCTCCTGGATTACATAAGGAGAACCAGGGTAGCGGAAAGGGAGGCAGGGGGGATAACCCAGCACATAGGAGCCTACAAGGTTAAAGTAGGGGATAAATGGATTACCTTTATAGACACCCCGGGACACGAAGCCTTTACCAAATTAAGGGCCAGGGGAGCCCAGGTGACCGATATAGTGGTTCTGGTGGTGGCCGCCGACGATGGGGTGATGCCCCAGACCGTGGAGGCCATAAATCACGCTAAGGCCGCCGGAGTTCAGATGATAGTGGCCATAAACAAGATTGACAAGCCCGAAGCGGACCCCATGAGGGTAAAACAGCAACTGGCGGAGCACGGAGTTCTGGTGGAGGAATGGGGAGGGGATGTGGTGGCTGTGGAAATTTCCGCCAAAACCGGAAAAGGGGTGGACGAACTGCTGGAGATGATCGTTCTGGTGGGCGAAATGTTGGAGCTTAAAGCTCCGGTGGATGTGCCGGCCCAGGGCACCATACTGGTGGCCAGGCTGGACCCCAGAAAGGGACCTACGGTAAAGGCAATAGTTCAAAAGGGAATTTTAAGGCCCAGGCAGGCCTTCGTTGCTGGACTTACCTACGGGAAGGTTAGAGGGCTATTTGACGAATTCGCAAAGCCCATAAAGGAAGCAGGACCCTCTGACCCTGTGGAGATCCTGGGATTTGAGGAAGTTCCCCAGGAGGGAGACAGGCTTTATGTGGTGGACGATATAGATAAGGCCAAGGAGATAGTGAGGATAAGGAAGGAGAGGCTGAAGACCGGCACCAGAAGGGTGGAAAGGAAAATTACCTTAGAGGACCTGCTGAAGGAGCTGGAAGGGGAGGAAGAAAAGGAGCTGCTCATAATATTAAAGGCCGATGTTATAGGGTCCCTGGAGGCCATAAGGGACTCCTTAGAAAGGCTCTCCAACGATGAAGTCAAAATAAGAATCCTTCACGCCGCCACAGGGCCTGTGAGCGAAAGCGATGTTCTTTTGGCTTCGGCTTCCAGGGCCATAATAATCGGTTTCAATGTTAAGGCAGAGAAGAAAGCCCTGGCCACGGCGTCGGCTGAAAAGGTTCAGATAAGGCTTTATCGGGTTATTTACGAGCTTTTGGACGATGTTAAGAAGGCCCTCAAGGGAATGCTTAAGCCCAGAATAGAGGAGACGGTGGTGGGCAGAGCTGAGGTTAAACAAACCTTCAAGATAGCCAGGGTTGGCGTCGTGGCAGGCTGTCTTGTGGTGGAAGGTAAGGTCAGGAGGGACCTGAGGGCCAGGGTTCTCCGGGACGGGGAGGTTATATTTGACGGAAAGATAGCCTCCCTCAAGCATTACAGGGACGATGTGGAGGAAGTGAGAATGGGGAGCGAATGCGGCATAAGGCTTGAAAGCTTCAACGATGTGAAGAAGGGGGACATTATAGAGGTTTACGAACGCAGGCAGGTATAAATTGGACTATGGTCATAGGCTATCTCTACATAGAGTTCTACATTCCCTGGAGCCATTCCTTGAAGGAAAAGAGGAAGTTTATAAACAGCTTTAAGAACAGGGTCAGAAACCATTATAATGTGGCGGTGGCGGAGGTGGATTTTCAAAGCCTCTGGCAGAGGGTTGCCCTGGGCCTTGTATCCATAGCCTCCGAAAGGGCAGCCCTGGAGAGCACCTTTGAGAGGATATTGAAGGATGCCTCCTTCCTGGATGCCCAGATATTGAAACAGGAGGTTGAATACCTTTGAAGGAGAGAAGAAGGGAAAGGCTGGAGAAGCTTCTTCTGGAACAGCTGGCTTCGGATATTTTGACCATATACGAGCTTGCTGACAGGATGGTGGCCGTAACCAGGGTTAGACTGTCCAAGGACCTTTCCTCCGCCAAGGTTTACATAACAGCCCTGGAGGATGTGGAGGAAGTGGTTAAAATTCTGAACTCAAGGACGGGTTATCTTAGAAAACTTCTTGCAACCAATCTTAATTTAAGATATACTCCCAGACTAAGTTTTTTTAAGGACGAAGAAGAGGAGAGGGCAAAAAGGATTGATGAGATCTTCAGAAAACTCAGAGAAGAAGAGGGAGATAGCCAGGAGACTTAGAGAATGCTCTTCCGTGGCCATAACCTGTCATCTTCGTCCCGACGGGGATTGCATAGGTTCTGCCTTGGGACTTATGCATTCCCTGAGGCTTCTTGGCAAAAGGGCTGAGGTCTACAATGTGGACCCCACCCCCTGTTTTTTGAAGAAGCTTCCCGGGGCGGGAGAAATTAAACTGGGAGAAGTCCCCCCGGATTTTCAGTGCGTTGTATTCATGGAAACCTCGGCCCTGGACCGCAGCGGACAGAGGTGGAAGGGAGATTTTTCCATTCACATAGACCATCACAGAACCTCCGAGGAGTTTGCTGACCTCAACTGGATAGAGCCAGATCGCTCCTCCGTGGGGGAAATGGTATTTGAACTCCTCATGGAATACAATTTTCCCATAGATGAAAAGGTGGCCACCTGCCTTTACGCTGCCATATTTTCCGATACCGGGGGATTCCGCTTCTCCAATACCAGCGCCCTCTCCTTCAAGTATGCTTCTTTTTTAGTGCAGGCCGGTGCAGACCCGGCCCGGGTAAGCAGGATAATCCTTGAGAGCCATCGGAGGGAAGAGATATTCCTTCTTCAGAGGATGCTTTCCACCCTGAGGTTTCATCCTTCGGGAAAGGTGGTGGCCGTTTTCCTTTTTAGAAAATTTCTTCAGGAGTTGAACCTTCAGCTTCACGATGTGGAGACGGAGACGGTAATGAACATTCTGAGGTCCGTGGAGGATGTTGAAATTGCCATGATATTCAAGGAGCTGGAGAAGGGTTTTCGGGTGAGCCTCAGGTCCAAGGGAAAGGCCGATGTGGGGCTTTTGGCCGAGGCCTATGGGGGAGGTGGTCATCCTCAGGCGGCGGGTTTTAATATAAATTTGCCACCGGAAAAGGCCCTGCAGGAGGTTTATCAAAGAATAGAGGAGATGTTTCCGTGGGTGAGAAAACCGGAATAATCCTGGTGAACAAGCGCCGTGGGATGACCTCCCACGATGTGGTTGACGAGGTAAGGAGGATTCTGCACCAGAAGAAGGTGGGGCACATGGGGACCTTGGACCCCCAGGCCGAGGGGCTTTTGGTGCTGGGGGTGGGGAGGGCCACCCGCCTTTTCCCCTTTCTCGTCAGGGGGGTCAAGATCTATTCCGGCACCATCAGGCTGGGGGCAGAAACCGACACCTACGATAGGGACGGGAAGGTGATATCCCGGGTGGAGGAATTTGAGCTCAGCGAGGAGCAGATAAAAGGGGTCATGGAGGAGTTTGTGGGGCAGATAGTTCAGGTTCCCCCTCCCTTTTCCGCCAAAAAGACCGGTGGGAGGAGGATGTACGAGCTGGCCAGGAAGGGGAAGAAGGTGGAGCCCAGGCCGGTTAAAGTGGAAGTCCACTACTTTACCCTGAAATCCTACGAGCCCCCCTACCTTCACTTTGAGATTAAATGTTCTGCAGGAACCTATGTAAGGTCCATAGCCCACGACCTGGGCCAGAAGCTGGGGGTGGGGGGATATCTGGATTACCTGAGGAGGCTTAGGAGCGGGGAGTTTTCCATAGAAGATGCCAGGACCCTGGAAGAGCTGAGGGAGGCCGCCGAAGAGGGCCGCCTGGACGATGTGATAATTCCCCTTAATAAGGTGCTGACGGAGTATCCTGTGGTTTACCTCAGGGAGGAAGGGGTGCGCAGGGCCAGGCACGGTAACTTCATACCCCTTAAGATGGTGGGAGGCAAGGAGGGGGGCAGGAGGAACGATTATTTCCGCTTAATGGACTTTCGTTCCAACTTCATAGGGATAGGCAAGCCCGGGAAGGAAGGGGGAGAACTGGGGATAAGACCTGTTCTCATCATCGGAGAATGAAGGAGAAGTTCAAGTCTAAATGGGGTTTTATTCTTGCAGGCCTGGGTATGGCCATAGGCACGGGGAATATATGGAGGTTTCCCAGGGTGGTATCCAGCAACGGAGGAGGGGCCTTCGTAATCCCGTGGCTCCTCAGCCTTTTTCTCTGGGCCCTGCCCCTCATTTTCCTTGAATATTCCCTTGGCAAAAACCTGGGGATGGGGGTTGTGGGGGTTTTCCAGGAGGTGCTGGGAAAGAGAAAGGGCTTCTTAGGGGGATTTGTGGCGGCGGTGACCGCAGGGATAATGTTTTACTATTCTGTCGTCACAGGTTGGGCCCTTTTTTACACCCTTTCCTCCCTTTTTTCCAGCGGGCTCTTCTCTAATCCTGAAGGATTCTGGAAGCTCTTCCAGAGGTCCCCCTTTCCCCTCGTGTTTCATCTTTTAGCCATATTCTCCGTGGGCTACATAGTTTCCAGGGGAGTTTCCAGGGGGATAGAAAGGGCCACCACGGTTATGGTGCCCTCCCTTTTTCTTCTTTTAATGCTGCTCGCCTTGAGGGTCGTCTTTCTCCCAGGAGGGATAAAGGGGCTTGATTTTCTGTTTTATCCCGATTTCACCAAACTCTCACGGCCGGGGGTATGGATAGAGGCCCTGAGCCAGGCTGCCTGGTCCACAGGGGCAGGATGGGGATTGGTCCTCACCTATTCCATATACGCTCCCAAAAGGGAGGATGGATTTGCCAGTAGCGCGGTTCTGGTCTTCGGTGATTACACCGCCTCCCTCCTGGCGGCTATAGCAGTGGTGGGGACCATATTTTCCTTCACCCCCTCCCCTGAGCGGGCCGGTAAGATTCTTGCCTCCGGAAATGTGGGCCTTACCTTTTTGTGGATTCCCCGACTTTTTTCCCATCTCCCTTTAGCCCGTTTCTTCTCCTTTTTGTTTTTCCTCTCCCTTTTTCTGGCCGCCATCTCCTCCCTGCTTTCCCTTATGGAACTGGAGGTGAGGGTTTTCGTGGACATGGGTATGAATAGGAAGAGGGCTACCTTCCTCATTTCCGCGGTGGCCTTTGTTTTGGGAATTCCATCGGCCTTAAGCCTAAATTTTCTTAACAACCAGGATTGGGTCTGGGGGCTTGCCCTCCTCCTCAACGGCTTTCTTTTCTCAATTCTTATATGGAAACTTGGGGGCAGGTTCTTTATTTTCGCAAGAAAGGTTACCTCTTTCTCTGTGGGAAGATATGTCCATTATGTGGCCAAGTATGTAATTCCGCTGGAATTTGCTGTTCTTTTTCTTTGGTGGATGACATCATCTGCTAAGGGGAAATTCTGGGATCCTCTGAGGGTATATTCCCCTGCCACCGTCCTTTTCCAGTGGGGAGCAGTTATAATAATACTCTGGCTTTACTTTAAATTTAAGGAGGAGAATTGAGGCCGGAAGCGCTGGTTTTCATGCTCATAACCCTGGGCATCTGTGGAGGAGGATTTTTGTGGGCCCTTTATCATCACGGAAGGAGCCAGGATGAAGGGAAAAATTGAGGAACATGCGGATAGGGCCAGGGAAGATGTGAGAGGATGGATTAGGGCTCTGGGCATAAGAAAAATCCCACCCTTCCTTCCCAATTTAATTACCCTGTCCAGCATCCTGATAACGGCCATAGCCTCCTTTTTGATAGCCACAGCCCACTTTTCCTGGGCGTTTATCGTCTTCATCGCTTCGCAATTTATGGACGCCTTAGATGGAGCCTTTGCCAGGGAGTATGGCCTGGTTTCCCCTTACGGGGCCTTTCTGGACTCCACCGTGGACAGAGTAAACGAATTCCTCTGGTACCTGGGGATGGTTTATTATTTCCAGAAAACAGGACCGGGATGGGCCCTTTACCTTTTAATTTCAGCCATGTTCCTTTCCTTTATGGTGAGTTATACCAGGGCGAGGCTTGAGGGGGTGGGGGTGGAGTGCCGGGTGGGGGTTTTCACCAGGATGGTTAGAATTTACATAATGTCAGCAGCGGTCGTCTTTCTCATATACTCCAGGTATCTGGCCTTAGGCACTGTGGCATTCTTGGCTCTGGGGTCCCTTGCCTCCTCCCTTCAAAGGGTTTTCTGTGGAATAAGGAAATTGAAGGAAAGGTGAGCTACTGTCCTTCCTTTACGATTTCAGGGTATTTTTCTCCCTTTTCCTTCCTTATGGTATCCCCGATTTTCACCCTTTCGTAAAACCATAAGGGCACCGTAACCGTTATGATTTCTCCCTCCTCAGTTTTTACCTTGAGGATATAGTGTGCCCTGGTGTTTTTGTACATGGACTTGAGGGTCCTTATGGTTACAACCCTCCTCTTGTCCACCACCGTCCCGTAATAGCTTTTTTTCGCCGCCGAAAATCTCTGCATAATGACCCAGGCGAAGAACAGGACCCCAACGGCTAAGACCCCGGTATAAACTTTCCTCCACATGGAGAAATTATACCCGGAGTTGAACTTGCAAAAAAGGCCTTTGTAGGGCAGAATTTCCCCATGAGACCCAAGGTAATAGGAATTGATACCAAGGTAAAGGTTTTATCGGGCGAAAGGACTTATGTTTTCTTTGATAATGCGGCATCCACCCCGGCCCTGGAAAGGGTAAAGGAAAAACTGGAGCAGGTCCTCCCCTTTTACTCCAATGTGGAGAGGGGAATAGGCTACAAGTCCTTCGTTTCCACTGAGCTCTTTGAGCGTGCCAGGGAAAAGGTGAAGGAATTTCTCAATGTCCCCGAAAGCCATACCGTTATCTTCACCAAGAACACCACCGAGGCCATCAACAAACTGGCAAGAAAACTCAAAAACTACATCGGGGATGGAAAGGTCCTCACCACGGAAATGGAACATCATTCCAACCTTCTCCCTTGGACGCAGAATTACGATACCGTGGTCCTTCCGGTTGATGGAAATGGAAGGCTGGATTTGAACCTGATGGAGGATACCCTCAAAAGGGAAGGAGGGAAGGTGAAACTGGTGGCGGTCTCCGGTGCCTCCAATGTTACGGGTTATCCGAATCCCATCTACGAAATTGGGGAGATAGCCCATCGTTATGGAGCCCTTTTGGCTGTGGACGGGGCTCAGCTTGTCCCTCACAGGAGGGTGGACCTTTCCCGGGGAATAGATTTTCTGGCCTTTTCCGCCCATAAGTTCTACGCACCCTTCGGCTCAGGCGCCCTGATAGGAAGAAAGGACCTGCTTTCTCAGGGAAAACCTGAATCCGTGGGAGGCGGGACCGTTAAATTCGTTTCCCTGGACGAGGTCATCTGGGCAGACCTTCCCGAAAGGGAGGAGGCGGGAACCCCTGTGATTCTGGGGGCAGTAGCCCTGGCCGAGGCCATGGAGGTTTTCCAGCAGTGGGGGATGGATGAGCTGGAGAGGGTGGAGGAGGAACTTCACAGGGAACTTTACCGCGTCCTTTCCTCCTTTGAAAGGATTGAAATACTGGGAGGGGAGAGGAGGGAGGACGATTTTCCGGTCATTTCCTTTGTGACAGCAGGGGTTTCTCCTTATCTCATCTCCTCGGTTCTCTCCTTTGAGTATGCTATTGGGGTAAGGACAGGGTGTTTTTGCGCTCAGCCCTATGTGAAGAAACTTCTGGGAGTTTCCTCTGAGGATACAGAGAAGGTCAGGCAGAACCTTATAAAAGGGAGGCTTCCAGGACTGGGGGCCATAAGAACCAGCCTGAGTTTCTACAACACCTTGGAGGAGATCCGGCTTCTGAGGGATGCCCTGGACGATGCCCTCCACAGGAAGGATTTTGACTATGATTACGATGAGCACCTGAAGGCCTTCGTCCCCCGGGGCTTCCAATTCACCCTTCCCTTCTGATGCCTCTCTGGAAGTTGGCTCTGCTGACTTTTACAGGGCTTTTCTGCGGTTTTATAAATGTGGTGGCTGGAGGCGGTTCCTTCATAAGCCTTCCGGTCCTCATTTTCCTGGGCCTTCCCCCTGCCGTGGCCAACGGAACCAATAGAATAGGGATACTCGTTCAGAACATCTTTGCCCTCTGGAGGTTTCACCGGCTTCGGGTTTTTCCCTGGAGGTTTTCCGCGGCGGTGGTGGCTCCCGCAGTGCTGGGAGCCCTGGTGGGGGCCCATTTAGCCACGGTAATTTCCCAGGAGCTTTTCAAAAAGGCCCTGGCCTTCCTCATGGTAATGGTTACAGCTTTAACCCTTTATCTGAAGCCCATGGGAAAACTTTCCGCAGGACAGGAAACGCTCTCGCTCCCCAGACTTTCCCCCAGAAGGTGGGCCTTTATCCTCGGCCTCTTCTTCATTATAGGGATCTACGGTGGGTTCGTGCAGGCCGGGGTGGGTTTCTTTATACTTTCCGCCATCCTTCTGGCAGGATACGATCTGGTGAGGGGAAATGCCGTTAAAATTTTTGTGGTTCTCATTTTCACGGTTTTTGCCTTAGGGGTTTTCCTCGCCAAGGGACTGGTCCACTGGGAGGCGGGCCTTGCCTTGGCTGTAGGGACCACCCTTGGCGGTCAACTGGGGGCCTTTGCATCCGTAAAGAAGGGGAACCCTTTTATCCAGAAGATGGTTACATTCCTCATAATCGTCTTCGCTTTAAGGCTTCTTCTGACTTAATATATGAACATGCAGTCCCCGTAGGAGTAAAACCTGTATTCCTTCTCCACTGCTTCCCGGTAGGCCTTCAGTAGGAAATCCTTACCTGCGAAGGCCGAAACCAGCAATATTAGGGATGAACGGGGAAGGTGGAAATTGGTGAAGAGGGCGTCCACCACCTGGAATTTGTATCCCGGGTATATGAAAAGCTCGGTAAAATGAGAACCAGGGGAAAAATCGTGGGAGTAGGCGGACTCCAAGGCCCTTACCACCGTGGTGCCCACCGCCACGATTCTCCTCCCCTGCTGTTTTGCCCTTCGGAGCTGAAGGGAAGCCTTTTCAGATATGTAATATTCCTCCGCTGGAAGTCTGTTTTCCTCCACCTCCTCCTTTAAAAGCGGTCTGAAGGTGGCTTCCCCCACATTGTGAACTATCTCCACCATCTCCGCCTTCTCCCTTATCCTCCGGAGAATTTCTTCGTTGAAATGAAGGCCTGCGGTGGGGGCGGCTACGGAGCTTCCTTCCTTAGCGAATACGGTCTGATACCTTTCTTCGTCTTCTGGAAGGGGTTTCCTTTTTATGTAAGGGGGAAGGGGAACCCTCCCTATTTTGTCCAGCTCCTTTTCTACTGGAAAGAGGAACCTTACCAGCCTCTTACCTGCCTGGCCTTCTTCGGCCACCAGAGCCTCCAGGCCAGGGCCAAAACTTAGTTTTTCTCCCTTTTTAAGCCTTCTCGCCGGTTTCCCCAGGGTTTCCCATAGGTTTTCCCCCTTTTTTCTCAGGAGCAGGAGTTCCACCCTTCCGCCGGTTGACCTTCTTCCTATGAGCCTTGCCTTTATAACCCTTGTGATGTTTATCACCACCAGGTCCCCTCTTCTAAGGTATGAGGGGAAATTGTAGAATCTGTCGTGTATTATTTTAGCAGCAGACCTTTCCAGGACCATCATTCTGGAATTACCCCTTTCCTTGGGGGGGTGCTGGGCTATTAAATGGGGTGGAAGATAGAAGTCAAATTCCTTTACTTTCATTTTCCGAGGAGGGAGCGGGCTATAAGCCGAATTCTGTCTTGGGCCACCATTTGTCTGGGAGAAGGGTTGCCCCTTCCCTCAAGCTGCCTACCAGGGGTTATGGCCGGGCCAGCCACCCCTTTTGGCATTGCTCCGGGTGGGGTTTACCGTGCCCCCGGTGTTGCCACCGGAGCGGTGGGCTCTTACCCCACCTTTTCACCCTTACCCCGCCCTATGAAAGGACGGGGCGGTCTATTTTCTGTGGCACTTTCCCTGGGCTTGCGCCCGGTCCCCGTTAGGGACCACCCTGCCCTGCGGAGTTCGGACTTTCCTCCCGCCTTACGGCGAGCGGTGGCCCGCCCGCTCCCTTAAATATTATACCATGTGCAGGTCGTGGCCCATCTTTTCCTTCTTGGTTTTAAGATAATCCCTGTTGATTCTGTTGGGGGGAATTTCTATGGGAACCCTCTCCACTATTTCCAGGCCGTATCCTCCTAAGGCCACGAACTTCCTTATGTTGTTGGTAAGCAGCCTCATCTTCCTCACCCCCAGGGCCCTCAGCACCTGTGCTCCCATTCCGAAGTCCCTCTCATCCGCTTTAAATCCAAGCTTCTTGTTGGCTTCTACAGTGTCCAGGCCCTGGTCCTGGAGGGCATAGGCCTTTATCTTGTTCTCCAGGCCTATACCCCTTCCCTCGTGGTCCAGGATGTAGAGGACAACCCCTTTGCCTTCCTTCTCTATCATCTCCATGGCTCTGTGCAATTGCTCTCCGCAATCGCATCGGAGGGAACCGAAGGTGTCCCCGGTGAGGCACTGGGAATGGGCCCTTACGAGAATCGGCTCATCCGATTTTATCTCACCCTTTACTAAGGCTACATATTCGTGTCCGTGAATTATGTCCTTGAAAAGGTGGATGGTGAAATGTCCGTACTTGGTGGGAAGGTCCGCCTTGGCCACCTCCCTAACCAGGGATTCCCTGGCCATTCTGTAGCGGACCAGGTCCTCTATTTTGACTATTTTCAAACCGTATTTTTTGGCAAATTCCTGGAGCTGTGGCAGGCGGGCCATGGTGCCGTCTTCGTTCATTATTTCGCACATTACCCCTGCTGGGTAAAGTCCCGCCAGGCGGGCTAAGTCCAAGGAGGCTTCGGTATGGCCGGTCCTCTCAAGAACTCCTCCCTTTCTTGCCACTATGGGGAATATGTGACCGGGCCTTGCGAAGTCCTTGGCCCTGGCCTCGGGGTCTGCCAGTTTTTTTATGGTGATGGCCCTGTCGTAGGCGGAAATTCCCGTGGTGGTTCCCTCCACAGCGTCCACGGATATGGTAAATGCAGTTTTGTAAGGGGCGGTGTTATCCACCACCATGGGAGGAAGTTCCAGCTCCTCCGCCCTTTCCTGGGTTATGGATACGCATATAAGCCCCCGGGCTTTGCTGGCCATAAAGTTCACCGCCTCAGGGGTTATCTTCTCCGCTGCCATTACTAAGTCGCCTTCGTTTTCTCTGTCCTCGCTGTCCACCACGATAACCATCTTCCCCTGCCTGATCTCTTCCAGGGCCTCTTCAATGGTCGCAAACATTTTCACCTCCGGATGGAATATTTTATTATATTTCCTCAATAAAAACCAGGAGGGAATTATGGATATTTATCTTATAAGACACGGAGAAACCCGGGGCAACCGGGAAGGATATTTCCGGGGAAGGTCCGATTTTCCCCTCAACGAAAACGGTAGAGAACAGGCCAGGCTGCTGGCGGAGGCTCTGAAGGACTCCGGGATAGGGAGGATTTACTCAGGACCCTTGAGCCGCGCCAAGGAGACGGCGGAAATTCTGGCGGCAAAACTGGGGGTTTCTGTGGAGGTGGAGGAAGGGTTCAACAACATAAATCTCGGCCCCTGGGAGGGGAGAAAGAAGGAGGAGATAAAAAGGGAGTTTCCCCGGGAGTTTCAGCTCTGGATAACTACCCCTGAGAAGCTTAAACTTCCAGGGGCGGAGACGGTGATGGAGGTTATGGAAAGGGCCGTTAAGACGCTGAAGAGAGTGGTGGAGGAGAACGAGGCGCTGGGAGCTATAGCTGTAGTCACCCACAGGGCGGTTTTAAAACCCCTGATAGCAGGTATACTGGAAATAAAACCCCCTTTTTTCTGGAAGGTTCATGTGGACACCGCTTCTTACTCAATTTTAAAATTTAAAAAAGATAGGGGATTTACCCTTTATCTTCTGAATCAGACAGCTCATCTTAAAAATTTTGTGGTGGAAGAGTATTGACAAAATTGTATTTTTAGTTTAAACTGCTTTTGAAGTTTAAGCTAAGGAGGCTGTTATGATTCAGAAGACCAATTTTTACAGGATTCGTTTTATTAAAACCGGAGACAGGCTGGAACTGGAAGTGGAAGGAGATAGGGAATTCGTGGAGGAAAAGATCAAGGAATTTAAAGCCCTCTTCATGGAGGAACCTCTGAAAAAGCCTGCCCCCCGCAAGGAGACGAAGAAAAGAACCCCGGCGAAAAAGGTAAAGAAGGCAGAGAAAAAGACCAAAGCGCTGGAATTTAATGTTGAAGAGGCCAAGGCCTGGCTGAAGAAGCAGAATTTGAAACCCGAAGAAAAGCTGGCGGCGCTGGTCTTTTATCTCAGCAAAAATCTGGGAAGGGTCAGTTTCAAGACCAGGGAGATAACCGATGCCGTTAAACAGCTTGGGTTGAGGATCAAGAACATTTACTTCCATCTGAACAAGACCAAGAAAATGCAACCCCCTTTGATGGAAAAGGTGGGAAGGGGAGAGTGGAAACTTACCGACCAGGGCGAAAAGAGGTTCTCAGAAGAGAGCTCTTCTTGATTTAGGCAAAGAAAGCCATGTGGGCCCTTTATATAATCATCCTGTATTTCCTGGTCCTTACAGGGCTGAACTTCCTCAGGGCCAGGAGGGTAAAGACCCAGGAAGACTTCATGGTAGCCGGAAGGAGCCTCAGCATAAGGGTTATGGTCTTTACCCTTATCTGTACATGGATCGGGTCCGGGACCTTCATCGCCGGCGCAGAATACGCCGCTAAGGCCGGTTTTTCTTCTCTCTGGATGCCTGCGGGAGCCTGGCTGGGGATAATTGTGATCTACTTCCTCGCCGCCAAAATAAGGACCTTCGGGCAATACACCGTGGGGGACATCCTGGAGGTTAGATACGGAGGCTTTGCCAGGCTCTTCGGGGCCTTAGCGCTGATAATAAGTTTCACCGCCATAGTATCCTATCAGTTCAGGGCAGGTGGATACATACTCAATGTTATAACCGAAGGCAGGATAAGCGTTGGGCAGGGACAATTCTTAACCGCGGTTTTCGTAATTCTCTTCACCGCCCTGGGAGGTATGATAGCTGTGGCCTACACTGACCTTCCCAACGGGATAATAATCCTCATAGCCACCATAGCCTCCGTTCCCTTCGTTATACATTCGGCGGGAGGTTGGCATACCATAAGGCAGGTGCTTCCAGCCAGCCACTTTGCGATAATAAATCAGAGCTTCGGAGCCCATCCTTATCTGAAGGCAGGGGGCTATTTTCTGGCCACCATGCTCCTTCTCCTCGGCGTCCAGAGCATGTATCAGAAGTTCTATTCCGCCAAAACCCCCAGGGATGCCAAGGAGGCCGTGGCCCTCTGGGTGGTGGGAACCATAATAGTGGAGACCATAGTGGTGGTCATAGCGGTTTTTGCCTCCGCCAGGTACTGGCCCGAGATTCAGGCCTGGATGAACAGCGGAGGAAAGGAGGGATTGGACCCGGCCTCCATTGTATTGGTGGCAGCCAAGCACATGGTTCCTCCCCTTATCGGACTCCTCCTTATGGGAGCTGCCTCCGTGGTGGTTCTTTCCACCGGCATGAACTATCTCCTTTCTCCCACCACCAACATAATGAGGGATATATATCAGCGTTTTCTAAAAAAGGAAACCACCCACCGGGAGATGGTGGCCCTGCAGAGGATAATGGTCCTCCTTCTGGGGGTCGTTGCCTATTACCTGGCGGTCAAAATGCAGTCCGTTTTGAACATGGCATATTTTGCCTATACCATTTACGGCGTTTCCATTACCCCTGCTCTTATAGCCGCCTTAGCATGGAGGAGGGCTACCAGAAGGGCCGGGCTCTGGTCCATAATTCTCGGTAGTTTCACGGCGGTGGGCCTTAAGGTATTTGCTTCCGCTTATCCCTCCATGGCCCCTGAGGGAGACCCCTTTGGCGTCCCGTTAATTTACCCGGCCTTTCTCATTTCTATCCTGGCCTTGGTGGTTATAAGCTATCTGGATAAGGCCCCTTCCAGAGAAGAGCTGGCACCCCTTTTCCCCAATGAGAAAGCCTGAGGAACTGGAACTTTTAAGGGCCCAGGCCAGCGCCCGGTTTGAGAAGATCCACAAGGAGCTGGACGAGAAGGAGCACCTTAAGCCCCTGGAGGGTAAGATAGAAGATTTAAGAACTAAGATCAACGAGAAGTTCGGAGAGCTTTCCTCTTCGGGATGGAGGACTAAAATTCTGGGCCCTCAGCTGGATATAAGCGCCCTTACCGTGGAAATTTTCAATTTGCTCATTCCCTATTTAGAGGAAATGAGCAGGAGGATCTTTCAGGTCTGGGAACTTCACAGGAAAATGTACATGACCCTGATCCCCCTCATGGACGCCAAGGACCAGGAATGGTTCTCCAGGGCCATGGAGGAGCTCAAGTCCAGGGAAAGCAGGTTCCAGGAGACCGCAGATGCCCTTTCCCACCTGGTACACTTAGCCAGAGGTATATCCTTAGAGAAAACGCAGCCCAAAGAGCTTTCCTCTTCCTTTTACCGGTGGTTTGAAAAAAGGTTCAGAACCGGGGTGGACAGGGAAAGCCTTAAAGTTTACCTTCCCTATCTGAGAGAATCTCAACCGGTTCTGGACTTCGGTTGCGGAGGAGGTGAAATGTTGGAGCTCCTTAAGGAGGAGGGAATAGAGGCCTTCGGAGTGGACATTAACTCCGACTTCGTTGAGGAATGCAGGAGCAAGGGGCTTCGGTGCCATCTGGCGGATGGGATAAAGTTCCTCGCAACCCTTGAAGACGGCTCCTTAGGGGCGGTTTTTTCAGCCCAGGTTCTGGAGCATTTCCCCTTTGAGGATATAGAGAAAATCCTTTATCTTTCCTACGAGAAGGTTAGGCCCGGGGGATACTTCATCGCCGAGACCGTGAATGTGGCCTCCCCGGCTGCCTTTCACGGAGCCTTCCTCCTGGATCCCACCCACATAACCCCCCTTCATCCCGAGACCCTGAGGTTTCTCCTGGAGTCATCGGGATGGAGGGTGGAGGAAATAATAAGAAGAAATTTGCCTGAGCAGCTTCCGGAGTTTCCTGCCCACAACGAGAGGGAGGCGGCCATAAGGGAAAGCCTCCGAAGAATAAACGGATTCCTCTTTTCCCATCAGGACTACGCGGTGGTGGCGAAAAGACCTTAAGTTTGTTTTGAACCGGCGGGATTTAGGTTAAAATAAAATTGTCCAAAACATACTAAAGGAGGTAAAAAATGAATTTAGTAGAGAGGGCAAAGAATATCATCCTTTCCCCCAAGACCGAATGGGAGGCAATAGCTTCCGAGGAGACCTCGGTCCAGGAGCTTTATGTGAACTACGCCCTGATTCTGGTGGCCGCCGCTGCCTTAGCTGAATTTATCGGCAGGGCCATTGTGGGATTTTCCGTCCTGGGGGCCCATTTCAGAACCCCCATGGGGTCTGCCTTGGTGGGGTTTATTCTAAGAGTGGTTCTTACCCTGGTGGGGGTTTTCGTCCTGGCCTACATTATTGACGCCTTAGCCCCCAGTTTTAACGGGGAAAAGGACATCCTTTCCTCCCACAAGCTGGCGGTTTACTCGTCCACCCCGGGATGGGTGGGAGGCCTTTTGATGATAATTCCTCCCTTAGGGGTGCTGGCTCTGCTCTTTGCCCTTTACGGAATATACCTGCTTTACCTGGGAGCCACTCCCATAAAGAAGGTCCCCTCCGATAAGGCCCCCGTCTTTACCTTAGTGGTGGTCATAGTTTCCATAATTATCTACTGGATAGTGGGAATCATAGTGGCAAGCTTTATGCTGGCTGGAAGGTTTGCCGTTTGATAATCCTGCCATGAAAAAGGCGGCTCTTTTCTTTATCTTTGCTTCTTTTCTGTTGGCCCTCCAGTGGGACCAGGTATTCAAGAATTACGGGGCCAGGATAAGGACCCTCCACTGGATAAATTCCGGGGCTTTTGTTTACCAGAGGGAGGGCAAGTTCTACCGATACGATGTTAACTCCCGTTCTTCCGTGGAACTTTCTGACCTGGCCCGGAGCTTCCAGGAGAAGTTCGACAGGAAGTTCAACCTGAGGTTCTTTCTTGGGGAGGGCCCCCTCCTCCTTTTTCCCGCAGGTAAGAGCACCTATATTTACGACACCACCTCCGGTGAATGGAAGGAGGTTAAGGCGAAGGGTCGTCTTATCCTATCCCCGGACAGGACCATGGCGGCCTTCTCCCAGGGGGGGAATTTGAAGCTGGTGGTTTTAAAAACCGGAGAGGTAAGAACCCTTACCAGGGACGGTGGAGAGGAGGTCTTCTACGGAAAAACCGATTGGGTTTACTGCGAGGAGCTGGAGCTTTGCCGTGGGATATGGTGGTCGGCGGATTCCAGGAAGCTCCTCTTCCTGAAGTTTGACGAAACGCAGGTAAAGTCCTATCCCATCCTGGATTTTATTCCTCTATACGGAGAGATTTACCAGGAGAAGTACCCCAAGGCAGGGGAGAACAATCCGAAGGTTTCCATAGGGATAACGGATATCTTCGGCAAGGAAACGAAGTGGATTCCCTACGAAGACGAGTATCTTGCCAGGGCGGGATGGATAGATTCAGACAGAATTTACTTTATCACCCTCAACAGAGCCCAGAATCACCTGAAACTCTGGATTTACAGGGTTTCCACCGGGGAGAGGAACCTGGCTCTGGAGGAGAAGTGGCCCACATGGTTGAACATAACGGATAACTTCCTCTTTTACCGGGATAAACTGATCTGGGGAAGCGAAAGGGACGGCCACATGCACCTTTACCTGTACAAACTCAAGGGCCTGAAGCTCAAGCTCAGCAGGCAAATAACCAAAGGAAACTGGGAGGTTACCAGGCTTTACGGCACCGACGGTAAAAGAATATACTTCCAGTCCAATCTCTCTTCTCCCCCCGAAAGGAAAATTTACCTTTCCAGTTTCAGGGGGAAAATCAAATGCCTGACAAGAAGGGAAGGCACCCACAGGGCTGTCTTTTCCCCCAACTACAGGTATTTCGTGGATTTTTACTCGGATGTTCTGACCCCCACCCAGGTCTATGTGGTTAGAACAACGGGGGGCAAAAGGCTTCTCGATAAAGGAAGGGATATTGCTGACCTCGGCTTAAGGTATCCGGAGATAAGCGCTGTAGACCTGGACGGCAGGGAATACTACACGATGACCATAAAACCCCCTGATTTTTCCCCGCAGAAGCAGTACCCCGTTGTGGTCTATGTTTACGGAGGACCCCACGCCCAGGTGGTAAGGCGGGCCTGGATGGGGAGTTTCGGGCTTTTCCATCAGTACTTGGCCTCCAGGGGATTCATAGTAACCAGCATAGACAACCGGGGAAGCTACGGAAGGGGAAAAAAGTGGGAGGACTGGATTTACAAAAACTTTGGCCGCCACGAGCTGGAGGACCAGCTCCTCTGGGTTTCTCACCTCAAAAACCTTAGCTTCGTGGATCCCCAGAGGATAGGTATATGGGGGTGGAGCTACGGTGGATTTATGACCCTCACCGCCATGTTGAAGGGCAAGGGAACCTATAAGGTTGGGGTGGCGGTGGCTCCGGTAACCGATTGGAAGTACTACGATACCATATATACGGAAAGGTATATGCTCACCCCCAGGGAAAACCCCGATGGATATAAAAATTCATCCCCGGTTAATTTCGCCTCCCTGCTTCAGGGAAAACTTCTGATAATCCACGGAACCAGCGACGACAATGTTCACTTCCAGAACACCGTTGCCATGATTAAGGCCCTGCTGGATGCTAAAAAGAAATTTGAAGTAATGATATATCCCCGACAGAGACACGGAATATCCGCCTATCGTAAAGATGTTCTCAGGAGGGTTGCGGAGTTCTTTTTAAGCAACCTTTGAAAGGGTCCATGGAAAGGGAACTTACTCCTGCCATGAAGCAGTATGTGCAGCTGAAGTCCCGTTATCCCGACAGTCTTCTTCTGCTGAGGATGGGCGATTTCTACGAGTTGTTCTTTGAAGACGCCAAAATAGCTTCCAGGATATTGGACATTGCCCTTACCACCAGGGAGAAGGGGAAGGAAAATCCTATACCCATGTGCGGCGTTCCCTATCATTCCGTTGATTCTTACATAGAGAAACTACTTAAAGCCGGATATAAGGTGGCCATAGCCGAGCAGTTAGAGGACCCCCGCAGGGCTAAGGGGATAGTTAAAAGGGATGTGGTCAGGGTAATCACTCCATCCACTGCCATTGAGATGGAGGGTGAAAGGGGAGAAGGGGAATTTCTGGCCATCCTCTGGAGGGAGGGGAAAAAAATAGGAACCGTGTTCCTCAACCTTTCCACCGGCGAGGTCCTGGGGGACGAAATTCTGGAAGAAGAGCTGGAGCACTTCCTGCAGCTCATGGAACCCAAGGAGATAATAGCCAATTTTGAGGTTAAAGAAAGGAGGCACTACAAAATTGAAGGAAGTCGTGGAAAATCCCCTCTGGAGAAGGCATACAACGCTTCCCTTTTCTATGTGGAGGCCCTCAGGGGGAGGAAACCGGAGCTCCTTCCCATGGTTTCCTTAAAAGATGGGTTCTTTATGGATGGGGCTTCCGTAAGGAACCTGGAGATATTTAGGAATCTCAGGGACGGAGGCCGAAGGGGCAGTTTGCTCCAGGTTATAGACCATACCCTCACCCCCATGGGAGCAAGGCTCCTGAGGCAGACCCTGAGGTTTCCTCTGAAAAGGCCCGAAGACATAGAGAGGAGGCTTGATGGGGTGGAGGAGCTTTACAAAAAAAGCGAGCTCAGGAGGGATTTAAGAGCTCTTCTTCAAAGGCTGGGAGACATGGACAGGATAGCAGCCCGGGCGGGGTTTGATGTGGCAGGCCCCAGGGACCTGGCTTCCCTCAGGGAATACCTTCAGATAATACCCGGAGTAAAGGAGAGGCTGGCCGAAGCCACTTCCGCCGTTCTCAGGGAAATAATGGAAAGACTTTCTCCCCTTCCCTCCCTCCTTTCCCTGCTGAGAAACGCTATAGTGGACGAGCCTCCCTTTCTTCTCTCCCAGGGCGGAGTAATAAGGGAAGGTTTTCATCCTGAGCTGGACGAGCTCAGGGCGGTGGCCAAGAACGCCAAGGGAATTATACTGGCCATGGAGGAAAGTGAGAGGGAGAGAACCGGCATAAAGAAGCTCAGGATAGGATACAACAAGGTTTTTGGTTATTTCATTGAAATTCCCAAGTCCCAGGCCTCCCGGGTGCCCCCGGATTATATAAGAAAGCAGACCTTAGTGGGAAGCGAGAGGTTCGTTACTGCGAAAATCAAGGAGATGGAGGAAAAGATCCTCCACGCCGAGGAGAGGATAAGGGAACTGGAGGAGCATCTGTTCAGGGAGGTAAGGGACGAAGTGGCGAAACACACGGGGGAACTTCGGGCCAACGCTAAGGCCCTGGGAGAACTGGACCTTCTGGCCGGCTTCGCGGAGGTGGCCTCCCTGAGGGGTTATGTAAGACCCAGGGTGAAGAGGGATGGACGGCTCGTAATAAAGCAGGGACGCCATCCTGTGGTGGAGGTTCTGAAAAAGGGGGAGGCCTTCGTCCCCAACGACACATACATGGACGAGAGGGAGAGGATCCTCATAATAACCGGTCCCAACATGGGGGGAAAATCCACCTACCTCCGCCAGGTGGCCCTGATATGCCTTCTTGCTCACTGCGGTAGCTTTGTGCCGGCTGAGGAAGCCGAGATTCCCCTTCTGGACAGGATATTTACCAGAATAGGGGCTACGGATTTTCTGGCCGGGGGAGAATCCACCTTTATGGTGGAGATGAAGGAGACCGCGGAGATTCTAAATAGAGCCACCCCAAGAAGTCTTATAATACTTGATGAAATAGGTAGAGGAACCTCCACCTATGACGGAATATCCATAGCCTGGGCTGTGGTGGAGTACATTCACCACAGGATAAAGGCAAAAACCCTTTTTGCCACCCATTATTACGAACTTACGGACCTGGAGGAAGAGCTTGAAGGGGTGGTGAATTATCACATCAAGGTGGCAGAGTGGCAGGGCAATGTGGTCTTTCTCTACGAACTGGAGAGGGGAAGGTCCGAAAAATCCTACGGCATACATGTGGCCAGGCTGGCCCGGGTTCCAGAACAGGTTGTTAAAAGGGCATGGGAGGTGCTGGAAGGCCTGGAGAGAAAGAGGGGAGGGCCTGCCTCCTCCAAGCAACCTTTTCAACCCTCCCTCTTTGAAGAGGACCCTTTAAGGGAAGCGCTCAGGGGTATAAACCCCGACGCCCTTACCCCCCTGCAGGCCCTGGAGTTCCTGTACAAATTGAAAAAGATGGAATAGCCTAAAACCTGGAGAAGAAACCCAGGTTAAAGTAAAAGCCCGAAAAGTTAAACTTCGCTCTTTGGACCTTCACTATAGCATGGTCGGAAGGGGGTTCGGTGGCAATATACAAAACCGGACGAGTTCCAATTCCCAGGAAGGATATTTCCACCCTGTAAACATTCCCGTGTAAGGATTCCCCCGCTGCATTTGAGTAATCCCCTTCCAGGTCCTTGAAGTTTGCCAGGATATACTTTCCTCCAAGATATATCCCCATTTTTTCGTTAAACTTGAACCTCAGATTGGCTCCTGCCATGAAGCCCACGGTGGACTTCTTCATGTTGTCGTATTTTTCCCAGTAGGAGTCAAGAGGAGCCGAGTTCAGTCTGCTCTCCATACCGGCTTGGTGGTAGAAGTTACCCATAAGAAAGGCAACATTGCCGAAGGTTTCCAGTTCTACAAACCTGGAGGGGAGGGTGAAACTCAGGCCTATGTAAGGAGCAGAGATCCTGGACTTAAACTCCGTTGAATAGGTTAACTCCAGTGTGTCGTTCATATGAGTGAGGGAGAGGGTAGAGTCCGAGCTCTTGCTGGCGGTGAAGTAAGCAAGGCCTGCGTTTATTCCCAGGTTCCTGTTGAGGCGGTAATTGACCTCCACTCCTCCTCCCAGGAGCCTTTTTAAACCCTCCAGGGGATGGTCAATGGAGGCGGACGAATATTCAGGAATTTGGGATAGATAGTTTAAATAAGCGTTTAAGGTCTCCACATTGGCGTTGAAGTCCTCCGGGTTTACTATGGCATACTGGAAGTTGAAACTGAGGCCAAAACGGGCCTGGGAGGGGGCAGGGGGTGATGTGGAAGGGGAAGAAGCTGGTGTCCGAAGGGGTGAGGGAGAAGGGGACTTTGTTACCTTTACCGTCTCAAGTCTGACAACCCGTGACCATACATAACCTATTTTTCCGTCGGCCAAGCGGATTTTCAGCCATTCCCCCAGGTTTTCCAGAAGTTCCGCCTTTTCCCCCGGGGCCATGGTGTGTATTATATCCCCCTGGGTAGAGGGAAGGGCCCTGACATTGGCGCTTCTCAGGGCCACCACATAGTTCTTCTCAATACTGGCCTGGGCAAAGAGAGAAAAGACCAGCACTACGGCCAACAAAAGGAGTGAAATCCTTCTCATGTTTCACCTCCTTAATTCTCTCACAATAAATTTTAGAGAAAAATCAAAATTTTTCCAGAATTGAAAAATCCATGATATTTAAATAATATCAAAGTTTAGAAAATGCTTGCCAAACGGTGTCCATTGCCATGGCCCTGGGAGAATAAATTTATTGGGACATGGAATTTTAGCTGAAAATTTCCGGATAAGGTATTGACTTTCCTGAAAATTTCCACTAATTTCTTTTTGGAAATGAGAATACAGGAGATAGAGGTTTACGACTGGGAGTCTCTGGACGCCCTGAAGGACAGGGCGGAGATAATAGAAGAGATAGGTGACCTGGACCAATTTCCCTCCATGTCGGTCTTTTGCCGCATAGGGGAGGATTATTTTGAACTTATCTACAGCGATACCGAGGGGAACTACATAAGACATTACCCGGAGGAAGGCATTTTCCTCAGAGCCATTGAGAAGAGGAGGGAGGAATTCGGGATTCTGGACCGGAGGGAAGGCTCCGATTTTGAGGACCTTTTTGAATGATACCCATTTTTGATAAGAAGCTCCTTCGCCTCACCAGCCTTGCCTTTATCGTTCCCTCCAGCATGGCTGTGGGATACGGTCTGGGCTATCTACTGGACAAAACCTTTTCCACCGAAAGCTTCAGGTTTGCAGGGATTTTCTTGGGGATTGTGGCCGGTTTCTACGAGCTGGTGAAGGAGATAATAAAATACAACAGGAATCTGGATGGAAAGGGAGATTAAACTTATCTTTTCCCTTGCCCTTATTTTCACCCTCCTGGGTTCCCTTATAATTTTGACCTTTTCCAGCTATAAAAACTCCCTTCTTTTTCTCCTGGGGGGCAGCATTATGTGGGTTCATTTTACTGCTATAAAGGGAATTACGGGAAGGATAATTGGAAAGAGAACCAGGAGGGCGGCCATCCACATGCTGAGTTTTATGCTGACCATAGGGGGGGTGGTGCTCCTCACCTTTTACCTTTTGAAATTCGGCAGGCTTATGGTAGTATATTTCCTTTCAGGGACATTGACCCTGGCCCTGGCGGCCAATGTGGTTATGATAAAGATTCTGCTTAAGGGAAGCAAAGATGCATGAAGAGAGCCTGTGGGTAGTTCGGGAATTCAACAGGATATTTGGGCCTTTTATATTGAAGGTTTTTTCCCATTTCGGTATTCACTTAAACCCGCAGGAGCCCGTTCCCCAGCATGTAGTTCTCGCTCTTCTGGCTTCCTTCACCGTAGTTTTCATTTTCGGGGTTTTAGCGCCCAGGCCCAAGTTCCATCCAGACCGCCGTCAGGCGTTTTTTGAGCAGGTTTTCCTTTTCTTTGACTCTCTGAACAGGGACATTATAGGGGAGGAGGGGAGAAGGTTTATTCCCATAGTGGGGAGCCTCTTTCTATTTATAATCACAATGAACTATTTCGGGCTTCTTCCCGGCCTTTCCGCCCCCACCATGAACATAAATGTGCCGGCAGCAATGGCCATCTTTGTATTTCTTTACTACAACCTTCAAGGAATTAAAAAGCACAGGTTGGCCTACATTAAGCAGTTCACAGGGGAATACATTTTCATAGCCCCGCTCATGGGTCCCATAGAGTTCATAAGTCATCTTTCCCGTCCCCTTTCACTTTCCATCCGTCTTTTCGGTAACATAACCGCTGAGGAGACATTGATTGTGGTGCTTGCAGGCCTTTTTGCCCCCCTGTTGCCAGTCCCTTTAATGGCACTGGCCATAATAACAGGAGGCTTGCAGGCTTATATCTTCGCTATGCTCACCGCGGTTTACCTTTCTGGAGCGGTGGGCGAAGAACATTAAAGGAGGTTAAACATGAGGTATCTTCTGGGTTTAGTCCTTTTCATTACTGCTTCTTCCCTTTTCGCCGCCGAACCTTCCTCTTCCGCTGCCGTTTCCACTTCAGTCTACGGATGGATAGCCATTGCAGCGGGCTTCGGCATAGCCATAGCCTCGGCGGTAGGAGCCTTAGCCCAATCCCGGGTTGTTCACAGGGCCTCCGAGGCTATAGCCCGCAACCCCGGAACAGCCCCCCACATCAGGTTCGGACTCATCCTGGGCCTCGTTCTCATTGAGTCCCTGGTTATCTATACCCTACTCATTGAGATTCTCCTGGTAGGAAAGATTAAGCTCTGAAAATGAAGGCAGCCAGGGGGAATTAGCCCTTGTGGGCCTGGCTTAAAAAGTTGTTTCGCCGATTGTCCCGGCACCACATAGACGATAAGGCGGCTATAATTTCCTATTATGCCCTCTGGGCTTCGGTTCCCCTGGCTGGCTTCCTCCTCTACATTTCCACCTACATAATAGGGTCTTCTGAAAAGGTTATAAACGACTTAAATTTGTTTTCCCAGGAGTTTTTCTCATCGATAAACCCCCGCTTTTTCACCAACATGAAGATTTACGCATCCAAAATAAGGGAGGTGGGGGTTCTGGGAATTTACCTGGCGGTAGTCCTCGGTATAATGCTGATTTCCAAGGTGATTTCCGCTATCCAGGAGATCTATGAAGTCCAGTGCAGGAAGTCCTTTTTCTGGAAGAGATTGAAGGAAATAATAATCTTGCTCTTTTCCGGTTTTTTCCTCTTCGGAGCCTTCGGGCTTATGGGTGCAATAAGCGCCTTTAACCGTTTTGTGGCTTTCAATCAAACCCTTTCCCAGTATTTAAATCCCTACACCATGGCCATAGTCAATAATTTTCTGGTAAGGGTTCTTATTCCCTTTCTCTTGGCCACCTTCTACTTCTTCGCCCTTTATAAGTGGATTCCGGAAAGGAAGGTTAAAACCTTCGCGGCCTTCAGGAGCGCCATCTTCGCTTCAGTTCTATGGATAGCCGGCACCCATATTTTTATGTGGTATATAGAAAATATTTCCTTGGCCAGCAAGGTTTTTGGCACCCTTTCCACCGTGATAATGTTCATATTCTGGGTGGAGATTTCCTCCCTGATACTGCTTCTGGGAGCGGAAATTTCAGCCCTCTTAAACGAGAAAAATGAAGCTTAAGGAAATAGCTGAAAAACTGGGCCTTGAGCTCAGGGGCAACGGCGAGGTGGATATAAATGGGGTTTCCTCCCTGGAGGATGCCCGGGAGGGGGAAATCGCTCCCTTTTATAGAAAAATTTACGAAAGAGTTGCCCTTTCTTCTAAGGCTTCCGCTTTTCTGGTGGGGCCCGATACCCTCATAGAAGGAAGGAATCTCCTTGTTTCCCCTCGTCCCAGGGCAGACCTTATAAGGTTAATCAGGCTCTTTCACCCTGAGAGGCCACCCCGCCGGGGTATCTCCCCCACAGCGATAATTCACCCCACGGTTCAACTGGGAAGGGATGTTTATATAGGGGATTTTGTGAAGATAGGGGAGAATTCAGTCCTGGGGGATGGGGTGGAAATACACGCTGGTTCTGTGATTTACCCGGATGTTAAAATTGGACCCTATACCAGAATATACTCCAATGTGGTCATAAGGGAAGGAACGGAGATAGGGGAGAAGTGCATAATTCATCCCGGCGTGGTCATCGGATGCGATGGATTCGGATTTGAGGCAGGGGAGAAGATTCCGCAGGTAGGGAGGGTTATCATCGGAAGCGAGGTGGAAATAGGGGCCAATACGGTAATAGACAGGGCAGCCCTGGGGGCCACGAGGATAGAAAACAGGGTAAAGATAGGAAATCTATGCCTCATCGCCCACGGGACAAAAATAGGGGAAGGAAGCATGTTGGCAGGAATGATAGCCATAGGAGGAAGCGCCCGTATAGGAAAAGGAGTTATCTGCGGAGGGATGGTGGGCATAAGGGACAATTTAGAAGTGGGAGATGGGGCTATGATAGCAGCCAAGACCTGCGTTTTTCGGCCGGTGGCCCCCGGCGAGGTGGTGGGGGGATGTCCCAACACTGCCCTCACCCGGTGGAAGAGGGCCATGGCCTGGCTTTATCGCCTTGGAAAAAAAGGAAAGGATAAGAAGTAAAGCCCTGGAGCTGGGCTTTTCCAAGGTCGGTTTCACTTCACCGGAAAAAATACCTGAAAAATTCCTTATTCAATGGCTTTCCCGCAGGGCCGAGGGCACCATGGCCTACATGAGAAGGAACATTGAGCTCCGTCTGGACCCCAGGAAACTTTTTCCCCCTGTGAAGACTATAATTTCCCTGGCGGTCAATTACTATCCCGGGAAAATCCATTATGGAAAAACCAGAATTTCAAGATACGCCCTGGGAAGGGACTACCACAGGGTCCTGAAGAAAATGATGAAGAGGCTTTTTTACTACATAAAGGAAGAAATTCCCGGGGTGAAGGCGAGGTTTTTCGTTGATTCCGCCCCGGTTATGGAAAGAGAGCTGGCAAGGAGAGCCGGGCTTGGATGGATAGGAAAGAACACCATGTTGATAACTAAGGAGTACGGATCATGGGTCTTTCTGGGGGAAATATTTATTTCCGAAGCCCTGCCCCCGGACGAACCCTTCCGGAAAAATCACTGCGGAACCTGCAGCCTTTGCGTGGAGTCCTGCCCTACCGGGGCATTAAAGCCCTATTTCCTGGACGCTCGCCTATGCCTTTCCTACATTACGGTAGAGCATAAAGGAGAGGTACCCGAAATTTATCGTCTGAAGAACTCAGGGTGGATTTTCGGATGCGATACATGCCAGGAGGTTTGCCCCTGGAACCGCAGGGCCCAAAGGACCAATATAAAGGATTTTGAGCCGAGGATTCCCCCTTCTCTGGATTCTTTGCCTTCAAAGAAGGAGTTTGAGAAAAGGTTCCAGGGCACAGCTTTAAAAAGGGCCGGATACGAAAAAATTAAAAAAATTCTAACATTTATAAAATAAGCATTTTAGGATTAATCCCTATTTTCGGGCAGGAGTGAACCAGTTTTGCAAAAAATTTAAAAAAATATTGAAATCTCCCGGGGAGAGTTCTAATATAAAAATTGTTAAATGGAAAATGGGGAGAGGCAGGGAAAAGGAAGTGAAGTATGGATAAAGAGAGAAAGACTTCCCTTTACCTTGTTTTAGCGCTTTTGGTGTTTTTTGGCGCTTACAAGGTTAGCGGACAAACGCAGAAGAAGTGCGCCGTGGCCCTTAAGGTGTTGAATGTGCTCTCATCCCCTTCTCCCGATTCATCTCCGGTTTACATAGCACAACCAGGGGAGAAAATGGACATCCTGGATGACCTTGGAACCTGGCTAAAGGTCAAAGCGAGGAACGGGGCCGTGGGGTTTGTTCAGGCTCATCTTGTAAGGGTGGAGATAATAATTCAGGGCACTCCGCCTGCTCCGAAACCTCAGGTGAAGCCTTCGGGTCCCTCCTCAGGGGCTCAGCCCGTGGTCTCCAGGCCCCACCGAAGGATATGGCCGTATCTTTTGGGGGGAGCTGCGGTGGCAGGTGGAGCTGCGTATCTTCTCTTTAGAAAGGGGGGGATTTTAAACAAAGGAACTGCCACGCTAAGGATAAGTTCAAATCCTTCCGGTGCGGAAGTTTTTCTTGACGGAAGTTCAAGGTGCACTACTCCATGCACCATTGAAAATGTAGAGCCGGGCAAACACAGCTTAAAAATTGTTAAGGAACTTTTCGGAGAATGGGAAAAGGAGATGGAAATTAAGGGTTATCAGGACTACGAAATAGAGGCAAAGCTTTCCCCTTACAAATACGAGTTCGTAAAATGTGTGGGCGGTTCGGGAGGAGGTTCCCGCTCCTTTGATAGACCGGCTGAGGTGGCCATAGGCCCTTCGGGTAAGGTTTATGTGGCGGACGGAGACAACAGGAGGATTCAGGTCCTTAGTCGGCACGGTGATTTTCTCTACAGCAAGGTTATAGGTTCTTACATCTGGGGAATCAAATACTACGGAAACTCCCGGTTTATAACTTCCACCTCCACTGCCAATGCGGTGATTTATTTTCTGAACCTGAGCCTTTCGGTGGTTGGCCAATTCACTACATCCTATTCCAGCTATTGCATAGGCTCTAATAAAAACGGGAGGATCCTCATGGCTAATCCCTGGGAGAACAGGGTTTTCGTTTTCAATTCCTCCGGTTCTCTTTTGAAGAGCGTTGCGATGAAAGACCCGGTGGAGGCTGAAGGGAGTCCCAACGGAGATATTTATGTGAGTTTGCACTACGACCAGAAGATAGGCATATTTTCTTCCTCCTTAGAGAAAAAGGCCGAGTTTTCCTCCCAGGATGCGGACCCCTGGTCCATAGCCTTTGACAGGGACGGTAATGTTTATGTGAGCGATTATTCCTGGGGCCACATATGCAAATTTACCCCTGACGGCTCCGTTTACTCGTGCTTCGGGGGCTCGCAGTACCAATCTTCCCTCTGGGGTATAGATGTTTTTGACAACGGTGATGTTGTGGTTGTGGACCATATGAGAAACAAAGTTTGCTTCTGGACCATGGGAAGTGAAACTGCATCTTCAGGCTCCGCCAGAATCACCGTTAAGAGAAAAAGGAACTCCGGCATGGGAGGGAATAAAGGGAAATACGAGGTGAAGGGCCGATTCACTCCCGCTAAGGAAAGGTGGAGGATCAAGCGGTTGAGGAAGTAGCTTAATTTTCTATTAGAAAAATCTTTCCCTTCCTGCAGGAGAAAACCTTGAGCAACTTAACTCTCCAGCGGATTTCCCTTAAGCTATACCTCTTCCTTTCCCCTAAATTTTTGAACCATATCAAGGTCCTCCCCCTTTTCTTCAAGGGGCTTAGGCTCCTTCCCCTCCTGGGGATAAAGAGGGAGGACCTTCCGGTGTATAGATAGAGGACAGGGGGAGAATTACAAAAAATAGGCCCTGGAAGGGAGTGTCTCTTAATGTAGGTTATTAAAGCGGAGTTTTTCAAGTTGGAGGCAGGAGTTATTCCGCTCTGGAAGTATTTTAGGACCTCCTTAGTGGAAACATAAAGATGGGAGAGGGTAAAGAGGAGGACGAAAATCAGAACTGCTCTTTTAAGCCCTTGGGTAGTGGATATTTCCCTTAGGGATAGGGCTAAAAGGATGAGGAAAACAGGGAAGAGGGGGGCAAGGAACCTGGGAAAGGCCTTTTGAGGGAATTCTGAATAAAGAAAGGAGAGCAGGAGAAAGAAAAAATACGATGAGAGAAGCAGAATAGGAACGATGAGTTTTTCTTTAACAGCCCTGGAGGAGAAGGCCCTGTAGATAGCAGCACCCAGGATTAAAATCCAGAGAAGGAAGAAAAGGGGAGCCAGGGGCTCCACTGGGGAAAACCACCGATAAAGGAGCAGATGGAATATTTTATAGAGCTTGTCCCATAGGGGCTTGCTTACGACCTCCCTTCTTCCCGCCAGGGTATGGGAAATAAGGTAGTTTCTAAGAAACCACAGGGCAAGGGGAAGTGTGGAAAGAAGGCCCCAGAAAAAGGCCTTCGTTTTCTTCCCTTCCTTCATCCATATTAGAGCCGAGACGATGGGAAAGGTGAAGGCCCCAATGTATCTGCTCAGGGAGGAAAGGACGGAGACTGCCGAAAGAAGACGGAGGGAGCCTCCCCGGGGTTGAAGCTTATACCTTTCGGCCAGGACAAGAAAGAGAAAAACAAAGAGGACGAAGGGGGCTTCGGAGAGGGCTCTGGTGTAGATTTTCAAAATTGGAAGAGAGAAAATGAGCAGGGAAAGGGGATAGAAAAGGGGGTTCTTGCCCAGGATTTTTCTCAGGTAAAGGGTGAAAATCAGGGTTAAGGCCGAGAAGAAAAATAGATTTAAGAGAAAGGTCGCCTCAGGGTAGTGGAGGCCTGTTATCAAAAGGACCGAGAGCATAATTGGGTAAAGGGGAGGCCAGTATAATAGGGGTGCCCCATTGTACATGTGGAGGCCCTTTCCCGAAGCCAGGTTTTGGGCGCAGGAGATGAACATTATGGAGTCAAAATTTATGCCTATTCCGCTTTTATATGCCGAGAGGAGGAGGGTTAAAAGGGAGAGGGAAACCATAAAAATTTCCCATAAGGGAATAGAACCCGTCTTCTCTTTTTCCATTCCTTGCATATTAAATTTCGGGGAAGGAATATTCTATCAGGGCAGAGCGGAATTTAGAAGGCTCTGGAGATAAAACCGGCTCCCACCATCAGGTCCTCCCGGTCGTAAAAGACCGCCAGTTGTCCCGGAGCAGGCGCGAACTGGGGGGAAAGAAATCTAACCTCTGCCCGGGGGGCCTTAATTTTTACCTTAGCCAGTGCCCCTGGATGCCGGTAGCGAAGCTTTACCTTAAAAATTCCTTCCTCCTCGGCCTTCCATACTTTCAGCTCCACCTCCATGTTTGAGAAATGAGCTTCCCGCCTTGTGCCAACCACCACGGAGTTGTCCCCGGGGGAGATTCTTAAGACATATAGGGGACCTTCAGAGGAAGCAACCCCTATCCCTCTTCTCTGTCCAACGGTGAATTTATAAAATCCGCTGTGCTCCCCTATTTTTTGCCCGGAAGGAGAGATTATATCCCCTTTTTGTGGGGAAAACCCGTATTCCCTTTCCAGGAATTCATGGTATTTTCCTGCCCCCACGAAGCAGATATCCTGGCTCTCCCTTACCTTTGCCATCCTGCCTGCCAGTCTCTTCGCTTCCCCCTTTGTTAGTTCTCCCAGGGGGAAGAGGGTCCTGCTGAGGAGTTCCTCTGGAAGAAGGGCAAGAAAATACTCCTGGGATTTTTCCCTGTCTTTACCGGGGGCCAGGTAGAACCTTCCTTCTTTTTCCACCACCTTGGCGTAATGTCCTGTGGCTATAAAGTCCGCACCCTCCTCCCGGCGCACCTCTTCCAGATAACGAAATTTCATCTGAAAATTGCATAGGGCACAGGGATTTGGGGTCCTCCCCCGGCGGTATTCCCGGGCGAAGTAGTCCATAATCTTTTCCCTGAACTCCCCTCTCAGGTTCAGAATCCTCAGGGGAATGTTGAGAAGTTGAGATACCTTCCTTGCCGCTTGAAGGTCCTCCGCTCTGTAAAGTATCAGATGAAGACCCACCACCTCATATTCCCTCCTTAAGAGCAGGGCTGAGGCGGCAGAGTCCACGCCGCCGCTGAGGCCTATCACCACCTTTCCCTTCATCCTCCAAATTCTAACACCCCTTCGCGGGAAATTTTTACCGAAAAGTAGTAAACTTTTCTTATGTTTAAGGAGATTCTTAAACATTATCTCCCCGGGGAAGGGAGGGTTCTGGAGGTGGGTTGTGGGACCGGGAGGCTGCTGGAAGAACTTTCCCGGGACCATCCGGGGGTTGAATTCTGGGGGATAGATCCCTTCGCAGGGAAATTTCAGGGAGGAAACCTGAGGCTCCTTCCCCTGAGAGCCGAGGAACTGGACCGCCTTCCCGGATGGTTCCATTTAATTTTCTCCAAACATTCCCTGCATCACTTTTCTTCGCCCTGGAACTTCTTCAAAAGGGCCGGGCAGAAGCTGGCCCTGGGAGGAAAGATTCTCGTATGGGATTGGGATTACGGAGCCAGAACAGGGATTCCCGAAAGGTATTTTACTAAGGAAGAACTGCTGAAAATGGCTGAAGAGGCTGAGCTGCAGGTGTTGACCCTGGAAAATTTCGGAGAAGAAAATCTGCTGGTAGCTAAGGCCCGGTCCTTTAAGGTTGCCGTGGCCAGCGATGACGGAGAGGGTGTCTATCCGAAAATGTTCGGGAGGGCCGCCTATTTTTTTGTATACAGAATGGAAAAGGAAGCTTATGAGCTTCTGGAAAGAAGGAAGAACATTTATCGGGACACCTTTCAGCACCTTAAGACCTACGATGTTTATAGCCTGGTGGAGGATTGTAATACCGTAATTACCGGAAGGATAGGGAAGAAGGGGGAGGAAAGATTGAGGGCCCTGGGGGTGAGGATCGTAAAATTTCAGGGTAAGATAGATGAGGCCCTAAAAGAACTTTCTAATAAGGAGGAAGGATGAAAAAAACAGCTTTAGCCCTTTTACCTTTGATTATTCTGTTATTTCTGATTTTAGCCCGCTGTTCGGGCAGGAAGGCCCACAAACCCTCCCGGGGGGAGGAGGAAATAACCTTGGAGAAGGTGGCCCAGATTCCAGTGGAACCCCAGGAAAGGAAGGTATCCGTGGCTTCAGGTTCTGAGGTCATCTATTTTTCCCTGGAAAGGAACAACTCCGGCCTTATTTATGCCTGGAAAGGAATGGGGGAACCTGAAGAGATGGCCAAGGTGCCGTGGTATCTTCCCAGGCTCCTTTTCATGGAGAATATTCTTTGGGCCATAACTCCCAAGGATGCCTTTGAATTTTCTCCGGAGGGTAAAACTCTGGAAACCTTCTCCTTCAACGATTTTTATAATGAGCTCCTTCCGCTGAAGGGTGGGGAGGAATTCCTAGGGGACAAGCTGGAATTTCCCAGGGGAAAGAAGCCCGCCAGGGTTCTTTACAAAATAGACCCCCTGCGTAGAATAAAAAAGGAGATAATCAGGGGAAAAACCGGGGCCCTCATGGTGAAAACCCCCCGGGGAATTTCCTCTGTTCTGGTTCCAGAATTTGTTCCCGGTCTCATCTGGGCCTATTCCCCCTGGACGAACCACATAATAGCCGGAGACAGCGATTCCTACGCCATAAGAGTCCTGGACCTGAAGGGTAAGGTTTTAAAGAGGATATCCTTTAAATTTCAGAGGGCGGATTTTCCCTTAGAGGAGAGGAGAAAATTTTCTCCCTCCCTGATTTTCTGGAAGGTTCAGGATCGGAACAGGGCCGCCGAGGAAGTAGCCAGGACCCTTCCGGATAAACTCCCGGTTTTCCTCAGGATAATCCCCTTGCCCACCGGGCTTTTCATGGTGGAGGTGGTGGAGGGGGTTGGTAAAACCTATTTTGATGTTCTTGCCGAGGAGGGAGATTACCTATACCGCCTCAGGATGCCCGACGGATACAGGCTTTTGAAGGTTCTGGAGGACGGAAACCTTCTGGCTAAAAGCCGGGAGGGATATGCCATTTTCAGTGTAAAAAATCCCTTGGGGGTTTTCCGAAGATAGGTTAAAATTTTAGTGCAAAATCATAAGGAGGAAGCAATCATGAGAATAAAGCCCTTCCGCGGTCTAAGGCCTAAGAAGGAGCTGGTGGAGAAGGTGGCATCCCCTCCCTACGATGTTCTGGACAGGGAAGAAGCCCTGGCCCTGGCCAAGGATAATCCCTATTCCTTTCTTCATGTGATAAAGCCGGAGATTGACCTTCCCCCTGATGTGGACCTTTACGACGAGAGGGTATACAGGAAGGGGGCGGAGAACCTGAGAAGATTTATTGATGAAGGAGTTTTGAAGCAGGACCCGGAGGCGTATTTTTACATTTACCGCCAGCAGATGGGTGGGCACATACAAACGGGGCTGGTGGTGGCGGCTTCGTGCCAGGACTATAGGGAGGGGAAGATAAAGCGGCACGAGCTTACCAGGGAAGCCAAGGAGCTGGACAGGACCAAGCACATTCTTTACACCAATGCCAACACGGGGCCTGTGTTCCTTCTTTACAGGGATGGGAACCTGCCGCTCAAGGAACTCCTGAGGGACTACACCGAGAAGCGGGAGCCAGAATACGATTTTGAGAGCGAAGGCGTAAGGCACAGCTTCTGGGTGATGGACAGCCCCTATACCGTAAAGAAAATTCTGAATACCTTCAGGACCGTTCCCCATCTCTACATAGCCGACGGACACCATAGGGCTGCCGCGGCTGCCCGGGTTATGGAGATAAAGGCCCAGGAGAATCCTTCCCATACCGGCGATGAAGAATACAACTACTTCTTAGCGGTGGTCTTTCCCCACGACGAAATGCAGATTCTGCCCTATAACCGGGCGGTAAAGGACCTGGGAGGGCTTTCCAGGGAGGAATTCCTGAAGAAGGTTAAGGAGAGATTTCAGGTCTCGGCCGGGGAAGCCGAACCCCGGAGGAAGCACCAGATTTCCATGTTTCTCGGGGATAAATGGTATTTTTTAGTGCCCAAGGAAGGGACCTACGACCCATCGGATCCGGTCTCCTCCCTGGATGTGGCGATTCTTCAGGAAAACCTTTTGGCCCCCGTTCTCGACATTGAGAATCCCAGGAAGGATCCCAGGATAAGCTTCATAGGAGGAATTAAGGGTACGGATTACTTAGAGAAGCTGGTGAGGAGCGGGGCCTACGCCGTGGCCTTTTCCATGTATCCGACCTCCGTAGAAGAACTTTTAGAGGTGGCAGACCAGGGGAAAATCATGCCTCCAAAGTCCACATGGTTTGAACCAAAACTAAAGAGCGGTCTGGTGGTTCACCTGCTTTCATGAGAAAACTTCTCCCTCTGTTTCTGGCGTGGGTCCTGGCCGCCCAGGGGGTTCCCAAAATAACCGCCGATTATCAGAAAATAGAGGGCGATGTTCTGATAGCCAAAGGTGATGTGGAGGTCAATTCCGAGCTGGGGAAGCTTTACGCCGATGAGATGGAGGTGAACCTCAAAACCGGGGATGTTCACCTCAGGGGCAATGTGTCGGTAATTCTCCCTTCAGGCTTCATTGCAGGGGAGGAGGGTTTTTACAATTACAAAACAGGAAAGCTCAGATTTCTAAAAGTCTGGGGGTGGCTCCAGGAGAAGTTCTTTTTTCAGGCCGAGGAGGTGAAGGCCAATTCCAGAAAGGAGTTTTCCTTCAAAAAAATATGGTTTACCCCCTGCAATCAGAGCTGTCCCATATGGGAAACCAGGGCGAGGAGGGGAAAGTATTACAGGGACGACCACATATCCCTCTGGGGCACGGTTCTTAAAGTAAAGGGGATACCCGTTTTTTACCTACCTTACCTCTACTATCCCACCCCCAAGAAGAAGAGAAAAACCGGCTTCCTCATGCCCAAGTTCGGACACAGTTCCAACAGGGGCTATTACTTCGGGGAGGACTTTTTCTGGGCGCCCGCAGATTGGTTTGACCTGACCCTATCCTACGATTATATGTCACAGCTGGGTTACATGCTAACCGGGGAATACAGATATGTCTGGGATGAGGGCAATTACGGAAACTTAAGGGCCTCCTATTTTCGCTATTGGGATGGGGCCACCGATTACCTGATTAAGGGAAGGGAAATACACGAATTTGGAAGGGGATGGAGGCTTACGGCCAGCGCCGACCTTGTAAGCTCGTATAAATTCCTGTGGAACATATCCACCAATTACTTCCGAATAGTACAGAGGTTTTTCTACTCTTCCCTTTACTTGACTAAATCCTGGGAGGACGGAAGCGTGGTGGCCAGGGCCGATGAGCAGAAGAGCTATTTTCTCGGGAAGGAGGTAATATTCCGCCACCTTCCGGAGGTTAATTTTACCGTTACCAGAAAAAGGCTCTTAGGGAACCTTTACTTTTCCCAGACCCTTGTGGCCAGCAACATTCAGGAGATTTCCAAAAAGAAGAAGCAGCGGTTGCAGAGGGTTGTATGGAAGCCCTATTTGGTTTACACCCTTTCTCCCGCGCCCTGGATAAATATTGATAGTAAACTGGGCTTCCACCTTGCCTATTACACCCAGCAAATTAAGGATGAGAAGAGGATAGAGGAACCTCTGCGGATATTCGCCTATTCCTACACCGCCACCATCACCGGTCCCATATTCTACAGAATTTTCTCAACCCCAGGATTTAAGTATTCTCCCAGATTCAAGCATGTTATTGAACCCTCGGTTTCCGTTATTTTCAGCCCGAATTACGATTATTTCCCCAGAATAGTTTCCTACGACGGATACGACTACTTCCCCTCTTCTTCCCACATAAGATTTTCCCTGACCAACAGAGTTCTGGCCAAGAGAAAAATTGGGGATGAAAGGGTTCCATCGGAGATCCTCAGCCTTTCGGTGGGAGGAAGCTATTATCCCAGGACGGAGAATGTAATTACCCCCTTGGGGCTTCCCGTTTCCCACAATTTTTCCTCCATAAATTTTGACCTTCGCTTTTCCCCGGACGATACCATATCCCTTTACTGGATGGGACAATACGAGCCATACGATAAGTATTTTCTCTTCAACTCCATCAGCCTCGGTCTCAGACCCCGGGGAATGCCCTTCTATATTTCTGGGAATTATTTCACCACCAAGTCGGTATTTGAGGAACAGAGCTTTATCTCAAATCAGATGAGACTGGCCGGAGGTCTTACCATCTCCCCTCTGGCCCTTTCCCTTCGGGGTTTCTGGGATTACGACATAAAGAACCGAAAAACCAGGCAATATACCGTAATAGGGGTTTTAAACCTCCAGTGCGTAAGGTTCATAATAAGATTTGCCTACATGCCCTTCAGAAAGGAAAATTACTTCTTTAATATTTCCTTCTCCCTTCCCCAGGTGGGCTTTGGAATAGATAGATTTGGAGGATAGAATAGTAAAGGAGGAAAAAATGAGAAGAATTTTCTCCCTTTTGTTTTTGGCAAGCCTGGCGCTTTCCGGGGGTTTGAGAAAATTTTTTGATAATGTGGGCTTTTGCACAAGGCCCGCCCAGATTGAGGCGGTGGTGAGGCTGGCGGAAAAGATGGAGCCCGCCGCTAAGAAGGTCTCCGGGAAATTCTTTGCGGTGCTCTCCCCCCACGACGATCACATGTACGCCGGACGGGTTTACATTTATGCCATCCCCAAGGTGGCCAGGGCAAAAACGGTGGTTATCTTCGCCGTGACCCATCACAGGGCGAGGGTAGAGATGAAGGACCCGAAGGGAATTGTAATTCTGGACGACTACGACAAATGGCAGGCTCCCTATGGCCCTGTGGAGGTGAATGTCCAGCTGAGGGATTACCTGAAAACCCATCTTCCCCGGGACCATTACATGGTCTCCAACAGAGCCCATGCGGTGGAGCACTCCGCCGAAGCCATGGTTCCTTTCCTTCAATACTACAACAGAAAGGTCAGGATTCTGGCCATTATGGTAACGGAAATGGACTTCTGGAGGATGAAGAAGGTTTCCTCCGGGCTTGCCTCGCTCCTTTACTCGTACCTCAGGGATAAAAAACTGAACCTGGGGGAGGACCTCGCCTTTATAATTTCCACCGACACCACCCATTACGGTCCGGATTTCCAATACATGCCCTTCGGTCTTGATGAGCAGGCCCATAGGAAAGCTACGGAGCAGGACAGGAAACTGGGGAGAGAGTTCCTTTCCGGCACGATAACCGTGGATAAGATCCGGACCTTCGCCGACAGGGTCTGGGGAGAGAAAATTACATGGTGCGGAAGATATTCGGTTCCCTTTGGGCTGCTTACCTTGAGGAAGCTGGCAGAACTTATGGGAAAGAAAATGGAGGGGGTTCCCTTCCGCTATGGGGACAGCTACAGCTTAGGGGTTATTCCTGCTTACAGGCTTGGGATCGGCCTCACGGCCCCCTTCTCCCTGAAACATTGGGTAGGATACTGGGCCATAGGATACAGGGTTAAATAATCTCCCTTTTCTGGGCCCACTCTAAGGTTTTTTGCAATCCCTCCCGCAGGGGGGTGTGCTTTAATATGCCCGCTCTTTCGGCTCTGGCGGTGTCAATTATCCAGCAGGGGTAGCTTAACTCCCTCACCTTGTCCCTGGTGAACATGGAAGAGCTGGTTCTTTCGCTAAACCAGGATAGGAGCTTAGCCAGGTCCAGGGATAGGGGAATTTTTTTTACCCTTTTCCTTCCGAGAATCTCTGCTATCCGAAGCACGAACTCCCAGTAGTCCACCTCCTGCTGGCTGGCCACATTGAGAACTTCCCCCTCCACTTTCTCGGCAGCTGCCTCTAAGGAAAATACCAGGTCCTTTACATAAATGAGGGAGAACTTCCTGGGGCCGAGCCAGGGTGCAAAGCCTTTTTTTATGATTTTATAAAGGTCAACGAAGGCGTAATCGCCCTCCCCGTAAACCGCCGGAGGCCTGAGAATTGCCCATGGGCCCTGGAAGTTTTTAACCTCCCTCTCCCCCTCAAGTTTGCTCCTTCCGTAAAGGGAAACCGGGGCTTGCGTCTCCTCCTTCACGGGACGGCAATCGGGGGAGGGACCTGAGGCGGCCTGAGAGCTGAGGTGGACGACCTTTTCCACCTTCCCCATGGCCCTTTCCAGCACCGCCCGCGTAAATTCAACATTGGCCCTTCTAAAATCCTCATAGGTCCTTCCTTTGACCGCCCCTGCCAGGTTGAAGAGAACCTCCGCCCTGGGGAACTCGTCCCCGGGAAGGAGTTCCTCCACGCCTGCGAAGATTTTTTTTGTCTTACCCCGGGTCCTGGTGAGGACGAAAACCTCCCACCCCCGGGAGAGAAGGTTCTCCACCAGGGCTTTTCCGATAAAACCCGTACCTCCTGTGACTATGCTTTTCATAACTTGAAAATTTTATCCGAAAGTCTTATCCTTATCAACGCAAGGAGGGAAACATGGACCTTTTTGAGAAGTGCTTTGCTTTTACCAGAAGCGAAGAAGCCCAGGCCGCAGGGCTTTACCCTTATTTTAATCCTATAAGGGAAGTAAAGGGGAACAAAGTGATTACCGCTGACGGAAAGGAACTGATAATGGTGGGCTCCAACAATTACCTTGGGCTCATTGACCATCCCAAGGTTATGGCCGCCATGAAGGAAGCCATTGAGAGGTACGGTTCTTCCACCTGCGGCTCCCGTTTCCTCAACGGAACCTTAACCATCCACGAGGAGCTGGAGGCAGAGCTGGCAGAATTTATGGAGAAGGAAGCAGCCCTTGTTTTCTCTACCGGCTATCAGACCAACTTGGGAATAATTTCTGCCCTGGTGGGAAGGAAGGATTATGTAATTCTGGACAACATGGACCACGCCTCCATCTACGACGCCGCAAGGCTCAGTTTCGGTAAAGTGGTGAAATTCCGCCATAACGATCCGGAGGACCTGGAAAGGGTATTGAAAACTATTCCTGCCGATGCGGGTAAACTGGTGGTGGTGGACGGGGTCTTCTCCATGGAGGGCGACCTGGCGGACCTTCCTAACCTCGTTCCCATAGCAAAAAAATACGGGGCCCGCTTCATGGTGGACGATGCCCACGGAATGGGGGTTTTCGGGGAAGGAGGAAGGGGGGTGGTGGAACACTTTGGGATGCTGGACCAGGTGGATATAGTTATGGCCACCTTCTCCAAATCCTTCGCTTCCCTGGGAGGTTTTGTGGCCGGGGATCGCAAGGTTATAAATTACATCAAGCATTTCGCCCGTTCCCTTATCTTTTCCGCCAGCATTACCCCGGCCTCGGTGGCAGCGGCCAGGGCTGCCTTGGAAATAATAAAAACCGAGCCTGAAAGGAGACATCGGCTCTGGGAAATAAGCAGGAAAATGAAAAAGGCCTTTGAGGATATGGGATACGATACAGGAAATACCCAGAGTCCCATTATACCGCTGCTTGTAGGAACGGAGGAGCAACTTTTAATGCTGTGGAAGATCCTCAGGGAGGAAGGAGTTTTCGCCAATCCCGTTCTTCCTCCGGCGGTTCCACCCGACAGAACCCTCATAAGGACTTCATATACTGCTACCCATACAGAGGAGGAACTTCAGCAGGTGCTCCATGCCTTTGAAAAGGCGGGAAAGGCCATAGGTATTATTTGAAGATCCGTCATGAGACTGAGAGGTCTGGGGGCTTTCTTAGTCGTTCTTTCCTTTGCTCAGGCCTCCCTGACCTCTAAGATGAAAACTTCCATAGAGAGGTGGGATAAAAAGGCCTACCTTTCCCTTTTCGCAGACCCCTCCCTGAGCGATCTTCAGGAGGTCTTCAGGTTCAAGCCCACAAGGGTTAATGTATCGCAGAGGGATAACCTTTTAACCCTTGCTATCTTAAGAAAACCCTTTCCCCTGATCCAGGTCTGGAGGATAAAGGAAGAGGGAGGGAAGATCGTTGAAAAAGAGGTTCTATACAGCATCAGGGCCAACGCCTATTACGGAGAGGAGGACTGCCGATGCTATCTTCTTAAGAAGGCCAGGATAGATTTGCCGGACCTCAAGGCTGAGTTTTCCGGAGGGAGATTGTGCCAGTGGCCGGACATTTTTTTGTTCGTGGGTAAAGGTAAATTCTCCTTCTCCCCTTCTGAGCCGGCTGAGTCTAAGGCCCTTACCTACGAAGTAGGGGAGGGCAGCCTCCAGGAGCAAATATCCTTCTTAGCCCTGCGGATTCAGCATAAACCAGGGGCGTCGGTAAACTTCACCATTGGACCGGAAGTACCGCTGGGAAAGAGGGAGAGGATGTTATTTGGAAAATACCTCAAAGAATTCGGACTCTTTTACTCCCCCCTCCTGGAGGCGGAGGTTCTTCCCCCGGTCCCCAGGTCCGGTGCTGTAGTTCTCTTGGGAGGAAGCAGGGTTTACAAATACATTTACGACCCTTCTTCCGAAAGGGAGATCTATTTCTCGGATCTTAAAGCAAAGAAATACATTTCCCTTTATTCTCCGCCGGGGAAGGTAATGATAATTTTGAGGGCCCCCTCCCCCCGGTTCGTGAAGATAAACGGAAAGGTGGATGGAGAAACCAACAAAATAGAGGCCCGGGCTGAATATTCCTTTCCCCGACCCATAAAAAGGAAGTTGTATTTCTACCTTGCCCCTGGTTTAGAAATTGAAAGGGCAGAGGATGAAAAGGGGTTTCCCCTGGTTTTTCAGAGAGGGAGCGGGGGAGCCTATGAGATCTATCCCAACGGAAGCTTCACGAAAATAAAGATAGAATACCGGGGAAGCGTAGAACCCATTGAGTCATATTCCTCCCTGGCAGGAGGGTATTTCTATCCTACTTCGTGGTATCCAAACTTCGGCGGATTTTACCGATACTCTGTTAACCTCAAGTGCAGAGGAGCTGACCTTGTGGTGCCCGGCGAGAGGGGGAGGGATGGATATTATTCCCGGGTTCCTGTGCCCTACATAGGACTTGGCCTCGGAAGGTTCAAAAACAGGTATTCCTGGGGGAATTTAGAGGTTTATCTGGAAAAGAGAAGATTGAAGGAAGCCTACATGGTTAAAAACGCCTTCCAGAAGACGGAGAAGCTCCTCGGTCCCCTGCCCTGGGGGCTGAAGATTATAGTAGCTCAGGGTTTGTTTTACTTCGGAGCCTCCTCCCCGGGAATTGTGATGTTGAGGGTCCTTCCCATAGACAAAAACATATATGCTCCAGGCCCCATGCCCTGCGGTAAAAAATACCTTATTTACCACGAAATGGTTCATCAATGGATAGGGGGCCTTGTATCCCCGAGAACATTTTCCGACTATTGGATTAACGAAGGACTGACTTCGCTGCTCGCCGGAATGCTTTCCTGCAAGAAGTTTGAGGAAAAATTCAGGAAGACCTTTATTAAGGATGTTAACCTTCCCCCTCTGGTTATGGGAGGGAGAATCGGATATTATCGCAGCTCCATAGGGGATGTTTTTTCCCATCTTCACTACCGCTCTGCCTTGGTGCTTAACATGGCCAGGCTGGCCCTGGGGGACGAGGAATTTCTGAAGGCGGTGAAGGAATTTTTAAGCGAAAACCTTTATAGCGAATACAGCTGGGATAAGTTTACCTCCCTGCTGGAAGAGAAGATGGGAAGGCCAGGTTTTTTCCTGCCCTGGGTTCAGACCGACTTTATCCCGGAATTCACATATAGCTACCGCAATGGTCTGCTGACCATCAGGGAAAGAAAAGCTCTGAGGATTGGTGATAGGGAGGTTCATTTTCAAGTTCCCGTTCCCATCCGTTCGGGTAATCACCGAGTAATTTTGTGGGTCAAGAAGGAGGGCTCCCGGAAGGTTTCCCCTGATTTTAGAATAGAGGGTAAACTTCTGCCGGCGAAGTTCTACAGAGCCAGGGAATAAACCCTCACCTCTTCCCCCTCAACCTCCACCAGGAAAGAACCGGCAGGGGTTTTTACCCGGAATTCTCTGCGGTGGGGAAAGAGTTTACCTTCCCAATCCAGCACGGGGAGTTTCCTTCCTTCTATTTCTATCCAGAGGGGCCTTTCCCTGCCCTTGCCTCCCTCCATCCAGAGCACCTTAGCCTCTTCAATCAGGGTTTTCCTCACGGAAGGCCTCCAATATTCTCTGGCTTACCCTTTCCCAGCTCAACCACGACTTTATTTTTTCGGCTTCCCTCCCCATTTCTTCGGCCCTCTCCTTGTGGGAAAGAAGATAGTTCATGGCCTCGGCTAAGGATTCCTCCGTGGGGGGAAGTACCAGGCCGTTTTCCCCGTTCCTTACAAGTTCCTTAGCTCCCCCGCTGTCCTCAAAGGTGAGGACCGGTTTGGCAGAGAAAAATGCCTCGGCTGTTATGAACCCGTAATCTTCCCTGTAAGGTATGAAGATAACCGCCAGGGCCTTAGAATAGGCATCCACAAGCTCCTGGTCTTCCAGGTACCCGGTAAAAATCACCCGGTCCTTTACTCCCAGGTTTTCTGCCATCCTCTCCAGTTCCTCCCTTCTTTCGCCGTCGCCGGATATTACCAGTCTGGCCCTGGGAACCTTGGTCAGGGCCCTTATTGCTACATCCTGCCGTTTCAACCTGGAAAGTCTGGAAGGGAAAAAGAAATAATCACCGTATTCCCGGCAACGATAGTTTCTGGGAGGGGGAGGGGGATAAAGCACCTCTGCCTCAAAATTTCCCCACCTCTTCAACCTTTTTTTCACCTCCCCGGATATGGTGAAGATCTTTCTGGCCCTTTTCATGCACCTTTGGTCCATAAACCTTATGGCGATTCTTTTTATGCTCTCCACAACCCTTCCTTTTATCCCCAGCTCCCTTTTGAAATCCTCCCATAGGTCATAATACTCCCTTATTCTGTGGGTAAGCCAGATTACGGTTTTATGAGATTTTACGCAATAGGTGGGAAATCTCAGGGAAAGAACCCCTTCCACCTTTCTCCCCAGGCCATCTTCCCGCAGGTCCATTAACATATGGGAAAAATAAGAGAAAGGATAGCCTGAAAAGGGATTTTGAGGGGTGAACCAGAGCTCTGCCTCCACACCTGCTTTCCTGAGAGCCATAAATATGGCCCTGGCTATTTTCCTGTGTCCCCCTTCCACGAAGGGAATATCCGAGGAAAGTACCAGAATTCTCATCTCAGTGATACCTGAAGGGGGTGTATGCCCATATCCCTCTCCTGTTTTTTTGGGCTATTTTCTGAGCCCTCCTGAACCTTTCCACATACTTTACATTGGGGGGGAATGTATAGACCACAGCGTATCCCCTGAGGATCATCTCCTCGTTAATTAATTTGTCTCCCTTCCAGATGTAGCCCAGAAGCCTTCCGTAATCGTCAAATAACTGGATGTCCGTCTCTAAGGTGAAGTGAGAACCTCTGGGGAGGAGTCCCTGGAGGTAAAGTTTTGCCCTCCAGCCCAGGCTGGTTACCATGTAGGGAAGAAGGTGCCATCTCCTGGACTGGCGAAGGGCGTGTCTTCCGAAATCCTTCTCCGGAGCGTCTATCCCTATTAATCTTATTTTCTTTTTTCCAAATTCTTCCACCCAGGCGTAAATGGTATCCCCATCTATAACCGCTATGCATTGTCCCTTATAACGGGCGGCCAGGAGGCCCAAGACAAGAAGGAAGAAAAAAATCCTCCTCATACAATTATTATACTTCCATGGTTTTTAGTTATATAATTTATTCCGAAATAATGAAAGGAGAGGAGTTATGGAATTAAAGGAAGCCCTCGTAGAACTTCTCCGCAGGGCTGCCACGGACCTTCCCCCGGATGTGGAGCGGGCCTTGAAGGAGGCCTATGAGAGGGAAGACGAAGGCACCCCTGCCAAGGCGGTCTTCAGGACCATTCTGGAAAATGTAAGGATGGCCAGGGAAAAATCAACCCCCATCTGTCAGGATACGGGTTCGCTCATCTTTTATGTGGACCTTCCCCCCGGCCAGGACCATGGACCGTACATTGAGGCCATAAACGCTGCAGCCGAAGAGGCAACCCGAAGACAGTACCTCAGGCCCAATGCGGTGAATCCCATTACAGGCAAGAACTCAGGGAACAACATAGGAAAGAACCATCCCTTCATCCATTTCCATCAGTGGGACAGAGACGAGGTGAGGATAAGGCTTCTTCTCAAGGGAGGGGGGAGCGAGAATGTGGGGGCCCAGTACAAACTGCCCGATTCCAGGTTGAAGGCCGGAAGGGACCTGGAGGGGGTAAGGAAGGTCGTTCTGGATGCGGTTTTCCAGGCCCAGGGAAAGGGTTGTTCCCCTGGAACCGTGGCCGTGGCCATAGGGGGAGATAGGATAACTTCCTACATGCTCTCCAAGGAACTTCTCTTCAGGAAGATAGGGGAAAGACATCCGGAACCTGAAATCGCCGAGTTTGAAAGAAGACTTTACAGGGAACTCAATCAGCTGGGAATTGGACCCATGGGTTTCGGAGGGAAAACCACGGTTCTTGATGTTTTCGTTGACTGGCAGCACCGTCATCCCGCCACCTTCTTCGTGGCCATAACCTACAATTGCTGGGCCTTCCGCAGGAAAACCCTTTACATTAAAGAAGGGGAGGTTAGTTATGACGATTAAGCTTAAAACCCCAATTTCAGAGGAGGAGATAAGGAAACTCAGGGTAGGGGATGAGGTTCTCCTTTCCGGAATAATAGTTACCGGCAGGGACCAGGCGCATAAACTCATGGTGGAGAAGAAGCCGGATTTTATAAGACCTTACCTTGAGAATTCCGTAATTTATCACTGTGGCCCTGTGGTGAGAAGGAATCCGGATGGAACCTGGGTTTTCGTTTCCGCCGGCCCCACCACCTCCATAAGGGAAGAGCCCTACCAGGGGGATGTTATTTGTGAATACCGTCTGAGGGGGGTCATAGGGAAGGGAGGCATGGGGAGGAAAACCCTGGAGGCCCTGAAGAGATGCGGGGCCGTTTATTTCCATGCGGTAGGCGGAGCAGGGACCCTTATAGCCAACTCGGTTAAGAGGGTGGCGGATGTTTTTATGCTGGAGGAATTCGGGACCCCGGAGGCCTTCTGGGTAATAGAGGTGGAGGACCTTCCCTTGGTGGTAACCATGGATTCCCACGGGGAGAGCATCCACGAGAGAATCCTTGAAAGCTCTAAGGAGAAATTCATGGCCTTAGCAGGGCTCAAGTAATTTTGATATCCCGGAGCTTTCCCTTAAAATATCAAAAATATCAGTAGAAAAAAGGAGGAATTATGAATCCTATTGCGGAAAAGGTCAAAGGAATGAAGGGCTGGGTAAAGTTCCTGGGCATAGTCAGCATAGTGGGCGGTGCCCTTTACGCCCTTACCATTATAGGCATCATTATAGCGTGGCTTCCCATCTGGATGGGGGTAGTCCTCTATCAGGCAGGGGAAAGGGCTGACAGATATCTGGCCTCAGGGGACGAGTCCGTTCTTGTGGAATTTCTCGGAAAATTAAACACCTACTTCACCATTATGGGGGTTCTGGTTCTGGTAAGCATAGGATTTTCCATCATAGCCATCCTCATAGCCTTAGCTGTGGGTCTGAACATGCCCCATCACGGCTTTAGCTTCTGAACTGATTTTTTCCTTGAAATTTGCTATACTTCAAAGCCCGGAGGTGAGTTATGCGAATCTCTGAAAGAGCCCGAAGGCTTCAGTGGTCCCCCATAAGGAAACTCATTCCCTATGCCAACAGGGCCAAGGAAGAGGGGGTAAAGGTTTATCACCTCAACATAGGCCAGCCGGACATTAAAACCCCTCCTGAGGTTCTTTTGGCCCTTAAAGAATTCAAGGCTGAGATAATAAGCTACGGACCTTCCCAGGGAATAAGGGAGCTTAGGGAAGCCATTGCTAAGTATATGGGAAAATACGGATATGAAGTGGAGCCCGACGAAGTGGTCATATCCAACGGGGGAAGCGAGGCTCTGCTTTTTGTCTTTTCCATAGTGGCCGATGACGGAGACGAGATAATTGTGCCTGAACCCTTTTACACAAACTACAATGGCATAGCCCAGATCCTTGGGATAAACCTGGTTCCCGTGACCACCAGGGCCGAGGAGGGATTTCACCTTCCGCCCATGGAGGAATTTGAAAAGGTTTTCAGCGAAAGGACCAGGGCGGTACTCCTGTGCACCCCCAACAATCCCACGGGGACGGTGCTTAGGGAGGACGAGATGAGGAGGGTGGTGGACTTTGTAAAGGAAAAGGGTATTTTTCTTATAACCGACGAGGTTTACAGGGAGTTTACCTTTGACGGGAGAAAACACACAGGGGCCCTCAAGTTCAAAGACGCCTGGGATCACATAATAGTGGTGGACTCCGTATCCAAGAGGTTTTCCCTCTGCGGGGCCCGAATAGGAAATATAATTTCCAAAAACCGGGAGATAATAACCGAAGCCATAAAATTTGCCCAGGCAAGGCTTTGTCCTCCTACAGTGGAGCAACATCTTGCCCTGGCCGCCTACAATCTTCCCATGGAGTATTTTGACACGGTGAGGGAGGAATACCAGAGGAGAAGGGATGTGGTGTGGAACGCCCTCAGCGGAAGGGAGGGAATAGTTTTAGAAAAGCCCGAAGGCGCCTTTTACACAGTGGTGAAACTACCTGTGGACGACTCCGAGGCCTTTTCCAAGTGGCTGCTTACCGATTACAGGAACAAGGGGGAGACCCTCATGGTGGCTCCGGCACCTGGATTTTACGCTTCCCCGGACAAAGGGAAGGACGAAGTGAGGATTGCCTATGTCCTGGAGACCGAGAAATTGGAAAGGGCTATGGAAATGCTTCTGGACGCCCTGGAGAAATATCCGGGAGCCCAGTGCGATTGAGGGAGGTGAGCTTGAGAAAGTTTACCCTTTTACTCTGGGCCCTTGCCCTTCTCTACGGGGAAGGTTATCCCATCAGGCCTGTGGATTTTTACAGGGTAAGGTTCTCCCCCCGGTCCCTCCCAGGAAGCCGCATCCAGACAGCTTTGAAAATTACAATACCTCACAACCTCCGCATGGCGGAGCAGACCGGGAGAATTTCCAATTTTGAAAAGGCCGCTGGCCTTAAAAAGGGAGACTTTGAGGGAAGGAGGTATAACGACTCGGATGTTTTCAAAATCATGGAGGGGGCTGCCTATTCCCTTATGCTCAGGAAAGACCCGGAACTGGAAGCCTATATGGACAGGCTAATTTCCATAATATCCAGGGCTCAGGCCCCCGATGGCTACCTTTACACAGCCAGGCAGGTAAATCCCCAAAACCCCCCTCCTGGAGCAGGTCCCAGGCGTTGGTCCAACCTCTTCACCAGCCACGAACTTTACAATGTGGGGCACATGTACGAGGCTGCGGTGGCTTACTATCTGGCCACAGGGAAAAGGAATTTTCTCAAAATTGCCCTCAAAAATGCCGAACTAATTTACAGGGTTTTTTACGAAGGCAAAAAATGTGCATATCCCGGCCATCAGGAGATAGAAATAGGTCTGGTAAAGCTTTATAAATTAACCGGCAGGAAGAAATATCTTAAACTGGCGGACTATTTTCTCCACAACAGGGGAAGGTGCCCCTTCAGAGCCATGTTTGCCAAGGAATCCGATTTTAGAATTTACAACAACCCACAATATATGCAGGCTCACCTTCCAGTGGAGAGACAGAGGGAGGCGGTGGGTCATGCGGTAAGAGCCTTATACATGTATTCGGCCCTGCTTGATGTGGGAACCCTCACAGGTTATCGTCCCTACATCAATACAGCCTTCGCCGTCTGGAAGGACATAGTCTCAGGAAAGATTTACATAACCGGAGGGGTGGGCTCCTTAGCGGAGGGGGAAGCCTTTGGAAGGCCCTTTCACCTTCCCAACAAAAAGGCCTATTGCGAGACCTGCGCCTCCATAGCCAATGTTTTCTTTAATCATCGGCTGTTTCTCCTTACTGGTGAGGGAAAATACTTAGATGTTTTAGAAAGAACTCTTTACAATAGCCTTCTTGCCGGGATTTCCCTTTCAGGAGACCGATTTTTCTATGTGAATCCTTTAGAGTCAGATGGAAAACTGGAGAGAAAACCTTGGTATTCCTGTGCCTGCTGTCCCACCAACCTTTCCCGGTTTCTTCCTGCCCTGGGAAGGTATTTTTACGCTACAGGGAAAGATTCCCTTTACATAACCCTTTACGGACAAAACTCCGTCCAGCTGGAAATTTCCGGAAAGAAGCTGAGGGTGGAAGAGAAAACCCTTTATCCCTGGGATGGAAAGGTGGAATTAAGGGTCTTCCCTGATAAGCCCTTTCGCTTTTCCCTATACCTTAGGATTCCTGGCTGGGCCCTGGGCAAAGCTATACCTTCAGCCCTCTATACCTTCGTTAACCCTCCAGAGCAAAGGGTTACCGTGAAGCTGAACGGGAAGGGGATCCCTCTTGAGGTTAAAAAAGGCTTTATTAAGCTAGAGAGAAAATGGCAGGCAGGCGACCGGATAGAAATTTTCCTTCCTATGTCCGTTTTGAAGGTTAAAGCCCGCCCTGAGGTGAAGGATGACCGGGGTAAAATTGCCCTCCAGCGGGGTCCTGTGGTTTACTGTTTTGAGTCCGTGGACAACGGTCCAGATGTTTTGAAAATGAAAGTGCCGAAAAACGCCCGCTTTATCCCGAAATACGAACCCAAACTTCTGGGTGGAGTGGTGGTGCTGAGGGCCGGTGCCCTTACGGCGATCCCCTATTACGCCTGGGCCAATAGGGGGAGATCCCTTATGAAGGTATGGATAGAGGAGAGGTAATGGGAAAGCGCGCCCGGAGGGACTCGAACCCCCAACCGGCGGATTAGAAATCCGCTGCTCTATCCTGTTGAGCTACGGGCGCCGCCCTCGGGGCGAGAGGATTTGAACCTCCGACCCCCTGCTCCCAAGGCAGGTGCGCTAACCAGGCTGCGCCACGCCCCGCAAAAGCAGATTTTATCAGAAAACACTGCCGGGGTCAACGGAAAGGTTTTCAGGAAGCTTTAGCAGGGTTCGTTAATCTACCCATAAAAAGAATCAGACCGGTGGGTTTGTGAAGGAGCACGAATATGAAAGGATGGTCCGCCTTGAAAACCACATAGGGAACTGGAGGAAGGGATGTGATACCCATAACGGCTCCGGTGGAAGCAGCCGCCTCGGTGCCCTCCTCGTTTACTTCCAGATAAGCCTGGTGAACTACCTCGGATATAAAGAGGTCCCTTTTCCCCGTGATGCCAGAGAAGTCCGCAGATTTCGTAAAGGCGGTCTTCATGCCGAGGGTTTTCAAGGTTTCGGAAAGCTCATGTTCTGAGGTAAACCTGAACCTGGGAAGGTAAACCCTCACCCTCGTCCTTTGCATACTGGAGAGCCAGAATTCAAGGTTTTTGAGGTTGAGTTTTTCCCCGAGGGTGTAGACCCCATCCCTTTGGGCTGGAAGAAGTATAACCATGGAGAATTCTCCTCCAGCATACGGAAGCTCAAGGACCTGAAGCTGGCCCTGGAGTTCAAAGTAGTTGAAACTTCCGCTCTGGCGCATCATTTTAACCTTTACCTTCCCTTTCGGAGAAAAAAAGAAGGATGGGCTGGTATCCTCTTTCTTGAACTTGGAGGCCCAGTTTCCCTTAAAGTAAATCGCGTTGGCTAAAAGCAAGCGGGTTTCCCGCCGGATGGTTCCTGGCTTCAGGAGTTCCTTTATTCTTCCCCCCGTGTTTTCTTCTATCCATCTGTTTATTTTTGCCCTTGCGGCTTCCGGCCACGAAGCGAAGTCCGTCTCAAAGAACCTTCCTCCGTAATACCTCTTCACCGTGGAAAGGAATCTTTCAAGGATGCTGTAGCCCTTCTGCACCCATAGGGAGCTGGCTATTTTGAGAACATACCCCCTTTTAACCCCTTTTTGAAGTTCCTCCAGAAGGTGGCCGAAGGCCGGGTGCAGCTTTTCCTTGGGAAGGGAGAAGTGGAGAATCTCCCTCATTTCCCTCTCCGTCTTTCCCCTGGCTCCTGCGTAGGCCATGGCCAGAGCCGAGGATATGCTAAAGGGAGAGAAAAAAAGGTTGTCTTTCCGGGCTATTCCGATTTCCCGATAAAGCTCCAGTGCAAAGCGGTTGTTTCCCTCCACCATCTTTCTTAAATTTTCACGGTTCCCCATCCCGTAGAAGAAACTTTTACCCAGAAATAGGAGCAGCCCTAAACCCGTAAGAAAAACTTTTATCTTTACCTCCATTTTTCCTCCTCCTGAAAATTCACCATATGCTTATATTTCATCCTTGAGGCAAAGTCAAGAAGCTTATGATTTCATTTCATCCCTTTTATATGTTAAAATTTCCTCGTAATCCTTAAAGGAAGGAGGTAAAAATGGCCAATATTTTTGACGAAGAAGAAAAGGTTAGCGATAGCACCAGGTATATGAAAACCGCCGGAGGGTCCAGGAAAGCGATTATATGGGGTGCGTTGGTGGTGGCCTTAGTGATAATTGCTGCGGTGGTGGCGTATCTTCTGCTTTCAGGTCCTTCTCTTAAGGTAAAGAAGGGGGCCCAGCTTAAGTTTGAGGACATGAAAAAACTGGCTGCCAAGGTGGACAAGATAGAGCAGCAAATAAAGAAAAAGCAGAATCAGGTCTTCCAGTTGCTTAAGACCGCCAAGGCCCAGGGGGTAGAGATCCCACCTGAGATATATCAGTCCATGGACCTGGGACCCGAGGAGATCAAGGCCCTGGAAGAGAAACTGGAAAAGGAAGAGGATGTATCCTATAAAGGCCTTCTCAGGTCCATAGTGGAGAAGGAAAAGGAGATTCAAAGCATGAAGGAGGAACTGGCGGAGCTGGAGAAGAAGCTTCCCCGTCCCGTGGTGGTTAAGAAGGGGGACACCCACAGGAAGATAGCCATGGACTTTCTCACGAAACAGTACAATCTCCCTCCGGAAAAGGCCGCCAAACTCATAAGCCGAGTGAATATATTTGATTATTTAGTTCCCGGATTCAAGGTCTGGAATTTCTACGACCCAGAAGCCGATGTTTTCGGAACCTTCGTAACCCAGGGGGATGCCCCCATAAGCCCCAATGAGATAAAGAGAAGAAAGAAACAGGAGCTTATAAACGCCAAGGAGAGGGCCGAGCGGAAAGCAGAACAGCTGGCTCAGGTAAAGAAGAGCCTGGAGGCTCAGGTGGCGGAGCTGGAAGCCCGCAAGAAACAGCTTCAGGAGGATGTGGTAATGCTCCAGGAGGAGAGAAACCGCCTATCCAGGCAATTGGCAGAGCTTTCCTCCAGGGTTGCTGACCTGGAATCCAGGCTTAATTCTGTGTGGTTCGCCGTGGGAACCAAGGCTCAGCTGAAAAAAGCGGGCATAGTAAAGGGAGGATTTTTAACCTCCACCAAGATAAAGAACCTTTCCCCTTCCCTCTTTCCCAACAGGCTGGACCTCAGGAAATCAACCATCATCGTTCTGAAGGCTTCTGATTTCGGCGTTAAGAAGATAAAGGGCGCCTGGATTCTTCCCAAGGACTTTTACAAAAATAAGGTAGATTACAGGGTTATTCCTTCCCCCGATGGACAGCAGATCCAGATTCAAATATTGAAACCTGAGAAGTTCAAGAACAACAAAATAGTGATAGTGCTGAAATGAACCTGGGCCTGGGAGAAATACTATTAATCCTCCTTATAGTGCTTATAATTTTCGGGGGGAGCAAACTTCCGGCCCTGGGAAGGGGCATAGGGGAGGCCATAAGAAACTTCAAGAAGGGACTTTCGGGGGAAGATGACAGGAAAAAATGAAACTCTTAGGGATAGACATAGGCGGAACCGATATAGATGCAGGCTTAGTTTCCCCTGATGGTGAAGTTTTAGAGTCTAAAACCTGGCCCACCCCCTTTACCTTATTGGATCTGGAGAGAATTCTGAGGGAAATAAAGCATAGTTTTAACGATTATGCCACTGTGGGTATTGGGATTCCAGGGCTGTGGGATGAAAGGCTCCGCAGAATCAGATATGCCCCCAATATAGCCTTCCTTGAGGAGGCCCCCATGGGGGATATAGTGGAGGGGATTTTTCCAGGGGCAAGGGTTCACAACGACGCCACCGTGTCCACATGGGGGGAGGCTATTTTCGGGAACGGGAAGGAGTTTGAATCCTTTTTAATGATAACCGTGGGCACCGGGATAGGAGGGGGTTTTTATTACAAGGGGGAGGTTTTGACGGGATTGAATGGATTTGCCGGGGAGATAGGTCATATTCCTGTAAACCCCAACGGAACCGAGTGCGGTTGTGGTTCAAGGGGATGTTGGGAAACGGAGGCTTCTGTTAAAGCCCTCCGCAGGAAATACAGACAGAGGACCGGAAGGGACCTTTCAGGGGAGGAGATAGCCCTGAGGGCCAGGCAAGGGGAAGGGGAAGCTTTGCAGGTCATGAGGGAAATAGGTTATTGGCTCGGAATTGGTTTAGGTTCCCTTATAAATATCCTTGATCCCCCTGCGGTTGTAATAGGAGGGGGTCTTTCCCTCTCCTTTGATCTTATTGAGGATTCTATGTACGAGGGCCTCAGGGACTCTTCCTATGTCTATCGGTATTCCAGGCCTCCGATTCTCCCCTCCAGGTTCCGAAAGAAGGCTGGTATTCTGGGAGCGGCGGCTTACGGATGGAAAGGGAAAGGATAAGGAATTTTTCCATAATCGCCCATATTGACCACGGCAAGTCCACCTTGGCGGACCGTTTTTTAGAGCTTACCGGTGCCCTCTCCAAAAGGGAGATGGAGGAGCAGGTTCTGGATTCCATGGACCTGGAAAGGGAGAAGGGTATAACCATCAAAGCCCACTTCGTTCGTCTAACCTACGATTATCAGGGGATAACCTATCAGCTAAATCTCATAGATACCCCGGGACATGTGGACTTTAGCTACGAGGTTTCCCGTTCCCTGGCGGCCTGTGAGGGGGCGCTCTTAGTTATAGACGCAACCCAGGGAGTGGAGGCTCAAACCCTGGCAAACACTTATTTAGCTCTGGAAAACGACTTGGTGCTCATCCCCGTTATAAACAAGATTGACCTTCCCAATGCCGATGTGGAAAGAGCCCTTTCCCAGCTTGAAAACCTCATAGGCATTCCGAGGGAGGAAGCCATTCTGGTCAGCGCCAAGTACGGCACCAATGTGGAGAAAGTTCTCCAGGCCATAGTGGAGAGGATACCTCCTCCCGGAGGCAAGGCCGGGGGACCCCTCAGGGCTCTGGTTTTTGACTCCTGGTTTGATAATTACAGGGGAGTGATAACCTTAGTCAGGGTAGTGGACGGGGATATAAGGCCAGGGATGGGGATCAAATTTATGCAGGGAGGGGCTGTCCACGAGGTTACGGAGCTGGGCATATTGACGCCCAAGTACAAAAAGGTGGAAAAGATTTCCACAGGTGAGGCTGGGCTTGTTATAGCCAGTATAAAGAACATAAGGGAGGTTATGATAGGGGATACCATCACCGAGGAAAAAAGGCCCGCAGAAAAGCCTCTTCCGGGCTTCCGGAGAATGAAACCCATGGTTTATGCCGGGCTTTACCCTGCCGACGGTTATACCTTTGAAGACCTGAGGGATGCCCTGGAGAAGCTGGCCCTCAACGACTCCTCCCTGACCTTTGAGGTGGAGAAGAGCCAGGCCCTGGGCATGGGCTTCCGTTGTGGATTTCTCGGAATGCTTCATAGAGAAATAGTGCAGGAAAGGCTTGAGAGGGAATATGGGGTGAAGGTCATCACCACCGCCCCCTCGGTGAGCTACAGGGTTTACACCACCGACGGCCAGCTCCTTGAAATAGAAAGCCCTGCCCAGCTTCCTCCCAGGGAGAAAATAGAGAGAATAGAAGAGCCCTATGTTAGCCTCATAATAATAACCCCGGACGAGTATGTGGGACCGGTTATGAGGTTAGCCCTGGACAGGAGGGGAGTCCAGAAAAAGATGGAATACATATCTTCCCACAGGGTTATGATGACCTACGAGATACCCCTGTCGGAGATAATCTACGATTTCTTCAACAAACTTAAATCCATAACCAGAGGTTACGCCTCCATGGACTACGAGTTTATTGGATTCAGGCCGGGAAATCTGGTTAAGCTGGATATTCTGATAAACGGAGAACCGGTGGAGGCCCTTTCTTTCATAGTAGAAAAGGGCAAGGCCTACGAAAAGGGAAGGGAGGTGGTTTCCAGGCTGAGAAAGATAATCCCCCGCCAGCTCTTTGAGGTGGCCATCCAGGCGGCGGTCGGAAAGAAGGTGATAGCCAGGGAAACGGTGAAACCGCTCCGCAAGGATGTTCTTGCCAAGTGCTACGGAGGGGATGTTACCAGGAAGAAGAAGCTCCTGGAGAAACAAAAGGAGGGGAAGAAGAGAATGAAAAGAATAGGGAGGGTAGATATCCCCCAGGAGGCCTTTTTGTCCATTATGGCTTCAAATGAAAATTGACAAAAAAAGCTCAGGGATTAAAATTTACATCTAATGAAAAAGTTTTTCTCTCTGCTCTTTTTCACCTTATACCTGGTTTCATCCGAATTTTTCCCCTTATCCGAAGTGAAGGCGGGACTGAGGGGTTACGGTTATTCTGTCTTCCAGGGGGAGGAACCGGAGAGATTTGATGTGGAGGTCCTGGGGGTTGTGAATAATCTAAGCACCGATTTCCCCCTGATCATAGCCCGTCTCAAAGGAAGGTATGTGGAGGGAGGTGGGGTTATCGCGGGCATGAGCGGAAGTCCGGTTTTCGTGGAGGGCAGGCTCCTGGGAGCCGTGGCCTACGGGTTTCAATTTTCTTCAGAGCCCGTAGCGGGAATAGTTCCCATAGAGGCGGTGCTGAAGGAAGGGGAGGCTCTCCCCAGGGGGCGGACTTCCTATGTGGGGCCCATTGAAAAAAGGATAAGCTTTTCTCGGCTACTGGGGTTCTTTAAGCCTCCGAAGAGGGTTGGGGGAATGCTCCCTTTGCCCCTTCCCCTTTCAGCTAATTTTTCCTCCTCATACCTTAAAACCTTAGCGGAAAAAGCAAACTTCACCCTCTCGCCCTCCTCTGGTCCCTCCATGGACCTTTCCCTGAGGCAGCAAACCTTGGCCCCAGGGGATGCGGTATCGGTGCTTCTCACCGCGGGAGATATTGAGCTCTCTGCCGGGGGAACGGTTGTTTACAGGAGGGGGGATAGGGTCTATATCTTCGGACATCCCCTTTATAATCTCGGTGAAGTAAACTATTTCCTTTCCAAATCCAGGGTGGTGGCCGTGGTAAAGTCCTATTCTTCGCCCTTTAAAATAATTCAGCCCCTTTACCTGGTGGGCGGAGCCTTTCAGGACAGGGCCAGGGCAGTGGTGGGGCAGCTGGGCAAACTTCCCAGATACATCCCCGTAAAGTTCAAATTCTCCTCCAGGAGGGTCAGGAAGGAATACAACTTCTGGATAACCTCCGACCCTCTCCTTTCCCCGGCATTGATGATGGTCGTAGAGCAGTGGCTGCTTTCCATCGGGGCCAAGGACTACGGAAACATAAGCCTCAGGGTTAAGGGAAACATAGCCCTGAAGGAGGGTCACAATGTGTTTATAAACGACATTTTCGTGGGGAAGAACTCCAGCGAGGTTCTGGGGCTGGACGCTGCCATCCTTTTTTATCTCGTAAACAATCCCTACAAGAGGGCTGACATAGATTCCATAACCCTTAGCTACGAGGTTTTTGAACAGGACAGAACCGCCACCATATCCAGGATATGGGCTCCTGAATATAGGGTGGGCCCCGGGGAGAGGATTCCCATTACCATTTTCCTTAAGCCCAAGAACGGAAAAGCCGTCTCTAAGACCTACAGGGTTAAAATCCCTGAGGTGGCCCCTGGCCAGGATTTATACCTCCTGGTGGCCTCTGCCCAGGACCTTATAAAATGGGAAGCGAAATATTATAGGGGAGCCGGCGTTTATCCTCCCTCCTTTCAGAGGCTTCTCAGGGTATTGAACAACCTGAGGAAGAACAACAGGCTTTACTTCAAATTTTTTGTGAAAAAGCCCTCGGTATTTCTGAAGGGCGAAGAGCTTCCTTCCCTTCCCCCCACCCTTATGAAGCTGTACACCTCTCCCTACACTTCCTACGCTGGAAGAAAAACCCCTTTGAGCACCATTATAGAATACACCACAGAGCTTCCCTGGTTTCTACGGGGAAGCAAGCTCATTAAATTCTCCACAAGGAGATGGGAATGAAAAAAATATGGATTTTACTGGCAATTTCCCTTCTTTCCTTTGCCAGCACCACGAAACTGTGGAGAAGGGAAGGGGCCGAGCTTTTTTTAAAGGGAACCCTCAAAAGGGTTTCCCTTTCCTGGGATGGGATTCTGAGACCCTCCTTTAAATTAACGAAATTGCCGGAGGTAAAGGAGGATTTTCTGCTGAGCTTTTTAAAGGACGGCAGCCGGCTCTGGGTGGGGACCGGCCATGAAGGCAGGCTTTACAGAATAGAGCCCGACGGAAAGGTAAAACTGATTTACGATGCGTCGGAGCTTGATATCTACGCCATAACCAGGGATTCCAGGGGGAACATATACTTCGCCACCTCTCCCAGGGGCAAGATTTACAGGGTAAAGGGGGACAGGGTGGAGGAGTTCTTTGACCCGGAGGGAAGGTTCATCTGGAAGCTAAAATATCACAACGGCTTCCTCTACGCTGCTACGGGAAAACCCTCTGCCCTCTACAGAATAGACATGGAGGGGGCCGGGCAAAAAATAGCAGAGCTTCCCGACAGCCAGCTCCTGGATTTCGTTTTTTCCCGCAACTTAATATACTTGGCCACTTCCGGGAAGGGCAGGGTTTACGCCTACGATGGAAAAGGAGCCTTCCTTCTTTGGGAATCACCTTACGAAGAGGTAAGCTCCATAGCCGTGTGGAGGGGGAAAATATATGCAGCCACCCAGGGAAAATTTCGGAGCCAGGGGAAATTTTCCCCTTCCCCCGCTTCGCTCTCCTCCATAGAAGTAATTGTTACACCCAAAACTTCCGCCAAGAAAACAGGGGTTTCCTCCGTGGTTATGGGCGGAAGTTACATATACCAGATAGACCCTGCCACCCGCAAGGCCATGGTTTTCTGGAAAAATCCGCAGAAATATATATCCTCCCTGGCTGTATTTAATAAATCCCTTTACGCTGCCACCGGAGGCAAGAGGGCCAGGGTTTTCAGGATAGAGGGTTTTTACAGGGGGGATCTGGTGGAGGAAATTTCTGCCAAGGAGGTGAGGTTAATTTACCCTGCCGATAGGCTGTACATCATCACATCTACCCCCACGGGCATATACAGGATGGAGAACTTAAAGGTGGGTGGCTATTATATTACGGATGTCCTGGACGGAGGGGGGCAGACCCTCTGGGGCCGAATTTATTTTGAGGGAAAGGAGCTTAAAGTTTATACCAGAAGCGGAAATTCCTCCAATCCCGATTCCACCTGGGAGGATTGGTCTCCCCCTGTCTTTTCCGGGGAGAAGGTTTTATCTTCACCGGCCCGCTACCTGCAGGTGAAGGTTAAAATCCCGGTGGGGGCTTCCCTTTCCTCCCTCAGGGTTTTCTACAAAAAAATGAACCTTCCCCCCAGGATAGATTCCATAAAGGTTTACCCGCCCAATGTGGTCTTCAAGGAGTATTCCCGGGAAAGGATAAGGGGCCTTCCCGAAGACAGGGACCCCGGGCAGGGGGCAGGAAGCCTTACCGCAAAGAAGGCATATAAAAAAGGTTACAGGACGCTGATGTGGAAGGCTTCGGATCCCGATGGGGACAGGTTGGTTTTCAAAATCATTGTAAAGGGAAGGGATCTGAATATTACCATGGAGAGGGCGTGGAAGGACAACTATTACACCCTGGATACCACTTTCCTTCCCGACGGAAAATACAGTGTGGAAATAGTGGCTTCCGACCTTCCCTCCAATCCTCCCCGGGAAGCCCAGCAGGTAAGCAAAACCTCGGCCAATTTCCTCATAGACAACACTCCCCCGGTAATATCAGCAACCCCATCTTCCAGGGGAATTGAGGTGGTGGTGAAGGATGGGGGTAGCGGAGTCAAGGGGCTTTTTTACACCACCGACGGGAAAAACTGGACCCTGGCCAGACCCCAGGACGGGATATGCGACGGAAAGGAGGAGAGGTTCCTTATCAAAAGGAAAGATATAATAGCCCTCAGGGCTGTGGATCGTCATGAAAATACAAAAACACTTCCCTTAGGAGGTAAATAATGCTGAGGAAATTCAGAAAGAGCAAATTAATGAAGAATATAATACTCTGGGCAGTTATAGGGGTTTTTATCCTTTTCGTCTTCGTTGCCTGGGGTTCCGGAAGGATCTCCGGGGGAGGTCCCAATGTTATAGCCCAGGTGGCCGGAGAAAAAATTGACCGGGACACCTTCCGTCAGGAATTTTACGCTCAGATTGAAGACTTAAGGGACCGTCTGGGGGATAAGCCTGTAACCAAGGGTCTTATAGAAAGGATGGGCCTGGCAGAAAGGGTGCTGCAGACCCTTGAGTATAGAATAATCCTCCGGAAGATAGCCTCCAGATTTCGGCTAACCGTGGGGGATAAGGAGCTGGCCCAGTTCATAGAAAGCATGCCGGCCTTCCAGGTCAACGGGGTATTCGTTGGCCCTCAGGAATACAAAAGGAGGGTTATGACCCTTTACCGCATGTCCGTGCCCCGGTTTGAAGAGCAGATGAGGCTCTACCTTCTTGAAAGGAAGCTAAAGGAAGTGGTCACCGCCGGGGTAAGGTTGAATCCCGGGGAGCTTGAAAGGGCATACAGGTTCAACAACGAAAGAATAACCGCTGAGATAATGTATTACGCCTATTCCGATGTGGAGGTGGACAAGCCCACCGAGGAGGAAAAGAGGGCTTACTTTCAAAAACACAGGGATAAATTCGTGGTGCCGGAAAGGAGAAAAGGGGACTTCGCCTTTATTTCCGCCATAAAACTCAAGGAGAAGATAAGCGTTCTGCCCAAGGAGCTTAAGGAGTACTATGACGAAAACAAGGATATGTTCGCAAAACCAGACCTTTACGACTACATCAGGGTGAAGGTAAAAACTGAAAAGGAATTGAAGGACCTGCTGGCGCAGTTGAAGAAGGGTGTGGCCCTGGAAGTGGCGGGAAAGAAGTTCGGGAAAGTTGAAAAAATAGAGAAGATGCCCATTAATACCGTGGCAAGGGCTGAAGCTTCCTGGCTCACCCAGGCCAGGGTGGATGAAGTGTCCCCACCCCTGAAGCTTAAGGATGGATTTGAGGTTCTTAAGCTCCTCAGGAAGGTCCCCGGCGGTTTTAAGAAGCTGGAGGAGGTCAGGGATCAGGTGGAGGCGGCCCTGAAACTTAAAAAAGCCTGGGAGCTGGCCCGGGATCTGGCCCAGAAGGTTTACAAAGAAGCCAGGAAAAAGGGGCTTGCCCAGGCGGCCAGGGATTACGGGGTGAAATTTTACAGGACCGGATTTTTAAAGATGGGGGAGGCTACCGAAGGGGATCCCACATCCACGGTCTCCTCGGTGCTTTTCCAGCTTAAGGAGGAAGGGAAACTCAGTCGGCCGGTGAGGGGATACACGGGTTTCTTCGTGGTCCGTCTGGATAAAATTCAACCTTCCAGGCCGGGCAAATACGAGGAATTTTCCGAAAGAATCGGGGAGGAGCTGATAAAGGAAAAGAAAATGGAAAAGGCTAAACAGGTTCTCCAGCAGGCGGTTAAGGAGGGGAAAGTTCCGGAAGTAGTTCTCCACAAGGAGGTAACCACAGATTACTCCAGGGCCTTCAGGGACGATAACATAGAGCTTAGCCCCGAAGCCGTGGAGGCACTTCTGGACGCTCCTCTAAACGAGTGGTCAAAGGTTATCCTTCTTCCCAGGGGAGCCTTAGTTTTCAGGGTAAAGGAGAGGATTCTGGATAAGGAAAAGCTCAAGAAGGAGCTTCCCAGGTTCGCCCAGCAAATGCTTCAAAGGGAGAAGGATACCTTCTACAGGGCCTTCCTCCAGAGGCAAACGGAGAACATGAAGGTAAAGTTCAACAGATCCGCCTTTGAGAAAATAAAGAAAGAACTTATTGGAGGGTTTTAATGGGTAAAGGACTTCCTCCCAACGCTTATACACCGCTTAAGGAAGGGGAAAAGTACATACCGGTGGTTCCTGGCGACGGTGTGCCGGAGGTTACGGGCCGTTCCCTTTTCTGGGGAACGGTCATGGCCGCTATCTTCACCTTCGCCGCCGGATACTTAGGGTTGAAGGTGGGGCAGGTCTTTGAGGCAGCCATTCCCATTGCCATACTGGCGGTGGGGATATCCGCCCTTTACCGTAGAAAATCCACCCTCCTGGAGAATGTGATAATCCAATCCATAGGAGCCGCCTCAGGGGTTATCGTGGCCGGTGCCATCTTCACCACACCGGCCATTTTCATCCTGAGGCTTCAGAACCAATTTCCCTCCTCCCTTACCCTTCTTCTGGCCATAGCGGTTTCGGCCTTCCTGGGAGGAGCTCTGGGTATTTTCTTCCTCATACCCCTGAGGAGATATTTTGTGGCGGAGATGCACGGAAAACTTCCCTTCCCGGAGGCTACGGCCACCACCGAAATTTTGGTGGCGGGAGAGACCGGGGGAAAGGGGGCTTTGGTTTTAGTCTGGAGCATGCTTATAGGAGGCGTGTACGATTTCCTTGCGGGCACCGTCAAACTCTGGGATGAGTTCCTGGAATTCCAGTGGATTCCCTTCATGAGGCACATAAATGAAAAGGCCAGGATGGTTCTCAAATTGGATGCTGTGGCTTCTTTGTTGGGCCTGGGCTACATAGTGGGACTTCGCTATTCGGCGGTAATAGTGGCGGGAAGCTTTCTCTCCACCTTCGTGCTGGTGCCGGTAATTTGGGAATTCGGCAGACATTTTACCGGAATAATTCCGCCGGGAACGGTTCCCATCTCCTTCATGAACGAAGCCGCACTTTTTAAGACCTATGCCCAGAAAATAGGAATAGGAGCCATAGCCACCGCCGGATTCATAGGTATAATAAAGAGTTTGCCCATAATGTACAGGTCCTTTTCCTTGGGCTTCAAGGAAATTTTCCGAAAACACGGAGGCCCCGATTCAAGGCCCCGCTACGATACGGACCTTAAAATGAGCACCATAATCCTCGGTATAGTAGCGGTTATAGTGGCCATGTGGGTTTTCTTCCTTTCCTTTTCTAACCCCAAGATAGCCACCATAGGGGTCCTGGTGGCCATTCTCCTGGCCTTCCTCTTCACCACCGTGGCCGCCACCGCCATAGCCATAGTGGGAACCAACCCCGTATCGGGAATGACCTTGGTCACCCTGATAATTTCCTCCTTGGTGCTCGTTTACGCAGGCCTTAGCGGAGGTCGTGGGATGATAATAGCCCTCCTTATAGGCTCGGTGGTATGTACGGCCCTCTCCGTGGCTGGAGGGTTTATAACCGACCTTAAAATAGGTTACTGGACCGGAGCAACCCCGAGAAATCAGGAAAGGTTTAAATTTGTGGGTATAGCTGTTTCCGCCCTTCTCATAGGAATCGTAATTATGATCCTGAACCAGGCCTACGGTTTTACCGGGGGACAGGAAAGCCTTCAGGCTCCCCAGGCGAACCTTATGGCCGTAATAATAAAATCCATGATGAGCCACGAGCCCGTTCCATGGCTTCTCTACGGAGTGGGAGCCATCGTGGCGGTGCTGGTGGAAATGTCCAAGGTTCCCACCCTGGCCTTTGCCCTGGGCATGTACCTTCCCTTGGAGCTTAACCTTCCCCTTCTGGTGGGAGGCTTCCTTTCCTATCTTGTTGGAAAGGGAGGAGGGGAGCTGGCCAAAAAGAGGAAGGACAGGGGAACCCTCATCGCTTCCGGTTTTATAGCTGGAGGGGCCCTCATGGGCGTTGTGGGAGCCTTCTTGAAGTTCCTGAACCTTTCCCAGAGCATAAACTTCGGGATGAGGAAAGGGGTTCAGTGGTTGAATACCCAGGGGGAGGTCATAAGCCTCATAGCCTTCGCCCTGCTTTTCCTCTTCTTCTGGTACTATGCCCGGAGGGTTAAAGAATGATAGAGAGGGAAAAAAGGGAGCAGGCCTTTTCCATACTGAGGGAGAAGAAGATAGACCTCTGGATGTTCTTCGTGAGGGAAAGCGGAATGAATCCTGACCCCGCCCTTCAATACCTTTACCCCCACAATTTAACATGGCAGTCTGCCCTCATGTTCTTCTCCGACGGCGAAGCGGTGGCCATCGTGGGAGAACTGGATGGGGAGCAGGTCCGCCGAAGCGAAATTTTCCACAGAGTTCTGACCTATAGAGGTGGGATAAAGGAAAAACTTCTGGAGGTCCTTCAGGAGAAAAGGCCGGGTTCCATAGCTCTGAATTACTCCCTCTTTGACCCCACCAGCGACGGGCTCACCCATGGAATGTTCCTACTTCTTCAGGAACATCTGGAGGGTACCCCCTTCCTTTCAAGGCTCGTCTCCGCCGAGGAGGTCGTTCAGGCCCTCCGCAGCAGGAAGACCCCCCAGGAGCTTCAAAGAATAAAGAGGGCCGTTTTTGAAACGGAAAAAATGTTTCGCAAACTCACCGAAATCCTGAAGGTGGGTATGAGCGAAAAACAGGTGGCTTCCTACCTCGTGGGCTGGATGGAGGAGCTCGGTGCCGAACCTGCCTGGGAACCCTCGTCCTGCCCGGCGGTCTTCGCCGGCCCACAGAAGTTCGGCGCCCATTCTTCCCCCACCGAAAGAAAAATAGAAGAGGGATTCCTTCTCAACATAGATTTCGGAATAAAGCTGGAGGGATACTGCTCGGACCTTCAAAGGATGTGGTATTTTCTCAAAAAGGATGAAGACGGGGCCCCCGCGGAGGTTAGAAGGGCCTTTGAGACTGTGAGGGACGCCATCATGAAGGCAGCAGAAAGCATGAGGCCGGGAATGAAGGGTTGGGAGATGGACCGGATCGCCAGGGAATACATAACTTCCAAGGACTACGATGAATATCCCCACGCCCTGGGCCATCAGGTTGGAAGGGAGGCCCACGACGGTGCAGCCCTTTTAGCCCCACCCTGGGAGAGATACGGTTCCCTTCCTTATCTAAGGTTAGAGGAGGGGATGGTTTTTACCCTGGAGCCCAGGATAAACCTGCCGGATTATGGGGTGGTGAGTCTGGAGGAAATGGTGGTTCTGCGGAAGGAAGGGGCAGAGTTCATATCAACCCCCCAGAGGGATCTCTGGCTGGTAGGATAGACCGGATTTTATTTGCTTTATTCTTCAGGAGAGCGTACACTTCCAGGCAGACATCAATATCAGGAGGATTTTATGAAATTTAAGGAAACCCTAATTTTGCTCTTAGGCATTCTTGTGATTTTTCCTCTTCTGGGGCAGAATCCAAGACCCAAAGTTGCCGTGCTCAAGTTCGACTTTTCACCCATCAGGAATCAATGGTGGGGATCTTATGATATCGGGGAAGGGATTCAGGCTCTGGTGGAGGATGAGCTTCTGGACAGGATGGTCTTCAGGATATATTCCAGGAAGTACGTGAATGCCCTTTTGAAGGAACAGGATTTTCAACGGTCTGGAAGGGTTGATGCTGCCACCGCTGTTAAAATAGGAAAGTTAGCAGGGGTGAAGTATATCGTCGCAGGAACAGTTTACAAGTTTGAGCAGAAGAAAAAGGGCGGAGCCCTTGGGTTTGTGGGTAACAAATTGGGCGTAGGTGGAGGAGGTGTAAAACTGGCCCAGGCCAAGGTGGGGCTTACGGCTCAGCTTATAGATGTGGAGACCGGAGAAATCCTATTCTCCGCCAAGGCCGAAGATAAAAGCACAGGAATTCTGGTAGGGGCCATTACCAGCTCCGGAGGAGGGCTTTTAGGTGGGGAAAGTTCTATCTCCAAGGCCTCGGAAAAGGCCGTTGAGAAATTGATAGACAAACTGGTAAAAAAGGCCAGGGGACTCGGTTCAATTTAATGGAATAGGCTCAGGAAAGAATCCTTGATATAGACCTGAGGGCTTTCTCTACATCCTGATCGTCCAGATCCTTGTGAAGCACCATTCTAACCCTGGATGGTCCAAAACCCAGCGCCAGAATACCATCTTTTTTTAACTCCTCCAGAAAATTTTCCACTTTCATCCTGCGGAGGCGGAAAATCACTATATTGGTTTCCACCTCCTCCGGGTTTATTTCTATTCCCCTGATGCTGGAGAGACCCATGGCCAGCTTTTTCGCCCTGGAGTGGTCTTCTGCCAGGCGGTCCACCATTTTGTTGAGGGCCACTATCCCCGCTGCTGCGAGAATTCCTGCCTGTCTCATGGCTCCCCCCAAAAATTTCCTTACATAAAGGGCCTTTTCAATAAACTCCTTTCTGGCTACCAGCAGTGAGCCCACCGGAGCAGAAAGCCCTTTGGACAGACAGAACATAACCGAGTCCGCAGGTCGGGCGAGCTCCCTGGCTGGAATTCCCAGGGCCACCGCAGCGTTAAAGATCCGGGCTCCATCCAGGTGAAAGTGAAGGCCTTTTTCTTTGGAGAATTCGCCAACCTTTTGAAGGTACTCAGGTCTAAGGACGGCCCCTCCCCAATAGTTGTGGGTGTTCTCCAGAGAGATTGCCTTTGTTGAAGGTATGTGTAGCCTTTCCCCTGCATGGTAATTTTGTTGGAGGACCTGCAGGGGTATGACCCCTCTTTTTGAAGGCAATGGTCTTGGAAGCGCCCCCACCAGCCGGGATATGTTTCCGCTTTCAAAATTGTAAATGTGAGATTTCTCTTCCAGCAGCACCTCGGTTCCCTCTTCTGCGGCAATTTTCATGGCTATGGTGTTTCCCATGGTGCCGGAGGGGACGAAAAGGGCAGCTTCCTTCCCGAGTTTTTCTGCGGCCATTTCCTCCAGCTTCAAAACTGTGGGGTCGTCCCTCAAAACATCGTCCCCTACTTCGGCCTCGTACATGGCCCTTCTCATTTCCTCCGTGGGTCTGGTTACTGTGTCACTTCTAAAATCTGAAATGCCTCCGTGATTCATCCTCCACCTCCTTTTCCATTGTATATTCTGTGGGCTTTATTTTCAAAGGCTATTTGATAACTTGAGGGCAGGATGTTAATATTTCCACTATGAAAATAGAGGTTGGAACTAAAGAAGGGGTTTTGAGGTTTGAGTTTCACGGAGAAAAGGAAGGATACGAGAAGGGGATTTTTTACCTGAAGAAGCCCACGGAAGGGGAAGAGGCCCGCAGAAGGGGAGCCGAGGCCGTTTCCTTAATGGACAAACTCAAGGTCCGGGAGGCTTTTTGTGACATCTCCCCTTTGCAGGAGCTGGGCAGATATTTTGTGGAAGGAGTTTTACTGGCAGACTATAACTTCTCAAAGAGGAAAAAGGGAGAAGAGGAAAAGTTGTTCTGGGTTGATGAGGCCCCATGGCTGGAGGAGATTCTTCAGGTTAAGGAGGCTGTTTTCTTTGCCAGGGATATAATAAACGAAGCCCCTTCCAGGATGAATCCGGAGGAGTTTTCCCTTCGGGCCAGGGAACTGGAGGATATAGGACTGGAGGTTCTGGTGGGGGAGGGCAGGTGGCTGGAGGAAAACGGATTTTTCGGCACCCTGACCGTGGGCAGGGGTTCTTCTATCCCTCCCAGGGTGGTTGTAGTGAAATACAGACCCGCCAATTCCAGGGGAAAAATAGCCCTGATAGGTAAGGGGATAACCTTTGACAGCGGGGGATTAAATCTTAAGCCCTCCAAATCCATAAAGGGGATGCACATGGATATGGCCGGGGCCGGAGCGGTTCTTGGGGCCATGAAACTACTTCCGGCCCTGGAGCCCGATTTTGAGGTTTTAGGGATAATGCCTCTGGCTGAGAACCTCCCATCGGGAAGTTCCTACAAGCCCGGGGACATAATAGAGATGGCCAATGGAAAGAGGGTGGAGGTGGATAATACCGATGCAGAGGGAAGGCTGGCCTTAGCAGACGCTTTAATTTATGCTGAAAAGCAGGGAGCAGAGGTTATAATTGATCTGGCCACCCTGACCGGAGCTGCGGTGGTGGCCTTGGGGGAGCTGGTGGCAGCCCTTTACTCCACCGATGAAGAGGAAGCCCGGGCATTTCTTCTGGCCTCTAAGGCCAGCGGGGAAATGCTCTGGAGAATGCCCCTGCTGGATGATTACAGGAAGGAACTGGAGTCCAGGAGGGCGGACATCAAGAACGCCGGATACGGAAGGAGTGGGGGATCCATAATGGCGGCCCTTTTTCTGAAGGAATTTGTGGAGGCCTCCAAATGGGTTCACCTGGACATTGCAGGGCCGGCCATGATTGAAAAGCCCTTTTACTACATGCCTGCCGGTGGCACGGGATTTGGAGTAAGACTTTTAATAGAATACCTGAGGAGTAAAAAATGAAGAAACTGGCCTTCTTTTTAGCAGCCCTGGGGGTTTCCGCCACAACCATAACCGGTCTTTATCTGCCTCCGCAGGGAAGGTCGGCCAAGGGGGTGAGGATCAGCATAGGAGAGGTTTCTTTCAGGACAGAAAAGGGAGGGTTTTTCTTCGTTACCGGGGTTAAAGAAGGCGTTTATACCCTGAATGTGGGGAAAAAGTCCTACGGTCAACTCAGGGTAAAGGGAGATTTTATGAGTCTCTGGATAGACGGGGTGGATGAGGTCTTCTACATTACCAGGAACATCCCTGAAATTTCTAAAACAGAGCTGGAAAGGGAGGCTTATTTTCTTGGGGATGCCCTTTTTCTCAACCCCGACCTTTCGTATTACAGGGGTTTCGTGTTCTTTCAGGGCCTTTTCCAGGTGGAATTTCAGACTTCGTCTGTGCCTTCACCCCACCAGGTTCTTCCGTATTTTCAGGCGAGGGAGGTCAGGGTTTCCGTGGGATATCCCAGGGCTTCGGTGAGAATAGAGGAAAGACCAGCGGATGTGCCGGGTTTTCGTGTGACTGCTTTCCTGCTGAAAACTTCGCATGGGGACAGGGCTGAAATCTATTCTATCTCTCCGTATCTGGACGCCGGGATAGGCTATGAAAGGGGGAACTTAGGGGGGTATGTTTCGGCCTTCCGGGCAGAGAGGGTTTTTTCCTCCCCTGAGGCTCAGAAAATAAAGGAGGAATCAATTTACCTTTCCCTTTCCGCCTACGGCCTGAGAGGGTTCTTCCATTACGGGGGGAGGAATTACGAAAATCTGAGGGAAAGGCCCTATTATTCCCTCTCTTCCGCCTGGGGTGGGAAAAGCGAAGAAAGGGGATTCGGTGGAAGCCTGAGCAGGGGAGGGTTTTCCCTTACCGCCGCCATCTTCACCTGGAAGAGAAAGCTTGAGCCTGCGGCCAACTCTCCCTATTTTCTCTACGATGATGTGACCCTGTTCAAGGGCTACGGAAATTACAGAGAAAACCTGAAGAAGAAAATCCTCTCTTTAAATTCTTCTGTGCTCTTTCATTCCACCTCCTTTCTGGGCTTAAACAACATGTTTTCCGCAGGACTTGAGTTTGTCAGCAGGGAAATTCAGGGGGAGAGGGCATGGCCCCTGGAGCTGGTGAACTTTGCGGGTAATGCTGGTTTCGCTTACCTCAGAACCCCGGATTATTTCCACTATCGTCTTTACACCGCCGGCCTCTGGCTCGACGACACCATAGCGACCGGGAATGTAAATCTGTCTTTTTCCGCGGGCTACGACGCCCAGTGGTTTAAGGTTTTTCCTTCATCCTCCCCGGGGGCAGAAATTTTTGACCTCTCCCTTGAAGGGGCTTCCGTTCCTTCCTTTACCTCCAAACTTATGCACATAGTGGGACTGAAGGCAGGGCTTTCCTACGATCCCTTCAGAAACGGATTTCTGGTGGTGAGAATTTACGCTTCCTATCGTGGTCTTCCCCTCCCTGAACGCCTGCTTTACCGGGCGTCTTCCTCCCTTTCTTATGCGAAATTTCTCTGGGAAGACGATGGTGACCTGATGCCGGAGGAGGGGGAATTTTCCCCCCTTTATACTTACAGAGCCCAGGCCAGTATGGAAGCCCTACCCCTTTATCCTCATGGCCTTGAGCCTTCCCGTTTTTACAGGTTCGGTGCAGGGGTGAGTTCGGACCTCCCCCTGGGAATTTCCGCTGACATAGACCTTTTCTTCATAAAGAACACCCTCCCCTACGAGGATGTTCCCTTTGTTTGGAAGGACGAAAAATGGGGACTGGTTAGCTGGGGGGACTGGGAGGAAGGGGGTAATTTCCCCATGGAATTTGGAGGTCAAAAGTGGTTCGGCCTGGGGGAGGGAAAGTTCTTCAACGGATACTATCAAACCCTTAACCTCATCAGCATAGAGAGGTCCTGGAAGGAGTTCAGGTTAAGGCTGAAGAAGGCAGGCCCCCTTTCCTTCCTTTTTCAGGTGAATTTAAGGTCCAATTCCTTTTCCATAAACGAAAACCTTTATCCTCTGGACCCGGGAAACCTCAATTTCCTGCTCTCCCAGCCCTGGGGACCTTCTCCCAATGGGTTTTACCACAGCCCGGTTCTTAATTCCCGCTGGGCCCTTCTCTTCAGCCTTTCCTGGAGAGGTGGAGGATGGACTCTGGGCTCTGCTTTCAGGGCCAGGGAGGGATACCTCGTCCCAGTTTATTTCCTGGATACAGAGGAGCTCAGGCCCGGTCTTTACGATTACCCCCGGGGCCTTGCAGCACCCATCAACCAGTTCAGACTGCCGGCCTGGTGGAGGGTGGACTTGAACCTTCAGAGGGAATTTTCCTTAAGCGGATTCAAAATTCAGGCTTTCCTCCGGGTCTTCAACCTTTTAAACACCAGGGTGCCCATGGAGGAGTGGGAGAATGTTCTTTCTTCCGATTTCCTCTCCCCCCGGTGGTATTACCCTCCCAGGCAGGTCCTTCTGGGCCTCAGGATTTTAAGATAGGAATTTTAAGGGGGCTAAATGAGGAGATTTTTGTATTTGTTTTTCGTAATTCTTTTAACTTCTCCTCTGCTTTCCCTGGAGGCCCGCCTCCGGTGGGCGGAGGTGCATGTTTCCCCCACCGTCAGGGGAAAGGCGAGCCTTACATACATAACCTTCTGGGAGGTCCTCTCAGGAAAGATGCACGGTTTTTACCTTCAGGGCATCGGCAACGAACCCCACTTTAACCTTCCACGCTGTTTCATAAAGTCCAAGGCCGGCGAAACCTATCCTCTTTCTGTAAAAAGGGTTTCATCCAACAAATACGATGTATTTTACGGTAGGGGGGTCGGTCCAGGGCAGTATTACTTCGTGGTGAATTTCGCCTTGGACATGGTTAAGGAAGGTTATATGGGGTATACCCGGAGCCGGGAAAAGGGAAGGCTCGTTTATTTTCACTGGGCTCCAACCCAGTGGGATTCTCCCTTAGAGCACGAGACGGTTTACCTTCATTTACCTGTGGAGGTGCAGGGGAAGGAGGTAAGCTGGGAGGATGTTCTTAGGATAGGCTTTATGACCGAGAAGTGGATGAACCGGAGGTACAGAATCCACTATTACGGGCAACCCTACGAGGACAAATTCTATTTCTCCGTTCTTTTCCACAGGCAGGGCCTTTCCCCCATGGAAAAGATGGAAATTCAGGTCTATCTTCCCGCTAAGTATTTTTCACTTTCCGGAGAAGGTGGATACCGGAGAGAAAAGGTAGGATTTTTGCATCGCCTTCCCTATTACCTTCTCTTCTTAGGCATTTTCGGTCTGACCGCCCTTTTAGCCTCCTGGAAAAATTACAAGAGGAGACTCGCCTTATCCAGGGAGGATGAGCTCAGCTGGGTGAGGGACGACTGGGTTCCTCCGAGGATTTTGGCCCACAGTTTCAGAAAAAAGGGGAAGGTGGCCAAACTGGACAATGTGGAGGCCATTTTTCTTCTGGGAGCCTCCGTCAACACCATACTAACGGCTATAGCCATGGGTTTGGAGGAAAAGGGTGCCATAGAAGTGGTCTCCAAAGATCCCCCCAGGGTGGTTCCGGCGGCCCAGGCCAGGGCGGAACTGAAATACTACGAAGAGGCCTTCTTGGCGGCCCTGGGGCCCGGCGGAAGGATGGACCCTAAGGGGGTAGAAAGGCTTTTAAAGGTGCTGACGGACAGGGTTTCGGAAAAGACTTGGGATTGTGACCTGGATGCCACCAAGAGGCATTATAGAAAACTCTTAGGGGAGCCTGAGGACTTCCTGGATAGCCGTTACCGCACCAGGACCACCTATACCTTCTGGCAGAGCAATTTCGGAGAGTTCAAGACCTACACGGATTTTCAGTCCTTTATGTCCTCGGAGGCCTGCCACTCTGCGTGCTTTGCCCACGATGCCTGCCACTCCGCCTGCCACAGCGCCTGTCACAGCGCATGCCACTCCGCCTGCCACAGCGCCTGCCATTCCGCCTGCCACAGCGCCTGCGTCTCAGGAGGTGCCCATTGATCCCTGTGTGGGCGGAGGAATTTGCGGAAAAGCTGAAGGACCTTGTGTTCGTTCGTTCTCAGGATATGGTTCTTATAATTCCTCCCAATCAGGTTTTCTCCCTCAACCCCACCGGCTTTAAATTGCTTTCCTTCCTTATGGAGGGAGGAAGCCTCAGGGAAATAGAGGGAAGGGGAGGGGAAAAAGCCCTTCAGGAAGCCCTGGCCTTCCTCCGGGACCTTAAGGCCATGGTGGAGGGTAATTTTACCGAGGAAGGGGCATCTTCTACGGATTTTGTCCCCTACAGGAAGGATTTTTACACCTACCCGGTTCTTTCCGAATTCAGCATAACCTGGAGGTGCAATCTTGATTGCCGTTTCTGTTATAGGACATGGAAGGAAAGTCCGGAGCTCAACACCAGGGGAGCCAGGCGCGTAATAAGGATTATAAAGGAGGAGTCCGGACTCCCCTTTATAAGCTTCACCGGAGGGGAGCCTCTGCTGAGAAAGGACATCTTCAGGTTAATAAAATTTGCCCGGTCCATAGGGCTTAAGGTTAACCTCATTTCCAACGGCACCCTTATAACCAGAGGGGTGGCGGAAAGGCTAAAGCGCTCCGGCCTGGGCTCTGCCCAGATAAGTCTGGAATCCCCTGACCCTGAGGTTCACGACCGCCTTACGGGGGTTTCGGGAAGCTGGAGGGCCACCGTGGAGGGAATAAAAAATTTGAAGGAAAAGGACATATACCTCCACACCAATACCACCATTAATGCGGAAAACGCCGAAAGCATGATGGATTATCCTAAGTTCCTTAAATCTTTGGGTCTGAAAAAGTTCTCAGCCAATCTCATAATCCCCGTGGGGGAGGCCCTGAAGCACAGGGAGCTGTGGCTGAGCTATACCCAGATATGGAAATATGTGGAGAAATTGAAAAAGAGGGCGGAGGATGAAGGGGTGGAATTCGTATGGTATTCCCCCCTTCCTTACTGCATATATAACCCCGTGGCCAAGGGACTGGGGGCCAAGTCCTGTGCTGCCTGCCATGGGCTGCTGGCGGTGGACCCCCAGGGATATGTCCTTCCCTGTTCCAGTTATCCTGAGAGGGTGGGAAACCTCTTGGAGGATGGGTTTAAGAAGGTATGGTTTTCCCGCAGGGCCCTCTACTTCCGAAACATGGATTATTTACCCCGGGCCTGCCGGTCCTGCCATCTTAAGCAGGTCTGCGCCGGGGCCTGTCCTCTTTACTGGAAGGCCTGGGGAAGGGAGGAAATAGAGAATGAAAGGAGAGAAAAGGGCTTCCTTAAGGCCTAAACAGCTGGCAGCCATAGTCCTGGCCCTTATTGCTTATTATTTACAAACTTCCTCCTTCGCCTGGTTCCTCTGGGTTCCCCTCTTGCTGGGCGCCGGAATTTTGCTCTGGGTTCCATGGACCACCGTAGGAAAACCCCGCCAGGTGAGGAAGAGGGAATGGGACCCGGTCACCCACAGGGAATTTGAACTTCTTAAGGAGAAGGCGGAGGTTTCCGAAAGATTCTCCAGGGGGAAAACCCTCAGAGCGGTGCTTTTTTTCTTTCTTCTGTTTTCTATCCCCATGATTGTCCCCGTTTTGATCGCCACGGTGAAGGATAAGTTCCTTCTCTGGGGCGTGCTGGACGCCGGTTTCCTGCTTCTGGTGGTCTTTTTTTCGGGGCGGGTTTCCCTCTGGACCCCGGCCAATCTTGACCTGAAGGCCGAGGTTTTGTGGCCCCTGCTGGAGCTTCTGGAGAAAAAGGGGGGCTTTCGGATTTCCCCCCAGCTTTTAGTGGGAAAAACTAAAAGCGGAAAAAAAGTCCCGGTGGATGCCAAAATTTTCGCTGTGCCGGAGAAGGCCCCTTCCTGGCTTATGGGCATTCAGTTTCAGGTGTCCATCAACAGGGTTCAATCCAGGCCCTATCCCTATTTTTACTCCGTTATCATCCTTAAGCCCGGGACCCTGAACAGGCTCATGGGCTTTTCCGCTTTGCTCTCCACCAAAAAGAAATTCCCCCGGCTTCTGAAGGACTGCGGTATAGAGGATGAGAATCTGGTGGTGGAGCTGCAGAGGCAGAGGGAGGTGGATGTTATAATAATAAGGCAGAGGACCGGGAAAAATTACGGGTATCACACCGACAGCAGGAGGAGCAGGGAGATCTTTGAGGAGGCCTTGAAGAGCCTTTACTGTTTGATGAGAAATGAAGGTAAACCTTCCTAATGTTATAACCACCTCCAGAATTCTTCTGGCCTTCGTCACCGTCATTCTCCTGAGAATAGAGAACTACTATACCCTTATAGCCGCCATATTTTTGATTATCTTCGTGGTCTTTCTGGATTTCCTGGATGGTTTCGTGGCGAGAAGGCTGGGGCTGCAGACGGAATTCGGCGCCCTTTACGATATAACCGGAGACAGGATAGTGGAGTACATATACTGGATATACTTCTCGGTGGTCCACATAACCAGCTTCTGGTACGCTATCCTCGTTATTGCCCGTGGGGAAATCGTCAACACCCTCAGGGCCACGGCCTACAGGAAGGGCAAGACCCCTTATCAAATACATAAAACCAGATTGGCCAGGTTCCTGGTGACCTCCCCCTTCATGAGAACTTCCTATGCCGTGCTTAAGGCAGTGGCCTTTTCTTCCATGGGACTGGAGCTTTTCCTGAGGAAAAAGGTTCCGGATTTCGTCTACCTTCACCACATATCGGCCTTCACCTCGGCCCTGGCTTTCCTCACCGTGGTGGTTTGCATATTGAGGGGGCTTCCGGTAATAATAGACACCAGGGATTACATTAAATAATGAAGGCTGCAGTTTTTGACCTGGACGGAACCCTTATAAAATACTCTGCTGAGAGAAGGTTCCTTCCGTGGGCGGTTTTTTCTCTAAAGATGTGTCCGGCCAGGTTCCTTCCCTATCTCTGGAGGAGCCTAAGGGACCGGGACTTTTTTTCCTCCAAGCTTTATTACAGAGGGATTTCTTTAAAAAGGATGGAAGAGATGGCCGCTGATTTCTTTTCTCTTTTCAGGGTAAAGAAAATGGTATTTAAAGATGCCCTGAGGGAGATAGAGAAAAGGGCAAGGGATGGATTTCTTCTGATCTTGCTTACAGGCGCTCCCCAATTCCTGGCTGAAAAATTCCGGTCTTTGGGCTTTGAAGTGGTGGTGGGGAGCAAAGTGGAGTGCAGGGATGGAGTTCTGACAGGGGAGCTTCTGGATTATCCTCCTGGAAAGAGGAAAAAAGAGATTCTGCTTCAGCTTTCCAGAGAGCTTGGGCTGGAGCTGAGCAGGAGTTTCGGCTACGGGAACGGTTACGGAGATAGGTTTTTCCTGGAGGCAGTGGGAAGACCCGTGGCGGTCAATCCCTCCCGGAAGTTGAAAAAATACGCCCTCAAGAAAGGCTGGCCCGTGGTTTACTGGGAATAATTATTTCCTGATGAAGAGGTAAAGGGAGAACATTGAAAGGAAGTATTTTTTCAGGTTTGAAAATCTGAATCCTCTCCTTTCAACGAAGGAGGGAAAGTCCATCTCGGCGAACTCCCGGGCCAGGGGACATTCAAGTTTTCCTATTATGAGCTTAGGAAGGAACCAGGAGCTTTCAACCTTCATCTGGGAGTAGTCCAGGACGGCGAAGTAACCTCCTGGCCTTAAATTTTCCCTCACATTGGCCAGAACTTTTTCTTTGTCGTAATCCTCCAGCCCGTGCATGACGAAGGAAACGAAGAAAAGGTCAGCCTGGAAGGGCAGGGTAAAGGGTTCCTCAATTCTCTGAAAAAGAAAATCCACATTTTTCCTTGAACTGCACCTTTTCCTGGCCTTTTCCATCATTTCTTTCCCGATGTCCAGGCCCATGTATTTTCCGCCTTCCCCTATAATTCTGGAAAATTCGCAGGCTGCCACTCCGGTTCCTGAACCCAGTTCCGCCACCCTCCATCCGGGAGCCGCTCCGCTGTCTCTAACGGCCTTCCTTATCCATCGGTTGTACTGGCCCAGGGTCAGAATTCCCATCAAAAGGTCGTAATACCGGGCCTCAAAACCCTTTACCTCTACTTTGCTTCTGGGAGAACCCATTTTCCCTCCTTTAATTGCTGGATTACTCTTTCGGCGGATTTTTTTACTTCCTTCAGGTCGGCTTCTGTATTTATGACTACATGGGCCCTGGAGGCGTAGTATTCCGGGGGCTTCTGGGAAGCCAGCCTTGCCAGGGCTTCCCTAAGGGACAATCCCTTTTTCAGAAGCCTTTTTATCTGGGTTTCCTTGGAGCAATAGGTGCAGATTATTACATTGCAGAGCTCCGTAAGGCTGATCTCAAAGAGAAGTGCGGCCTCCAGGGCCACAGGGCCCTTTTCCCCTTTAATATCCCTTTCCACTATTTTTTTGATTTCGGGATGGGTAAGGGCGTTCAGAAATCGTAATTCTTCGGAAATCCCGAAAACCCTTTGGGCCAGGGCTCCCCGGTCCACCCTTCCATTTTTTAGTATGCCCTTTCCATACCTTTCCACCAGGGCCCTTTTTACATGGGGAAACTCAAGAACACGGTGGCCCACCAGGTCAGCCCTTATTACCCTGAGGCCCATCCTTTCCCATACCTCTGCCACGGTGCTTTTTCCCGTGGCTATGCCTCCGCATAGACATATTACGAAAGGGGTATTTTTATCAGGAATTTAGCACCTCCTTCTGAAGGCTCCGCCCATATATCTCCTCCCATGGCTAAGAGGGCCTTCTTGGCAAAGGAAAGGCCCAGTCCCGTCCCGCCTTTCCTTCTGGAGTAAAAGGGCAGGAATATGGAATCTTTTTCGCTTTCGTCTATGCCCTCGCCGTTATCCCTGTATTCCAGAAGAGCAAACCTTCCTTCCTCCTTTATGCTCAGGGTTATCCGGGATGCCCCTGCCTGGAGGGAGTTCTTCACTAAATTATCCATGATTAATTGGAGTATGTAGGGGTCAGCCTTAACCCTGGCGGTACCTCTAACCTGAACCCTCCAGCGGGAAAAGAATTCCTCGTTCAAGGTGAGATTCTGCAGCACCGGATTTACAGGTCTTGCTTCCCTTAGGAATTGATCCACCATCCTGGAGAGTTCCTCCACCTCCCCCTTTATCTCCCGGGTTTTTCCGGTTTTCAGCAGGGCTAATATGACGGACAGGGAATTTTTTACTTCGTGGGAAAGGAAGGAAGCCAGCTCCCCCAGAGAAATTAACCTTTTCCTTTCCTCCTCCCTTTTTACCTCCTCCTTGATCTTTTCCGTGTCCTTAAGAATGTAGAGGGTGGCTATGGATTCCCCCATGCTCAGCTCCACCTTTTCTATTTCAAACCTGCGGGCCAGGACGGGTATAGATAGGGAAGGAAGTTGCTGGGCGGCCCTATTCTTGAACAACACCTTTTCCCCGGATAAAACGAAGGCAGGGCTTTCCAGCCTGTCTATTATTTCCTGGAGAATTTTGCTCATAAGGGCTCCTCTCTGGGAAAGGAGCCGGAGAAGCTCAGGGTCCACCGAAGGGGTTTTACGCTGCTCAGAGGATATGGAAGCCCAGATGGTAAACAGGAGGATGAGCATCACCGAAAATACCGATACCCATGCCCAGGCCTGTTTGAGCCTCTGATACTTCTGTATGCTTGCGGCAGGGGAAAGATTCGCCAGGATACCGTAACTGGCCAATGCCCAGAAGAAGACCACCACCAGTATTAGAACCAGGGCTACCCTTCTCATGGCATTAGCCTTAAGGAGACCTCTATAAGGTCTATTTTGAAAACATATATTAACCAGGAGGCCAGGGCCATGAAGACACCGAAGGGCAAAGCCAGGTCCCTTTTTTTCTTAATTATCATCATGGGAAGTCCCACCAGAACCCCTGTAAGGGAGGATATCAGCAGCACAGGTATGAGGTTTTCCACCCCCAGGAAGGCCCCCACCATGGCGAACATCTTGAAGTCCCCGAACCCCATTCCCTCCTTTCCGGTAGCCAGAAGAAAGAGCTTGTAAAACAACCAGAGGGACCCATAACCGAGGGCAGCTCCCAGGAGGGAGGACTTAATTCCGGGCCTCAGAAACAGGGAGAAGAGGACCCCCGTGAGGATTCCCGGTAGAGTAAAAATATCCGGAAGGAGCATTTTTGTGGCATCTATTCCGGCCAAAACTATAAGCAGGGATGTAAAAATTAACCCCCTTAAAAGCTCCGGCACATGGGGAGAAAAGTTCGCCCAGAGCAGCAAAAAGGTAAGGCCCGTCCAGAGTTCCACTAAGGGATACCTTATGGGTATTGTGGCCCCGCAGTATCTGCACCTTCCCCGGAGGAGGATGTAGCTCAGAACCGGGATATTGTCATACCACTTTATTGGGTTTCCGCATACAGGGCAGAAGGACCTGGGCTTGAGCAGGGATATGCCCTCCGGGACCCTGTATATAACCACATTGAGGAAGCTCCCCCACGCCAGGCCGAAGAGGAAAACGAAAACTCGAACTGCTACTTCCAAAGCTTCCCCTTGGCTGGTTTTACTTCCCCGCTTACGGGGTCGTATTTATAGGGATGTCCGTCCAGGTCCCTGGGTATTTCCTTTAAAAGTCCCACCCTTTTCAGTTCCTCCAGCGAGAGCGGGTTTCTTCCGAACCTTCTTCTAAAGTCCTGAATTTTCTCCCTCAGGACTTGAAGGTCCATCCTTGCCTTTATCTTGTATAAATGTAGCCAGGCGATCTTTTTGAGGTATTCGGAGTCAGTCTCTTGGTAAACCTGCATCCAGTAGCTCCAGGCCAGCTTTATATTTTGTTTCTTCTCCAGCATGGCGGCGGCCAGACGAAGGGTTTTGGGGTCCTTCTTTAACCGGTAGGCCTTCATGTAAAGCTGGTAGGCCAGGTCGTAATCTTTCTTCCTGGCGAAGGCGTAAAAGGCGGCCTCCTCCAGAAGCTCCACGGCCTCTGGGTTCCTCCTGAACCCCTCCAGCAGGAAATCTATGGCCGTCTGGGGGTCCTGGAAGTCCAGGTCGGCTATGAGGGCCGCTATGGAATAGGTCTCCAGATACTTTGGGTCCAGGGACCATATGGCCTCAAAGAATTTCCTGAGGTTCCTCCTTCTGGTCTTCCGGGGAATTTCCGGGGTGGCGAAGTATTGAATGGCCCATATGTAGGTCAGGTCAGCCAGTAAATTTTGATACCCTAAGGCGAAGTCCTTCAGGTGCTTTGCAGGAACCTTGATTACCCAGGCCTCGTAGGAATAGGGAAGATTTAGATTTTTGTAGCGAAGGTTAAACTTAACCACTAAGACATAGGAGAGGAGGAGAGCGAGAACCCAGGCAGCCCTTTTCATACCTCCCTCTTCCGGAAGGAGAATATAGCTAAGGAGGTGAATATGAAGAAAAGGAGGAAAAAGTAAAGGAAGGATTTTAAATAAAATGAGGCGGGAACATGCAGGCCGTATATTACCTGATTTTTGAGGTTAAAGTACTCCAGGTTGGGGATGAGGTAGGAAACCCAGCGGGTCAGGTCCCGGAGCCATGCGGTTTCTATGGTTCTGGAGGCCTTCTCAATGGTGGGGGCCAGATGTCCGACTATGTAGAAGCTTAAGGTGAAGAGCATGGAAAGGAAGTAGGTGGGAAAGGTGTAAAAGAGGATGCATATGGAGGAGAGAACGCCCATTTCTAAGGAGAGAAGGCCGGCCTGGACGAAGATCCCCCACATTATGCTACCGCGGGAGGCCACCAGGAGGAATAGAAGAAGGCTCATGGCGAAGACATTTAATACCGCTTCCATCCATATGCCCACGATCTTTCCCAGTATAAACTCCCCCCGGGTTATGGGCTTTGATAGAACCACCAAGGCCGTTTTCTTCTGTATTTCCTTCATCAGACTGCCGCCTCCCACGAATATTACCATCAGCAGGGAAAAGAGGCTGATGATGGCCATGCCGAAGTCCGCTATGACCTTTGCAGGGTCCCCCACCACCAGCATTCCCAAGAATATGGAAAGAAAAAGGAGAACTACCGCGAAAAACAGGAAGCTGAGGTAAACCTTATCCCTGAACCCCTCCTTCAGTGTAATTCTCGCCACGGTCCACCACGACTTCACCTCTGGACCTCCCTTATGAATATTTCCTCCAGGGTAAGGGTTCTGGGCATTATTGCCCTTACCTTTCCCCCTTTCCTGAGGGTCTCCTGGATAATACCCTGGACCTCCTCCTCGGTTTCTACCCTGTAGAGGAGGCGGTTGGCAGAACGGCGTATGGGTTCTCTTCCCTCTACTTCGGTCCCCTCCACCGTTATTTCAAAGAACTTAATTTCCTGCTCCAGCATTTCTTCAAGTACCCCCTCCTTTACGACCCTGCCTTCGTATAGGAGAATCACATGGTCGCAAATCATTTCCACATCCTGAAGTATGTGGGAGGAAAAGAGGATGGTTTTGCCCTTTTCCCTCAGCCGATTTATCGTTTCCCTGAATTCCCTCCTTCCCAGGGGGTCCAGGCCGCTCATGGGTTCATCCAGTATTACAAGCTCAGGCTGATGAAGGACAGCCTGGGCGAGCCCCAGCCTCTGGAGCATCCCCTTGGAGTAGGTCTTTATCTTTTTGTTCCCGTAAGAGAAAAGGCCCACTTCCTCCAGGGCTCTGTTTATCTCCCCCTCGTCCACATTCCCGTAGAACCTGGAAAATTCCCTTAAAATCTCCCTCCCTGTCAGGTAATCGTAAAAAGAAGGATTCTCCGGAAGATAGCCTATCTTCCTCTTTATCCCTTTGTTGAGTTTTTCTCCGAATACCAATACTTCTCCTGAGTCTATTCGGGTAATTCCAAGTATGCTCTTTATAGTGGTGGTCTTTCCCGCCCCATTGGGTCCCAGAAGCCCCACCACCGAGCCTTTTTCCACGGAAAAGGTTACCCCGTGGAGAACTTCCTTCCTTTTAAGGAGAAAGCCGGTTTTGTAGGTTTTCCTTAGATCCCTTACCTCCAGAATTTTCATGGTTTAATTTTACAAAAATGCGAACTTCAAAACAAAGACCAGAGCCAGTATGTACAGGGTAAGGCTCACTTCCTTGGCCCTGCCGGAGAGGAGCTTCAGCAAAGCATAACTTATGAAGCCAAAGCCCAGTCCATCGGATATGCTCATGGTAAGGGGCATTCCCAGAACAGTGAGAAGGGAGGGTATGTACTCGGTGGGGTCTTCTAAGTTCATTTTCCTCACATTGGCAAACATCATGGCTCCAACTATTATTAGAACCGGCGAAGTAATGGGGTGAACCACAGCACCTCCCCAGCTGTAGCCTCCGATAAGGCTCTTTATAAAGGGGTAGAAGAAAACCGAGAGCAGAAAATAGAGGGAGACGAAGACGGCGGTGAGGCCGGTCCTTCCCCCTTCCGCCACCCCGGTGGCGGATTCTATGTAGGAGGTGACGGTGGAATTTCCCAGGGTGGTTCCTATTAAGGTCCCGGCCGAGTCCGCCAGCAGGGCTTTCTTCATCCCCGGAAGCCTTCCTTCTTCGTCCACAAAACCCGCCTGTTCTGCTATGCCTATGAGGGTTCCTATGGTGTCAAACATATCCATTATAAAGAAGGCCAGGATTGGAACAATGAAGGAAAGGGAAAGGGCGGCTTTGATGTCCATCTTGAGGAATATGGGGGAGAGGGAAGGGGGTTTTGACACTATCCCGTGGAATTTTACTATGCCGAAGGGAAGGCCAAGGAGGAAGGTTATAAGCATACCTATGAAAATAGCCCCCTTGATTCTCCTGGCCATTAGAACGGCAATTATTACCAGGCCTACGGTGGCCAGCAGGGTTCCGGGATGGTGTAGGTTGCCCAGGGTTAAAGCTCCCTCCCTCAGGACCACAAAACCCGCATCCTTGAGGCCGAGCATTGCTATGAAGAAGCCTATGCCCACGGCGATCCCGTTTTTGAGGCTCCTGGGGATGGCGTCTATTATTTTTTCCCTTATCCTGAGCAGGGAAACTCCTAAGAAGGCGGCTCCTGAAAGGAAAACTATGCCCAGGGCGGTCCTCCAGGGGATTCCCTTTCCCTTCACCAAGGTATAGGAAAAATAAAAGTTTTCGCCCATGCCAGGGGCCAGACCAATGGGGTAGTTGGCGTAAAGCCCCATTATCAAAGTGGCAATGGCCGAGGCTATGCATGTTCCCACCATGACGGCCCCGGGGTCCATGCCTGCCTGGGAGAGAATAACCGGCTGGACTGCTATTATGTACGCCATGGAGAGGAAGGTTACAGTCCCGGCCCTGAATTCTGTCCTGAAACTGGTTCCCCTTTGCTTAAGGGAAAAAAGCCTTTCAATCATCGTTCACCTCCAGGATTTTAAACCTGGAAGAAATCCCTTTTACGATTTTGACCCTGCTCTTAGAAACCCCCATTTCCTCGGCTACTATCTCCCTGAGCCTTTCGTTGGCCTTCCCCTTTTCCGGAGCCTCCTTTACCCAGACCTGCCAGGGATTACCCTTTAGAACTTTTTCTCGCTTTGCTTTTGGATGAACCTTCACCTCTATCTTCACCTTCGTCCTCCCTGGAGATGAGCTCCTGAAGGGACAGGGCAAAAACCTTGATCTGGTTTATTATGTTCTGCTTCTCCGCCTTCATCCTGTTGATGCTCATATTGATTTCCCTGAGCCTTTCCATGGCCTTGGATATTATCTGATCGGCCTTTAACTCCGCCTCCTTTATCATTATTTCCGCTTCCTTTTTGGCGTTGGCCTTGAGTTCCTCCGAGAACCTCTGGGCAGCTATAAGGGTTTCCTTCAGTATTTTCTCTCTGGATTCCATCTCCTTGATCCTTTCTTCTGCCTGCAGGTACTTCTTTTTCAATTCGTTCATTTCCAGCAGGAGGTTAGAAAGCTCCTGGGCAATAAACAGGAGGAAATTCCTCACCTCCTCCTTATCGTAACCCCTCATCTTCACGCTGAATTCCTGTTTTTCTATGTCCGAAGGGGTTATCCTCATGGTCCACCTCCATAAATTAAAGATATTTTTACAGGATCTATTATCACGGCCCTGAAAGCCCAGAGGAGAAAGATAGCTATAAGGGGGCTGAGGTCCAGACCTGCGGTTTTCCATGGTGGGGCCATCCTCCGCAAAGGCCTTAACAGGGGTTCGGTGAGGACCCAGAGAAGCCTGTGGAGCCAGGGTATGTAAAGATAGGGGAACCATGAGAGAATGGCCCTTAATATTATGGCCAGAATTTCTATTTCAATGAGAACATCCACAACCTTCAGCAACCCAAGGAGCATGTTTCCCACCAGGCTCATTTTCTCTCTCCGAAGATAGCCCTTCCTATCCTGAGGATTGTGGCCCCTTCCTCCACGGCGATCTCGTAATCGTCGCTCATACCCATGGATAGTTCTTTGAACTGCGGACCGAAAACCCCTTTAACTTCCTCCAATATCTCCCTTAACCTTATGAAATAAGGTTGGGGGTCCTCTCCTAAGGGAGGGATGGTCATAAGTCCTAAGGGCTTGAGGTTTGAAAGGGAGGAGAGTTCCTCCAGGGAGGAGAAAAATTCCTTCTCAGAAAATCCGGATTTGCTTTCTTCTGCCCCCAGATTGAGCTCAAAGAACACAGGATAGGATATACCCTTTTGCAGGGCGGCGGAACTTATTTTTCTTGCCAGTTTCAGGGAGGAAACGGAGTGAACTGCGGAGAAGTTTTCCACCGCTTTCCTTACCTTGTTGGACTGAAGGACTCCTATGAAATGGAATTCTATGGGGAGGTCCTTAAGCTCCTGGATTTTTCTGATGCCTTCCTGAACCCTGTTTTCCCCGAAAAGACGGAGCCCTGCCCCATAGGCTTCCCTTATTTTTTCCGGTGGGACGGTTTTGGTGGCCCCCATTAACCTTATTTCACCAGGGTTCCTCCCTGCGCGCAAGGCCGCCCTCTCAATCCTCTCCCTTACCCTCTGTATGTTTTCCCTTATTCCCACCCTTTAATTTTATTCCAAATTAAAACACCGGGCAACTAATCCAGCCTCGGGATTTGCCTCGGCCTTTCCCCGGCTTTTCTTCTGCGCACGAGTTCTGCCAAGAAGGAAAAGTTCTTCTTAACCAGTTCTAAGGCCTCCTCTATGGTCTGCACCCTTACCCTTACTGGCTGAATGGGCCTGGAGGCTGCTATTTTCCGGAAATTGGGGCTGTTTTTCCTGGCAACCATGAGGTCTATTTCCCCCAGGAGGGAAAGAATGGCCTTCATCTTTCCTTCTCCTCCGTGCTCCTTCTCCTGCGGAGATGAATTCTCCACTACCCGAAGTAGCTCCCGGTGGCCGTCTTCCGCCATCCGATAAATGTAAAACCTTTGGGAATCGCCCAGATGACCCGAAAATATGTTCTTGCCGTCGTCGCTTCCTATTACCAGGGTAAGACTGTTCATTTTACCTCCTTTTGAAATAAAATTTTATCACGGAGGTTAAGATGAAGATCGCCTTTAACGAAAATCTCTCCCTTCTTCACCTGGGGGATTCTCACCCCATGAGGGGTGACAGGTATAAAAGGGCTGTAAGGAGGTTCAGGGAGCTGGGCCTGGAATTTGAGCTGGAGGACTTCCCCATGGCCTCCGAAGAGGACCTTCTCCTTTTCCATACCCGGGAATATGTGGAAAAGGTAAAGGAGATAAGCAAAAGAGGCTGGCCGGACATATCCCCGGACACCCCTGGCTTTAAAGGTGTATTTGAAGCAGCCTCCT
>JALSNJ010000016.1 GCA_026987025.1 Candidatus Aminicenantota bacterium | reverse complement strand
CCCAGCCGTAGCCCCCAAGCTTCTCCAATACCAAGGAAATCTCATCATCATTAAAACCGTGCCTGCTTAAGTATTTTGCTATCTCCTCCTCCGGTATCCACCCCATCTTCATGTATTTGGAGGCTGCCGCCAGTTTGGAGTTTCCGTAAAGTTCCTCTATGAAGAAGGTGTCTGAGGTCAGGATAAATACATTGGCCAAGTGGGAGGCCTTGGTTATGGTGACGAAGAAGTTTAAAAGTTCGTCCACAAATTGTCTCTCTCCGTTTATGTATATCCACCTCAGCTTCTGAAGCTCGTCTATGATTATGTTGGGAACCGCCTCCTCCTCCATGAGCCTTTCCTCCATGGCCTCAAAGGGATTCCTCTCCTTCGCCACCATCTCCTGGAAAACCTCCCTGCTCACCTTGAAAACCTTAAGGTCCATCTCCCAGCTGCCTCGCCTCATTATCTTCCTTCGCCCGTGCTCCGTGTCAAAGAGAACATATAAGACAGCCTTGTAGTCCGGAAGAAAATGCTCCCGAAGGTCGTAGTAGTAAAAGGAGGCAGGCTGTCCCTCCTGCACGCTCTGGTATATGGCCTCCTGGATTACAGTGGTTTTCCCGCAGCTTTTAGGGCCAAAGTAGAAATAAATGGCGTTGGGTGTTGCTGTAAATAGCCCCTTTAACCTTCTGAGCTCCTCTTCCCTGTCTATTACCTCAATCATAGGGAAAGTACAACACAGGGTAAGTAAAGGGCAAAGGGTGCACTTTGCCGCTAAAGGGTTCCCTAAACGCTCTTTCTTTTATGTGCAGGTAAACAGGTTAAAAATACAGTTTCCAGGAGGGGGAAAGGAGCATGGGGAGGGGCCAGGAGCTCTTTGAGCCTCCCCTTAGAAATGTCAGGTAAAGGTCCACCCCGGGAGAGAGGGAATATTTAAGGGTTGCAAAAAGGGCGTAGTCAGACGACAGCCGCAGAAGATAAACCTCCCACCGGCAAAGGGGGGTTATGGAGAGGCTTCCTCCCAGGAGCAAAAACTCCCCCGGAGGATAGAAGCTTCCGCGGCTCCTTAGGAATTCTCCTATTAAATAAAGCCTCGGGGTTATCTGGGCATCGGCCCCTGCCACGAACTCCGTTTCCTTTCCGCTGTGAAGAACCTCCCCCCTTATCCCCACTCCCCCTAAATCCCCCTCAAGGGCCAGGGCAAGGAATCCTTCCGTGAACCTTCCTCCGGCAATTTGAAGGTCAAAGTTTAAAAAGAGAAAAAAGAGGGAGACTCCGTAAAGGAAGGCTCCTTCCAGACCTTCTTGCGTAAATGCCCTCAGCCCAGGAAAAATCCGACAGATAGAATCTCAGCCTTCCCCCGTCCGTTCCCTGTCTTTCGCCCAGGAGGGAGAAGGGATTGTAGGGGTTAAACCTGTCCAGAAGGGAGAAAAACCTGGCCTTTCCCCAGGGATACCTATCTCTTCCAAGGGTAAGGGAAAGCCTTCCCAGATAAAGGGTGAGGGAGGCCCTGTCAAGGGAGAGGAAGGAGGTAAGGTCCCTCTGCTTTATTAAGAATAAACTGTGGGAGGCTCCGGGGTCAAAGCCCGTAAGGAGAAATAAATTCCCCTCCTCTGCCGCCAGGGAGAAGAGCACAGGGGATATTTTCAGTTTAAGGGGTCCCCTTTCCCACCTTAAGTTTACCCTCGCCGCAGAAAGCAGGGAAAGGCTCCTTTGCCCCTGATAATCCATGAAAACGGAGGAAAAGTACATGTAGCCGTTTACCTGGGCGAGGAGGGGCAGGGCAAGGGGCAGGATTTTAATCCTCAACTATCCTCCCGTCAAGGATCCTCAAAACCCTCCCGGCCCTTTCGTACACCCTGGGGTCGTGGGTGGCCACCAGGAAGGTTATTTCCTTCTCCCTGCTCAACCGCCTCATCATCTCCACTATGGATATGGCGTTTTCGCTGTCAAGGTTTGCCGTGGGTTCGTCGGCAAGGACCAGGAGGGGCTCGTGGACTATTGCCCTGGCCACCGCCACCCTCTGCTGCTGGCCTCCGCTCATTTTCGGTGGTATCCTTGAGGAAAGTTCCTCTATCCCCAGCTCACGGAAAACCTTTGAAACCATCTCCCTTCTCCTTCTCTTTCCCACCCCTAAGAAGATCAGGGGCAGTTCCACATTCTCGTAGGCGGTAAGGACCGGGATGAGGTTCAGGGCCTGGAAGACAAAGCCCAATTTCTTAAGCCTTAGCCTCGCCAGTTCGCCCTCACCCATGGAGGTTATCTCCTTCCCCTCCAGAAATACCTTCCCCTCTGTGGGCCTTTCTATTCCTCCAAGAACATTGAGGAGGGTGGTTTTGCCTGAGCCGGAGGGACCGACCAGGGCAACGAATTCCCCCCTCTTAAGGCTAAGGCTCACCCCGTCCACGGCCTTCACCACGGCTCCGTCGGTGAAGTATTTTTTTATACCCTCTGCCCTTAGTATCTCCATGTCTCCTCCTATTTTTCAAATCTGAGCTGATGGGCAAGGTCCTCCCTCAAGACCCTGGCCACGGGAAAGATCGCCACGAAAAGCGAAAGAAGGAGAACCCCTGCCCCCACCACAGCGAATATTTCCCATGAGAGGAGGGCTGGCATAACCGGAGCGAACTGGAAGCTTTCGTAAACCTCCGCCATCTTCCCCCCCAGTTTTATGGGATGGCTGTGGAAGTAGAGAAGAAGGGGTAGGGAGAGGACCTCCCCCAGGACCACCCCTGCTAAGGAGGTCAGGAGGGACTCCTCTGCCAGGAGCAAGCCTATTTTTCCCTTTGGGATGCCCACGGCCCTCATAACCCCGATTTCCTTCCTCCTCTCCACCGCCGCCATAAGCATGGTGTTTAAAAGCCCGAAGATTACCACCAGGAGCAAAATTAGATACATGGTGTATGCCCCTGCCCTGTCAAAGTCTATCATCTCCAGGAGTTCCGGCATCATCTTCTGCCAGGGGATAATTTCAAGCTCCCCGCCCAGGGCCTCTTCTATGGGTCCGATTTTTTCCTCAAAGTCCCTCTCCGAATAAAGCACCACCGATGTTACCCTTCCCCCCATGGAGAATAGTTCGTCCGCATCCGATAAGGAAATCAGAACCTTCTCCCTGTCCAGGTCAATGACCCCTGTTCTGAAAACGCCCACCACATCAAAGAGCTTGGCCCCAAGGCTCCCGTCCCTCCCCTGAACGAGCACAGCCACCCTTTCCCCCGTGGATACCCCCAGGTTCCTGGCAAGCCTCCATCCCACCACGGCCTCCCCCCTTCCCTTTAGAAACCTTCCCTTCACAATTTTATT
>JALSNJ010000015.1 GCA_026987025.1 Candidatus Aminicenantota bacterium | reverse complement strand
AATTAAATCAAGGCTTTTGGGAAAAGTTTTCTAAATTTAGTGCTGAAGCCCATTTAAGTAATTGCTAAAATGGGGATGGGGGGGGATATTTATAAGTAAAGAGGTTCGAGGAAAGAAAAACCCGCCCTCCATAGCCTTTAACCGTGGGGGTTTGCGGTCCGAATCCATGCCCTGCCTCATAGGGGATTGCGACGAGAAACTCCACCACCTCCTCCGGGGTGTAGGCAAACCGCCCGTCCGAATCCATGCCCTGCCTCATAGGGGATTGCGACAAGAACCAGAGCCAGAGGATCCTGAACCAGGAATTTCTGCGTCCGAATCCATGCCCTGCCTCATAGGGGATTGCGACATTATATGCTTGATGAACAAGGTCATCCCACTTTGCAACAAGTCCGAATCCATGCCCTGCCTCATAGGGGATTGCGACTCATTAGCATAAATAGCTATGTATCCGCCTCCTTCTTCTAACCAAGTCCGAATCCATGCCCTGCCTCATAGGGGATTGCGACGCGCAGCTCCCCCCTCTTCCCCCTTTCTTTCAACTCTGGGTCCGAATCCATGCCCTGCCTCATAGGGGATTGCGACCAGACTATTGACTTTTTAAATCGGCCCCGATTTTGAAGGTTTCCCCCCTTGAGGAAATTTAAAGCCCGGCCTCCTGCAGTTCAATAAAAAGCAGAGCTCGCCAGGGGGTTTATCCCTGTAGGATTTTCCGACCTTTATCCTTTGAAAATCCCGTATCCTATGGAAGTCTTAGCTCCCAGACCATGTTCCAGGAGGGCTTCCTTTAGCCATTGCTCCGTCTTTTCTCTTAACTTTTCTCTTTCTTCTTTCCCTGCTTTTTCTCCTATAAAGAAGGAAAACCTGAATTTTGAACCTTTATCCACGGTGAGGAAGAAGACCGGAACTGGGTTCTGCCAGTCGGAAGGTGGCTCCTTCCCCTGGTAATACTTGGGGTAATGGGGATTGATAACATCTACAGAGAGTCTGAGAGATAATGGATAAGCGTCAAGGAAAACCACAGCGCCCTTTTCCTTTTCCCCTCCTAAGATTCTATGACCCCATTGAACCATTTCCTTTTGCCTCGGCTTTCCATCCTCCCCTGCAATTTCGCCCTTCTCCAGCCACTGCTCTGCTTTCCCCTTGCCCTGTTCCCCGCCGGATTTTTCCCATATTTTTTCTATGAGCCAGCTGCGGACCATTCCCTTGACGGCGGAGGCGGGAATGTAGGGAACTCCAAAGGTGTGATGAAGCACCATGGTGGTTTCGTGAAGGTGAACGGCCCCAAGGCCCACCACCAACCTCTGGCTGGCCCTCAAGGTCATCTCACAAAGGTTTTCTTCCCCCACTTGAGCCTTCAGCCGCTCTATAAAATCCTCCATCTTCCTCTGGAAGTCCCTCAGATGTTCCCAGGGGAAGGCCTGAATTATCTCCTTCAGTTCTTCAGCGCTCTTTATCAGCTCCAGTTTAACGAACCCGTCTTCCTTTTCCCACTTCCATTTCCACCAGTATTTGTTGAATAGGAGGGAAAAGTTTATCCCCTTGGGCCGGTGCAAAACCTGAAGGGAAACCGGGGAGGGACTTACCAGGGGAATTTCTCCTTTCCTGGTCTTAAGATAAAATTTCCCGTTTTTTATAATCAAACCCTTCATTCGGCCTCCTCAAGTATTCTCCCTTCTGCCACCCTGCTTATCCAGTTGAGAACCCTGAGGGCCTCTTCCTGGTAAGCCCTATAGCTGGAGGGGGGAAGGTTCAAAATTTCCTTCATGAAATCTTCGCTGGAGCGGTAAATTTGCTCTGCTTTGTGTTCTAACTCCAGGTTTTCATTTTTAAGCCACCGGGCCAAATGGTAAAAAATCAATCCCCAGGTCTTCACCTTGAGCTTCTTTTTTTCCACGGTGAACCCCTTGGAAAAGGCAAAGGCCATGGCCTGGGAGAAACCGTTGGTAAGTATCATAACCGGAAGTTTTTTGGCATAGCTTTTGTAGTCGGTTTCCTTCAGGTCAAAACCTTCTCTGGTCTGGACCCTCCTCAGGTTCTCCACACACCCCCACGCATAATTTCCCCTTTCCACATTTTTGTCCAGAAGTTTGGTTCTCCCATCAGCCATTTTTCCCCTCCTTGGTTGAGCAGGGATAGAGCCTCAAAAATCCTCTGCCTACGGTTTCGTTTCCCCCCAGTTGAAGGATTTGGGGACACGCCTTTTCAAACACTTCCTTTATGTCCTTAGCGGAGGAGTTTTCCTTGGCCTGTGGGTCCCTGCCATCGGAAAATAGCACGAGGTTGTAAAGTATTGTCTCGGAGGGGAGGTTTTCCTCATACCATAGCCCTCCCCTCTTCACCGTCCCCTTTTCCTGGTCTATCCTTATCCTGGCCACCACCTCCGTGGAATGGTGGAGGAAGTATTGGAAATCGTCGTCGGAAAGGACCACCAGGTGCTCTTCAACCTTGATTTTGCGAAAATCCTCTTCACTTGCAAAAATTGCTTTTGCAAGTTCTTTTCCTATATTTCCGATGTCCTCCACCCTTTTGAACCTGTGTTCCTCCAGGAATACCTCCCCTCCTTCTTCCATGGCATCCTTCGCCAGGGCCTCCCCTGGCCCTATTTCCTTCTCCAATTTGCTCAACTCCAGCTCAATACCCGCCCATTTGAGGTCCTGGAGAAATTTTTTGAGGACTCCGGGGCTGGTCACATAGGCGAAGATGTTTTTGAAGGATTTCACTGGAAAGAGTAGAACCCTGGCGTCGGTGAAGGAGGCGGCTGAGGCAAAGGCCTTCTCCTCCGTAAGGCCCTCAGGCTCAGGTCCGAAAATTTGGCGAAGATAGGAGGAGGCGGTTCTTTTCTTTTCCTCCTCTATGCCCTGGGGAAGGTTCTGCAAGCTTCCCCAGTAGTCCCTGAAGGACCCCTTAAGGGAAGAACCCCTTATTATGGGAATTTTCGTGTGGACTTCCCTCTGAATGGGAAGGTCCACTATCCCCACCTCGGAGCCGCTTCCCGGATGGATGGATGTTTCAGCCACATAGAAAAGCAGAAGTCCCTCTTTAAACATTTCCTACCTCCTTTACAAATCTTCTTAAAAGGCGGAGGGAAAACTCCGCAGCCTCTATGGCCATTTTCCCATCTTCCTCAGTGTATTCCTCCGTGGGTATGAAGTCTATCTCCCCGTAGAAGGCAAGTTCCCTTTCCTTTCTCAGCCATTTGGAGAAGCGGGCATATTTTTCAAATTCTTCTTTAAATTGAGGAAACCTTTCCACCTGTTCCTTTAAAATAGGCCCTACATCGTGCCACTTGGGTGGGTCTATTCCCATGACCCTTAAAAGGGCCTTCCCACAAAGTTCCACCACTTCCTGAGACTCCCTCACCACATCGGAAAAATCCTCTTCCTCAAAGAAAAATCGCAAAATCTTAACCCTTTTTTTGCATTTTTTAAGGTAGGCCTCCACCAGTTTATTCGTTAGCATCTCCCACCTCCCAGTAATATCCACCTTTAAAGAAGACCTTTTTAGACTCAGGATATTTCTGGCGGAAGTTTTCCATAAATCCCTTAAAGAATCCATCCCTGTCGTAAAGGACCTCAGCGCTCTCCATCATATCAAGGTAAATGAAGCCACCCTGAAGGACCTCCTCGGGGGTTTTTATAATGGGGGAAAGTTCTATGGGATAACCCTGGCGGCGAAGGGCGTTCAGTAAATCCTCCATTTTTTCTTCCACCCCCTCAATGAAATCCCTGGTTCTGCTTCCTCTGCCCCGGGAAAGCCCCTTGACCACAAGGAGAAAATCAAGGTCCGATTCAGGGCTCTGGGTTCCCCTGGCGGCTGAGCCAAAAATCACCAGGCTAACAAGATTATCACCATAATGTTCCTTAACCTGCTGGAGAAGTCTTTTCTTTAAAAGGGAAAAGGCCTCTTCAAGCCGCATCTTCCACCCCCAAGAGAACCACTCCGTAGCCTTCCTTTGCATCGTCGCTCTGCTCGTTTCCTTGCGGCTTGCAAAGCACAGGCTTAAAGTTAACCTCCTGATAAATCTTCCCATACTCCCTCCCCATGTACCCATCATCAAATTGAAAAAGAAGGATGCTTCCGGGAGACCATGCAGGCCTCATGGGCTTGGGAAACCCCTTGGCCATGTCCCAACCCCCTATCCAAAGGAGTCCCTTTACGGAATATCCCACAAGTTTAAGCCCTAAAATTTTGAGTTTCTCTAAGTAGGGAAGCCCGTTTTCATGGATGAAGGCAGGGGTCAAAAGATAGAGTTTTATAAATTTTTTCCCTTTTATGGCATCTTCAAATTCATCCTGGGAAAGCCCCGGAGGAGAAACTTCTTCCTCCCTGTAAAAGGCTGCCCTGCCCTCCCCTCCTATTTGCAAAAGACCTCTTTCTGGGAAGGCAACGGCGTTCGTGCCCTGATAAAAAACCACGAAATCCACATCTCCCCTAAGCCTGACCATGGAAAGCCTGTAAAGGTATCCCCTTCTTACTCTTTTGTAGGGCATCTCCAGGGCTATTCCCACCTTGGGCTCGGCCTTATAAATTTCCCCCTTCTCCACCGCTGAGAAAAATTTCCCCTTTCCCAGGAGGTATTCTTTGAAATCAGAATTTTTAAATAAGGAGGTCCTATCAGCTTTTAAAGCATTTTTCTCCCCATTTAAAAATAAATATGCTATTTTTCCCGCTTCCTTTCCCTTCCAGGGAAGAATTTCCTTGCCGCAGGGGGGAACCTTTTTAAACTTTCCGTCCTCCCCTCTGAAAACATCCGCCGGAAGCGGAAGGACAAAATCCCCTTCCTTCCTGAGCAAAGGCCCTATTATTTGGAGGCTCCCTTTAGAATTGGGCGTTCCCGCCACAGCCGTAAGTTTTGGGTTTTTCCCATTCTTGAATTTTTCGTATCCCCCGTTTTCCGCTATTATCTTGCTGCGAAGGGCCCCGTAAAAGGTGGTGGGAAAGGGCGGAAAGACGAATTGGGCGAAGCTTTCCTCCCCCATGCCAAAGGGCCTTCCGTCCCTGAAAAACAAAGTATCAAAGGGCTTTATGGATATGCTCTTCACTCTTCACCTCCCTTTGCCAGAAATCCAAGGATTTCCAGGCCGTGGGTAAAGTTTTTAAGGGGGAGTTTTCCCTTTTCCGTCTGAGGAAATAGAGCCTCTCCCCCTTCTGTTTTTTCAAAAATCTCCTCAAAAACCTCCCTGAGCTCCTGGGCAATTTCTCTTTTCTGCCCCCTCATGGAAATCCTTATCAATTCGTTCTTGAATACTTCCATCAGCTTTCCCTCCGGAGGCCTTTCCAGAAGGTCCCTGAAAACCTGGGATATGTTGTAAACTGAACTTACGGAAAGTTTCCCCTCCTCAAAGAGATGGAGGATTTTTAGAAGGGCATCCTGAATGAGCCAGGTTTTTTCCCCTTCACCGTGATAGAACTTAAAAGCCATCCTCCTCCTGCTCCCGTTTCTCCTGAGAAAGGAAATGCAAAATCCGTTTTTTTCCTTCCCTTTATAGGAAAGGGTTTTTGCCAACTCCTCCGCCTCCCCCGCCTCCTTAATGGCCAGGGAAAGGGGCCATTCCCAGTGAACTATAGCGACTCCCACGGAGGCAGAGACATCCTTCCCCATGGAAAGCAAGTGCCTTGAATTTTTCAATATCCATCCCCTGTTTTCCCCTGAAAGATAACCCTTTTCTTCGGCTATTTTCCCCCAGTTTACTTCCCCTGAAAAGGCGGCTCTTAGTTTCTCCACCGTGGGAAGAAGACCCTCTAAGGGAAGAAGAGCAAAGACATCGTCGCCGCCGGCGAAAACCACCTTTCCCCCTGCCCCCTCTACAATTTCCGGCACGAGTTCTAAGGAATAATTCCTGAGGGCAGAGGAAATTGCCCTGTGGACAGGGATGGAAATCGGCCTGGGGATTTCCTCCAGTTCCCCCTTCATCTGAGAGGCAAGGGCCTGTTTAGCATCCTGATGGTAATGGAAAAGGGAGGGGCTGTTCTTCTCCCCCTTAAGGGTCTTTCCCATGCTATCCCCATCCAACTTCAAAACAGCGTAATATCTTCCAGGGGATACATGGATTTTTTCCTTCACAGCCTCCAGAAATTCCCTGAGTTTTTCTAAGGCTTCCTTTAGGTTGGAGGCCTCTTCCCCCTCCGCTTCCCGCAACCTGGTCAAATATCTCTCCTCAAACAGCCACTCCCCTTCCATGGAGGCGAATTTCTTTAAAACTTCATCCCCATCCTTGACCATTCTGTAAAGCACTGAATTTTTCACAAATCCCAGAGGCCCCCTCAACTTCTCCGGAATTTTCTCGAAGGCATTTATAAATTCCTGGATTTCCTTCTTTATTTTGGAGCGATTTTCCAAAACCCTTTTTTTAAAGGAAAATACCGCCATATCCGCCGTGGAGGGGAAACTGTTGGAAAAATAGCCTCTTTCTCCTAAGATTTCTCCAATTTTTTCCTCAAAATACAGACTGGCAAACCTTTTGGTGAGGCAAATTCCACAAAGTTTCTCGTCCTCCCTGAGGAAATAACCCAGGGGTCCCAGGGACTCCCTCAAATTCTTCCAGAAGAGGTTAAGTTCATCCCATCCCACCTTGCCCTGGGGATGGAGGGCTTCCCTCTCCCCACAAAGGGTGCATTTATATCCATATTCCACCACAGCCCCTCTGGTCCTCAACCCCTTTTGGGCCCCCGCCAGCCTTTCTCCTATGTCGTAAACTACAGGATAAAGAAATCCTATGTTGGCGGGATACTGCAGGTTCGCCTTCCAATTTTTGTAAATTCCTATTATCTTTGAGGCAAAATCGGGGATTTCCCTGTAAAATTTTTCTATATCCTGGATGAGCTCATCCACCTCCCCGGCCTTTCCGCTTACATTTTTATCTTTAAGTAAAAAGGGTATTATAACCCATGTAATCTGAAAATAATTTTTCACCTGTCTGTCCCAGAGCCTGCTTAGCTCATCGTCCGATTTCCCAATTTTATTCCTGACAAAATCCGATATTTCCTCAAAGGCCCTCCTCGCCCTTTCCTCCGCCTTCCGTGCCATCCTTTCGCCATCGTCCCAATCCACAAAGGCCACGAAGCGATTGGGGAGGGTGGGGAAAAGCAGTTCCTTTTTAAGGGAGGCTTTCTCCTCCTCCACCATTGATTTCAATTCTTGGGGAAATTCTGGAAATTTGCCCAGCAACCACAATTTAACCAGGGGCTGGTCGTGAAGTTCAGGATAGACAACGGAGTCAGGGCCGTATTCTTCCGCTATAGCTTCCATGGCCTTCCAGGAAAGCCAGGAAAGGATATAGCTCCCCATCCAGAAGTCCCTCGTCTTTCTGGCGGTAGAAATAAAGGATTGAACAGGGGTTATACTGAATATCAACAGGGCCGGCTTGGGTAAAACCCCCGCCAGGGCCGAGGTGGAAAATATATGTTCCCATATAGAATGGTCGGGGATTCTTGTGTCCGCAGGAGCCTTTTCCCAAAACTCCTCAAGCCCCCTACCCTCTTCCAGGATAAACTTTTTCATGAAGGCCCAGAGGAAAAGGTAAAAGTCCTCGGCAGGCTGGCCCCCATGGGGGAAATTTGATAATTTCCTGAAGGCTTCCTTTATGGTGGCCTTGACCTCCTCCTTAATTTTTCTATTGACCCCTGCTATTTTCCCGTATTCCCCCGAAAGGGGATGAATGAAGAAGGGCTTTTCTGCAAAAACCGCCTTCATATCCTTAGTTATAAATATCCTCTCCATGGAAGATGCTATCTGGTCCGCCAGCTTTGCCCTATCGGTGATCTCCCAGGGGATTTGAAGCTCATCGGCCAATTCCTTGGCTACCTCCTCGTGGCCCTCCCCTTCAAAAAGGACCAAGCTCTTGTTTAAGGGATCGTGGAAAAGGGCGGAGAATTTTTCTTTAAGGTTTTTCATTTTGACCCCCAAAGTTTATTGAACCCGTTTTCTAAAAGGAAATCCTCTACTCTATTTTTAATTTCTATGAAATCCCTGTCTTCCCTTCCCATGAAAGTTCCCGAAAGGAAATAAACGAGTAGGAAATATTTTCCGTTGATTTCGGATATTTTTAAAACAAGGGGGGAGCTTCTCCTTTTCTTGTTTTTCTTAAAGGGAAGACCGAAAAACTCCCTTGAGCCTCTGTTTTCCATTCTCAAAGTTTTTAACAATTCTGAAGCCTCCCTCACCGCCTCCTTCCATCCTGCGGCGGAAATTTCTTTGTAGAAAATTCTCCTGGGGAATTTGGAATACTCCCCTTCAAAGGTAGAGGGCTTTATGAAAGCGAGGTTCTTCCCGAAAAAATCCTCCAAATCTTCTGCTTCAAAGCTCAGGGAGTTCAGTGGGGAGGCCGCCCTGTGGACCTTTAAATTTCCTCCGCATCTTCTTGCTCTGGCACCGAAGCCCCCTAAGTTTACGGCAAGCCATAGGGCCTTCAGGGCCTCTTCTTCGGCCTTTCTCTCCGCAGCTGAAATTTGAATTTTGAATTTAACGCCGGGCTTAAAGGCCCTTCTTCTCCTCTGGAGTATAGGAGAGAAATAAATATAGCGCAGGGAATAATCTCTCCCTATTATTTCCTCAATAGGGGAAATCTCTGAGTTTAAAGGTATGACCTCAACCCTTACCCTGCTCTTTTTCTCCGTGCTTCCGAATATTTCCCCCTCATCCCTCCTCATCCTTTCCAGGTCTTTCCCACCATAGGCTGCCCTCCACCAGAACCTCATCATTCCCTTGAACTCAGAGGCCCTCAGCTCAGGTTCCCCGCCCGCCCCATACATAAACATGGGGGTAATGGTTTCAACCTCCAGGCTCGTCTTCCTCATTCAGAACTCCTTTATATTTATTTTTCATATCCTCAAGTTTACTTAAAAATTCTTCCAGAGCCAAAGATTCAACAAAGGATTTAACATTGCCAAGGTTCGGCATTTCGTTTTCCTTCATGAGGGCGTGGGCTATGGCATTTCTAACATCCAGGATTGAGTTTATATTTCTTAAGATAGGCTCGGCCTTTGCAAACCTGCGGACAATTTCCACCAACTTGCCTTCCTCTGTCCTTCGGATATCCTCCCTCAACCAACCCTCTTCAATTCCATTGACATAAATCCAGCAATTTACTATGAATTCTCTGGTGAGGACCACAGCATTTCTCAGGTATCCGAAGTTGAAATACCACCTTATAAGACTTAACTGCTTTTTCAATTCTTCCAGGGTCAGCCTTTCCCAGGATTCTTCCCCTATTTCCAGGGAGGTTCCGAAGTAATGTAGCCTCCTGATAAGCGGAACCGCAAAGGGAAGCCTCTCCCTTACCTCATCCTCCAGGGCCTCTGCCGGAAAATTCAAAATTCTCTCCCTGATTCTTCTTGCCCCTTTCCAGTTAAGGTTTATTAAATCGGAGGAAAGGGAATTTATCAAACTGGAAAAACCGCTCAAGTGCCTGGGCCTATTTCCCCTTTTATGCAATTCGGCGTTTTCCTTCCTCAAAAGCTCAGTGGCTACCTTAGCGTTCCCTGTTTTCAGGAAAAATTCTACGGAAAAGGTCCAGTCCAGAAGCCTCATAAATTGGCCTATTTCAAAAACAGGAACCTCCCCCGTTTTCTCGTCCCTTGCCTCAAAATTCCCGTAATAAACCCCGGCTATCTTCCCTCCCTTGACCTTCTCCAGATAATTTATCATCATCACCATTATAAAGGGAATGAAGCGGAAGGAATGGGTTATGTCCACCACCACCTTCTGGCCCTCCCCTATTTTCTCGTCCAGGGCGAGAAAAACCTCCCAGAGTTTTTCCTCCCTCCTCCATTCGTAAACTATAGGATGGAGGGAAACTGCCGGCATGGTCTTTATCCTTCCCTGAAAATGAAACCAATTTTTGTGCCTCAGAACCTCCTCGGAGACCAGAAGGAGAACATCCAGGGCCCCCTCCCCCTTTTCCAGCAGATAATGGAGGAGGACCAGGGGGAAGAAATCCTCCTCCTTTAAAAAACCATCGGAAAATTTGTATTTAACCCTTTTATAGGGGCCAGTGCCCAAAAAACTAATAACCTTCATAAAGCCTCCTTTAAATTACTAAAACAAAAATCCCCCTCTGTCAAGTCATAAAACCAGGGTCTCTTCCCTTTCATAATACTTGCCCCTACCGTCCACTTCTATCTTACCCCTACATGTTCTGCAGAGGAAGTAATAACGGATGCTGTCCTCCTTCATATTTATCAATTTCCTGAGCCTTCGTCTCATCCTGCGAAAGTCCTTCTCCCCCATTTCGCACTCAAACACGCTCTTTTGAACCCTTTCCCCCCAATTCTCCATCTCCTTGGCCACCCGGCGAAGCCTTTTTTCATCGCTAATGTCGTAGGCAACCACCACGAACATCTCACCTCCATACAAAACCCATGTATTCACCCTCCCCCATTATTTCATCTTTAATTGAAAGCACCTGCCCTTCCATAGCCTCCTTTATTTTAACCTTTTTGCTCTTATAATTAACTGCTTCAGAAAACCTCCTTTCAAAGGCCAGTACAATCTTTTTTATCCCATCCTTTGTGAGAACCACAGGGAGATGGCGAAAATCCTCCACCAGTTCCGGATAAGGGGGGCTTTCCTTCCCAGGACGATAAAAATCTTCAAGATTAATATTTCCTTCCCTTACCAATTTTAAAGCCGTATAATCCGCCACCACGGGCCTCCACTCTTCCATAAGGTCCAGGGCAAGGGCAGGCTTTCCGTATTCCTCTGCGTGGAAAAACCCTAAAATAGGCTCTAAGGAATGACGCAGAAGGAAATTTTCCATTTGGTTCAAGAGCAAAGTGTATAGGAAACTTAAAAGGGAATTAAACTCGTCCTGGGGAGGATGATAAGTTCTACCCTTAAAATTCCACCCTGAGGATTTTAAAATTTCCGAGAAGGCAGAAAAATAAATGGCCGAAGCCCTGCCCTCATATCCCCTGAGGGAATCAATGCTCCCCACCTTCTCCACCTCAGAAAGAAGCGACTTCATTCCTTCAATCTTCCCTTTTAAACTGGCCCTTCCCCTCAGAACCTCCCTCCTTAAAACTTCAATTTGATTACTGAGCTTGGCAAAAACAATCTTCCTGGACAAGTTCAATTTAAAACTCTCATCCTCTGCTTTTTTAAATTGAGCTTTCCTTAGCTGGACATTTTTAGGATAAGAGGAAATGAGCCTTCCCCTGAATTTTCCTGAAGGCGAGAGGAATACGAGCTCAATTCCCTCCCTGAGTAAGAAATGAATTACCGGGGTGGAAATATTTATGTTCCCAAAAAGCACCACCTGGGTCAGGTCAAAGGTCTTCACCCTGGCTATTATCTTTGAATCCTTTACGATCACCAGTTGTTTTCCCCTTTTAAAAACGCTACTGCCTTGCTCTGTTAAATAAAGGCTGCTCATGTTATTTCCAGATAAATTTTCCCTTCCTTAACCTTTATCCTTCCGTATTTGGTGGTGGCCTCCTCCCCTTCCCCCAATTTTTCCAGGATGGCCCTCTCTATTTCCCCTATCTTCTCCTCCACCTCCTTCTTCTGCTTTTTCAAAAAAATGAACCTCCTTATCAAATATTCCAATTGGGAACTTCTTTCTCTGTTCCTCAAATGCAAAAGTGGGTTGGGATAAGTATCGGTGAAGGGAAAATCACAATCGCAAGGAAGGGAAGCGGTCAAATACTTCAGCTCCTTTTTTATTCTGGCGCAGCTTATGGGGTTTCCCCTATGGGGGCTCTTTAAAAGATTTTTATATCCTATAATAGAATAAAGCTCCTCCAGAATTGCAGGACCCTCCTCAAGATGTCCTACCGTGTGTTCAAGGACCTTCTTTTCGGTGGATGAAATCGGATTGAGGCGTAGGATTTTCCCAACAATGCTATCAATCACGGCGCATCCCTGTCTTAAAATTTTAAAATCCTCGCTCGCTTCCAGGGATAAAGGAAGGGGAACCTTCTCCCCCTCCTCCCTTTTCATTTCCCAGAACCTCCTCTTAAAATCCTTCAAACCTATTCTCTCTGCCCCCTTAACGAATTTCAAGAAATCCTCCTCTTCAAGGAAAAAACTCCTTCTGCCTGTTTTAAGGTGAATTCCCCCTGGAAGTTTTACCAAATTTCCGTATCCATTGGAGGGCACCCTGGCTTGTTTTGGAAATATCTCCAGGTGAAATTGAGGGGGAACAGAAAGTTTTTTCCCCCACATCTCTGCGAACTCCCTGGCCGTTCCAGCATTCACGGGGTCCTTGAAAAAAATCCACAGATGATAACCCTTGAAACCTGAATCCTCTATATAAGAAGAAATCCCCGATTTTGAGAGTGAATTCTTTAACTCTTTGAATATTTCAAGCATCTCCCCCATAGCCTTGTCAAACTTATCTCCGCTCCTTAAAAAATCCTTCAGGCTTTTAAAGGAAATATCCAGGTCAAAAACGACCCATTTCACAGTATTGTTCAATTTGATTTGATAAACCCCCACAGTGTATTTACCGGAAAGATGTTTCCTCAAAATGGAGGGGGTAAGGGGAGCCTTCACAGGAGAGTATCCAACCCTGCCCCTTTGCCCAAGCCACATCCTCGCATGGACCCCCTCCCTTCCGGAGAAAAGATTTATAACCTCCATAAGGTCTTCGTCGGAATAAGCACCCTCAAGGGGAAGACGGAGCCCTCTCAAAAACTCATCCCCATAGGGAATTTCCTTGGCAAAATCCTCCAGTTCGGATATGGCACCCATCTCCTGAAGAAAGGTGGCCAGACGGTCCAGGAGGATTCTGGGATAATTTAGTCGCCGGGTCATCCTTTTCAAGAAGCCCACCGCCTTCCTTCCCTTTCCTTCCTCCACATATCTATCCGCCATCCACAATATTATTTCTGGGTCAGAACCTCCCTTTTCAATATAACGGTTGAAGAAATAAATAGCCTTGGAAAAATTTCCCTTTAACCTTTCCTCGGTTCCCCTTTTAAGGAAAAATTCCCTGCCTTCCATTTCCTCCTCCATAATAAATAATAGTAAAAAATTTGACATTTGGCAAGGGAAGATATATAATACATGGGCAGCGGGTCTGCGTTGCTCTCGGAAAACTCAGCCAGGGCATGGAGGGAAGGGGGAAGATATGTATTTAAAATTAAATCAAGGCTTTTGGGAAAAGTTTTCTAAATTTAGTGCTGAAGCCCATTTA
>JALSNJ010000014.1 GCA_026987025.1 Candidatus Aminicenantota bacterium | reverse complement strand
TCAGGGGAACGACATAACCGCCGGTCCCTTCCACAATCCCTATAGCTGGAGGCCTGTGACCTGGAAGCTGGAGGGAAAAACCTACGGATGGGAAAGGACCATATCCACTCAGCAAACCGCCTTTTCCTTTGTGTCCCAGGCCAGGGACTATTTGCCGGACCCCATAGGAGGGGTTTACTGGTATAGTCCGGATGATACATATACCAACTGCTATGTTCCCTTTTACGACTCGGCCCTCAGAATTCCCGAAAGGTACACCCTGGGGGACATAAGGAAGTTTTCCTGGAAATCTGCTTGGTGGATTTTCAACCTGGTGGCCAATTATGCCTACGGCAGGTATTCCGATGCCGTAAAGGACATAAGGAAGGTGCAGAAAGAATTGGAGGATAAATTTTTCTCCCTTCAACCAGCTGTGGAGAGGGCGGCCCTGGAGATCTACAAAAGGTCCCCAGGGCTGGCGATTGAATTTTTGACCGAGTACTCCGTAGTGGAGGGCAACGCTGTGCTGGACCGATGGATAAAGCTCTGGGAATACTTGGTGGCCAAGTACAACGATGGTTATGTGAAGGGAAAGGACGGATGGCCCAAGGCCGTGGGATATCCTGAGGATTGGCTTCGCCGGGTGGTCAAGGAAAATCCCGGGAAATACCTGATAGAGGAGGAGCATTAAAAGGGAAAATTTGCCTTCCGGGGGTTCTCAGGGGTAGAATCCAGAGGGAGGTGAGCCATGAAAAGGGCAGCGGTCCTTTTGAGTTTAACCCTTCTGGTCTTTGGGGCCAATTTCAGGGTTGAAAAGGTTTGGGAAACGCAGGGTTTTAGCGTTCCGGAGTCGGTTCTTTACGATGCTGAGGGCGGCTTTATCTATGTTTCCAACATAGGGGGAAGTCCCTCGGCCAAGGACGGAAACGGGTTTATATCCAGGCTTTCCAGGGATGGCAAAATCCTTTCCCTTCGCTGGGCCACAGGCCTCAATGCTCCCAAGGGCATGGCCATCAGCAGGGGAAAGCTTTATGTCAGCGACATAGACAGGCTGGTTGAAATTGACCTCCGCAGCGGTGAGATCGTGGGAAAATACCCTGCCCCAGGGGCTGAGTTTTTAAACGATGTGGCAGCCGACGAAGAGGGAAGGGTCTATGTTTCGGACAGCTCCTCAGGAAACAGCGTTATCTACAGGCTGGAGAAGGGGAAAATGGTCCCCTGGCTGAAGGACCCGAGGATAAAGAACCCCAATGGAATCTTCTACCGGGGCGGAAAGCTCTATGTGGGCAGCTTCAGGGACGGGAAGATTTTTGCCTGCGATGTGAGTAGCCGGACCATTCAGCAGGTGGCCAGAGCTCCCATGGGCATAGACGGCCTTATTCTCCACAATTCCCTGTTTATAATCTCAGACTGGCAGGGGAAAGTGGGGTTGCTGGAGGGAGGAAGTTTTCACCTGCTGGTGGACCTTGCCTCCAGGAAGAAAAACGCTGCGGACCTGGGTTTTATTCCAGAGGAAAGATTGATCCTGGTTCCCACCTTCTTCTCCAATTCGGTGGCGGCTTACAGGCTTAAATTTTAGTCTCCGGAAGGAAGGCAGAGCCCTGCCACTAAGTAGATTCCTCCGGCCAGCAGCAGTACAGCGTTAAACCCAAAGAGCACCGCCAGCAGGACCGTAAGGGCTGAGCCCATGACGGTAAAGAACCCGTTTATTCCCCATGCCCAGGGAACCAGGTTTACTGACCTCCTCTTTACCAGCTTAAGGCCCATGGGGAACATGGTCCCCATGAAGAAACCTATGGCGAAGATTAGGATGAAGGAAATGAGGAAGCGGAGGAAGAAGGAAAGGTGAAGGAAATAATCAAATATGAAGGTGAGCGAAAGGGTGTAGGCCACGCTGAGGAGGAGAAGGACAAAACTTATTGCCCTTATGTTCCTGGGGGAGAAATTTCTTGAAAGGGCGCTTCCTACCCCGGCGCTGAGCAGCAGGGAAGATATCACTATGGTTATGGAGTAGACGGGATTTCCCAGAAAGAGTATGAACTTCTTGATAAAGACTATCTCAATGAAAATAAAGGCAAGCCCTATCCCCGCAAAGAAAAGCAGAAACCTCCAGGCCTTCTCTTCCTCTATTCCCTTGCGGTGGAAAACATAAAGGGGGTAAGGGATAAGGAAGAAGGAGAGCAAGAATAGTATGGCTATAACCGAAAGGATGGTGGCGGTGGAGTGAAGATGGTAAGCCTCCACCACCTTTTTGAAAATGGGCCTTACCAGTTTTCCCCTGGTTTTAAATCGGAAGGGCGAGAGGAACTGATAGAAGAAGGGGCGGTTGTCCGTGGGAGGAGAAAGCTCCAGAGCGGTTAGGCGATGCACCTCTTTCACCCCCTTTTCTAAAACGAGCTTCTCCAGGCTTTCAGGATTTTTCCTGTGGGGAAGGTATATGGGCCGCATCTTCACCTTGCTTTTGGAATGGGAATTGACCCAGGCCATCTGTTCTTCTATTTTCTCTATATCCTCCTCGCTGAATTCGCTTTTTCTGACCATGAACAGGTTTCTCAAAAGCCCGCTCCCCACCACCACTATGTGGTTTTGGGGCCTTTCCACGCCTTTTTTCTCAAGAAGGGCCTTGGCTATGGCCACCAGCCTGGGGGAGCCCCAGACATGGATGGCCACCAGGCCCCTGGGTGTCAGGTGGTCCCAGTAGTTTTCAAAGGCCTCCAGGGTCAGGATGTAGGATTCGGAGAAGTTTAATACCCCTGAGGCTATGGCCGCGGGAGTGCAGTTGTTTACTTCCTGGATCACATCGTATTTTAACTTTGACCTCTTGAGGAAGCTCCTGCCTTCGTCGTTTATTAACCTTACCCTCCTGTTACCGTAAAGGTGGCCCAGGAAGGCCGAATAGCGGTTCTTGACCACATCCACTATGACCGGATCCAGTTCCACGGCGTGAATAAGCTTCGGAAGATAGGTCAGGGCCACGAAAACCTCTGTTCCCCCCGCGGGACCTATTATCAGATATGTTCCCCCGGGGTTTATTATGTATGGAATGGCCACATCCCTTAGCCTTGCCCTGCGGGGAATGTTCTGGTCGTATCTGAGGTCCTTGGGGTAGTGGGTCATAAAGGACTGGTTGGTCCCTGCATCTATCCATATTATTTTGGAAAGCCTGGAGTACCTGGCCACATCTATTTTGAATATAGGGCTCCAGCGGGAAAACTCTATCCTGTTCAAGGTGGCCAGATAGTTCCTCTTGGCCATGGAATAATGGAAACGGAAAACCTTGGAGGATAGAGGAATAAGCGTCAGGGTTATTGCCAAGACCAGGGCCAGATTCCAGTTTAACCTTCCCTCCAGGATTATTGCCGCCACCACCGCCAGGGCGGCCGCCAGAACGATGATTCCCTGGCCTCCCAAAAAGGAAACCCCAAATCCGAAAATGACCCCCCCTGCAGCTGCCCCCATCAGGTCGTAAAAATAAAGCTTGTTGGCCCTTTCGGTTATCATGGAGAAGATCAGGGAAAGGAGGGTCCCGGTAAGGAAAAAGGGAACTGTAAGCAATAAAAGGTAAAGAAGCAGGTAAAGGATTTGCCTTGGCCGGGGGAGGGCGGAAAAATTTAGGGGAATGAGAAGCACCAATTTGAACACCAGAAGGAGGGATACCCCCATGGAAAGGGCGTAAAGGTGAAGCTTTCTGTAGAATCTTTCGTAGTTTCCCTTGATGGAAAGGTAAACCCCTGAGGCTGCGTATCCCAGCAGAGCGATGCTGATTATAAGGAAGGCGAACTGGTGGAAGAAAAGCACCGAGAAAATCTTGGTAAGAGCTATTTCAGTGAGAATAGCCGAGGCGCTCAGGAAGGAGACGGCGAAAAAAAGGCTTTTCTTCATGGAGGTAATTTTTAACATTTTCTCCTTAATTTTGCAAGGAAGTCTTGAGGCTGAGGTTTCCGTGGGCTAAAATATTTCAGTGAGGTTTTTGATAATTACGGACCTGGACAACACCCTTCTGGACGAAAACTACGGCTTTGAAGCTGCCGAAGGCACGCTCAGGAAACTGAAGGAGAGGTCGGTTCCCCTTATAATTGCCACCAGCAAAACCATAGGGGAGACCCTCCATTTTCAAAAACTCCTGGGCATAGATTATCCCTTTGTGGTGGAAAACGGTGGGGCGGCCTACATACCCAGGGCTTTTTACCTGAGTCAGGGAAAGGAACCCTTCTTTGAAGGGGAGTTTTACGAAATCCCCCTGGGGGTGCCCTTTGAGGAGTTATTGAATTTCATGGAGGAGTTCTCAAGAAAGCACGGAGCAAGGTTTTCCTTCCTCCACACCATGTCCGTGGAGGAGGTGGCGAAGCTTACCGGGCTACCCCCTCATCTGGCCCTTCTGGCCAGAAGAAGGGATTGGGACATTCCCTTCCTTCCGGAGGACGAAGGCGTGGTTCCTTTACTGGAAAGGGAAGCCAGGGCTAAGGGGTTGAGGCTACAGAAGGGTGGAATTTTCTATCATCTCACCGGGGACCACAGCAAGGCTTCTGCCCTGGGCCAGGTGCTTAAGGCTTCGGGTCTTGAGGACTACCTTATAATAGCCCTGGGGGACAGCCCCAACGACCTGGAGATGCTCAAAATGGCCCAGGTTCCAGTTTTGGTTTCAGCCACCCCGGACAGCCTCCGGGAAATGAAGAGAGAAATACCCAGGCTTAGAGCCTATGAAGAGAAAGCAGCCCGGGGCTGGGCCAGGGCTGTGGAGGATATCCTGAAAGAAATTGAGGGAGGTGAGTTATGGCAGACATTTATCAGACAGGGGTAATTACCACCCTGCACCTTCTGGGGGATAAAGGGACCAGGGTGATAGAAGAGGAGCTGGAGAAGTATTCCCGAAAAATAAGGACTTCCCTTCTTATTCCCGCCACCTACGCCGATTACCAGAAGCCCGCCATGAAGAACATCATGTCCCTTCTCAGCGAGGTTAATTACATAAACCAGGTCCTCATAGTGCTTGGAAAGGCAAGGGAAGAGGACTTCCTCAAGGTCAAAAGGGAAATAAGGGAGTACCCTTATAGAATTACAGTCCTCTGGCTGGAGCATCCACAGGTTAAAATGCTCATAAAGGAGTTGGAAGATGCCGACCTTTATGTGGGGCCCGACGGGAAGGGGAGGGCCGTCTGGTTCGGCGTGGGCCTTCTTCTGGGCCAGGGTGAGACCGATGTTATAGCCCTTCACGACAGCGACATACTCACCTATTCCCACACCATGCTCTCAAGGCTAATTTACCCGGTGGTAAATCCCCACATAGGCTTTGAATTCAGCAAGGGATTTTACGCCCGCTTTTCCCACAAAATCCACGGAAGGGTAACCCGACTTTTTCTCATACCCCTGGTGAGGGCTCTTAAGACCATCACCGGAGGTCATCCCTTCCTGGATTATCTGGATAGCTTCCGCTATCCCCTGGCCGGAGAGTTCGCCATGAAGGCGGACCTGGCCCGGGTTATAAGGATCCCAGGGGATTGGGGCCTGGAGGTTGGAATCCTGAGCGAAGTCTATAGGAATGTGGCTATAAAGAGGATAGTTCAGGTGGAGCTCTGCCAGCGCTACGACCACAAGCATCAGCCCCTTTCCAAGGAGGACCCCAACGCCGGTCTTCACAAAATGGCCGTGGACATTGCCGTTAACCTTCTCAGAAACCTCTCCGCCCGGGGGGTCATAGTAAACGAGGGAAGGCTTCTTACCCTTAGAACAACCTATTTAAGAATAGCCGAGGACATGATCGCCAGATTCCACGCCGATGCCATGATCAACGCCCTGGAGTTTGACCGCCACGAGGAGGAGCTGGCGGTGGAAACCTTCGCCAATGCGCTGAGGATCGCCTGCGAGCAGTTTCTGGAGGACCCCTTAGCCATCCCGCTTACCCCCAACTGGAGCCGTATAACATCGGTTTTCCCCGATTATCTGGACAGGTTGATGAAGGCTGTGGTGGAAGCCAACAATTGAATTCAGCTGCTGATTTTTCCGCACCGGACCCTGCGGTGTAGAAGGGCATATAAAATTGAAAAGGCAATGGAGAGCAGGAAACCCCAGAGCAGAAAAGAATTGACGAGTCCCATTTTGTAGGAGATGTAGCCGAAAATTACGGGACCGGTGCAGAAGCCCAGATCCCCCATGGAAGACACAAAACCCATGGTGAGACCTCTGTGTTCCTCCTGGGCTATTTTTAAGGTTATGGAGGTTATGTTGGGATAGACGGTTCCCACCCCTATGCCAATCAATAGGCCCACTGCGAGGAATTGTAGGGTGGAGCGGGCGAAGTATGAAAGTATAAACCCGGAAGCGAAGCCCGCAAAACCAGGGACGAAGGCCGATGGTCTCCCCCAGAAGGGGAACTTCCTTCCCAGAAAGGCCCTTATCAAAACCGCGGTGGCCGAAACCATGGTGAAGAAGAATCCGGTCTCCACCCCGGGACGAACCTTCTCAATGAGGGGTATGAAGGGGAAGGCTATGTTTACGCTCCAGCCCATAAGGAAGTTCATGAGGCCCAGGAAGAACACCCCTGAGGAGATTTTTATCTTTCCCCGGTTTTTCCTTCTCCTTTCTGGATTTCTCAGGGAAAGAATCAGGGGAAGGGAGGCCAGGGCAGACAGGCCGGCTAAGGCGAACATCCAGGAAAAGCCAAATTTTTTAGCCACCTTAATTCCCACATAAGGGTAGAAGAAGTAGGGCAGGAGGTAGAAAACGGCCAGGGTTGAGACGTTCCCTGTGAAGTTTTCCAGCCTTTCCCCCTCCACGCTCTGGAGAAGGGAACCCAGGGCATACCAGGCAAAGCCCAGACCAGAGCCTATCCTCAGAACCGCTATCAGCGGGATGTTCTTTCCCACCATGGCCAGGCCGAAGAGGGACAGGGAAAAGAGCCCGGCTCCAAGCAAAAGCAGGGTTCTGGGGTTGAAGGCATCGGAGATGCGGCCTCCGAAGGGTCTGGAAAGCAGGGCTGTCCAGGAGAAGAGGGATACGATAAGCCCTATCTGGGCGTTATTTAAACCTATTTCCTTGAGGAAGAGGGAGAAGTAAACGAGTATGGCGAGGCCGCCGTAGAGAAGGAAGGTGGAGGCAGAGATTTTCCAGAGGTTGTTCTTCATTTGACATGGAAGATTTTATCATCTAAATTCTAAATTTGGAGGTGAACCATGGATAAGGCATTGGAAGGACTGAAGCCAGAATTGCTCTGGAGGCATTTTGATGAGATAAGGAGGATCCCTCGCTGCTCTAAAAACGAGGGAAAAATAAGGGAATATGTCATCAAATTCGCCCGGGAGAAAGCTCTGGAATACGAAGTGGACGAGGTGGGAAATGTTCTTATCCGAAAAAAGGCAACCCCCGGGCATGAAGGGGCGCCAACAGTGGTGCTTCAGGCCCACCTGGATATGGTCTGCGAGAAGAATTCCGATGTGGACTTTGACTTTGAAAAGGATGCCATAAGGATAAAGAGGGAGGATGGATGGATTACCGCCGAAGGAACCACCCTGGGGGCCGACAACGGGATAGGGGTGGCGGCGGCCTTAGCCGTTCTGGAGGACGATTCCATAGTTCACGGCCCTCTGGAAGTTCTCCTCACCGTGGACGAAGAAACCGGCCTCACCGGAGCCTCCAACCTGAAGCCCAACTGGCTCCGGGGGAAATACCTTCTGAACCTGGACAGCGAGGATGAGGGGGTTTTCTTTATAGGCTGTGCCGGTGGAAGGGATACGGTGCTCAAAATTCCGGTGAGCCGCAAAGACAGGAAGGGTACGGCCTTTGAGATAAAGGTAAGCGGGCTTAAAGGAGGACACTCCGGCGTGGACATACATCTTCAGAGGGGAAACGCCATAAGGATTCTGGCCAGGGTGCTTTACGAGATAGATGGGGCGGAGATCGCTGAAATTCATGGAGGAAACAAGAGAAACGCCATTCCCAGGGAGGCCAAAGCGATAGTTTTCGCACCGGAAGAGAAGGTAAAGGAAGCCGTAGAGAAAGTCCTGGCAGAAGTAAGGGAAGAGCTTAAGTATTCCGACCCTGAGGTCAAAATAGAATATTCACCTTCCCAGGCCAGCAGGGCCATAGCGGAGAGCAAAAGGATAATAGATTTTCTCATGGCTCTTCCCCACGGAGTCCTGGCCATGAGCCTCGCCATGGAGGGGCTGGTGGAGACCTCCACCAATTTAGCGGTGGTCAAAACTGGGGAGGGGGAAGTGGAGGTGGTGGAATCCAGCCGAAGCTCCGTAAATTCTTCCCTGGAATTCGTCTGCAAACAGCTCAGGGCCCTGGGGGACCTGGCTGGAGTTCAAACCCATCAACCCCCAGGATATCCCGGATGGACCCCCAATCCCGATTCAGAGCTTCTAAGCAAGATGAAGGAGATTTACAGGAGGTTGTTCGGAAAAGAGCCTGAGGTTACCGCCATACACGCCGGCCTGGAGACCGGCATAATAGGAAAAAATTATCCCAACATGGAAATGATTTCCTTCGGTCCCACCATAAGATTTCCCCATTCTCCTGACGAGAAGGTGGAAATAGCCAGTGTGGAGAAGTTCTGGAGGCTTCTGGTGGAAACCCTGAGGGAGCTGGCCGGTTAAATTTTTAGGTACAGGGTTCAGCGCTTAATTTCAAATTCCTTGAAAAAGATGGGGGAGCCGTTTATCAATATCACCAAAAGGTATTTTCCCCTTTCCTCCGCTACCAGACCCTGCCACAGGGTGACCTGCCCGTAATACTCCCCCTCCCTGCCGAAGCTCAGGCTGTGGCTCTCCGTGAGTTTTCCCTTCCTATATAGGAGAAATTCCACCCTGTTCTTTCCCTCCGCGTTTTTGAGCAGCATGTAAATTACGGGCTTTTTTCCTATCCCATCTTTGAATTTCTCCGGCTTTACCTCCTTTCCCTCCATCCTGACATTTTTGACCAGCATAAATTGAGCCACATACGGGTTGGGATTTATGGGAAGGTTCTTCACCGAAACGCACCCCGTGGCAAAAAATAAGAGAACCAGAAGGAAAATCTTAGTCCTCATAGGGGAATCACCCTGAAAAAGTATTTTCTATAACTCAGGGAGTATCCGATCTGAATTTTCAGGGCGTTTCTGAAGTTCTTCTCCAGGTAACCTTCAAATATGGATAACTTTTCTGTGAGGCTGTTGTAAAGGGCGAAGAACCTGAACCTTACGCCCCAGAGAAGGCCCAGGTCCCCGTTCAAATTTATCCTTTTCAGGGCAAGCTCCCGGTTCATGAAAAGGGTGGCCCTGACGGAAGATGCCCGGTTGTGGAAGAGAATCACCAAATTGACGAAGTAGTTGTGATAGCCCTCCACCCAAAGGCCGGAGGCCTTTAACCTGGAGTTCATATTAAATTGCAGGGAGAGCTGAAATTTCCAGAGGGACCTTTCCAGGTTAAGGAAGGTGTTAACTTCAGACCAGGAGGTTTTGTCCCTTTCCCAGATTTGGTGAATTTCCAGGGAAGGGGAGACGGAAAATCCTAAGGGAAGGGAAAGCCCGTAGGAAGACAGACGAAGGTTGAAACCAGGGCTTATCTTCTCTTCGTATACCTTTCCGTAGGGGAACTTTGAGAAGAGGAAGAAGGCGCTCAGGGATGCGGATACGGAGCCCATAAGGAGACTGAAGGGCCGTAAATCAAGGTTCAAGCTCAGGTCCTTCCTGGAGGTTTTTTCCATAAGGTCCCTGGAGAGGGTAGCGCTGGTGGAGAAATTGAAGATGGACGGGGAATAGGAAAGGCGAAAGGAGGAGGTTTCCGTTCGGGTGGTAACATAGGAGGTTTCCTGAAAGTTCCTGTTCCAGTTCAGATAAAGGTTAAGTTTTTTTGCTGGAGCCATGTATGTGCTAAGGGTTAAGGTGTAGGATTTTTTGTAATCCCATCCTATGGACACCTCCGGTTGAAACCACCTGTATTTCTTGAACCTTAGGGAGGATGAAAGCCAATAATGGGGTTTTTCGTACTCCCTGGAGGAGAGGCGGTTCTGGAGGGAAAAGCTGAAGAGCTTTCCTTCCCTGAAGGTGGAGAGGGAAAAATCCAGATACTTGCCCTCCGATGTATAGAATATGGAATTTTCCAGAAGGGAGGGCTTTCCCCTTTTTCTCAGGGAGCCATAACCGTAGAATATTATTCCCCTGGGAGTTCCCGGTATTTTGAAAAGCTCCCTTTCAAAGTACTTTATTTCGTAGGAGCCGTCGTAAATTTTTTCCTTTATGTCCAGGGCTACCCCCACCATGGCCCCCTCTTCCCTGGTAAAGCGAAGGGAGCCGGGGCGGAGGTGAGTCTTGGGAGGGGGTTTTCCCATGTCCAGGACTAAGGAAGGCAGGGGTATGGAGGGAGCCCCCAGGACATAGGGCTGAACCTTCCATCCCTTTACCTTTCCGTATTCGTTGATGACCACCCTTTTGGCTTCAAAGTACAGAGCTGCCTTCATAAGCTCGGAGGGGGGCACCAATTGGGGAAGGGGCAAATTATCCCCAGAACTTTTCAATTCCTTTCCGAACCTGACCCCCCTCCAGCGAAGTTTTTTCGCATCCAGCCTGAAAACCACAATATCAAAGGATTTTTTCCTGAAAACCACATTTCCCAGGGCCACCCCTTCCTTCCGATTTACGGAGTAATAAAGGGTTTCCGCCCCAATTCTTTCCTTTCCTATCCTGACCTCCACGGCCCCGGCAGCGTATAGGTATTTGTGGTCTTCGCTGTAAAGTATGTATTTCGCCCTAATTTCTATTTTTCCCTTGACCTCAGGAAAGAGGAGAAAGGCCCCCATAAGGAGGGAGGTCAATTTATTGAAGGGAGATTTTGTAAAGCTTCCCATCTGTGGAAAGAAGGTAAAAATTTCCCATTCCATCTGAGGTGATTCCCCCCGGATAGTTGGTGGGGGAGTCGTAGGTTTTCTGGATTTCTCCCGAGAGCGAGATCAGGTATATGGACAGGTTGGTCCTTTCCACAAGCACTATCCCTCCTCCGTAGTATTCCATCCCTGAGGGCCTGAATCCGGTTATTTTGAAGAGGAAGGCGAACTCGCCTGTTTCCTGGTCAAAGGAATAAACCGATTCCGTTCTGGAGTCGTAAATGAAAAGAAGGTTGCCGTCTGTGGTTATGAGCTGGGGTAGCCTGTCCCCCATGGGCATTTCGTTTATTATCGTCTCGGATACAGGGTCCACGGTTATGAGGTCTCCCTCGCCTCCGAAGCTAACATAAAGGAGTCCCTGAAGGAAAGTTATCCCGGTGGGAGTTCCTCCCACAGGAATTTCCCTGAGCACCGTCCCGGACTCCGGCTCCAGGGCGTAGAGGCTACCGTCCTCAGAGGCGAACCAGAGCTTTTCACCGTCCCAGCAAAGGTCTCCGTTTCCCTTCAGGGTCGTGTTCACTACCTTTAGAATTTTTACCTGAAGCTTTGATAGGTTGGGGTCCAGGGGATTGTCAAAGACGATGTCCCTGCACCCACTAAAAAGAATAAGAAACAGAAAGGGAAGCGCCTTCCTTTTCAATTTTCCCCCTTATTTTTACCTTCTTTTTAGCGGAAAGCTTTACATCAATCACATGAAGCAACCACAGGCCGGCAGAAGCCAGAAGCATATAATTTCTCCTCCTTAAATATTCCTCTGTTTTGCGTCGGTAGTAAACCACGGATTCCCTGTCGGTGGCCTCCTTATATTTATCGTAAGAGCTGTAACCCTGGAAGTTTTCCCACAGAGCCCCTCCGGCCAAAAAAAGAAAGCCCCCTGTAAAAAGGATCCCCTTCAGGTACTGTTTCTTTTTGAGCTGGTAAAGTCCCGGAAGCAGTAGAGAGGCGTCCTTTTTTTCGCCGGAAAATAAAAACCCACCCACGAGAATAAATATGAGAACTCTCCTCACAGGACAATTATTTTTCCAAACACCTTTTATGTCAAACCCTTTGAGGGTTTTGGGGCTTCTGGTAGAATTTCCTGGAGATGAACCTCGTAGTTGTTGGAGCCCAGTGGGGAGATGAAGGAAAGGGAAAGATAATTGACCTGTTATCGCCCTATTTTCAACTGGTGGTCCGTTATCAGGGAGGGGAAAACGCCGGCCACACGGTGGTGGAGGGAGGGAGGAAGCTCGTTCTTCACACGGTTCCCACAGGAGTGGTCAGGGGGGTTACCTCCCTTATAGGGGGCGGCACAGTGGTGCACCCTCCCACCCTTTTCAGGGAGATGGAGGAGCTGCGGCAGGCGGGGATTGAGGTGGCTTCCTACCTCAGGATAAGCAAATCTGCCCATGTGGTTCTGCCGATACACCGCCAAGCGGAGAGAATATCGGAGAGCCGCAGGAAGGAGAAAAAAATAGGAACCACGGGAAAGGGCATAGGTCCGGCCTATGAGGATAAGTTCGGAAGAAGAGGGGTAAGGGTGGGGGACCTCCTCTACAGGAAGGTGATTGAGGAAAAACTCGGCATACTTTTTACGGAAAAATACAGGGAGGAGGCCCCTGAACCCGGACTCCTGGAGGAACTTCTCTCCTGGGGGGAGAAGCTTTCCCCCATGATGGTGGACGGGGCCTACTTCGTAAATTCTTACCTGAGGGAAGGAAAGAACATCCTCTTTGAAGGGGCCCAGGGAACCCTCTTAGATGTGGACTTCGGCACATATCCTTATGTTACTTCCTCCAATTCCTCCGCGGCAGGGGTCAGCTCCGGCGCCGGCCTTTCCCCCAGGTTTATAGACCATGTGCTGGGCATAGGGAAATTTTACTCCACCAGGGTAGGGGAGGGCCCCTTTCCCACGGAAATTAGCGGGGAAATAGGGAGAAGATTGAGGGAGAGAGGCGGGGAATTCGGGGCCACCACAGGAAGACCCCGCCGATGCGGATGGCTGGACCTGGTGGCCTTGAAATATTCCACCGTGGTAAACGGTTTTTCGGGCCTTGCTCTTATGAAGCTGGATGTTCTGGACGGGCTGAAAACCATTAAGGTGGCGGCAAAATACAGGCTTGATGGTAAAGAAATTGATTTCTTTCCCCCGGACCCCTACATTTTGGAGAAGGTGGAAGTTGTTTACGAGACCCTTCCCGGGTGGGATTCTTCTACCAGAGGGGTCAGGGAGCTCTCCCGGCTTCCTCGCCGGGCTCTTGACTATCTGGAATTCATTGAGGATTACCTCTCGGTGCCCATATGGTTCGTATCCACAGGGCCCTCCAGGGATGAGGTTATCATAACCCCTTCCGGCCGACGGTTTCTGGAAGGAATCCCCCGATGAGGCCCAAGAAAAGACTGGGTCAGCATTTTCTCCACGAAAGCCGCTACCTTGAAAGGATAGCGAAGGAATGTCCTCTGGAGGGAAAACCCGTTCTTGAAATAGGGGCAGGGCCGGGCAACCTCACCCGATATCTGGCAAGGAGGGCCTCAAGGGTATATGCAGTTGAAAAGGACCCGGAGGCATCCTCTCTGCTGAGGGAGGCGGGCCTTGAAGGGGTGGAGGTGGTGGAGGGGGATGCCCTGAAGATTTCCTGGGATTTCTTCCAGGACGGGGTTTGTGCCGGAAACCTTCCCTACTACATATCCTCTCCCTTAGTCAGAAAATTCCTTGGGAACTGGAGAAGGTTTTCGGCAGGTTGCTTCCTCCTGCAGTGGGAGCTGGCAGAAAAATTCTCCTCACCCCGGGGAAGGAAAACCTCCCCCCTATCCATCCTCCTTTACAATTTTTACACCCCCCAGCTGAAATTCAAAATCCCCCCAGGGGCCTTTTCCCCTCCCCCCAGGGTGCATTCGGGTTTCTTAGTTCTGGAGAGGAGGGAAAAGCCCCTTTTTGATTTCCCCCTGGAGGAGATGGAAAGGTTCCTGAGGAGGATTTTCTCCAGGAGGAGAAAAACCGTCTATAACAACCTGAAGGCCTACTATCCAGAGGAAAAACTTCAGGGACTGCGGGGAAGGCTCAGGCCTGAGGAGATGGGGCTGGAGGAAATTTTCTATCTTTTTAAGGTCCTGCACCGCAGCTGAGTGGTAAAATTTAAATATGAGGGGAGTTTTCCTCTTTCTTGTTTCCCCCTTTTTTCTTTTCCCCTTTAGTTTTAAAAAGGTAAATTTGCACATGGAATCCTCCAGCGATTGGGTTGTGATAAGGTTTTCAAAGGCAAGGATCGCCCTTTGTGATAACATAAGGCCGGAATATCCTGGTCTGAGATGTCTTCCTCATGCGATTCTCTTGAATCAGCCCCGGGGAAAATCTTCCAGGTTCAACCTTACCCTTTACCTTTACGATGTCCCTGAAGGCGAAAAAATAATCACGGAGAAGGGCTATGAAGGCAGGTTGATTTTGAGATTCGCTGAGGGCGATGGGGAAAGAAGGCTTGAAAACGCTCTTCATCGGGACGCCTTCAACAGAAAGGATTTTGAAGTGAATTTGCCCGGAAGGCAGGAGGAGGCAGCCGGAAGGTTCCCCCTTTCCCCCAGGGTTCTTTCCTTCTATTATCTCTGGTATGGGAATCCCTCCGGGCCTTCGGGAAGATGGTACCACTGGGACCTTTGCGGGCACCGGCCTGAACTGGGGGACCTTGCCTCATCCCATACACCGCTTTTAGGTGCCTACGATTCCAAGGACCCTCAGACCATAGCCCGGCACATAGAATGGGCCAAGGCAGCGGGGTTGGATGGTTTTGTGGTGGCCTGCTTCGGTCCTTCCTCCGCTTCCTGGAAGGCCCTTTACACCTTTGTGCGGGTGGCGGAGACCCTGGGTTTTCCCTACGCCCTTTCCTTCCCCTTTCCAGACTATCCTTATCAGGTTTCTTCCGGGGAGGCGGCGGCTATAGTGGAAAGGGCGTTGAAGGAATTTTACGGTCCGCTCTACATAAGGATAGAAGGCAAGCCGGTGGTTTTCTTTTACGCTGCCCACCAGATGCCAAGGACCTTCTGGAGGGGACTTCTGGGTGAACTCCACCGCAGGGGTGTGGAAGTTTTTTCCATGGGTAATTTCCTGGATCCCTCCTACGGAGAAATTTTCCATGGAGTTTACTTCTACCTCCCGGTTTTTTTCTCAGCCACGGACCTTCAGTCAGAGTTTTTCCGCTGGGCCCGGGCCTTAGGAGTCCTTTTGAAAAAACCTTATTTTTACCCTGTGTTTCCCGGCTTTGATAACAGGAGGGCCTGCAAAGGCAGCCTTTACATTCCGCGAAGAAACGGGAGGACCCTCCAGGATCTCGTGGCTTCCGTAATCTCCCGAAGTCCCCAGTGGCTGCTGGCCTCCACCTTCAACGAGTGGCACGAGGGGACGGAGTTTGAACCGTCGGAGGAGTTCGGATTTTTTTACCTTCATCTTCTGTCTTTAATATCCAGAGAGTTCAGGGGAAATGAGCAGATTCATCGTTGACTGTATGCTGGGAAAACTGGCCCGCTGGCTGAGAATATTGGGATTTGACACCATCTTTGATTGTTCGCTTTCGGACGAGGAACTTCTAAACCTGGCCAGAAGTCAAAATAGATGGCTTATAACCAGGGATAGGGAGCTTGCCGCTAAAGGGGGCTACCTCCTGAAGGCGGAGGGCTGGGAGGAAGGGATAAAGGAGGTTCTTGAGAAATTTCACCTGAGGGAAAGGATAAGGCCCTTTACCAGATGCCCCGTTTGCAATTCTCTTCTTCAGGGAATAGGAAGGGAGGAAGCCAGGCTTTTGGTCCCTCCCATAGCCTTTTCCAGGGCATCTAAGTTTGCGGTTTGTCCGGGATGCGGAAGGGTTTACTGGGATGGGACCCATTTACTTCGCATGAAAGACATAATTGATAAAATAGGAGGTCATCATGAAAAACGAAAGGTTAAGGGAGAAGAACCTCAGGATTATTAAAGCCTTTTTTGAGGATTCTCCCTTTAAGGATTTCGCCGTCAGGCTCTGGGACGGGACCGAATGGAGACCGCCTGGAAATACCCGGGACAGGTTCACCATAGTTTTCACTCATCCCAAGGCCCTGGCAAGGCTTCTCTATTTCCCTGTGGACAGGAGGCTGGGGGAGGCCTACATTTACGGTGAATTTGATGTGGAAGGGGACATGTTCTGGCTTTTTACCTTAGAGGACCAGATAGAAAGGAAGTATAAGGAAATGATAAGGAAACCCTCCTTCTGGCTGAACCTCAACTCCATCCTCAGGGCTAAAGTGGAGGAAAAAAAGCTGGAGGGAAAAAGGGGCCCTGCCAAGCTCCGGGGGAAGGTTCATTCCATAGAAAGGGATCGCCAGGCCATATCCTACCACTACGATGTTTCCAACCAGTTTTTCTCCCTCTGGCTTGACGAACTCATGAACTACTCCTGTGCCTATTTCCGGGATTGGAGCGAGGACATAAATACGGCCCAGAGAAACAAGCTTGAGCTTATATGCAGGAAGCTTCGCCTTAAACCCGGAGAGAGGGTCCTGGATATAGGTTGCGGTTGGGGGGGATTTCTCATTTACGCAGGGAAGAAATACGGAATAAAGGGGGTGGGAATAACCCTCAGTAAAAATCAGTATGAATACGCTAAGGAAAGGATAAAGGAGGAAGGGCTGGAAGGCCAGGTGGAGGTTCGTTACCAGGACTATCGGGAGTTGGAGGAACCGGAGAGCTTTGACAAAATAGTGAGCATAGGCATGTTTGAACATGTGGGAAAGGAAATGCTGGAAGAGTATTTCAGGAGGGCCTTTAAGCTTTTAAAACCAGGGGGAGTTTTCATGAACCACGGCATCACCCGACGCCGTCCCCTTAAAATTCCCAGGAGATGGTCCTTTTCTAACACATACATCTTTCCCGATGGGGAGCTTCACTCCATTTCCCACACCCTCTCCGTGGCGGAAAAGGTGGGCTTTGAGGTGAGGGATGTGGAAAACCTAAGGGAGCACTACGCCATAACCCTCAGGCTCTGGGCTGAACGCTTAGAGAAAAACAGGGAGGAGGCTCTAAAATATGTGGATGAGGTTACCTATAGAACCTGGAAGATATTTCTTATCGGTTCAAGCTACGGCTTTGCCACCGAGAGATTCGGTCTTCATCAGAGCCTCCTGGTGAAGAACCTTCCAGGGGGAAAGAACTCCCTTCCCATTAACAGGGAGGATATATATAAGGATTGGGATAGCTCTCTATGACCTTGGAGGAGCTTAAAAATCGCATAAAGGAAGCGGCGGACATAGTGGAGGTGGCCTCCCGCTACACAACTTTGAAGAAGGCGGGAAGGTATTATCGGGGGTTATGTCCATTTCACCAGGAGAAAACCCCCTCCTTTTATGTTGACCCGGAAAAGAAGCTTTATCATTGCTTTGGTTGCGGGGCCGGGGGGGATGTGATAAAGCTTGTAATGGAGATGGAGGGGGTGAGCTTCATGGAGGCCCTGAGGAGCCTCGCCCGTCAGTACGGAATTCCCTTCCAGTGGGGAAAATCCAGCCCCTCCTCCGGGGACCTTCTTTTCAGGATAACCGAAGATGCCATGAGGCTGTATCAGGCCGAACTCTGGAGGGGGGGCAGGGGACTTTCCTATATAAGGGAAAGGGGAATTCCAGAGGAGGTGGCCCGGGAGCTTCTCCTGGGCTATGCCCCCTCCGGCTGGGATTTTCTGGTTAAAAGGCTGGGGGATAAGTATCCCCTGAGCGAGCTGGAAAGGGCAGGTCTTATCATCAAGAAGGAGGGAGAAGGATATTACGATAGGTTCAGGGACAGGGTGATTTTCCCCATCCTTACAGAATACGGCAGGGTGGTGGGCTTCGGCGCCAGGGCAATATCTCCGCAGGAGCAGGCCAAATACATAAATTCTCCGCAAACCCCTATCTACAAAAAAGGGAAGACTTTATACGGATTGAACTGGTCCAAAGCTTTCATAAGGAAAGAGGGGAAGGCAGTGCTGGTGGAAGGTTACATGGATTTTCTTTCCCTTTACGCTAAGGGAATAAAGAATGTGGTGGCCTCCCTGGGAACGAGCCTTACCCAGGAGCAGGCCTCCTTGCTTTCCAGGTTCAGTGAGGAGGTTTTTCTTAACTACGATTCCGACGAGGCCGGCATGAGGTCCGCTGCCAGGGCCGTTCCTATTCTCTTTTCCGCGGGGCTTAAGGTCAGGGTGGTCAGGCTGGATGGAGCTAAGGACCCGGACGAATTTGTGGAAAAATTCGGCCCTTCGTCCTATATATATAAATTGGAGGAAGCGGAAAAAGGGGTGATTTTTTTGTTCAATTATTACTCGGAAAAGGGAAAGGAAATCGGTGTGAAGATAGCCTTAGAAGCTATAGGAAATATACCCGACCCCATAGCGAGGAGGTACGAGGTAGCCGAACTGGCCTATGTCTCGGGGATAGAGGAGGAGATACTCCTCTCCATGATAGGAGGGGAAGCTGGCCAGGGCCTTTCTTCCTCAGGCCTTTCCCTTACCCCCATGGAGGAGGAAGCCTTAACCCTCATTGCCCGTTCTCCTGAAGCCTTTTTGAAGCTTCTTTCGCAGGAGCAAAGGAGGGTCCTTTCCTCCACCAGGCTTTCGTATCTTTTAGATGCCGCCGAAAGGCTCGCCCGGGGAGAGGAGCCACCTGAAGGGGAAGTGAAGAAGAGGATTTCCAGGGTTCTGTTTGAGGGAAGAGAACCTCACATGGAAGCTGGACAAATTATCCTGAATTTGGTAAAATATTCAGTTGGCCTTGCCCTTAAGGCCCTGCAGAGAAGGATAAAGGAGGCCGAAAGGGTGGGTGATTCTGAAAAATTAATTGAACTTTTAAAGGAGAAACAGAGACTGATTAAAATGAGAGGTTGAAAATGGCCAGAAGGAAAAGGGAAAGCTTTGAGGATATTGAAAAACTCATAGAGATCGGGAGGGAAAGGGGAACCCTTACCTACGAACAGATAAACGAGTATCTCCCGGACGATGTGCCGGATCCCGAGGACATTGAAAGCCTCTATACCCTCTTTGATTCCTACGGGATAAAAATAGTGGATAGGGAAAGCGAGGAGGAAAAATACGACACTTCCTTGGAGGATGAAGGGGAGGTTATCACCGACCCCATTAAACTCTACCTGAAAAACATGGGAAACCTGGGTCTGCTGACCAAGGAAGAGGAGGTTCTCTACGCCCGAAGGATGGAGAGGGGAAGGGATATAATGCTCAAGGCCCTCATCCGAATTCCCTACATAGTGAACAAAATAATAGGCTTCGGCGAAGATTTTGAGCAGGGAAGAAAAAGCCTGAGGGAGCTTATATCCCTCCACGACGAGGACAAGGAGATCAGGGACAAGCTCTTTCTGGAAAGGATAGCCAGGATCAAAAGGCTTAAGGAGAAGGTGGATGAGGCGGTGAAGAAGGGCAAATCCAGAAGAGAAATCGCCCGGATCCTATTAGAGATGCTTCAGGCCATAAGGGAGGTGGGGCTGCACAAGAGCACCATAAGGAATTTCAAGCGGGAGATGGAGGAAAAGGAGAAGGAGTGGGATCGTTACCTGCAGGAAGGCAACCGGGAAGCTGCCGCCAGGATGGAAGAGAAGATGGGGATACCCTACGAAAGGTTCAAGCAGTTAATGGACAGGATAAGATACGGAAGCGAGATCTACGAGGCTGCCCGGAAGGTTCTCATAGAATCCAACCTCCGTCTGGTGGTCTCCATAGCAAAGAAATACACCAACAGGGGACTTCCCTTCATGGACCTCATCCAGGAGGGAAACATTGGTCTAATGAAGGCGGTGGAAAAATTTGAATACAGGAAGGGGTATAAATTTTCCACCTACGCCACATGGTGGATCCGCCAGGCCATAACCAGGGCCATAGCTGACCAGGCCAGGACCATTAGAATTCCCGTCCACATGGTGGAGACCATCAATCGCCTTTCCAGGGTCTCCCGGGAGCTTTTCCAGGAGCTGGGAAGGGAACCCACCTGCGAGGAGTTGGCGGAGCGAATGAAGATGCCTGTGGAGAAGGTCAGGAAAATAATGAGAATAGCCCAGGAACCCATATCCCTGGAGACTCCCATCGGGGACGAGGAGGATACCCAGCTGAGGGACTTCATCATGGACCGGGAGGCTCCCTCCCCCTCCGATACGGTTATGCACTCTGCCCTCAAGGAGCAGCTTAAAAAGGTTCTGGAAACCCTGACCCCCAGGGAAGCCCTGGTGCTGAAGCTCCGGTTCGGCCTTGAGGACGGAAATGAGCATACTCTGGAGGAGGTGGGTCAGATATTCAATGTTACCAGAGAAAGAATTCGTCAGATAGAGGCCAAAGCCCTGAGAAAGCTCCGCAGCCCTTCCAGGGCCAAGAAGCTCAAGGCCATACTGAAGGGATACAAGCTCTAAAGCCCCAATTTCTCCCTTAGCCTCTCCAGCATATCGTCCACCATGGAGGGAAGGTCGTAGTCCGGGGACCATCCCCATTCCTCCTTAGCGGCGGAATCGTCCACAGACTCTGGCCAGGAATCGGCTATTTGTTGGCGGTAGTCTGGCTCGTAGGAGATTTCAAAATCGGGTATCCTCTTTTTTATTTCCATCGCCAGCTCCTCCACGGAAAAGCTCATACCGGATATGTTGAAGTCCGTGTGGTGTTTCAGGTTGGAAAGGGGAGCCTCCATGAGCATAAGGGTGGCTTTGAGGCAGTCGGGCATATACATCATGGGGAGTCGGGTTTCGGGTTTGAGGAAGGCTGTGTACCTCCTGTGCTTCAGGGCCTCGTAGAAAATTTCCACCGCGTAATCTGTGGTTCCTCCCCCGGGCAGGGTCTTGCTGCTTATGATTCCTGGGTAGCGAACCCCCCTAACATCAAGGCCGTATTTCCAGAAGTAATATTCTCCCAGCCTTTCGCCTATAACCTTGGAGATCCCGTAAATGGTTCTGGGCTTCAGGACCGTATCCTGGGGCGTTTTTACCCTGGGCGTTTCGGGTCCGAAGGCAGCTATGGAGCTGGGAATGAATAGCCTTTCCAGCTTCCTTTCCCTGGCAACCTCCAGAACATTGTAGAGCCCGCCCACATTTACATTCCAGGCCAGCTGGGGGTTCTTTTCGCCGGTGGCGGAAAGTATGGCGGCCATGTGATATACGGTTCCTATATTGTACCTATCCACCACCTCAGCCAGCCGCTTCCCGTCCCTCACATCCAGTACTTCGTAAGGGGCGTCGCCTTCCTCCTCGGGCTTTATGTCCGAGGAGATTACATTTTCCCTGCCGTATTTTTCTCTCAAGAGAGGAACCAGTTCACTTCCGATCTGCCCCTTGGCTCCGGTTACCAGGATTTTTCTTCTTTTCATTATTCCTCCTATCTGGTAAAATCAAGACCATGACTAATTTACCCTTTCGCATTCAGCCCTGTCAAGGAGGTCAGGGGTTGTCTTTTCCCTGGAAAATTTCTATAATAGTGGAGTAGGAGGAGAAAATGTTTACAGAATGGATGATTTCTTCAACCCCCAAAAAGGAGAAGGGGAAAACGGGGCTTACGGGGATTATTTCTATAATATTCCACGCCCTGATCATAGCGGCTATGATCATTATTCCCATCCTAAGTTCTTCCAAACTCCCCAAGTATGAAGTAAATGCGGCCTTTTTGGCGCCGCCTCCACCGCCTCCGCCGCCTCCACCCCCCAAGGGAGGAAAGAAAATAAACAAGAAGCTGGAGGAAAAGCTCAAGCAGCTTAAGAAGAAAAAGGCAGAGGCCAAGAAAACCCAGCAGCTGGTAGCTCCTCTTGATATACCCAAGGAGGAGCCTCAGGACACCGATGCCGGGCTTATAGAAGGCCTGGAGAACATCGGCGAAGGAGTTGAAGGTGGAGTTGAAGGTGGAATAGAAGGGGGAGTGGACGAGGGGTCCCTTTCAGGTCTTCTTTCTCAGGTAGGAGGGGACAATCTGGACAATGTGCAGACCATAGTTCAGCCTCCGAAGATTATTAAAAAAGTGGCCCCGATCTATCCACCTCTGGCCGCCAAGATAAGGGCCCAGGGCGATGTGGTGCTACAGTGCGTAACCGACATATATGGAAATGTGGTCAGTGTTAGGGTTCTGAGCTCTCCACATCCCCTTCTAACCAAGGCTGCCATAGATGCAGTGAGGCAGTGGAAGTTTGAACCTATGATAATCAACGGGATTCCGAGGCCGGTAAGGTTCGTCCTTACGGTAAAATTCCGTCTAAGATAAAAACAAAAGGGAGGTATAAAGAATGCAATTCACATTGACAGAACTGTGGGCATCCATGGGCTTGATCGCCAAGGGAGTCTTTATAACCTTAGTGATTCTCTCCATCTGGACCTTAGCCGTGGGAATTGAAAGGTTCCTTTATTATTCCTCTGTTAAGAAGCAGAGCAAGAAGCTGGCTCCCAAACTTACCAATCTCTTAAAGGAAGGAAAGCTGGATGAAGCCATAGCTCTGGCCACCAACAGGAACTTCCGCAAGAGTCACCTTGGCAAGGTTGTGGCCGCTGCTCTGCAGGAATATCAGCACCAGGCGGAGCTGGGAGTTCCTTTAGAAAAAAGGCTTGAATCAACCCAGAGGGCCATTGAAAGGGCCACGGTGAAGGTGAACAAGGAACTGAAGAGGGGCCTGAATGCCCTGGCTACCATAGGTTCCACCGCTCCCTTTATCGGACTTTTCGGAACCGTCTTCGGAATAATCAACGCCTTCCACAGCATGGCGGTAACTGGAGCCGGCGGAATAGGAACCGTGGCAGCAGGAATAGCCGAGGCTCTCATTACCACCGGAACGGGAATCTTCGTGGCTATTCCCGCCGTCTGGTTCTACAATTTTTACTTGGCCCAGGTGGAAATCCTCACTGCGGAGATGTCCAACGCAGGTTCTGAAATAATTGATTTCTTTTCAAAGGAAATAGAAGGATAACGAGGTAAAAAATGGGCGCCGAAATTGGCACTGGGGTAAAATCAGAACCTAATGTCGTTCCATTCTGCGATGTTCTCTTAGTTCTTCTCATCATCTTCATGATCATCACCCCCATGGTGGCCTCCGGAGTGGTTGTTCGTCTTCCCGAAGCCATAAACACCGCCAACCAGCCCGAGCCTTCCAACATGGTTTATGTAGGAATCTCCATAGACGAAGTGACGAAAAAACCCAGATTTTACCTTTCCAACAGAGGAAGGATTGAGGAGATAAAGATCCTGGACGACCTGGGCCCCAAGCTCACCGAGGCTCTGGAGAGCCTGGATAAGAAGGTGGTTTACCTTAAGGCGGACAAGGATGTCACCTTTGATGTTATATCCGATGTGCTGGTGAGGATAAGGGGCGAAGGAATAGAAGTTCTGGGCATTCTCACGGAAAAGGCCACAGAATAGATTAGCGAAGAACTTTAACGGCCCTCTTTCTCACCTGAAGGTGTAGAGAGGTGAGGAGAGGGCCTTTTTCTCCATCATAATGGGATGGTTGGGGAGGAGAAACCCTCAAATTAAGGCTGGAGACCCTTAATCTGGAATATATCCTCAGCTTTTCTATTCCCCCCACAAACAACCTTGGCCAATTCCCCAGGGTATAACCTATATTAGGTTTACGCAGGAATATCACATCTACTTTTCCGTCGGAAGGATTTGCTCCAGGGGCTATCCTGGCCTCGCCTCCATATTGGGGAAAGTTGGCGAAGGCGATGAGAAAGGCTTTTCCCCTGATCCCCTGGGTTTCGTAATTGAATTCCCCGAACTTGAAATATCCCTTGAGGGCTGCGTACACATAGGGAGGGATGCCCCTTTTCCCCATGCTTTCAAACTCGTGGGCCACATAACCATCAAAGCCCACCCCCGCCACATTCATAAAGTAAATCTTTCCATTAATTATTCCCACATCCACCCTGAGCTTCTTGGGTCTCAGAAGCCTTCTGGCCGCCTGAGCGGGGTTTAGGGGAATCCTTAGATTCCGGGCCAGGCCGTTGCCGGAACCGAAGGGGATGATGCCCAGGAAAGCCCCGGATTCCATAAGGTAGGGGATGGTGCTATTAATTGTGCCGTCCCCCCCGGCCACTATAACTGTGGAGGGCCTCCTTAGCCGGAGCCGCTCCAGGGTTTTTTCCTTATCTTCGGCGGTGAGGACCTCAAGCTCATACCCGATGGAAAGGATTTTAAAAATCTCATCCCGGATCCGCCGGTTGGTGCCGGCCAGAGGATTTATAACGAAAAGCGCCTTTTCCTTTACCACAGGTTAAATTATAGAACATTACCTTTAGAAGGAAAACCGAAGACCCTTGACAAGTTAGATAAAACTAACTAAAATAGACATCTATAACAATTTCAGGGGTGTGTGCTATGAAGAGGTTGCTCTCAGCGATTCTTCTTTCAGGCCTTATTTTCGGCCACACGCTATGGATTAATTCCACGGCCTTTTACGGAAAAATAAACGAAAGGACTGTGATATTTCTGGGATGGGGACACAGGTTCCCGGTGGCAGACTTCATAAATCCTGAGGATGTCAAAGATTACGGAGTTATATTGCCCGATGGCAGGAGGGTGAAGTTCAACCCCGGGGGAGGCTTTTTAGAGACGCCATTTCAGTTTAAACAGGAGGGCTATTACATAGTATATGCCAGCACTAAGTCAGGTTATTACACCATGGCCTTGAAGGGAGGCGAAATCCATCATTACTCAAAGCCCATGGACGAGGTGGAGGGGAGAATTTTGGTGAGCAGCTTCTATCAGCAATTTGCCAAGGCAATTCTTAAATCGGGGAACCCTTCCCGGGGATTCGACAGGGCCGTGGGATTTAAAATGGAATTGATCCCCCTGGAAGACCCCTCCGGGCTGAAATCCGGTGACTTCATTAGGCTGAGGGTTCTTTTTCGGGGAAGACCCCTTCCCTTTGTCCCTGTTTATGCTACTTACGAGGGATTTTCCACCAGGGACGATTACGCCTTCGCCACGGAAACTGATGAAAAGGGTATAGCTGAGATAAGAATCCTTCATTGGGGGAGGTGGATGGTAAAGGCTCAGCTCAAGAAAAATCCCCAGGGCAGAATGGCCAAAAAGTGCAGGGTCCTTTCCTTCACCTCCACCCTGAGTTTTGAGGTAAAATAGGGATTCAAAATATGAATGCCAGAAGAGACAAACTCTCACAGAGTCTTGAGGATTATCTGGAAGCGGTCTATTTAATAGAAAAGGAGAAAAGGGTGGTCAGGGTCAAGGATATATCTTCGTTTTTAAAGGTTAAAAAACCCTCGGTGGTATCCGCCCTTAAGGCCCTGGAGGCAAGGGGTCTTGTAAACCACGAAAAATACGGATATGTGGAGCTTACCCCTGCAGGTAAAAGGGAGGCCAGAAGGATTTATCGGGTGCACAGGACCCTGAAGGAGTTTCTGGTAAAGGTGCTGGGGGTGGAGGAAGCTGTGGCCGAGGAGGATGCCTGTGCCATAGAGCATTATCTTCATCAGGATACCTTTGATAGGCTGGTAAAATTTCTGGAGTTCATAGAAACCTGTCCGGAGGATGTTCCCTTCTGGCTTCGCAGCTTCCATTACTACGCTGAACGGGGTATCCGCCCCCCGGAATGTGGCAGGGGAAAGCGTAATTCTGTACAGGAGGATTAGATATGTGGAGGAAAGCCTTCAGTTTTTCAGTTCTGTTTTCCCTTTTGATTTCAGGTTCCTTAGGACTTTTCTGGATAGGTCCCAACAGGGCAAGGCTGGTGGCCAAAGTAATAGACGAGGAGAGGGAGCCTGTGGCTGAGGCTACGGTGATAGTGCCGGAGCTTTCGGTGGTTGCCAGAACCGATGAAAGGGGTGAATTTACGCTGAGCTTACCCGCAGGTTCCACGGTTCACCTTAGAATCCTCAAGGAAGGTTATGTGGACTATCAAAGCCCTGCCCTGAAAATAGAAAAAGGCGCTAAGGTTCCCGTGGTTTTCGTCCTTTTGAAGGAACTTTCCGAGGAGATTACCGTTACCGCCACCGCCACCAAAATGAGGCTGGAGAATGTTCCGGTCAAAACCTACCTTATTTCCCATCGGGAGATGGAGGAGATCAAGCCCATAAACCTGGCGGAGGCCCTTTCCTTTACCACCGGCCTCAGGGTGGAGACCGATTGCTATAACTGCAATTACACCCAGGTAAGGTTGAACGGTCTGGAAGGTAAGTATACCCAGATCCTGGTGGACGGGATGCCGGTAATTTCCTCCCTAGCTAGCGTATACGGTCTGGAACAGATACCTTCGGAGATGATAGATAAAATTGAGGTGGTTAAGGGAGGAGCATCCTCCATTTACGGGAGCAACGCCATAGCCGGGGTGGTGAACATAATCACCAGGGAACCTCAGGAGAACAGGACCGTGCTCAGGCTTCAGCAGGAGGCCATACTGGGAAGGGAGCTTTTTAATCTCGGCCTTACCTCCAGCTATGTGTCCAAGGACGGGAAGACCAGGGCTTTCATTTTCGGTTCCTACTACAATCGCCAGCCCGTGGATGTAAACGGGGACGGTTTCTCCGATCTGGGAATCATAAGGGATACCGCCTTCGGGGCCAATCTCTACCGGAGTTTCCCCTCCCTCAACGGGAAGCTCAAATTCTCCTTTGCCAGGATCCAGGAATACAGGAGGGGAGGTGACCAGCTGGATAAGCCTCCCCATGAAGCGCTGCTCTGCGAAATGGCGAGGACCAACAGGATTGATTTTGGGCTCACCTGGGAGCAGAGCTTCGGTGCGGACCTGCTGAAAATATCCCTTACGCACACCTTCCTGAACCGCAACAGCTATTATGGCGGTGGAATGGACCCCAATGCCTACGGCGAAACTAAGGACCCACTGACCATAGCCCTGGTCCAGTACAGTTTTCCGGCGGGGGATAATCTTTTCACTGTGGGCGTCAACTATAATTACGAGCACCTCATGGATGAGGCTCCGGCTTACGGCAGAACCATTGATGACCAATATACTAACTACGGAATTTACCTTCAGGACGAGCTTTCCTTGGCCGAGGGAGTTGACCTGCTTTTGGGCTCCCGCTTTGACCGCCACAGCAAGGTGAGGAAAATAATAGCCTCCCCCAGGGCAAGCCTTCTTGTGAAGTTGTTTAAAGGATTCTCCCTCAGGGCTACCGCCTCGGCGGGATTCAGGGCCCCTCAGGTCTTTGACGAGGACCTTCACATAACCATGGTGGGGGGAGAGGGGTTCATAATAAAAAACGACACTGAACTGCGGGAGGAGAGGTCCGCGAGCCTGTACCTGGGAGGGGACTACCTGTGGGTGGGGAGGGAGAAATCCTTTCTCCTCAGTGGAGGGGTCTTCTATACGAGGCTAAAAAACCAATTTCAGCTTAAGGAGGTTGAAGGGGATGAAAACTCCAGGGTCTTCTTCAGAACCAACGGCAGAGGAGCAAGGGTATGGGGAGCAGAGCTGGACCTGGGCTTCAAGATAGCAGCCCGCATGGAACTTGATGCAGGCTGGACGGTGGAGAGAACAAGGCTGGATGAGCCGGAGCCGGAATTCGGCTCCTTAGAAATGTTTAAAACCCCTGACAAATACGGCTATTTAAAACTCACCGCCTTTCTTCCCCGCGTTTCAGACTCCTCCTCTCCCTAAATTACACGGGAAGCATGAAACTTCCACATTATTCGGGCTACATTCCGGAGGACCGGCTGGAGACCACCAGACCCTACACTGTCTTTAATGTCAGCCTTTCAAAAAAGTTGAAAATAGGGGAGGAAACCCTGGAGGTCTATGGGGAGATTTACAACCTTTTCAATTCCTTTCAGCGCGACATTGATCGGGGTCCCCTCCGGGATGCCGGTTATATTTACGGACCTTCCAAGCCCAGAACCCTGATCCTCGGAATAACTTATATCCTTTAGCGTAGGAGTTTTTCCAGCAAAAAACTCAGGGCCAGGAAAAGAGGAAAGGCCGCCAAGAGGGGAAGGGCGAGGTTTTTAGCTCTGGAAGGGAAGATTACCTTCTTCGTTCTTATCTTCTCACGGCTAAGGAGGGAAATGAAGAAAACAACCAGGAGGGGAATAGCGAACCCTGTGAGGTTCCACCACATCCAGGAGACTTTATCCGGGAGGAAGGCCCAAAGAAAAAGATTGAGGATAACGCCGGCTCCCAGACCGGCCAGGGCCCAGCCTTCCTTCACTCCCTGCAGGAGAACCGCCATGGCGAAGGCAGCCAGGACCGGTCCGTAAAAGGCAGAGCCTATTTTGTTCACCAGTTCAATCACCGTCTGGGAGGCCTTCATAAAAAGAAAGGCCGAGGCTAAGGCAAAACCTCCCCACAGGACCGTAAGCCCCCTGAGCACCGGCATTTCCCTTAGCTTCTTTCCCCATTTGCCCTCCCTTACGAATTCGCTCCAGGTTATGGCGCTTAGAGAATTGAGGGCGCTGTCCGCAGAGGACATGGTGGCGGCGAAAATCCCGGATACCATCAGTCCCTTAAGCCCCGCAGGAAAGAAGCGGATGATGAAGGTGGGTACCAGGAAATTGGATGGTTTTCCCAGCAGCATCCTTTGAAATTCAGGGTGGGAATTTATGAAGGGTATCAGCAGAAGACCAAAGAACAGGTAGAGCATGGTGATGGGAAAGCGGAGAAGCCCGTTGATAAGAAGGGCCTTCCGGGATACCTCCGCCGATGGGGTGGTAAGGAGCCTCTGGGCCTGGGATTGATCGCATCCGTAATAGGAAATGTAAAGGAAAAATCCCCCTAAGAGCATGGGCCAGAACCCGAAGGTTTCTCCCGGGGCAAATCCCCACTGGTCTAATTTTAGCGCCCGAACCCTGGAGGGGTCCGGAAAGCTCAAGGGCACGCCGTTCTGTGTTAAGTAGACTGCTACGAAACCCAAGGAAAAGAGCACCCCTGCTACGAAGATGAACAGCTGAATTATGTCCGAATATATATCCGCCTTTATGCCTCCCATGGTTGTATAAAGAACGGTTACTGTCCCGGCTATTATTATGGTGTGAGCTACCGGAAGCCCTAAGCAAACGGAGGCCACCACCGATGTGGCGAAAAGGGCCACCCCTGTGCCCATGGCCCTGCTAAGGAGGAATATCACGCTTACGGTCCTTCTGGCTTTTTTCCCGAGGTTTTCCTCCAGCACAGCGTAAATGCTAACCTCCCCCTTTTTCCCGTAGGCAGGCACCAGAAAGAACATAATGGCCACCATGGCCAGCGGCACCGCCAGCTCGTACTGAAGCCAGAAAAGCCCGCCCCCTTTCCTTAAGGCCACGAAGGCAGGGGCACCTATCAGGCTTATGGCGCTTATCTGGGTGGATATCATGGAAAGGGCCACAGGCCAGGGTCCCATTTTCCTTCCTGCCAGAAAATAATCCAGGCGTCCCCTCTGGGTTTTCCCCACCAGGTATCCCAGGACCACGATGCCGAAGATGTAGAGGAAAACTATGGTCCAGTCTATCGGTCCCATGGGAATTTTTATACCAGAACTTCTCCCTTGTTTCCAGGGCATGGGTTTTCGGATATAATGGGTTTATGCTGAAGGTCCTTCGGGGTTGTCCCAATTGCTATGGCGAAGCCGAGGACGGAAGGCTCAGGAAGGGACTTCCCTGTGAGCGCTGCCTTCCTCAGGAGAGGGAGCCCTGCCAGGGTTTGACCCGGGCCGGTACCCTGGACAGACTTTCTCCCTTCTGCCATGCCATCAAAAGGGAAGGGGAGTTCAGCCTTTTTTTTAAAAGGGCCCTGGGTTTTGAGCCCTGGAGCCTTCAGAGACAATGGGCCCGGAGGGTTTTCCTCGGTGAAAGCGTGGCCATGGTGGCCCCGGCCGGGGTAGGAAAGACCACCTTCGGAATGATCATGGCCCTTTTCTTAGAGGGCAAGGCCCTGCTAATTTTCCCGACCCGGGTTTTGGCTTCCCAGGTCCGGGAAAGGATAATGTCCTTTGTTCAAAGGGTTAAATCACCCAGGAAGGTTCTCCTCTACACCCCGTCCCGGGCCTCAAAAAAATCTCTGGAGGAAGGGGAGTTTGACCTGCTCATTGGAACCAACGCCTTCCTTCAAAGGAATTTCAAGGTTTTAAAGAGATTCAAGTTCTCCTTTATCTTCATAGATGACATAGATTCCTTTCTAAAGGGGGCAAGGAGCGCCATCAGACTTTTTGAGCTCCTGGGGTTTGGACCGGAGGATATAGAGAAAGCCCTGGTGGGGAAAAGGTCGGATAAAAGCTCATCGGCGGTGGCGGTAATATCCTCCGCCACCCTTAAGCCCAGGGGAAGAACCGCACTTTTGTTCAGAAACCTTCTGGGAATGGAGGTTCAAAGGGCCTCCTCCTCGCTGAGGAATATTCTGGACATAGCCTGCAGGGTAAAGGACAGCGGAGAGGCCGTGGAAAAGGCCGCCGAGCTCATAAGAGAAATGGGTTCAGGGGGCCTGATTTTCGTTTCCGTTCTGCAGGGCCTCCAGGGAGCCGGGCAGGTCAGGGATTTTTTAAGGGAAAGGGGTATAAATTGCGTTCTTCACAGTGAAATTCCCCCGGAGGAGCTCAGGAAAAGCCTGGAGGAAGGAAAGGTTCAGGCCGCGGTGGGTATATCCCATTCCGCAAACCCTCTGGTTCGGGGCCTTGACCTTCCCCATGCCATCAGGTATGTGATTCATCTGGATGTGCCCAGGAGGGTTTTCCCTTTGAAGTTCTCCCGGTCGCCTTCCAGCCTCGTGGGTCTTATACATGCTCTGATGGGAATTCTGGAGGTGGGGGAAAGAACAAAGGCCCTTGCCTATTTGAACTATCTCAGAAGATACTCAGGTATGAAGGAACAGGACCTGGAAAAGTATCCTAAGTTGAAGAAAAAGGTCCAGGAAATTTCCCTATGGCTTGAAGGAATTCTCTTCAGGGAGGATTTCAAGGAAAGGGTAAATTCTTCCCCGGACATAGCCCTTAAGGTCGTTAACGGGCAGGGGAGCGTCGTGGTGGCCGATGCTGCTTCCTACATCCAATCCACCGGGAGGGCCTCACGGCTGGTTGCAGGGGCCCTCACCCGGGGAATTTCGGTCCTTTTCTGGGACGATGAAAAGTCCTTCAACTCCCTCAAGAAAAGGCTATCCTATTATTTCCCTCATCAGGAAGTGGAGTTTAAAACCCTGGAGGAGGTGAACCTGGGGGAGGAGCTTCTCCGTGTGGATAGAGACAGGGAGAGGGCCAGGGCCATCCTTTCCGGAAGAGCCCCGGCTCAGGTCAGGGACCTTTTCCGCACCACCCTGGTTGTGGTGGAATCCCCTAACAAGGCCAGGACCATAGCCGGCTTTTTCGGGAGGCCTCAGGCCAGGGCAGTGGAAGGGGCGGTGGCCTACGACATTCCCATGGGCGAAAGGCTCCTTACCATAACCGCTTCCTTAGGGCATGTTCTGGACCTGGTGGTGGAAAGGGGTTTCTTCGGGGTGGAGGAAACGGAAGAAGGATTTGTCCCGCTCTACGATACCATAAAGATCTGCAGGGAAGACAGAATTCAGCACACGGAGGTTTCCTATCTTAAGGAAAGGTGTAAAGGGGAAATACTTGACAAAATTTCGGTTATAGACGGTCTGAGAAAACTGGCCTTTCAGGCTGATGAGGTTTTTATAGCCACCGATCCTGACTCCGAGGGGGAGAAGATAGCCTACGACCTCTTCCTGCACCTGAGGGCGTACAATCCCAGAATCTTTCGGGCCGAATTCCACGAAGTAAGACCCGGTGCCTTTAAGGCGGCCCTGGAAAACCCAAGGGATTTTTCAGTTTCCATGGTTAAGGCCCAGATGGTGCGAAGGATAACGGACCGATGGGTGGGTTTTGTTCTGTCCAGGGTCCTCTGGAGAGAATTCTCCAGGAGCTGGTTTTCTGCCGGTAGGGTGCAAACTCCGGTGCTGGGGTGGATAATTCAGAGGGAGGCCGAGGCCAGGAAAAAGAAAGCCCGGGTAGAGATTGATTTTGAAGGTTATACCTTAGGCTTTGAAGAGGAGGATGTAGGCCTGGCTCGTAGGTTGCAAAGGGAATGGAAGGATATAGAATTTCACCTGGAGGGACAGGGACAGAGGGAAATTCAACCACCTCCTCCTTATTCCACCGATACCGTTCTGGAAGATGCCGGGGTAAAATTAAAATTTTCTGCCGCTAAGACCATGGCCCTTCTCCAGGAGCTTTTTGAAAAGGGTTTTATAACCTATCATCGGACGGATTCTACCAGGGTTTCGGACGCCGGCAAGTTTTCCGTGGCCAGGCCCTACATAGTGGAGGCCTTCGGCGAGGGCTACTTTCACCCCCGCAGCTGGGGACAGGGGGGTGCCCACGAGTGCATAAGACCCACCAGGCCACTTAAACCCGAGGAATTTTCCACAATGCTATGGTCAGGGGCAGTGTATTTCTCCGACGCATCCAGGGCCTCAAAGCTTTACTCGCTGATCTTCCGAAGGTTCATGGCTTCCCAGATGAGACCCGTCCGCGTAAGGACCGCCCGTCTCTGTCTTTCCGCCCCCTTTTTCTCCCGATGCCAGGAGGTTAACCTTGAGATTTTGCAGGACGGCTTTAACCTTCTTCTTCCCTCCGTAAGGATATTTCCTTCCTCCTGCAGGCTAAAGGGTGTGGAAGTAAAGCTGATCCCGGCAAAGCCTCTCTTTACCCAGGGTTCCCTGGTGGCTGAGATGAAGGCCAAGGGACTCGGCAGACCATCCACCTATGCCCATATAATACAGACCCTGCTGGAGAGGGGCTATGTGAAGGAAGTCAGGGGAAGGCTTATCCCTACCACCATGGGGAAGAAAGTTTACTCCTTCTTCAGGGAAAATTACCCCGATTATGTGAGCGAGGAACTCACCAGAAGCCTTGAGGAGACCATGGATAGGGTGGAGAGGGGAGAGGTTGATTGGCAGGAAGTTTTGAAGCAGGTCTACCGGGTGAGGGGGCTTCTTCTGTGAAGCTGGCCCCTTCTCCGTCTTTCCCCTTAAGCCCTTAGTAACAGGGATGCTTACATTTTAATTCAAAAAGAATTGTGGTGTGAAAGAATTAATTTTTGTAATAAAGTTTTCAAAAATTTCGTGGATTTTTCCCCTGACATGTTCTAAAATTCACAACAGAAGGAGGTATGAGATGAAGACGGTCTTTGTTCATCCGGAGCGATGTATCGGGTGCCGTCATTGCGAAATAGCCTGTGCTGTGGAGCATTCAGAGAGTAAGGACCTTTTTGGAGCCCTTTTTGAGGAACCAAGGCCAGCGCCGAGAATCCATGTGGAGCTGGGGGTGGACTTCATGACCTTTCCCAACAAGTGCCGCCACTGCGAACCCGCTCCCTGCATGGAAGTGTGTCCCACCGGGGCCCTTTACAGGGATGAGGAAACCGGTTCTGTTCTTGTCAATTACGACAAATGTATAGCCTGCGCCATGTGCGCCATGGTCTGTCCCTTTGACATTATCAGTTTTAAAAAGGTCTGGCACATCAACTTCCTTAAAACCGTTAACTACAAATGCGACCACTGCGTTGACCGACAGAGGCAGGGTAAAGAGCCCGCTTGCGTGGAGGCCTGCAAGACCGGAGCTCTGGTCTTCGGTGAGGTCAACGACATTATCCGCTCATCCCGCAGAGACTTTACCCTGAGGACCACGAAGGCCCTTCAGGGGGAGGAGGCACCCGAGCTTCCCGAAGGCATCGCCGCCTTTCGGGAGATTATGAAGAAGGTGGCCCGGCTGGGCCCCTTAGGCTAAGGAGGGAAAAATGGATGTGAAGATTATTAAGGAAATCGTGGACATGAGAACGGTTGACGAGGCGGCCAAGGAGATCCTGGAAAAGGCCATTGCCGAGGGGGTGGAGACCGCCTGGGACCGCCTGGAGGCCCAGCAGCCCCAGTGTGGATTCGGACAGCTGGGGGTCTGCTGCAATCGCTGCGCCATGGGACCCTGCAGAATTTCCCCCTTTGACGACGAGGGACCGAAGAGAGGGGTTTGTGGAGCCACCGCCGATACCATAGTGGCCAGAAACCTTCTGGATGACCTCTTGGTGGGTGCGGCGGCCCATTCCGACCACGGCAGGGAGATCGTGGAGGTTCTTTTAAAGACCGCCGAGGGAAAATCCCAGGGTTATGAGATCCTGGATGTGGAGAAATTAAAGAGCCTGGCCGGGGAATACGGAATAGCCACCGATGGAAGGTCCAAGGAAGACATAGCCAAGGACCTTGCCTTGGCCATGCTGGAGGAGTTCGGAACCATCAAGAACAGAATCCAGTTTGCAGAGACCCGTCCCCCGGAAAAGACCAGAGAAATGTGGAGGAAGGCCGGTATAGTTCCCAGGTCCGTGGACAGGGAGATAGTGGAAGCCGCCCACAGGGTTCACATGGGGGTGGATGCGGATTATGTAAACATCCTCCTTCACGCCCTGAGGACCTCCCTTTCCGACGGCTGGGGAGGCTCCATGATGGCCACCGAAATCTCCGATGTTCTTTTCGGCACCCCCAAACCAGTGGAGGCTTATGTTAATTTAGGGGTTTTAAAGAAGGACATGGTGAACATAATCCTTCACGGCCACAACCCGGTGCTTTCCATGATGATAGTTAAGGCAGCCTCCGACCCGTCCCTCATTGAATACGCAAGGAGCAAGGGAGCTGCAGGGATAAACCTGGCCGGAATGTGCTGCACGGGAAACGAGATCCTCATGCGCCAGGGAGTGCCCATAGCCGGAAACATGCTCAATCAGGAACTGGCCATAGCCACCGGCGCCGTGGAAGCCATGATAATTGATTATCAATGCATTTTCCCCTCCATAACCTTCACCGCCAGCTGCTACCACACCAAGATAATTTCCACCTCGGAGAAGGCCAAGATCCCCGGAGCCATACACATGGAATTCCACCCGGAGACCGCCCTGGATACCGCTAAGGAGATAATAAAGCTGGCCATAGACAACTTCCCCAACAGGAACCCTGAGCGGGTGAAGATACCCAGCAAACCCATAAAGATGATGGCGGGCTTCTCCTACGAGGTTATCAAACAGGCCTTAGGAGGTAGTTTCAAGCCCCTGATTGACGCCATAGCCTCAGGTAAGATAAAGGGAGCCGTGGGAGTGGTGGGCTGCAACAATCCCAAGGTCAAACAGGACTACAACCATGTAACCTTAGCCAAGGAACTTATAAAGAGGAACATACTGGTGGTGGAGACCGGATGCGCCGCCATAGCCAGCGGTAAGGCAGGGCTTCTCCTTCCTGAGGCCGCCGACCTGGCAGGAGATGGGCTTGCCAGCGTAGTCCGCTCCTTAGGGATTCCGCCGGTCCTTCACATGGGTTCCTGTGTGGACTGTTCCAGAATACTGGTGCTTCTGGCGGACATAGCCAAGGAAATGGGGGTTGCCATAAGCGACCTTCCCGCCGCCGGAGCTGCTCCTGAATGGTATTCCCAGAAGGCCATATCCATAGGAGCCTATTTCGTGGCCTCCGGAGTGTTCACGGTTCTGGGCCTTCCCCCCAAGATACTTGGGAGTCCCAATGTGACCAAACTTCTCACCGAGGGAGTGGAAGGAGTGGTGGGAGGAAAATTTGCCGTGGAGCCAGATCCGGTGAAGGCCGCTGACCTCATAGAGGCCCACATTGAGAAGAAGAGAAAGGCCCTGGGAATCTGATGGGAAAGGCCAGCCCCAGAAGAAAGGCCCTTTTTGAAGCCGCCGAGGAGATAAAAAGCAGAGCCAGAGAAGGTGAAGAGCAGGGATTCAGGGTGGTTATAACGGGCAAGGGCGGTGCGGGAAAGACCACCCTCACCGCCCTCTTAGCCAAGCTCCTTAAGCGGGAAGGGTTGAATGTACTGGCGGTGGACGAAGACCCACAGATAAACCTTCCCTATGCCTTAGGAATACCCCCCGAAAGGGAAATAATCCCGATTTCCAGGAACATAGATTATGTGGAGGAAAAAACCGGGGCAAGGCCCGGGGAAGCCTGGGGGGTAATGCTTACCCTTAATCCCGATGTAAGCGATGTGGTGGATAGGTTCGGCCTCCGCACCGACGACGGAATAAACCTCCTGGTTATGGGAAGCGTGGTTCAGGCAGCCACCGGTTGTCTCTGTCCTGAAAACGCCCTTCTGGATGCCATAGTTCGCTACATCAGCCTCAGGGAGGGGGAGGTCATACTCATGGACACCCAGGCCGGTGTGGAGCACTTCGGGAGGGCTTTAGCTGAAGGATTTTCCCAGGCGGTGATAATAACAGAGCCCACCTTCAACGCCCTGCAGGTGGCCCTGCATTCTGCCGCCCTGGCCTCCCAGCTTGGTATTGCTCACATTTATCTGGCGGTCAACAAGGTAAGGGGAGGGGAGGACATCGGAAAAATAGAACGCTTAGGAGGCGAAAGGCTGAAGGCCTTTGAAAGGATTTTCTACCTTCCCTACGACGAGGAGGTCCTGAGGACCGAGCCCGATGTTAGCCCCCTTCTGGAAAAATCCACCCCCTATGTAAAGGAGGCCCTGAAGATTAAGGAAGCCCTCCTTGAAAACCTCTGAAGGAGAAGAGAATGAGAATTTTGATAGCCGGGGCAGGACCGGCGGGGGTTACCGTAGCGGAAACCCTGAGGGAGATGGGTTTTGAAGGGGATATACTGATGTTTACCGCAGAACCCTATCCTCCCTATTCTCCCCCGGTCCTCGCCGAATACCTTAAAAGCAGAGGGAAGGACCGAACGGTTTTCTGGAAAGGAGAGGACTTTGCAGAAAAAGCGGGGGTAAATCTTCTCTTCAGGGAGATAATCGCTGTGGATATCAGGGAAAAGAAGGTTTATGCCCGTGGTGGGGAGGAGTTCTCCTACGATAAACTGGTGATTGCCACCGGAGCCCGTATGTGGATTCCCGTCCGCTGTCAATGTCAGGGGGAAGGCGAGAAATTCTACAACTTCAAGTCCCTCAGTGCCGTGGACAGGCTTCTTCAGGAGCTGGATAAGGGGGCAGAGAGGGCAGTGGTTATAGGAGCTGGCTTCATAGGCATGGAAATAGCCCTTACCCTGAAGAAGGCGGGACTTGAAGTTGCTGTGGTGGAGATGATGAACCGGATACTTCCCAGGATGGTGGACGAGAAAATAGCCCGTCCCCTCCAGGAGGAGGTTATGAGGAGGGGGATTGAACTTAAATTGAACTCCAGGGCGGTTCTCCTCCGGGGAAGGGAAAGGGCCGAGGAGCTGATTTTAGAAAGCGGCGAGGTTTTAAAGGGCGATCTCTTCATTGCCGCCACCGGGGTAAAGCCCAATGTGGATTTTCTTAAGGATTCCGGGATTCCCTTAGGAAGGGGAGTGAGGGTCAACGAATATATGGAGGCAGGCCCGGATGTATACGCCGGGGGGGATGTGGCGGAGGTAAGGGACACTGTGACCGGGAACATATATCCCCATGCCATTTATCCGGAGGCGGTTTCCCAGGCGAAGGTAATTGCCGCTAACCTCCTGGGAGAGAGGATAGCCTATCCCGGAGCCCTGAACATGAACAGCCTCCATCACTTCGGCCTTCCCCTCATTTCCGAAGGGGCCATGGAAGGGGAGGAGGTGGCGGATGAAGAGCTCTACCTTGAGGGGAAGGACGGGATAAAAAGGATTCTGCTCAAGGACGGCAAAATTCTGAGGTTTGAGCTGGTAGGAGAGAAAAGGGGGGCTGGGATTCTCCACTGGATAACCCGCAGGAGGCTTCCCTTTGAACCCTTCAGGGATGCCTTCCTTCGGGGAAGGCTTAATGTCGCCTTACAACTCCGCTTCCTTCCTTAATTTTCTTCCGTGTTAAAATATTTGAATGAAAGAAAAATTTGCGCGGCAGATAATAGAAGGTACGAGCCCCTGGGCCTTGGAGACGGCCCTGAGCTTCTATACGGAGACGGAAAAAAAGGCCAGGGAGGTACTGGAGGCCCTGGAGAGCCTTTCTTACCAGGAAGTCCTTCAGTCCCTTTCCCTTTTTCCCTGGGAGACCCAGGCCAGGTTGCTTCTTTACCTGGCAATTAAGGGTTTTCCGGTGAAGGAAAGGGCGGTGGAGATGGCGGGATACTTGGACGGGGAGGGACCCGACGCGGTAGCCCTGAGGAGGGTTTTGGGTCTGGAGGAACCCCGGGAAACGGAAAGATACCTCCAATACCTGAGGAAGAACTACATCCCATACTCCTTAAATCCCTGCAGACTTTATGCCACCTCTTCCTGGATTCTTCTTTCCCGGGGCTGGGACAGGGAAATTTTCACTAAGGCCCTTTCTTTCCTGAGACGCTGCTCCGACGACTTTGTAAGAACTCCCCATGTGCTTTCCTTAATTCAGGCTGCCGGTGAAAAGCTGAGGGAGGTGCTGGAGGAAGTGATTGAGTTTCAGAGAGCCATGCTCTTTGACCCGGAGAGGGCGAAAATATTGGTAAAGACAGCGGAGGTGCTGAAAAATGTGGGGCTGCTGGGGGAGGAGGCCTCGGAAAAAATCCTCCTGGCGGTTAGGGAAATAGAAACCAAGGCCTTCAGGTTCTGGGCCCTGAAGGAAATTTCAAAACTCATGGCAGAGGCAGGACTGAGGGAAAGGGCGGTGGAGCTTTCCCGAAGCATAGAAAATCCCTTCTGGAAGGGAGCCGTTGCCTTTGAAATTCTGCGGGAAGGGGAGAGGGCAGAGGACCTGGAGGACCCCTTCTGGAAGCTGATGGTGGCCCTGAAGACCCACCCGGAAGAGGAGGATGAAATAATTGGAAAATTCATTGAGGACCCTCATATTCCAGACGGAATAAAGCTTCCCAGTCTGGAAATTGTCCTTCCGCTTTTAAAAAGTCCGGAAAAGGCCGAAGGCTTTCTGCGGGAAAAGGGATGGAGGTCCGGGGAAGCAAAGGAGAAAACCGGGAGGGAGCGTGAATCTAAGATAACCGTGAGGGAATTTTTAGAAATGCCCGTGGTGGAGAGGAACGAGGAGGCTAAGCTCCTGGCAGAGAGGGTAGAACTTCAGCAGGAAAACCTCCCTTTTTTTCAGGAGGTCCTGTATCATCCCGAAGCGGTGGACATCCTCCTGGCCAGGAAAGCGAAGACCGAGGGGGAAAAAGAAGCCTCTAAGGTTCTTCAGATCCTTCAATAAGTCCAAGGAGCCTATCCTTCCTGAATTTAATGAGGCAATTCGGGGTTGACAATGGGAGGGAAATTTTGCAAAATATCTCACAGGCCGGGATAGCTCAGTCGGTAGAGCAGGGGACTGAAAATCCCCGTGTCGGCGGTTCGATTCCGTCTCCCGGCACTTTTTTATTTTTATGAAATCCCGGGTGAAAAAGGAGATAAGGAATTTTCTATTTATAATCTCAGGCTCGGCCGTACTGGGTTTAGCATACGCTCTTTTTCTCATTCCTCATCACATCGTTCCGGGAGGGGTCTCCGGTATAGCAATAATTCTCAATTATTTTTTCTCACTCCCCGTGGGCCTTACTTCCATACTCCTCAATATACCCGTCCTTTATCTTGGGGTAAAGGTCCTGGGAAGAGAATACGGAGCCAGAACTATTCTTGGAATGCTGATACTCAACTTTGCCATTGACTTTGCCCACGAAGTTTTGCGTCTTCCTTCGGCCACCTCCAACCCTCTTCTGGCCTCCATTTACGGAGGTCTTTTGTTGGGGGCCGGTTTGGGTTTTGTCTTTAAAGGAAGGGCGTCCACCGGGGGCACCGATGTAATAGGACAGGTTCTTAACCGCTGGACAGGGATGAGCGTTGGGGTGGGAATATTTCTGGTGGATTTCTTCATAATTTCCGCCAGCGGCCTTACCTTCAAATCCCTGGAGGCTCCCCTTCTGGGATATTTAAGCCTCTTCCTTTCCTCTAAAACCATAGATTTCGTGCTGGAGGGCTGGAGCTATGCCAAGCTTGCCCTTATAGTTACGGAAAAGGAGGAGGAGGTAAAGGAATTCGTTCTCAGGGGGATGAACCGTTCAGGGACTTTTTTAAGGGGAGAGACCTTTTATCTGGGAAAACCCAGAAGGGTTATTATGACGGTGATTTCCAGAAAGGAATTTCCCGTCCTGAGGCAGGAGGTTAAAAGAATAGACCCGCAGGCCTTTATGATAATAACCGATGTCTATGAAGTGGTGGGCAGGGGATTCAGGACCCGGAGCCTGTAAGGATCTCCGCCAGGTCTTCCTCTAAGGTTTTTCTGGGATTTTCTACAATCCTTCCTATTTCCTTTCCCGCTTTGTATATTATAAAAGTGGGGATTCTCCTTACATTAAGCTTTTCCCTGAGGGGATTTTTACCTCTGGAGACCGGAACCAGCTCGTAGGAGATGTTGGGATTTTCCGCCTTCCACATGATGGTAAAGAAGCGGGGAACATTCCTCTGGGAGTCAGGACACCAGTACCCGAAAACCACCAGAATTTTTACCTTTTCCTTTACGGAGGCGATCCTTTTAATAGCTTCTTCCTTGGGGGAGTAAGGACCGCCCAGCAAAAAGGAAAGAAGAAGCAGCGTCAGAGCGGCTTTTGCTTTCATTGAGTTTCTTCTGCAGGGATGGGCACTAAGGCCACAGCGTCTGCCCCGGCAGTTTTGCACTTATCTATTATGTCCACCACGGTTCCATATTTAACTTTGGGTCCAACTCTAAGGAAAAGCCTCCTGTCGATCCTGGTGGCCAGCTTCATCCTGAGGGTGTTTACCAGGTCAGAGTATGGAACGGGTTGATTGTTAAGGGTGATTTCCAGCTGAGAACCCCTCTGCTTTACCACCAGCATGGGAAGGCTGGGTCCCTGGGGTTGGGTCTGTTCGCTGGAGGTCTGAACCTCTGGCAGTTTAACATCCATTCCCTGTTGAGCGGTGGGGGTAAGAACCATGAATATTATTAACAGAACTAAAAGTACATCGCAGAAGGGAACCACATTGGGGTCCGATTTGATAGAGCCAGAGCCTACGGAAACGCCCATATTTTCCTCCTAATTTATTTTGTAGAAAAAATTCTAACCCCAAATAGAGCTACTTGTCAACCGATTTCTCCGGAAGATGAATTTAAGGGTGGGTGGATAAAAGTTGAAGGAAATTTTCCTGTATATTAAAATAAACTTATGATTCCAGGTTTTAACAACGATGTTCTCTACAGAGGCTACAAGTTCCATGTGCAGACCGAAGACAAGGGACCCAAGAACCCGGTTATTGAGACCCTGCTTTTCTTCCGGGGTATGATCGTTTCCAGCCGGAAGACCCCCTACGACGGTCTTCTTGGAGACGAAAATCTCAGCGAAAAGGTAAGGCTTCTCATGATTCAACAGCACCAGAAGATGATAGCGGACCTGAAAAGGGGGGAGTTTGACGAGATCATCATGAGGGAGCTGGGGGAGAAGGAGGAGATTCCACGGGCTCCGGTGGTGGAGGAGGATTTAAGTCAGCAATTTCTTGAAGCCCTGAAAAAGATAAAGAAGGTTTACTTAGTGCTGGAGGAGGTTAGGGTTGGCGAAAAGGAGGTAAATCTGAAGGTCAGGGTTAAAACCCAGGAGAGAGCCGACCTTTCGGGAAACACGGTGGAGGTTTTCCTTAAGTTTCCCGATGGAAAAAAACTCTTTCTTACCAGGGGGCATCTTAATAGCCAGGGGGAGACGGAAATTTCCTTTCCCTTCCCGAAGATAGAAAGGCCTTTCATTTTGATTCTGGAGACCGAACTCAAAGGCCTCGGCTTTGACGAGAAGTGGGTTAAAGTGGACTGATGAAGGGGAGGGTTTTTATAGTAGACGGAAGCTCCGTTCTTTACCGAAGCTTCTACGCGCTTCCCAGACTTACAAACTCTTCGGGCCTGCCAACCAATGCGGTTTACGGTTTCCACAATGTTTTGAGGAAACTGGTCCGGGAAGAAAAGCCGGATTACCTGGTGGTGGCCTTTGATGTTAAGGGCAAAACCGTCAGGCACGAGCTCTTTGAGCAATACAAAGCCCAGCGTAAACCCATGCCCGACGAACTTCAGGTGCAGGTTCCCTATGTTAAAAAGCTGCTGGAGGCCCTGAATATTCCCTACATAGAGGAGCCGAGGTACGAGGCCGATGACCTTATGGCTTCCCTGGCAAGGAAACTCAAGGAGAAGGGTTTTGAGGTGGTTATAGTAAGTTCGGATAAGGACCTTCTTCAGGTCCTGGAGGATGGGGTTAAAATTTATCACCCCGGCAAGGAAAAATACATAGACAAAGACAACTGCCAGGAGCATTTTGGGGTTAAACCCCATCAGGTGGCCGATGTTTTGGCCCTCATGGGGGACCCGGTGGATAACATCCCCGGAGTAAAAGGTATAGGGGAGAAAACCGCCAAAGCCCTTATAAAAAAATTCGGCTCCCTGGAGAATCTTCTACAGAATCTGGACAAGATTCCTCCCCGTCAGAGAAAGGCCATCCTTTCCCACATGCAGGATTTAAAATTGAGCCATCAATTGGTGAAGATAGACAGGGACCTTCCGGTGGAGGTAAACCTTGAGGATTTCCGCCTGAGGGAGCCTGACCTTGACAGGCTTCTTCCCCTGCTGCGGGAGCTGGAATTCAATTCCCTTCTTAAAGAATACATAAAGGAGGGGGAGGAGGCCGGGGAATTCATAACCCTGAAGAAGCGGGAGGAGATAGAGAAGGCCCTTAAAAAGATTGGAAACAGAATTTCCCTGGTCCTGGAAGGAAACGACCCCAGGCCCATGTGGACCCAGCTTCTGGGAATATCCTTCAGCTCAGCCCCCGGAAAGGGGTATTACATTCCTTTGAAGGGCAACGAAGAGTCTGTCCTTAATCTCCTTTCCCCTCTGCTCTCCGATGAGAAACTTCCCAAATACGGACATAACATCAAGTACTCCATGGTTGTTCTTTTAAAAAGGGGCGTGGAGTTCAAAAATCCTCACATGGATTCCATGCTCCTTTCCTACCTGCTCTGGCCGGAGAAAAGGTCCCATTCCCTGGAATCCGTGGCCCTGGAGGTTCTGGGGGTACAGTGGGGCAGGGCAGCCAGGGGTGGGGAAAGCGCAGAGGTAGCCTTAAGGCTCTGCGAAGCCCTTTATCCCAAAATAAAGGAAGAAGGGCTGGAAGAGGTTTACCGGGAGATAGAGCTTCCCCTGGTAGAAGTTCTCGCCCACATGGAATTCAACGGAGTAAAGCTGGACCTGGGTAAGCTTCAGAACCTTTCCAGGGAGCTTGAGGGGGAACTTTATTCCCTGGAAGAAGAAATATATCGCAAGGCTGGGGTAAAATTTAACATAAACTCTCCCAAGCAGCTGGGGGAGGTCCTCTTTGAAAAACTGAGACTTCCCCTTATTAAAAAGACAAAGAAGACCAAGGGTTATTCCACGGACATGGAGGTTCTGAAGGAGCTCTCCTCCATGCATGAGGTTCCGGGCCTTGTTCTCAAGTACAGGCAGCTTGCCAAGATCAAATCCACCTACATTGAGCCCCTGGCAGGTTATGTTCATCCTCAAACGGGCAGGATCCACACCACATATCATCAAACCGGAACCGCCACCGGACGGCTTTCCTCCTCGGACCCCAACCTTCAGAACATTCCCATAAGGGGGGAGTTGGGGAAAAAGGTCAGGGAGGCCTTCGTGGCCGAGGACCGATGGTTTCTCCTCTCCGCCGATTACTCTCAGATAGAGCTCAGGGTGGTGGCCCACATGAGCGGAGACGAAAAATTGATAAGGGCATTCCAGGAGGGAGAGGACATACATAAGGCCACGGCGGAGGAGGTTTTCGCCGACCTTGACCTCCCTCCGGATGAAAAGAGAAGGAGGGCTAAAATAATAAATTTCAGCATAATTTACGGAACCTCCGCCTATTCCCTTTCCAAGGAGCTGGGGGTGGATGTTCATCAGGCGGCGGATTTCATAAGAAGGTATTTTGAAAAATACCCCGGAGTTAAGGAGTATATAGATAAAACCGTGGCGGAGGCTAAAGAGAAGGGATATGTGAGAACCCTCTTCGGGAGGAGGAGGAGGATTCCGGAGCTTCTCTCCCCCAACAAGAACATACAGGCTGCCGGAGAGAGGATAGCCATGAACACCCCTATCCAGGGAACCGCGGCGGATATAATGAAGAAAGCCATGATAGAGGTGTATCGGAAAATTAAGGAAAGGAATTTCAGGGCCAAAATGATTATGCAGGTTCACGACGAGCTGGTCCTGGAGGTTCCGCAGGAGGAACTGGACGAGGTAAAAAGCCTGGTGAAGGACACCATGGAAAATGTGGTGGCCCTCAGGGTTCCCTTGGTGGTGGATATAGCCTACGGGAAAAACTGGAGGGAGGCCAAGGCATGAAAATAGGTATAATCTCTGACACTCACGACAGAATGGACTTCATCAACTTCTTCGTGGAGGAATTTAAAAGGGAGGGGGTTGAGATAGTGCTGCATGCCGGGGACATCGTTGCTCCCTTTGCAGCCAGGCCCTTTTCGTCCTTCAAATTCTTTGCAGTTTTCGGGAATAACTGCGGAGAAAGGCTCTTTCTCAGGGATGTTATAAGCGATTTTGGGGAGATAAAGCCAGGACCCATGGAGCTACAGTTCGCAGGAAAGAAGTTCTTTTTGATGCACGAGCCCTACGCTTTGGAAGCCGCAGCCACCAGCGGACTTTACGATTATGTAATATACGGTCATACCCATAAGCTGGAGAGGAGGAGGGTTAAAGGGACCTGGGTTCTCAATCCCGGGGAGGCCTGTGGATACCTTACCGGGGAAGCCACCGCCCTTGTTCTTGATTTAAATACCGGGGATATTTCCCTGCTTAAGGCCTTACCTTAGGCCCCGGAAAAACAGCAGAAAAGCCGCCAACCCTGGAAAATCCTTCGGAGTATAATTTTGGACATAGCCAACGGTCTGGTAATGGGAATTTTCTATTCTTCCATCTTCCCTTACTATGTAAAGGGTTGAATAATGGGAATCCAAAATTCTGTTTTCTTTCAAATATGCCAAGGTGGAGTAATGCGAATCTTCTATCCTGTCCTCCCTTATGTATCCCAGCAGGGAATAGTGGGAATTCTCCACCCGCCCATTTTTTATATAACCCAGCGTTGAGTAGTGGGAATCCATTACCCGACCGTCTTCCTGAATATAACCTACCGTTGAATAATGAGAATCCAGAACCTTAAGTTCCCCTGCCATAATGGCCACCGAAAATAAAGAAAACAGACAAAGGGCAATAATTTCTTTCATTCACCCAAATTTTACAATGGATTTTTTGCCCTTGTCAAATTTTGGGGACAGACCCTTTTTTGATATAATTACCCCGGAGGTTGCCATGGCGAGACTTGCCCGACATTTCCTCAAATTTCCCTCCCCGGCCTACTACCACCTCATCTGCCACCTTCAGGACGAGCTCCCCTACCTTCGCCCCTCGGACAAAGAATACCTCCTTCGCCTTCTTCGCAAGCTCACCTCCGTCTTTGCCCTCCGCCTCAT
>JALSNJ010000013.1 GCA_026987025.1 Candidatus Aminicenantota bacterium | reverse complement strand
TGTTCCTAACTTCTATTTCGTAAAACCCATCTCTTCAAGGCTTACCTTCGGCTTCGGCGTCTACTCCCCCTTCGGCCTTGGAACCAAGTGGAAGAACGAGGAAGAATTTACCGGAAGGTATATCTCCGCCGACAGCTCCACCAAGATGATAACCCTGAATCCGGTGCTTGCCTATCGGCTGAGCAGCGGCTTTGCTCTGGCCGTGGGGTTACAGTATTCCTTCTCCAAGGTTCATGTTAAGCAGTATATACCCATATACAGCCCCTTTACCTTCAGGGTGGAAGATGTGGGCACGGTGACCATGGACGCCGACTGGAAGGGAAGCTTAGGGTTCAACCTCGGGCTCATATTCAGGCCCAACGATAAACTCAGCTTCGGCTTAACTTACAGAGGCAAACAGGAGGTAAATTACACTGGAAAGGCGGCCTTTTCTCAGATCCCCACAGGAAACATGGTGTTTGACGCCATGGTTCACAACTTCCTTCCCTTTGACCAGGATGTGGATGTCTCAGCCTCCCTAACCTATCCTTCCTCAGCAGTTTTCGGTATGGCCTTTTATCCTTCCCACAGGCTCAGCCTGGAACTTGATCTGGAATATACCTTCTGGAGTCAATACAAGAGTATGCCCATAAGCTTTCCTCAGTATCCTGAGCTTAATCCCTCCGAGGAGGAAACCAAGGAATATTACCACGACAATATCACCGTAAGGTTTGGCTTGGAATACGAAATGAAGGAGGGCTTTTACCTCAGGGCCGGTTATGTTTACGACCAGGCGGCGGCGGATGCGGAGTCCGTCACCCCCATCCTTCCGGACACAACCCGCCACCTCATAAGCGCGGGAATTGGGAAGTCCCTTAACGAAAACCTCTATGTGGACCTTTCGGCCATTTACCTCCTTGGCCAGTCCCGCAGCACCGAAGGGAAATGCAAGTACGGCTATGAAGGAACCTATCACATCAATTCCTTCCTCTTCGGGATAAACTTTGGATATAAATTTTAAGGAGGAAGCCATGAGAAGGATTTTCCTGGCCTTTGCCTTGGCGCTTTTTCTGGGCTTTTTGCCGGCCCAGGAATATAAGACATATTTTCAGGGGTATTATGCCCTGGGCGATAGCCTGACCGCTGGTTTTCAGGACGGAGGCCTGGTGGATTATTATCAAAGGGTAAGTTTTCCGGCCCTGCTGGCCAAGAACGCCGGGGTGGATAATTTCGCCCTTCCCCTCATATCCCCTCCGGGAATTCCACCCCTCCTTCAGCTCTTTGTAAGCTCCTCCGGGCAGGTTTATGTGGCCCCTTGCTCCAGCTCCTATGGGGTCCCTGAAAACCTCTATTACAACGGGATATACAATAACTTAGGGGTACCGGGAGCCACCACCCACGATATGGTGGCCACAATAAGCGATGGGGGATTTCACGACATAATTCTCAGGGGGCTGGGGACCCAGCTTCAATTGGGGGTTGCCGCCAATCCAAAGCTGATAACCCTCTGGATAGGAAACAACGATGTTCTGGGGGCCGTTTTGCACGGAAAGGTAGTAGAAGGTCAGACCATCACCCCGCTTAACCAGTTTACCGCCAACATGACGACCATCGTGGGGGCCCTGGCTACGCACACAGGGGCGAAGATAGTCATGGTCAGTATTCCAAAGGTTGACCTCATTCCCTTTACCACCTACATTAAACCTTACATAGAAGTTCAGGGCCAGAAGGTTTATCTTATAGGTCCCAAAGGCACCCTCACCGACCAGGACAGGGTTCTTCTCACAGCCCAGGAATATCTCGCCCAGGGATACGGTATTCCCAAGCAGCTTGGGGGAAACGGTCAGCCCCTTCCCGACGAGGTGGTGCTGGACTCTCATGAAAGGGCTGTCATAGAAGAAAGGGTCTCTCAGTTCAATTCCGTTATCTCCCAGCTGGCTTCCCAGTTTAACATACCTGTGCTGGATATAAACGAGCTGCTGGAAAAGGCCTCCAGCGAAGGAATAGTGGTGGGAGGAGTAAGGCTTACATCCCAGTATTTAACAGGGGGAATTTTCTCCTTAGATGGGGTTCACCCCTCCACCATCGGCTACGCCCTGGTGGCCAACGAGCTTATAAAACTCATGAACGAAAGCTTCGGCTGGAATATGCCCCTTATAGACATATCCCAATTCCTCTGGTCCAGCCCCAGGACGCCTTCCGGCTCAAAACTCGGCTCCACCGCGGTAAAGAGCATGGTTAAGGCCCTTAGCAAACGCAAATAAAACAAAAGGGAGGGGATGCCCCCTCCCTCCTGCCATGAGGGAAGCCCGGGAGCTTCTGGAAACAACAGCCAGGGCCCGGAGGGTTTTCGTCCTCACGGGGGCCGGGGTCAGCATTCCCAGCGGTATCCCGGATTTTAGGGGGAAGGGAGGAGTATATGAAAGGCTCTCCCCGGAAGTTTTTGACATAGAAACCTTTCTCCGGGACCCCTCCTTTTTCTACCGCCAGGCGGGTCCTCTGCTCCGGGTGATTCTGGAGGCAAAGCCCAATCCCGCCCATTTCTTCTTGGCGGAGCTGGAAAGGCGGGGCAGGATATCCTTAGTTGCCACCCAGAACATAGATGGACTCCATCAAAGGGCCGGCAGCAAGAGGGTGGTAGAGCTCCACGGCACACTGGAGAGGGCCCATTGCTTGAAGTGCGGAAGGGAATTTAGCAGGGAGGACTACATACAGGAGGCCCTCCAGGGGAAGGTTCCCCTTTGTCCCTGCGGAGGGGTGATTAAGCCGGATGTGGTATTTTTCGGTGAACCCCTTCCTGTGATGGCCCTTTACAGGGCAATAGAAGCCGCCTCTGACTCCGACCTCTGCCTGGTAATGGGTTCTTCCCTGATGGTCTCGCCGGCCTCAACCCTCCCTCAATACACCCTGGCTTATGGGGGAAAACTGGTGATAATAAATCTGGGGGAGACCCCCCTGGACCATCTGGCCCACAGGAAATACGAGGTTCCGGTGGAGGAAATATCCTCCGCAGCCCTATCCCTTCTCAGGGCGGAGGGATGAAAATATGTTTCGGAGCTTTTCCCTGCCGAGAACCTCTACCCTGAGGGAGTTCCCTTCCAGATAAAAGGCCAGCAGCTTAATTGTTCCAGGCAAAATTTCAACGGCGGTTATCCTTCCATCGGTGTATATCCCGCAACCAGAATTGAAGTAAATGGGAAGAGGCATGGGGACAGCCCTTCCCCCATGGCCTTCTTCCTTCCCGCTCCTTGAAGCGAACATGGCCCGGTGGGTGTGACCGCATACTATTACCTTCTTCCTTTTTTCTGCCCATTGATAGTATTTTTTCTCCAGGGCGAGCCTCTTTTTCCAGACCCTTGCCGGGCTTGAGGTGGTGACCTTCAGCAGAATCTGGAGAGGCTTCCAAAGGTAGCGGACGAAGAATCGGCTGAGCTTCCAGAGGGAATTGCTCAGGAAGTCCAGCTGATGACCGTGGAAGAGGAAAATCTCCCCCTCTGGAAACTCCAGTTTAAGGGAGGGCAGGGAAAGAGGGGGAAGAAGGGGAATTAATTCCTCCTTTCCTATTTTCTTCAACTTGTCAGCTGTCCTTTTCAAAAACCTCCTTTCCTCTGTAAAAATATCGTGGTTTCCCACTACCCTATGCAGCCTTCCCTCCTGAAAGAATTTTCTGTGCCAGTGAAATATTTCCGGATAGGTAAGCAAAACCTCCACCAGGTCGTCTTCCCATAATTCCTCTATGTCCCCTAAGAGAACGAGATGGTATCCCAGGTGGTAAAAATTCTCCAATATTCTGAGATATAGGCCGGAGTTTCTTTTAAAATCGTCGCTTCCCCCTCCGTCCCCCATGTGGAGGTCGCTGAATATGAGGACTTTTTCCCCGGGTTTTACCCGGTAGACAGGAGTTTTTTCGTAAAGCCTGTCAAGAAGTCCTTTCATTTTTAAGCCTCTCGGCCAAGGCAAAAACTCTCTTTACGAACCTCTCCACCATATCCTTTTCCTCCACCCTCTCCACCACCTTTCCCTTTTCAAAGATTATCCCGACTCCTCTTCCGCAGGCAAGGCCAATGTCAGCCTCCTTAGCTTCCCCCGGTCCGTTCACCACACAACCCATTACCGCCACCTTCAAAGGATAGTCCAACCTCTCAAGCCTCTTCTCTATTTCGTTCACAATGGGAAGAAGATCCACCTCCAGCCTTCCGCATGTGGGGCAGGCTATAAGTTCCACCCCCCTTTTCCTCAGGCCCAGGGCTTTCAGTATTTCCCAGCCCACCTTTACTTCGTATATGGGAGGAGCAGCCAGGGAGACCCTTATGGTATCCCCTATGCCTTCTGCCAGTAAAATACCTATGCCAATGGAGCTTTTCACAGTGCCCGTAAGGAGGGTTCCGGCTTCCGTTATTCCCACATGCAGGGGATAGGGAATGAGAGCGGCAATTTTTCTATAGGCCTCCACGGTTCTTCTAACATCCGAGGCCTTAAGAGAAACCTTGAGGTTTCTGTAATCCCTTTCCTCAAAGAACTTTATGTACCGCATGGCCGCCTCCACCATGGCTTCGGCGGTGGGGCCCGAGTGTTTTTCCAGAATTTTTTGGGGAAGGGACCCTGCGTTTACCCCTATTCTTATGGGGATTTTCCTTTCCCTTGCCGCTTCTATTATTTTCTCAAGCTTCCAGGCTTTCCCTATGTTCCCTGGGTTAATTCTTAGGCCTGAAGCTCCTCCCTTGGCTGCCTCCACCGCCAGGCGCCAGTCGTAGTGGATATCTGCTATCACCGGGATTGGGGAAAGGGCCGCTATCTTCTCAAAGGGGGCCAAGGCCTTACGATGGGGGACCGCCACCCTTATTATCTCGCATCCGGCCTCAGCCAGTTCCTTTATCTGGGACAGGGTTGATTTCCAGTCCTCGGTATCCGTTTTAGTCATGGATTGGACCCTTATGGGAGCCCCTCCTCCGATGGTTACATCTCCCACCCTTATCCGAAGGCTTTTTCTCATATTCTTTTGAGGATGTCGTTTAAGATGGCAAAGGCGGAAAGAAGTATTATAAGGGCAAAGCCTATTTTTAGAATCCAATCCTTGGCTTTGTCGCTTAGCTCCCTGCCTATTGCAGCCTCTATAAGGAGGAGCAACATCTGACCTCCGTCCAGGCCGGGTATGGGGATGATGTTAATTATGGCCAGCTGAAGGGAGACAAAGGCCAAGAAGGAAAGAAAGGGGATGAGCCCGGCCTGGGCCGTGGCGGAGGAAAACTGGGCTATGTCCAGGGGCCCTGAGAGGGTCCTGGGAGAAAGCTTGCCGGCTATAAGCTTACCCAGGACATGAAAGGTCATGGTGGAATAATAAAGAACATCCTTTAAGCTGGCCTGAAGTGCCCTTAAGGGAGGATATTTCTTTTTCACCGTGGGCTGGTAGGGAAGGAAACCCAGAATCCACCTTCCTCCCTGTTTTTCGGGTTTGACCTTCAAGGTAAACACTTTCCCCTGTCTTTCAATTTTTATCTCCAGAACCTTACCCTGGCTTTTCTGAAGAAGTTCCCTCAGGTGGTAAAAGTCCTTAACCTCAATGCCGTTTACCTGGAGGAACCGGTCCCCCTCTTTTAGTTTTGCCTTGGCTGCTGGCTTTCCGGGGACCACAGACCCGATTATGGGAGGGAGGGGGGGATAAATGCCCGAGTAGCCGAGTTCGTATCTTCCCACCCTTTCCGGGACCATCCTTAAGCGAAGGATTTTATTGCCCCTCTCTACCCATAGTTCCAGCGGATTTCCCGCACTGGTGGAGGTTATCACCCGGAGGTCTCTCCAGGTGGGATTTTTCACCTTACCCAGGCGTATAATTTTGTCCCCCGGGAGAATTCCTGCTTTGGCCGCAGGAGAGGAAGGGTCCACCCACCCCACCACCACCGCCTGGGAATAAAGGGCCGGTTCCTGAAGCCCCGCCATATAAACCCAGCTCATCACCCCCACGGCCAGGACTATGTTCATGAAAGGTCCCATGAAGAGAACCAGAAGTTTCTGCCATTTTGGCCGGGAAAGGAATTCCCTGGGGTCCCCCGTGGCCTTTTCCTCCCCGTAGAGCTTTACATAACCCCCCAACGGTATGAGGCTTAAGCGATACTCCGTTTCCTTCCCTTTGAAGGAAAGGAGTCTGGGGCCGAAACCCAGGGAGAAGACCTCCACCCAGATGCCCAGGAGCTTGGCCGTGGCGAAATGGCCGAACTCGTGGACCAGCACTATTACAGAGAAGAGAATTAAAAACCAGAAAAGATTGGATAAAATTCCGCTCATCCTTCCCCTTCAATGATTTTCTTTGCCCTTTCTCTGCCCTCCCTCACCGCTTCCAGAACTTCTTCCATGCCGGATAAGGGATAGGGCCTGTGGACCTTGGAAACCTCAATTATAACATCCAGAATTCTCTCAAAGGGAATTTTCCCCTGAAGGAAGCTTTCCACGACGAAGTCGTTGGCTCCGTTGATGACGGCCGCCAGGGAGCAAGGTTCCTGTATCATCCTGTATCCGAGCTCTATGGCCGGATATTTCTCCGGTGGAGCTTCGTAAAACTCCAGACCCTGAAGGGAGGCCAGGTCCAGGGGCTGGGAAGGAGGAGGTTTCCTTTCAGGATAAAAGAGGGCATATTGAATTGGTATTCTCATGTCAGCGGGTCCCAGATGGGCGAAGAGGGTTCCATCCTTCATCCTTACCAGGGCGTGGACCACCGATTGGGGGTGGATAAGAACTTTTATTTTTTCCGGGCTGAGCCCAAAAAGCCATCGGGCCTCCACCATTTCAAAGGCTTTGTTCATGAGGGTGGCGGAATCCACGGTTATTTTCTTCCCCATTTTCCATGTAGGATGCGAGAGCACATCCTGTATTTTTATAACCGCTGGTTTCCCCCTGAAGAAGGGTCCACCGGAGGCAGTGAGGATGAGCTCCTGCGGCTTTTCTGGAAAGAGGAGGAGTTGAAAAAGGCTGTTGTGTTCGCTGTCCACCGGCAATATGAAGGCTCCGCTCCTCCTGGCGGCTTCTCCGATGACCTTTCCACCGCTAACCAAGGATTCTTTGTTGGCCAAGGCTATTCTTTTACCTGCCAGGGCAGCCATGTAGGTGGGTTCTATCCCGGCAACCCCCGCCACCGCAATGACCACCAGGTCCGCCTCCTCCAGGGTGGCCAGCCGGTTTAACCCATCCCTTCCCCAGAGAACATCCTTGCCCAGCTTCTCAGCGTCTTCCCTTCTCTCCACCCCCACATATTTTGGCCCGAACCTCTGTATCTGCTCGCTTAGTTTGCTCAAATTTCTCCCCGCCGCAAGCCCCACTACCTCCACAGAGTATTTTTCCGCTATTTCTAAGGTAAGGGTTCCTATTACCCCGGTGCTTCCCAAGACGGAAATTTTCATAAGCTTACCCAATGGAGCAGATAATAAAATACAGGGGCAGCGAAAATGTAGCTGTCAATCCTGTCCAGGAGGCCTCCGTGGCCCGGGATAAGGTTGGATGAATCCTTCACCCCTGCAGCCCTTTTGAAAAGGCTTTCAAAGGGATCCGAAAGCTGGGCCGCCAGTCCGGTAAGAAGACCCACCGCCCAACCCCAGCCGAAACCTAAAACCTTTCCTCCCAGGGCTCCTGTGACTCCTGCGAAGGCTAAGGCGGCAAGAAAACCCTCCCAGGATTTCTTAGGGGAGGCCACCGGATATATTTTGTGCCTTCCCAGAGCCGTCCCTATGAGGTAGGCGGCGGTATCCGCCAAGGATACAATTATTATCAATAGATAAAGAAATTTAACCCCCATTTCCCATATCAGGAAGAGGTGGAAGAGGGGGAAGCCGAGGATAACAGCAGGAAGAAAGGCCGCCGCAAGATTGACGGGGAATTTTCCCAGGTTTTCTCTCCGGGTGGTGAAAAGAAAAAGAATTCCGTTAATTATGGCCAGGGCCGTTATGGTTTCCAGGGGCAGGTAAAAATAAAGGGAAAGAATTACCAAGAACAGGTTTGCGGCTCCCATAAAAGAGTATCCGGGGAAGGCACCCAGTAGCCTTCCCATTTCAAAGGCGGCTCCAGAGGAAAGGATGGCCAGGGCAAGAAGAAATGGCAGGGGAGGAAGAAGGGTTATTCCCACCACCAGAAAAATCAGAAAAAGGGCGGAGGCGGTTCTCAAGAGAAATTCCTTCATATTCTTCCGAACCTCCTTTCGCGGCCCTGATAGTCAATGAGGGCCTTTATGAACTCCTTTTCGGAAAAGTCAGGCCAGAGCACCGGTGAAAAATACAGCTCTGTATAAGCTATTTGCCAGAGGAGAAAATTGCTTACCCTCTGCTCTCCGCTGGTCCTGATGAGCAGGTCAGGGTCAGGGACATGGGGAAGGTAGAGATGACGGCGGAAGGCCTCCGGGGAGAATTCTCCCTCTTCAGCCATTCCCCTGGCGGCCCTTATTATTTCAGCCCTTCCTCCGTAGTTCACCGCCAGGATGAGGTTAAGCCTCGTGCCCTCCTTTGTGGCCTCCTCGGCCTCCCTTATCTTGAGCTGTATATCTTCCGGCAGCTCCTCCACATCCCCGGCAACCAAAAGCTTTATATGATTTTTTATGAGGGTGGGGACCTCGTTCTTCAAATATCTTCTCAGCAGGTTCATCAAGAAGTCTATCTCTTCCTGAGGCCTGCTCCAGTTTTCCTTGCTGAAGGCGAAGGCAGTCAGGTATTTTATCCCTATTTTTGCCGCCAGCTCCACGACCTTCCTGAGGGTTCTTGCCCCCTTCTCATGACCCTTTACCCTGGGAAGTCCCCTCTTTTGGGCCCACCTGCCGTTTCCGTCCATTATGATGGCCACATGGACGGGGAGTTTTTCCGGGTTAAGATTCTGGGCAAGTTCGGCAGCCTTCCCCTTCAGGCCCTGAATTTCCATAATCTTTATTATACAAAGTATAATTTTCCCATGAAAATTCTGGCCTGGGATACCTCCACTGCCTTTCCTTCGGTGGCGGTTCTGGAGGACGGAAGGCTCCTGGGGGAGGTGAACCTCAACATAGGACTACTTCACTCCTCCGTCCTTTTACCGGCGGTGGATTCTTTGCTCAATTTCCTTTCTTTAAGGAAGCAGGAGCTGGACCTGGTGGCGGCGGCCGTGGGCCCCGGTTCCTTTACGGGGATAAGGGTAGGACTTTCTACCGCCAAGGCCCTCTGCTTTTCCTTAAAGAAACCCTTTGCCCCGGTGGTTTCCCTGGATGCCCTGGCGCTCAAGGAGGGGGGGAAGGTGGCGGTGGGAATAGATGCCAAGAAGGGGGAGGTTTTCTCCGCCCTTTACGAAGATGGGGAGAGGCTCACCGAACCGCAAGCCCTTTCGGTGGAGGAATTCGTATCCTTAGATGCCGAGGTCTTCGTAGGGGACGGGGCCCTGAGGTTTTCAGGAAAAATAAAGGAGGCAAGGCCTGGGGCCAGAATTTCCCGTCGCACCCTTTTTATTGCCCACGAGGTGGGGGTTATAGGCTATAGGCTCTGGAGGCAGGGGAAGATTGTAGAGGAGCCCAGGGACATATTCCCCCTTTATCTCAGGGCCTCAGACGCAGAGATAAAGAAATGGGGAAGATAAGAAGGATGAAGGAGAAGGACCTGGAGGAGATAATGGGAATAGAAAGGGAGGCCTTCTCCAATCCCTGGTCCCCGGGGGCCTTCCTATCGGAGCTCAAGAATCCGTTTTCCAGGGCCCTTGTCTGGGAGGAAGAGGGGAAGGCCAAGGGTTATATTATATGGAGGAGCGTTTTGGGGGAAGTTCACATTATAAACCTGGCGGTGGCCAAGGATAGCCGGCGCAGGGGGATAGCCTCCAGGCTACTGCAGCGCTGCATTAAAAGCGAGGCTCAGGCTTCCTATTTCGTGCTGGAGGTCAGAAAATCCAACCGGGCGGCCATAGAACTTTACAGAAAACACGGTTTCAGGGTGGTGGCCGAAATAAAGGACTATTACAGCTTCCCTAAGGAGGACGCCCTGGTTATGGCAAGGTCAGGGAGGAGGGGATGAGGGCAGTGGCCCTATCGGCTGTGATACTCCTTTCCTCCCTGCCCAGCAGCCTCAACCCCCTTTTCCTGAACCAGGAGGGTTATACCGCGGTGGTGGAGATGCTTTATGTTTCACCGCTGCGCCTGGGTTCGGGAGGGGAGCTCAGAAGTTACGCTGCCAGGCTGGTGGAGCTTAAGGGGAGAAGGGCGGTGCTGGAGGTCCTTCCCGGCTTTTTCTGGGAAGGCGGCCGGCCTCTCTCCGCTTCGGACCTGGCCTTTACCTATAATTTCCTGGCCCATTATAGAAGAAACCCAACCTACCCATACTGGAGGGGAATAAGCGCTTTCAAGAGAGGCAGGAGGGTGGTGGTTGTTTTCCCGGCGCCTCCGGAAAAATACCATTTCCTTTTTCCGATTCTCCCGGAAAGACTCCTTCGCAGAGCCCGTCCCGAGAAATTGGAAGAATTTCCTCCCTCGGGTCCCTACCGCTTGAAGAGTCGTTCCCCTTCCAGGATGGTCCTGGAAGGCAGGGAGGGTTTCCCTTTGAAGGTCAGTTTTTCCAGGATAGTTCTAAGGGAGGTTCCCGACCCTGTAACCCGAAAAATTATGATGGAGGCAGGGCAGGGGGATATCTGCGTTTGCTCCAGACAGCAGCTGCCCAGGAAAGGGGTCAGGATATTCAAAATATCCAGGCCGGCCTTTCTCTATCTTGGGTTTCGGGGATTAACCCCTGAGGAAAGGTGCTGGGTGGCCCGAAGGGTTAAGGGTCTGAGTCTGTCCTCCGTAGCCCAGGGTTTCGCAAAGCCCATCCTTACCCCCTTTCAACTCTGGTTTCCCGCGGAGGAAGCTAAACTTCTCTGCGGGAAAGGTTCGCCTCCTACAAACCTAACCCTTCTGATACCTGCCCAGAGGGAAAGGCTGATTTTAGCCCAGATAATACAGGCCTCCTTGGCCCCTGTGAAGGTAAAAATAATTAGTCTGGAAAGGGGTTTGTTTCTGAGGAGATTGAGGTCCGGGAATTTTCAGCTGGTGCTTTCCGCTTTTTCCCTGGATTTTCCCTCGGATTTGAAGGAGATCCTGGGCTGCAAGGGGAGCGCCAATTATTTCGGATATTGCTCCAGGGAGATGGAGGGGGCCCTTCAGGAGGGAAACTGGGGGAAGGCCAGGGAAGTTTTCCTCCGGGACCTTCCCTTCCTTCCCCTTTATGAGTCCCTGTATCCCGTAGCAGTAAAGAAGGGGCTCGGATGGAGGCCCTTTGAAAATTCCTTCTCCTCGGCTTCTCCCTTCCGCTCCATAGTTCAATAGTTGATTTTTACCTCGCTTTTTTCTATCCTTACCCCCATGAAGAAACTGGCTTTGATCCTTATTTCATCCTTCCTGTTTTCAGCCACCTTAAGGATGAGTTTTGTGGACGAATTTTCCAACCCTCTGCCCGGAGTGAGAGTAAAAATAAAAGGGGAAAAAGAATTCTCCTTCTTCGCCGGAGAGAGCGGTCTCATAGAGGCGGAGCTTCCCCCGGGAAAATATAGGGTGGAGGCCAGGTTAAAGGGGTTTTGCTTCAGAAAGGGGGAGGTGGAAGTCCTTCCGGGAGAAATAAACTCCTATAGAATGCAGCTTAAGCTCGGGGTGAAGAGGTGTCCAGAGGGAGTCCAGCGTTTGGCCTGGGGGGAGTTCTGGCCAACCTTAGCCCTGGATTCCCTCCAGGTCCTCAGCCTGAGCAGGGATGTCCTGAGGGAAGAGGACAGATTCTTCCTAAACGGGAGAGAATACTCCCAGGGGCATTTTCCCGTCCGGTTGGCAGAGCCTTCCCCGGTCATGGGAAGCTTTGTAGCCCTGAGTGAAAACCGGGCTCATGTGGATGAAGAGCGTCCGGGAAGGCATGCCTATTTCTTTTCCCCTCCGGGCTTTTCCCTTAACTACGAGGCCCTTTCCCCTTCCTTTAAATTTTCCGGACCCCCCCACGAGTTTTACGAGCTTTCCATGAGCGGGGGAGGAGAATACTCAGAATTTAACGGCGCCTTTAGCGTCCTGCGCCTCTCTGAAGGCCGGGAAGGATTACAGAGGAAGGTTAAGAGCCTTTTCCTGAGGGCCGGGATCCATGGGACTTCCCTTTATGCCATGGTTTCCCGTAGGGAAGAGCCGGCGGAATGGGACTGGAAAAGACCCTACTTATCGTTGCAGGAGCTTCCCTCCCTGATCTTTGACCAGAGGGATTTTGGCTTCAGCCTGGGAGAGGGGATTAATTCTCCGCTTAAATTTTCCCTTGGGATAGAAACCAAGAACAGCAGGGAGGAGATTTCCTCCTTGAAAAACGAGGTGGACCTCAGCCTTTTGCAGGACCGGCCATTGCTCAATAAAAGAACCCGTCTTAGAAGGTACCACATGAACCTCAGCGGCCACCTGTTCTTGGATAGGTTGGCCTCGGCTCAGCACTCCATATATTATGGTCTTGGCTTTGAATATATGAGCCTCTGGCAAAGAAAATGGTCCGAGAATACCCTTTTGCGTCTTTCCTACGGGGACGGGGAGGTTTATCCCGGCTCGGGCCTCTCGTGGTGGAGGATATACCCTTACGAAGACGAGGACCACTCCAGCGCCTTTTACCACCTGTCCCTTTACCTTCAGGACACATGGAACTTCGGGAGGTTTACCCTCTTTACCGGGATAAGGTACGATAATTATCACAGCAGATACGGGGCCGGGGTAAAGGAAGGTCTCAGCCAGTGGACCTTTTTAAACGGGGAGGGGAATGAGGATATTTTTTCCAGAAGGTTGATCTACTCCTTCTCCGGGGTCTCCACGGAAGGATTCGGGATAAGGTTGGGCTTCTCCTATAAGCTCCGGGAAGCCCTGTATTTTGAAGGAGGGATCTCCAGGTTTGCCAGGCCCCTGGATGTGAGGGAAATGACCCTCTTTTACCCGTATTTTCAGGGATGGGCCGATGTTTTCTGGAGGGATTTCAACGGCAACGGCCTGCTGGAGCCGGAGGAGGTTTTGAACAAAACCGTTTACCCACCGGCCTCGCCCTCCTCGGCCTTTCCCACGGAGTTTACCGATGTGATTCTTTTGGGTCTGCGGGGAGAGATCGGGGGAGTTTTTTACGGCTTGAGCTTCTGGATTGAAAATTACAACAACAGGGCGGCCATAATAAACACCAAGCTGAGCTTCAACCCGGAATCCCAGTGGTGGGCCCAGGAAACCCTGAAAGAACCGGGTCCCGATGGGATAATGGGCACGGAGGACGACGGGGATCTCCCCTTTTACTATTTTGTCCCCACCGAGGATGTGGAGGAATTTTCCTGGGCCTTTTCCCCCTATCCCCTGGGGGACCTTTCTGCCCTTTCCCGAAACATCAGAGTTTACCTCCGCCGCTATTTGAAGGGGGGCTACTCCTTTTTCCTGGAGGCAGTTTATTCTTTAAAAACAGGTTATTGGGGGCCTTCCTATCCCCTGGTATATTCTCCCAATCAGACCCTTAACCTGAACTCCAGATTTTCTTCCCTTTCAATTCTGGGGGGTATAACCCTGGTTCCCTTCCGGGGAGCGTCCCTATCTCTGTTTTACAGCCAGGGACAGGTAAAGCCCTATGCCCGCTGGGTCTATCTTATAACGGAGAAAACCCCGCCCTTCAATTTACAGAGAATACTCCTTTCCCCCAGGGGTTATGAAACTTCAGACCCTTACCGAACCCTGAACCTTTCCATATCCTACGGATGGAAGGGGGCGACCCTTTACCTCCGCCTGAACAACGCCTTCAACTGGTCCTACACCGCCCAGCTCAGGGGGTTCCAGGGCATTTTGACCGAGGACGGCCGTTTTTACCCCTGCTCCTCCTTCCTGGCACCCCTCCTTCAAAGGGGGGGCAGGGAGCTGGTTTTGGGCCTCCGGGTCAATTTTTAACCCTTTCGTAGGGCTTGGGAGGAAGCTTGGGGGGCGCCTTCCTTATCTTTTCCAGAAGGAGCTTTACCGCGGCCTCCAGCTGAGGGTCCCTTCCGCGAATCAATTCTCCAGGGGGATTGTCCACCACTATGTCCGGGTCAACACCGTGGTTTTCTATGATCCATTTTCCGCTGAGGCCGTAATGGCCGAACTCCGGGGTTGTGATGTAGCCGCCGTCCAGGAGCCTCCGGTATCCCCGTATCCCCACAACTCCTCCCCAGCTTCTGGTTCCTATTACCGGACCCAGCTTATAGTGCTTGAAGAAATAGGGAAAGATGTCGCCATCGGAAGCGGAGTAGTGGTTTACCAAGCACGCCAGATACCCGTGATAGGCGGCGGCCGGATAGGTTTCAGGGGCGGCGTTTCTTGGGGCCGCCATGGCTGCCACTATTCTGCGGAGCCTTTCCAGTATCATTCCTGAAACAAAACCCCCTCCGTTGAAGCGAACATCTATGATGATGGCCTGTTTGTCAAACTGGGAGTAGTAAGCCTTCACGAACTCGTTAAGTCCCTCCAAGCTCATGTCCGGTATGTGGAGGTAACCTATCTTGCCCCCGGAGAGTTTCTCCACCTTCCTGCGGTTGTTGAGCACCCAGTTGTAATACCTCAGGGGCATCTCGTTTTCTATGGGAACCACCTTTATTTCCCACGCCCCTTCCCTGCTGGGCCTGGAATTTACCAGAAGCCGGGTTAGCTTGCCTGCCCTTTCCTCCAGAAACTCCCCGACGCTGTGGGGCCACTTTACCTCCTTCCCCTCTATGGCTATGAGGTAGTCCCCCTCCTTGACCTTTATCCCAGGCGCCCTCAGGGGGCTACGGTATTTCTTCTCCCAATTGGCCCCTTCCAGAATCCTGGAGAACCTGTAATAACCTTTTTCTCCCTTTACAAGGTCCGCTCCGAGATGGCCTACCTTTGTCCTCTCAAACTCCGGATAATCCCCCCCTCCCACATATGCATGGGAGGTTCCCAGCTCTGAGAGCATTTCTCCGATTATGTAATTCAGGTCAAAACGGTGGGATATGTAAGGGATAAAGGAACCCCATCTCTTTATCATTCCCTTCCAGTCCACTCCGTTCATGTTGGGAAGGTAGAAGAAATCCCTCTCCAGCCTCCAGACCTCCATGAAAATTTCCTTCCACTCCTGCAGGGGATTGACCCTGGTTTTGAGGTTCTGCAGGTTTACCTTCCCTTCCCCGGGTCCCTTGCCTTTGCTGGTGGCATCTATTATGCCCAGGGTAGCCCCTGCCCTGTAGGCAATCTTCTTTCCGTCGGCTGACAGGGCGTAGGCCCTGGCCCCCTTCACCACTGTATAGGCCTTCCGCTCCTTGAGGCTGTAAGCCATTAGGGCTCCCCCTTGGCCCATGTCCCCGGTGGAAAGGAAGAAGACCCTGTCACCATCGCTGGAAAGCCCGTAATAATTCCCTGGCTTCATTTTGAGGGCCACGGTTCTCGCAATCAGGCCCTTCACCTCTATGGAGAAGGGAGCCTTTTCCTCCTTTTTCTTTTTCCCCTCTAAGTTCTCCTCGTCGTCCCTGGGCGCCATGGGGTTCTTTACCTTCGGGCGCAGGATTACCGCATAAATTCTGTCCATTTTGTTGTAGGTATAGCTGAGCTCAAAATGACCTAAGGTTGGATGATAGTCCCTGGAGGATATGAAGAAGAGGTATCTTCCCTTGGGGTCAAAGGCGGGACTGCGGTCATCGGTGAGTTTGCTGGAAGCCCTGTATATCCTTCCCTCTTTAAGGGAATAGAGAAATATGGAACTCATTCTGTTCTCCTCGGGCTTTGAGTAGGCCAGCCAGTTGCTGTCCGGGGACCAGGCGTATTCCCTTATTTCCCATACCTTAGCCCTGTCCACCATATGCGGCTTCTTTTCTTGAATGTCCACATACCAGAGGGCCAGGTTTTTGTCCGCCCAGGCGAGCTTCCGGCTGTCCGGGGACCAGACTATGGGGTATTTGAAGCATTTCCCTGCCTCCGCCACCTTTATGATTTTTCCTCCCTTGGCGGGGACGATATATATCCCGTAATCCCCGTCCATGTCCGAAACAAAGGCCACCCACTTGCCATCGGGAGACCAGGTTGCGTACCTCTCCCTGGAGCTGGAGGATGAGGTCAGGGGGAGTATATCCCCTTCCTTGGCAGGGACGGTGAAAATGTCTCCCCTGGCCACCACCACCAGCCTTTTGCCATGGGGGGATATGTCAAATTCCTCCACCCTGTCCTTGAGGGAGACCCAGCGGGGCCTTGCCCATAATCTGTCGGTGGGAATATCCACCTTTATCTCCCTGGTCCTCCCCGAGGAGATCTCGTAGACGAAAAGCCTTCCCCCCTTTTCAAAGACGATTTTCCCGTCCCCGTAGGAGGGCCACATTACATCGTAATCCTTAAAATGGGTGAGCTGGGTGATCTTGCCGGTTTTTAAATCGTAAGAAAAGAGGTTTAACCTCCAGTTCTTCCTGTCGGAGACGAAGTAAATCCTATCCCCCGCCCACATGGGGAAGCGGTCCGAGCCTTCGTAGGTGGTTATTCTCTTAAGCCCGAGGGTTTTTAGGTCGTATATCCATATGTCCTGGGCCATACCCCCTTTGTATTTTTTCCAGGTCCTGAAGTCCCTGAATATTCTGTTCATGGCGATTTTCCGCCCGTCAGGAGAAAAGCTGGCCAGCCCTCCGTATGGAAGGGGTAAAGGTTCGGGAGGGGTCCCGTCCAAACCCACCAAGTAGAGTTTTCCCAGCCATGTATCAAAGGTTCCGTAACGGGAACGGAAAAGAACCTTCTTGCCATCGGGGCTCCAGTCAATAACAAGGTTGTCCGGACCGAACCTTTCCGGAGTCTTTATTTCCCCGAAATAAGTGAGCCTTCTTGGTTCTCCCCCCCGGGAGGGGATCACATACACCTCAAAATGTCCGTCGTATTGCCCTGTGAAGGCTATCCACTTGCCGTCCGGGGAAAACCTGGGGAATATTTCCAGGCCTGGATGGGAGGTCAGGCGGCGGGCGGTTCCTCCCCCTTCCTCCACAATCCAGAGGTCTCCTCCGTAGGAAAAAACAATTTTGCCGTGGCTTATGTCAGGGAACCTCATTACCCTTCCTTCCATGGCCCATATTCCCAGGGAAATGAAGAGTAGAAAAACCAGCTTCTTCATGGTTCCCTCCTTGGTAAGGATAAGATAATTTTAGGATTTTTCCCTTAGGAAATAAAGTTTTCTAAGATAAGGGTCCAGAATCCTTTCCTTTATCTCTGAGAAGGAGTTGGAGCCATAGCGGGGTTCTCTGGAGTAATGGGGTATCTCTACCCTATGGATTTTTCTTAATGGTTTGGGTAGATGGAAAGGACCTTTGATTTTGTTTACCACCAGAAGGTCCATTTTCCCTATGGTCCGAAGGGCCGTCTGGGCCTGCTTGAGGGAAAGTTCCGTGGGTTCGCTTACCCACACCAGGAAGCAGCTCTGGAGCTTTCTTTGAAAGGACTCCTGCTCTTGTTCCTTGTTCTTTAAAAAGATAAGAAAATCATCCTCCCTGTTCCCTCCTTTTACCATGTGGCGAAGGGCCAGGTATTTTTTCCTCCACTTTAAAAGCAGCTTATACCAGTCCACCAGTTTCTTGGAGAGGAAGAAAAAACGCAGGAACTGGCCGGTGGGGCCTGAATCCACCACCAGGAAATCCCATTCTTCCTTCAAGACGGCCTTTTTTACCTCCTCCAGCATCACCAGGTCATAATTGGAAGGGTCCTTTTCCGCATAACGGAAGAAGGGCGAGAAGTCCTCCTGAAGGGTGGGGGAAATGTTCTTGAAGAAATCCCTTTCCCATCCCCTTACCTTCTTTTTTAATATGGAAGGGGCATCGGGCTGTCTCACCTGAACGCCCTCGGCCTTAAAGGTTTCCCCCTCCTTTCCGAAGAAATCCCCTAAGGAATGTGCCAGGTCCGTGGATATTAAAAGGACTTTCCCCCGGCGGGAAAGCAGAAGGGCCAGGGCCGAGGATACGGTGGTTTTTCCCACCCCTCCCTTTCCCCCCACCATGAAGAGTCTCATGCCCATCCTTCAAACCTGGAAAAGAGAATTCCTAACCTTTCTTCCTTCATTAGGAGTCTGCGAAGGGAGGCTTCGTTCACCTTCAAAAAGGGAAGAAGCTCCAGCACATAGAAGGAGAAGGGGTTTTCAAGGCCCGAAAACTGCAACAGGAGCAGAGTTAAAAGTATTTCCTCTGTTTCGGCCGCTTCCCTTTCCAGGTTTTCGTACAAAATATCTTCCAGGGCCCCCTTCAGGAAATTTCTCAGCCAGCCCCTTATTTTCCCCATTTTCTTTTTATGGCCCCCAGGGCCTCATAGCCCACCACCATGCCCAGGGCTATGAGCAGCAGGGTTACCGCCGAAAGAAGGAGCTTTCCTGGCTGGCGGTGTGCCTGGGGCAGGAACTTGAAGATAAGAAGGTAGGAGAGGGCGGATTCGGTCATGAGCCACATGAAAACGGCAGGAACGAGGCTATATATAGTGGGGCGCTTAACCCCGGCCAAGTAAGCGGTGACGGTGAAAAGGGAAAGGGCAGCCACCAGCTGGTTCGCTCCCCCGAAGGCCGGCCATATCACCTTCCACGAATTGGAGGCTGCAAAGGCCCAGGCCAGGGCCACTCCGATGAAGGCCGCCACCCACCTGTTGGAGAGCAGGGGTTTTCCCCTGGCTATGGCTTCCTGAAAGACGAACCTGCTCAACCTTACGGAGGTGTCTAAGGAAGTCAAAACAAAGGCGTTGAGCATTAAAATTCCGAAGGCGGAGGCGGTGGAGAAGGGTATCCCCAAGGAAGATACCGCCTTACCGAAGCCCGTGCCGAAGGCGACTATGGGGCCTCCCCCCTCTTTTAAAATTGTATGAAGATGGAAGGCTCCCCCGACCCCCCATTTTAAGGTTCCCGCCATAAGGAGCAGAACCAGCAAAGCCAGGATCCCCTCAAAAATCATGGCTCCGCTTCCCACAGCCCTTCCGTGGGTTTCCCTGTCCAGCTGTTTGGCGGTGGTTCCTGAGCCCACCAGGGAATGGAATCCGGAAATGGCGCCGCAGGCTATTATTATAAAGAGCATGGGGAAGAGAGGACCCTGGGGGGAGGAGAAGGAGGAATACCAGGGGCCGGATATTTCCGGATGAAGGGCAAAGAGACCGGCATAACCGAGGAAAAGTCCCGCAAAGAGTATGGTCATGCTGAGGTAGTCCCTGGGCTGAAGCAGAAACCAAACCGGGAGCCCTGAGGCAACGAAGGAATATATTAAGAAAATGTAGAACCATGTGCTGAAGCCTGCCCTTATGGGAAACTTATAACCCAGCCATACCAAGGCGAAAATAAGGGCCCAGGAGAGGAGGGTGGCAGGAAGGACCTTAACCTTCAGCCTGTAGACCGCCACCCCGAAGAGGATGGCCACCCCTATGAGGCCCAGGGTTGGTATGGCGATCTGGGGTTTTTCCTTTAAGGTATTTGCCGTTATTACTGAAAAAACTGCCACCACCAGCACCAGGGTAAACCACACGAAGATGGAAAAGAGCCATTTGGCGGTTTTTGAGATAACCCTCTCCGCTATTTCCGCAATGCTCACCCCCTGATTCCTTACGGAGGTCATCAAGGAGAAGTAATCGTGCACCATCCCTATGAAGGCGGTCCCTAAGAATACCCAGAGCAGGGCAGGCCCCCAACCGAAAAGGGAATAGGCTAAGATGGGGCCCACTATGGGTCCGGCCCCGGCTATGGAGGAAAAGTGATGACCGAAGAGCACCGCCGGATGGGCCGGAACATAGTCTACCCCATCGTAAAGCGAGTGGGCCGGGGTTTTCGCCTTAGGGTCTGGGTTTATAACCTTCCTGTCCAGAAATTTTCCGTAGATAAAATAGGCCAGGGCAAACCAGAGAAAACCGGCCAGAGCCACTATGGCAGCGTTCAATTTTCCCCTCCTTTTATGTAATCTATCCAGAATTCGCAGCCCCTCCTTTTATGGAAGATAACTTCCTTTCCCTCCGGGACAAGGAATTCCCGCTTTGTATAATGGGAAGACCCTGGGAGAAGGGTTTTCATCCCCTCCGAGCTCATCCAAACGCACCGGGCTTCTCCCTTAAATCGGAGCTTTAAATGCGATTTTAAGGGGGAGAGCGATAAAAACTTCCCCTTGAGTTCCGGAGGGAGGAAAAGGGCCCATCGCCCGGAGGCTTCTTCGTCGTGTACCGCGTATCCCCCTTCCCTTTTAAGGGCTTCGGCCTCCAGAAATCCGGTTTCGGTCCCAGGGGCCATGAGAAGCAGGTCCGTCCTCCAGAGGTAAAATCGGGCGATGGTTTTTAGGCCCTTCATGAAGGAAGGAAACCTTGAGAAATAATAATTGAGCTCGCCATTGTAGGTAAGCAGGACCACGAACTTTATCTTCTTTTTGTAGGGGAAATCCGGTTCGTAATTTATCTTGTGGGTTGGCCAGGACACATGGGGAATGTGGCGGTTTTCCATGGAGAGGACCGGTGCCGTAAGGCCCGCAAAGTCTGAGGGGGGAAAGGCCCTAGAAAGGTCCCGGGAGATATCCCTCAACCTGTGCTTTGGGTGGAGATAATAGGGAAAATAAACCTTCCATCCCCAGAGGAGGTTCCCCACAAGGAGAACCAGGACTAAGGGCCTGGGGAACCTGAGGTTTAGAGGAAAAAGTGCCGGCAGCAGCGGGAAGAGAACCAGGATAAAGAAGGGAAAGGGTTTAAGGAAAAGCCGATATTTTCCCCCCAGCCTGATGAGTAAAACCGTTAGCTCAAGGTAGATAAAATACTTGGCGAGGTAGGGGAAAAAACCCCTTAGCTTCCCCTGATTTTTCCTCAAAAGGTAGGCTGAGAGGATAAACATGGGAAAGATGAGCTCAAAATAATACCTTATGGGCCTCAGGCTAAAGGCCGAAAGGAAGAGATAAAGGGCCGGGAGCCACAGGAAGGAAAGGGCCACCGAGAAGGGGAGGTCCTTTTTTAAGAGTCCACTGGAGGCTATGGCAAAGCCCCCTAAGGCCGTTATGGAGAGAAGAAGCATATAGGGATAAAAGAAAACCAGGGGCTGGTGAATGAAGTTGCTTATTCCGTTGGCCAGGCTATGGATTTTCATTATCCTCCAGGTGGCCCTGGAGCCGAAGAGTATGTAAATTTCCTTATGGGGAAGGTAGAGGAGGAAATACCAGGGAAGAAAGGCGGCCAGGATGCCCAGGAGAAAATACCCCAGTTCCTTCAACCTTTCAGGGAGGCTCTTATTTTTATAGATAAGGAGGCCTAAGGGAAATATGGGAAAGAGGTAGGCCATTTTTCCCTTGCTGAGGAAGGAGGCGAAGAGGGAAACCCCGGCCAGGAAGATTAAAAACGGCCGTCTCCCCCTGGCTTTCTCCAGAAGGTAAACGGCCAGAATTACGAAAAAGCCCATGGGCATTATGCGGTTTGCTATCTTGGAATAGCAAAGGAAAAGATAGTGGAAGGTGAGGGCAAAGGTGAAGAAAAGGGCTGTTTTCCAGGAAGAGAGGAGTTCCTGAAAAAGCAGGAAGGAAATCAAGATGGAAAGGAGGGCGAAGAGAAGGGGTACCAGGTTCAGGGAAAAGAAGGAAACACCCATAAGCCTGAAGGCTAAATAACTTACCAAGTGTGGTATTGGATTGGTGTACATTAAATTCCAGCGGTCAGCCTCCCAGTGTCCCAGAATCACCTTGTTTCTGGCGTTAAGGGCATAGCTCCCCGGATCTCCGAATTCCCCCATGGAAACCTTGCTTAAATTGTAGGGAGGGTCTGCGTCCAGAATTCTTAGCTGAAGCAAGGCAAAGGTTAGAAGCAGGAGGAAAAGCAGGGGATATGCCCTTCCCCTTTTCACCATCTCGGATTTCCCACGAAAATATCCGCCCTGGCCGTGGCCGAGGGGCCGAAGGGCTTAAATTTCACCACTATTTCCCCGTCCTTGGCATAAGCTTTCTCCACGGAAGGGGAATCAAAGAGGACCTTATCCATGCCGGGGAAATATTTGTACCTTCTCCAGAGACCTCTGGGGGGATGTATGTAAACGGTTAAGAAATGGGAGGAGAAAAAACGATCCTCAGGATAATCGTGGGGTCCTCCGGTTCCTGCCATGTTTACCTCTATGTGAAAGCTCTTTCCGTTGTAGGACCCACTGAGCCGGGAGAAGTAATATCCGGCAAACTGTGAAAGTGAGATGAAATGGCGAACATCCAGAGCCTCCTCCCATCGGGTCAAAAATTCGTCCAGCCATTCCTCGCCCCTAAGGATGAGGTCCCAGTCGTGGCAATAAACAAGGTAAGGGGTGGCGGCTATATGCCATTTTAAGCTTTCCGGGGGTTCCCAGTGGAGGTAATTGACGAATAGGGATGGTATCTGCCTGTTCTTCTCGTAACCCCAATCCTTCCATATCCCCAGCCAGCCCACGCTAAAAAGCCTTACCCCGAAGTCGTGGCTTACTTCTAAGGTGGTCTCGTCGTGCGCGTGGCCCGGGGGGATCAAAGCAATGGGTTCGTGGCCGAACCAGTTCTTTAGTTTCGTAAAGCCTTCGTAAAGTATGTTTGCCTGAACCTGGCGAGGAACGGGTTCGTGATTTACCAGGTCAGCAAATTCCCTTTCCCAGATCATGAATTCGTATCCCCGATTGGGATCAGCGCACCACAGGTCCCTTCTCCAGTTTATGTGGGTGTATCCGTGTTCCTGTATATCTATAAGCCCCCTGTCCAAAAGGTCCAGCAGCCCCCTGTATTCCGGAGGGTAATCGTAGGTGTCGCCGGCGTTCCAGCCCGCCGTCACATGGAAGGTCACATCCCTGGCGTCAAAGACCATGCCGCAACCCCGGGTTGCCGGAGGTTTCCCGTTTATCAGCAAGGTTCCCTTCTCCGGCCCGGGGTCCACGAAACCCGGAACCACCAGAAAGGTTACATGGGCCCTGTGCTTTTCGTATATATCGCCTATATCGTTGAGTTCCTCCCGGGAGAGCCTTCTTTCCACCAGAGGAAACCAGTCCTGCTTTATGGGCTCCCCCCACACATGTCTGTGCATAAGTAGGTCGTCCACCCGAAGGATTACCGTGTGGGAAAGGTCGTAGTACACAAATCCAAGCCCGGAGTTTTCTATGATGGCCCTTCTAAGCAGAACCAGCCTGGGGTCCTTTAAGGACCTGTCGTACTCAGACCACCACCAGTGCGGGGAGTCCTTGTCCAGGTTAAATAAGTAATTAATTCCCTTTCCGTATTGGCATCCGCTTATCACAGGAACATTCGCTCCGGAGGCGGCGTAAACCTCGCATGTTTTTTCAAGTTTCAGGTGTCTTATCCTTGATTTCTTTATTTTTTCATTAACTATTCCCTGGGTTATGAAGCCCCCAGTGGGCCTTACCCTTATGTTTCCCGCCGTCTCCCAGGGGCCAAGGGATTTTATTCCGAAAATTTCCTTGTAAAAGGGGGAGTCTTCCACCACATCTATAAAGCTCAGAATGGATAGCCCCTCCCTGGAGGCTTTTTTCAACGCTTCCTTCTCGGAAGGATAAAGCTCCGATGCCCTTCTGAGGATTATAACAGTGGAATAGTTCAGGTCCCTTCCCTTTATAAGGGAAGATTCTGTGATTTCCTCCCCCGGCTCCAGCACATCAAATTTGAAGGCCGAGGCTTCAAGGAACTGATAAAGATCTTCCTGGAACTGTGCCAGGTCCCTGTAATCGGATTCCACCAGGAGGATTCTGTAGTTAACCCCTGCCCATAGAGAGAAAACTGCGATAAATCCTATTAAGAACCTCAATCGCTTCATTCCGCCCTCCTTTTTCAATTACACCCAATTATAATACAGCCCTTGATTAAAGGGAAGGAAATTAGAGATTGGAAAGCTTTGCTATAGCCAGCTCAGCGGCTTTTAGAACTTTCTCGGAGAGCCCCTCTCCAAAGGAGGGCGGTGCAATGGCAATGGCTAAGAAGCGGACCCTGGTGGGGAGGAATAGGCCCAGGCGTCTTCCGAGGGAGAGGGCCTGGGGGAGGGAGAGGAGGTGGGGGGAAGGGAAAGGATGAGAAGAAGGGGAAAGCTCACCTTCTATGATCTCCCCAACCTTGCCTTCCCTGAGTATAATGCTATCCACTATGATAACCTCCCGGTAGCCCTCCATTTCCTCCAGGAGGTAAAAACCGGACTTGTTGCTGAGCTTAACATCCCAGCCCCTGATATTGCCCTTTATCCTTTTTCCTATATACAGCCCCACTCCATCGTCTCCGGCTATTTCGTTTCCAAGGCAGAGGATCAGTCTCTTCAAAGGTTGCTCAGCTCCTTTATCTTTTTGCCTCGCCGGGTGAAAATCTTTATCTTTATCGGAAAGCCCCCGGGAAGGGAATGGGTGGCGCAGGCGAAGCAGGGGTCGTAGGCCCTGAAGGCCATCTCCACCAAGTTAAGTATGTCTTCATCCACCCGTCCCTCCTTTATGGTGGCCTTAGCCACCCTGTCTATGTTCATGTTCATGGAAGCTGCGTTGGCCACGGTGGCCACGATGAGGTTGGCCTCCTGGATAATTCCCCTTTCGTCGGTTTTGTAATGGTGGATGAGGGTTCCCCTGGGGGCTTCCACTATTCCCACCCCTTCCCTGGGGGTTTTTAGGCTGAGGTTTCTCACATCCGGGGAGGATATTTCCTCGTCTGAGCTCAGCTCCACCATCCTTTCGGCGGCCTGGAGGGCCTCTATTACCCTGGCCCAGTGGTATGCCAGGGTATGATGGACGGGCTTCCCTCCCAGGGTTTCAAAGAACCTTTCGTATTCCTCCTGGGCTAAGGGGGTCTTCATCCCGTCGGCAGCATTCAGCCTCGCCAGGGGGGCTACCCTGTATATGGAGGTTTCCTCCCCATCCACGAAGCCCTTCCATCCCAGCTTCCTCAGGTAGGGAAATTTTATGTAGGTCCAGGGTTCCACATGTTCGGCTATGTATTCCAGATAATCCAGCCCGGAAAACCTGCCCATTTCCTTTCCGTCCACATCCACGATTCTTACCTCCCCGTCGTAAAAGGAAACCCTGTTTTTCTCGTCCACAAGTCCCATGTAGTTGGTTTTCAGAAAATAGGCTGGGGAGGTTATAAGCTCTAAGTATTGGGGATTGGAGAGGACAATTTCGTGGAAGGCCTTTAGGGTGAAGCGGGCAAAATCCAGGGCCTTTTTGCCCACTTCCTTTAGCCTGGCTATAATCTCAGGGGAAAGGGGCTTTGAAATCCCTCCCGGAAGCCCGAACACAGGGTGAATGACCTTACCCCCTATCTCAGTCATGAGCTCCCGAACGGCTTTCCTGGTGGATATGAGGTCCCTGGCGATTTCCAGCCCCACCTTCCCTATTACCCCCAAGATATTCCTCTCCGCCTTAGGGGCTTTGGGGCCCACGATGAAGTCCGGCCCTCCGAGGTAGTAGAAATGGAGAAGGTGGTCCTCAAACATGAACATGTTGTAGAAGAGTTCCCTGATTTTCCTGGCAGCAGGGGGAGGCTGGACCTGAAAAAGGGCATCCAGGCATTTTACCGAGGCCATATGGTGGGCTGTGGGGCAGACTCCACATATCCTGGGGGTTATCCTGGGCATTTCCTCCGCCGGCCTTCCCTGGGCGAATTTTTCAAAACCCCTCAACTCGGGAATCTGCAGGTATGCCCTGGAGACATTGCCTGCTTCGTCCAGAAATATCTCTATGTTCCCGTGTCCCTCCAGTCTGGTTATGGGATTTATGCTTATCCTCTCCATCACAACCTCCTTTTACCCTTTAAAATAGAAGAAGGGAGGGAAAATCTGTACAGGGTCCCTGCAGGGTCGGGGCATGCTCCAAGGACCCTTTCCAGTTCTTCCTTCTCCTGCGGGGTGAAATCCAGGATGGAAGCCAGGGCCGAAAGCATGGAAAGGCCCTGGTCCAGGGCATTGTCCAGCGGTCCGAAGCACCCTCTGCAGGGCATTCCCGCCCTTATGCACCTTTCCCCGCAACCGGTTCTGGTGGCGGGGCCCATGCACAGGAGGCCCTGGGTGAGGAAGCATTTTTCGGGGTCCGCCTGAAATTCATGGGGCCTTTTAAGCTCCCTTATAAGAAGTTTTTCAGGTTTGGTTTCGTTGAGGGGGCATGTGCTGCACAGGGCCTTGTTCGGGGAGAGAACCGCTCCTTTATCAGGGAGTTTTCCTTCCAATAGAGCCTCAAGGGCGTTCATAACTATATCCGGAGGAGGGGCGCATCCGGGGATGTAGTAGTCCACGGGGATAACCTGATCCAGGGAGTAAACCCTGTCGTAGAATTCCGGCAGATGAAGTTCGTTGCCGTTTTCCCTGGAATTTTCCGCGGGAAGGGTTTCCCCGGGATTTTCGGTGGAGGGGCTTTTCCTGTAGACATAATCAAAGATCTCCTCCCGGGAATACAGGTTTGCCAGACCGGGAATCCCGCCTAAGTGGGAGCACGAGCCGAAGGCAAAAATTAGTCGGGACTTTTTCCTGAGGAGCTTCACCATTTCTTCCTGCTCCGAGGTTCTTACGGCCCCGTTAACGAAGGAAGCAACGAAGAAACCGTCGGGCCTGCTCTCCACATCCTCCCTTTTGAAGTCCAAGGCCACCGGCCAGAACCCTATGTTAACTGCCTCCACCACATCCAGTATTTTTTCCGCTATGTCCACCACCGCCTCCTCGCATCCTCCGCAGGAGGCACACCAGTAAAAGGCCACCCAGGGTTTATCCGCCATTTTTCACCTCCCTTCTTAAAGGACCCAGACCTCTTATCTGTTCCGTAAATTCGTTGCAGACCCGGCGGACCTTTTCTCCTTCGGAGGCGGAAATCCATTCAAGCCTTAGCCTTTCGGGCTCTATCCCCATCTGAGAAAGAAGCCTTTTCAAAAGGATGTACCTCCTCAGGGTTTTGTGGTTCCCGTTTTGATAATGACAATCTCCTGGGTGGCAACCCCCTATGAGGACCCCGTCTGCCCCTAAGTCAAAGGCTTTAATGACCAATTCAGGGTCCACCCTTCCGGAACACATTACCCTGATTATCCTTACATTGGGGGCGTAGCTCATCCTGGATACCCCCGCCAGGTCCGCGGCGGTGTATGTACACCAATTGCAGAAAAAGGCGATTATTTTTGGTTCATGCATATCCAAACCCTCCTTCCAGTTCCTTTAAAAGCTGCGAAGTTTCAAAGAGCCTTTGCTCCGCGGCTCCGCTGGGGCAGGCTGCAACGCATGTACCGCAGCCCTTACATAAAACCTCGTTTATTTCCGCCACCTCCTTTTCCCCGTTAAAGCTAATGGCACCGTAGGGACAAAGGCCTATGCAGATCTGGCATCCTGAGCAGAGCTCCTCCTCTATGTAGGCGGTGTTGGGTTCCAGCTCCACGAAACCCCTGTCGGCCAGGGCCATGGCCTCGGCGGCAGCAGCTCCCGCCTGGGCCACCGTGTCCGGGATGTCCTTGGGTCCCTGGCAGGCTCCCGCTATAAAGACCCCGTCGGTGAAGGTGGAGACCGGAGCCAGCTTGGGGTGACGCTCCAGGAAGAAACCTTCGGTGGAACAGGAAAGGTTCAGCATCCTCCTTAGCTCATCCGCATCCTTCTGGGGTTCTAAACCCACGGAAAGCACCACCATGTCCACGGGGATTCTCCTTATGACCCCTGCCAGGGTATCCTCCACCCTTATAACCAGTTTCCCCTCCTCCTCAGGCCTTACGGCCCAATCGGTAATTTCAGCTACCCTTCCCCTTATGAAATGCACCCCCTCGTCCAGAAGCTTCTGATAGAACTCCTCGTAGCCCTTTCCGGGGGTTCTTATGTCTATGTAGAAGTTGTAAACCTCTGCCCCGGTGCGCTCCTTAAGAAGATGGGCCAGCTTTAGCGAATACATACAGCATACCCTGGAGCAGTATTCGTTGAACCTCCGGTCCCTGGAGCCCGCGCAGTGAACTATACCTATGCTTTTGGGCCTCCTTCCGTCCCTTAGGATTACCTCGCCCCCGGTGGGACCAGAGGAATTAACCAGCCTTTCCACCTCCACTGCGGTGTAAACATTGGGATACCTTCTATAACCGTATTGGGGAATCCTTTCCGGTTCAAAGGTCTTGAAGCCAGTGGCCACGATTATGCTCCCCACCTCTATTTCTACCTCCTTGTCCTCCTGGGAGTAGTCTATGGCTTCGCCAGGGCATACCTTGGCGCACTGATGACAGTCGGAGCAGACGGCACAGTTGAGGCATCTTCTCGCCTCCGCCACCACCTCTTCCTCTGTAAGGGGAAGCTCCACCTCCTTAAAGCTGGAAAGCCTTTCCTCAAGGGGGATTTCCCTCTTAGGTTTGCTGTAAGTAAGGGGGTAGGGCCTTCTCTTCAGGACTTCCTGTTTGTCCACCACCGGGAGCCTTTTCTCAAAGGATGGCACGGAGAGGTCCTCTCCCCGGAGGAAAAGGTCCATGTAATGGGCGGCCCGCCTTCCGTGGCCTATGGCCTCCACTATTATGGAGGGGCCCAGCACCGCATCCCCTCCCGCAAAGACATAGGGAAGGGATGTCTGGAGGGTTTCCGGGTTAACCTGAACGGTCCCGTTTCTGTTGAGGGCCAGTTCCTTGGAAAAGGGGTTTGTGCTGGGCCTGAGCCCTATGGCGATGATCACCAGGTCCACATCCACAGTGAACTCTGAGCCAGGGATTGGAATGGGTTTCCTCCTTCCGGTATCGTCCGGCTCCCCAAGCCTCATCCTTATGCACTCTGCCCTTTTAAGCCTTCCCTCTTCCCCAAGGAACCTTTTGGGTACAGCCAAGAACTGGAATTCCACTCCTTCCTTCTCCGCTGCCTCTATTTCCTCGGGAAAGGCGGGCATCTCCGCCTTAGAGCGACGGTATTGGAGGATTACCTTTTCTGCCCCCAATCTTATGGCAACCCTGGCGGGGTCTATGGCGGCGTTTCCTCCTCCTATTACCATAACCGTCTTTCCCCTGAGGTCCACCTTTTTTCCCAGGTTTACCTCCCTGAGGAAGTCTATGCAGCTCACCACCCCTTCCAGGTCCTCCCCCTCCACCCCCAACCACCGGGGCTCGCAGGCTCCCACCGCCAGAAATATGGCGTGGTAACCCTTCTTTTTAAGGGCTTTCAGGGAGTCAATTTTGTGATTTGTCTTAATTTCCACCCCCAGGGCCGTAAGGTTGGCTATGTCCCTGTCCAGGACCTTTTTGGGTAGCCTGTATTCTGGAATTCCTATTCTCAACATACCCCCGGGTTGAGACTCTGCTTCAAAGACCGTTACCTGGTGTCCCTTTTTAGCCAGATGGTAGGCGGCTGTGAGGCCAGCGGGGCCGGAGCCCACCACCGCCACCCTTTTCCCCGTTTTTTCCTTCACCGGGCCGTAGGGCGGTTGGGGATATTTAGAGTAATAATGGTCCGCTATAAACCTCTTTATCCTCCTTATCAGAACCGTCCCTTCCAGCTCGTTGCAGGTGCACTCTTCCTCGCAGGGGGCATAACAGGCCCTTCCCAGGGTGGCCACCAGGGGAGTCGCTTCCATTATGAGTTCAAAGGCTTCCTCAAATTTTCTGGCTCTGGCCAAGGCCACATACCCGTGGGCTTTGATTCCGGCGGGGCAGGTGTAGGTGCAGGGAGACGAGCCCAGTTTTTCTATGGTATAAACATTGGGAACTGCCTGGGCAAAGGGCCTGTAGATAGCCTTTCTTTTGCCCAATAATTCATCAAACTTGCTGGGAAATTCCACCGGACAAACGATGGCGCACTCGCCGCATCCTGTACATTTTGTTTCTATAACCCTCCTGGCCTTTTTGAGAACCTTTACCCTGAAGTTCCCTATGTATCCACCTACTTCCTTCACCTGAGAGTAAGTTAAAAGCTCCACATTGGGATGGGAGGCCACCGCTGCCATCTTTGGGGTAAGGATACAGGAGGCGCAGTCCAGGGTGGGGAAGGTTTTGTCAAATTTTGCCATCATCCCGCCGATGGAAGGCTCCCTCTCCACCAGATAGACCTTCTTTCCGGAGCTGGCTATGTTTAGGGCAGCGGTAATTCCAGCGATCCCTCCCCCTATTATGAGGACCTCCGGCCTAACCTCGGCCTTCCTCACCTCTAAAGGCTTCTGTAGGCTTACCCTGTAGACCCCCCCGGCCACCAAGGCCTTGGCCTTCTGGGTGGCCAGGTCCTCGTCGTCGGTAACCCAGGATACATTTTCCCTTATGTTTACCATGTGGAATAGGAAGGGGTTGAGCCCACCCTCCTGAACCGCTTTCCTGAAGGTGTGCTCGTGAAGCAAGGGGGAACACGAGGCCACCACAACCCTGTTCAAAGAATGTTCCTTTATATCCTGCTTTATCATCTCCTGGCCTGGGTCCGAGCACATGTATTTGTAGGCTCTGGATACTACTACCCCAGGAAGAGCCTGGGCGAATTCCGCCACCTCCTCCACCCTTACCTTGGAAGCTATGTTGAATCCACAATAGCAAATGTAAACACCTATCCTTACTTCTTCCGCCATTTTACACCTCCAGGGATGGCCTGTAGAGGAGATGCTCCATCCCCAGCTCCTTTTCCCCCAGGCCTAAGGCCAGTCCCAGGATCTGGGTGAAGTAAAGCACCGGCATTTTGTGGTTTACCTTCATTTTTCCCTGGTACATCTCCAGGTTGAATTGACAGAGGGCACAGAGGGTTGACATCACATTCCCTCCTCTCCTTTTTGCTTCTGTTATCAAAAGCTCGTTTAACCTTACCCCGGCTTCTTCTATAGTTCCGGTGAGGGAAGCCCCGCAACATCTGGTTTTGAGGGGGTAGTCGCTTATAATCTCAGCGCCGGTCAGCTCCAGTAAAAGGTCCATCTTTACCGGATAAATAGGGTCGTCGTAGCCATCGTAGGGTCTTACCAGCTGACACCCGTAATAGGGGACAATTTTTAAACCCTTCAAGGGCCTTCTTATCCTTTCCTTTATTTTCTCCAGGCCCACTATCTCCGTGAAGACCTGGAGAGGATGGAGGACCTCGGGGAGAGCCGAACAGTCATATTCCCACCCGGCTCTTTTTAAGGCCGAGCACAGCCTTTCCCTTTTTGGGTCGTTGCTCAGGAAGGCCTTTCTCGCCTTAAGGAGATTCAGGTAGCATGCGCTGCATGGGGCCACCACCCTTTGCAGGCCCATCCTCTGGGCCAGGACTAAATTCCTGAAGCTGAGGACTTCGGAGGCCAGCTCATCCACCGCCATATAGGCTGTGGCTCCGCAGCAATTCCATTCCGGGATCTCAATGAGCTCAAGCCCCAGGGCCTTGAAAACCGCCAAGGTGCTTTTCTCGTAAGCCTTTCCTGTGCCCTTAAGGGAACATCCTGGATAATATGCGAACCTCATGGCTTCACCTCCCTGGCAGCCTTTAGCAGTTTCCTTACCCCGGAGGGCCGGGAAATCCTTTCTTTCTTGAGGGAAAATCGCCCGCTGCGAAGCAATTTGAGACCCAGGGGCATGTAGGAGAGGGCCTTTAAGAGGCTGGTTTTGAGGATCAACCTTAAGACCAAGAGAGCCTCGGAGTTCCTGCCGTTTTTGAAGACCATCCTGTAGAATTCCCTGGCCAGCACGGGAACGGGAAACCTTCTTGGATAGGCTCCCTCCTCAATGGCCTTCCTCTTTAAAGCGTACATGATCTCTGTGATGGGGATCTGTTGAGGGCAGGAGACGGTGCAGGAGTAACAGGAAGAACATAGCCAGATGGTAAAGCTGGAGAGAACTTCCTGGCTGAAGCCCTCCCTGACCAGTGCTACCAGTTTCCTCGGCGTGAAGTCCATATAAATGGAAAGCGGGCAAACTCCGGAACAGGTTCCGCACTGGATGCACCTTTTGATGTGCTCGCCTTCAGGAAGGGAAAATAGGTATGTAAGAAGGGATCTGTCCAGCTCCCCCTCGTACTTAATGGTTCTTTGAATTTTCATAAAAACCTCCTGAGGGGGATTATTCATCAATTTTATAATATAACAAAATTAGAAAGAAGTCAAATATTTGGGCTGTATTAAATGATAAAATTTAAAGGATGAAGATCGTGGCACTCACCGGCGCGGGAATCTCCAGGGAGAGCGGGATCCCTACCTTCAGGGGAAGAGGGGGTTTCTGGGAGGGGACAAGGCCCGAAGAGCTGGCCACCCCCCGGGCCTTTTTCAGGGATCCCGAAAAGGTGTGGAGATGGTATTGCTGGAGGAGGGAAATTATATCCAGGGCCCGACCCAACAGGGCGCACGAAATCCTGGCGAAAATGGAAAGGGAGCACCAGCTCTGGATTATCACCCAGAATGTGGATGGGCTGCACCAAAGGGCAGGGAGCAGGCGGGTTATAGAGCTTCACGGAAACATATGGAGGCTCAAATGCACTTCCTGTGGAAGAACCTGGGAGGACCCCGGGGCCTGCGGGAAAATTCCTCCCCGCTGTCCCCGTTGCGGAGCCCTGGCCCGCCCCGATGTGGTATGGTTCGGGGAGAGCCTTCCGACTCAGGCCCTTAGAAAGAGCTTTGAGCTGGCGGAGTGGGCGGAGGTCTTTTTGGTGGTGGGGACCTCCGGCCTGGTTCAACCCGCCGCAGAACTTCCTTTTATAGCTAAAGGTTTCGGCGCCAGGGTGATGGTGGTAAATCCTGAAAGGACCCCCCATGCCGATATAGCGGAGGTTTTCATTCAGGATAAAGCCACCTCTGGTATGGAGAAGGTTTATGAGTTATTACAGAATAAAGGACCTTCCTGAGGATGCCCGTCCCCGAGAGAAGCTCCTGCAGAGGGGGGCGGAGGCCCTATCGGAGGCGGAGCTCTTAGCCATAGTCCTGAGGACCGGGGGAAGGGGAAAATCAGCCCTGGACCTGGCCTACGAGCTTCTGCAGGAAGCCGGTTCCCTGCAGGAGCTCGCCGCCTGGTCTGCGGAAAGACTGGCCTCCTTCAGAGGGATGGGCAGGGCCAAGGCCGCCCAGGTTCTGGCGGCCCTTTCCTTAGCCCGAAGGCTCTCGTCCCATCCCCTTCGGGGAAGGAAAATTAAAAGGCCTGAGGATGCAGTAGGTTTTCTTAGGTCCAGGTTTTCCTTTGAAAAAAGGGAGATTTTCGGGGCCATTTTCCTGAATCAGTCCAATTTAGTCCTCAGGGCAGAGGTCCTGCATACAGGAGGAAGGAAGTCCTCTGCGGTAGATGTGGGCCTGCTCATGAAAAGGGCCCTGGAGGTGGGGGCCACCAGGCTCATAGTCTTCCACAACCATCCTTCAGGAAATCCCGCCCCTTCCCAGGAGGACAGGAGGTTGACGAGGAAAATAAAAGAAGCCGCTGCCCTTCTTGACATGGAGCTTCTTGACCACATAATTATAGGTGGTGATAAATTCTTCAGTTTTGAAGCTGGAGGTTGAATATGGAGAAGGTTAAGGGCTACATCTTCAGGAACTACGATATCAGGGGAATCTTCGGAGAGGACCTGACCGAGGAGAGCGTTTTTCTCATAGGGAAGGCCATAGGAAGTTATATAAAAAGAAAGGGGGGGAGAGAAATAGTGGTGGGCAGGGATGGCAGGCTTTCTTCCCCGCAGATAAGGGATTGGTTGGTGGAGGGGCTCGTTTCCGTAGGCCTGGAAATCATAGATGTGGGCATGGTTCCCACCCCCCTCACATATTTCGCCATCTTCCACTGGGACAGGGATGGGGGAGTGATGATAACGGGCTCCCACAACCCCCCCCAATACAACGGCTTTAAGGTTCTCTGCGGGAAGGAAACCCTGTACGGAAAGGAAATAAAGTCCCTTTATGAGCTTATAAAGAGGGGTGATTTTGAGTCCGGGAGAGGAAGGGTCAAGGAGAGGGATGTGGTTCAGGAATACATAAACTTCCTTTTGGCCAACATCCATCCTGCCCGGAGGATGAAAATGGTAATAGATGGAGGGAACGGGGTGGGATGCTTTGTGGCGAAGGAAGTTTTTGAAAGGATGGGCCAGAAAGTCCATCCCCTTTATTGCGAGGTGGACGGAAGATTTCCCCATCACCATCCCGACCCCACCGTCCCGGAAAACATGAAGGAGCTTTCCAGAAAGACCGTCTCCCTTAAAGCCGATCTGGGGATAGGATACGACGGAGACGCCGACCGCTTGGGGGTGGTGGACGACAGGGGAAGGCTTCTTTTCGGAGACCAGATTATGATGATCCTCATCAGGGAGGTTCTGGAGAAAAACCCCGGGGCTAAGATAATATCCGATGTGAAGGCCTCCAGGTTCCTCTTTGAGGAGATAAGGAGGCTGGGGGGGGAGCCCATAATGTGGAGGACAGGGCATTCCTTCATTAAGAAAAAAATGAGGGAGGAGGGGGCCCTTCTGGCCGGGGAGATGAGCGGACACATATTCTACAGGGACAGATATTACGGCTTTGACGATGCCATATACGCCTCGGCCCGCCTGGTGGAGTACCTTTCGGGATTGAACCTCCCCCTTTCCCAACTGGTAGATTCCCTCCCCAGGGCCTATTCCACTCCGGAAATCAGGGTGGAAACCACAGAGGAGAGGAAGTTTGAAGCGGTGGAGAGGGTTAAAGAGAAACTCAAAGCCCTGCATCCAGATTATCCTGTGGTGGACATAGATGGGGTAAGGATAGAATATCCCGATGGTTGGGCCCTGGTAAGGGCCTCCAACACCCAGCCCGTGCTGGTCCTCAGGTTTGAAGCCTCCTCCCCCCAGGCCTTGGAAAGGATAAGGGGGGAAGTGGAGGAGATAGTCAGGGAATTCCTGTGAGGCTCCCTGATTTTAATCCTTACGCAGTCCTTCTTCTTTACATAAAAAGAAGGGGAAGGGCTATTTTAAAATGGTTCTTCCTGCTCCTGGGGGGAGGGCTCTTTTTGGCCTACGGCTACTTTCTCCACAGACAGCTGAGCCTTAGGGCTGAGCTTAAAGGGGAAATAAAGGGGCCCTCCAAATTGCACCTCCTGGCGCTGAGGAAGAAATACTCAATGTATTTCCGGGTGATATTTCCGGACTACAAACCGTTGTTTTCCCCCAGGCAGGTCCTTTCCGGGTCCGGGCAATTCCTTATGGCCGTTAGGAAAAAACTGGGCAATGGGAAGGGAGGACTTCTTCAAAGGGAGGTGTTGAGGGGACTGGCCAAGGTGAGCTATCCGAAGAAAACGGTAAGGACCGGAAAATCGGGGAGGATTTCTTTTGATGACTACTTTGAAGGTCTCCTTGACCTCCTGGCCTCAGCAAGGTACAGGGCCATCATGGGGGAGAGGGACCCTTCCTTTCCCGTTATCCTCCGTTTTTTCCTGGAGGCATATCTTGACCCCCCTGAGATTTATTCCCTGGATATGGATAAGGGTTCCCCTTTTCCCTGCTCTTCCCTGGATCCCCTCCCCTTTGAAGCCTTTTCCCTTTCAGCCCTTTCCCTCCACATATCCACGGTAAGGCTCGTCTGTCTGGGAGAGAGGAAACAAATGGACTACATCTATGACCTTTACAGGGCCACCGGGTTCTTCTTCCTTTTTCTGAAAGCGGAGGGAATAAAGGCCGAGAGGAGGGCGGTTCTGGAAAGGTGGGGGGGATGGAGGATCCTCCTGCCCTGGGGTAAATTTTATTCCCTGGCCCTGCCCCTCTCCCGGGGGATTTTCTCGGAGAGGGATGGGAAGGGGAACCCCTGCCCCTATCCTTACAATTTATACGAACAGCGTCGGGCCCTTTCCCGTTATTACCTCACTGCCCTGGCCTTTTCCAGAACTTCAGAGAAAAGGCCGGAGGGCATAAGCATATCCCTGGGTTCCGCGGTGAAGGTTAGAAGGGAGGGTAAGCTGGTCCTCGTTAAATTTCCCCTGGAGGGAAGAAGCCTCCTTTTAATTCGGGATGCTCCTCTGCAATGCGATTCTTCCCTGAGCCTTCTTCTTCAGGAGGTCACAGCCCCAGCTCCCCGCTGATCCCCTTCATGGCCTGCAGACATATTTCCATGAAACGGTCCAGCTCCAGGCCTATTTTCTCGCATTTCTTTATCTGCTCCCTGTCGGCCCCGGCGGCGAACCTCTTTTCCTTGAACCTCTTTTTGAGAAACCTCAGGTCCACACCTGCCAGGGTCCGGGTGGGATGCATGAGGGCGGCGGCCACGATGAGGCCCGTCAGGGGGTCCGAGGAATAAAGGGCCCAGGCCATTTTAGTTTTAGGCTCCTCCTTCCAGGCGTGGGCCCTTATGGCGTGGAGGATTTCCTGGTCCTCCACCTTGCCCTTCAGAATCTCCATGGCCAGGAGGCCGTGTTTTTCCGGGGCATCCATGGTCTTCTCGTAATCTATGTCGTGGAGAAGACCTGCCAGGCCCCATCTTTCGGGATCTTCCCCCAATTTTTCAGCTAAGGCCCTCATGCAGGCTTCCACCGCCAAAGAATGCTTTATCAGGTTTTTGTGCTTGAGGTTTTTCCTCAACAGTTCCAGGGCCTCTTCCCTTTTCATTTTTCCCCTCCTAATAAAATCTTATTTCAAACCAGTGAAGACCGGGCTGAGGTTCCTCCTGGAAGACCTCCACATCCTCCACCCTGGCCAGGGAGGGACCCTGCCACAGGTCCTTCTCCAGCTCCCTGAGGGCTGAAGGCTCTCCCTGGGCGAAGACCTCAACCCTCCCGTCGGGAAGGTTCCTTACCCATCCGCAAAGGCCGTAAAGCTCTGCCTTTCGCTTTACGAAATACCTGAAGCCTACCCCCTGGACGATGCCGGTTATTATGAACCTTTTGGCAACCATAAGGAAGATCGGGGCGAGTGGATTCGAACCACCGGCCTCCTGCTCCCGAAGCAGGCGCTCTAACCAGGCTGAGCCACGCCCCGATAAATTTATTTTAACGCAAATTTCACGGCTACGAAACCACCTATAAGAAGAATCCCGAAGGCCAGGGCCAGCCAGTTGAAGTACTTGTCTATGAAGGCCCTGGCCCTTTCCCCGAAGAAGTAGACCAGGGCGGAGACCAGGAAGAACCTGGCGCTCCTGCTGGCCGCCGAAGCTATAAGGAAAACGACGAAGTTGATTTTGCAGGCTCCGGCGGCTATGGTGAAAAGCTTGTAGGGAATGGGGGTGAAGCCGGCAATTCCCACCGCTAAGGCATTGTATTGGTTGTAAAGGGCGCTCACATAATGATACTTCTCCATAAGTCCGTAGGCCCTTAGTATGGGTATGCCCACGGAATTCATAAGGAAAAATCCTATTAAATAACCGAAGGCTCCTCCTATAACAGAGCCAAGGGAGGAGAGGGCAGCGTAATGGAGGGCTTTTTTAGGTTTAGAAAGGCCCAGGGGGATGAGAAGCACATCCGGAGGAACCGGGAAGAAACTGCTTTCGGAAAAGGCCAGAAAGAAGAGGGCAGGGCTTCCATAAGGGGTATAAGCCCAGGAAAGAACCCAGTCGTAAAGTTTTCTAAGAAATTTCATGGAAAAGGGACCTCAATTTTTCCATGTGTTCGTAGCTGGTCATGTCGGAGTGGATGGGGGTTATGGAAATATAACCCTCGGAAACGGCCTTTATGTCCGTATCCTCTTCAGGGCTGGCTACCGGACTCCCTATGCCAATCCAGTAGTATTTTTCTCCCCTGGGGTCCTCCCTGATTATAATTTCTGGCCTGTATTTCTTGCTTCCCATCTTAGTTATCCTGATGCCCCTCCAGGGAGGAGGAGGGAAGTTTATATTGAGGGTTACATCCCGAAGGGGATGGGAGGAGAGCGCCTCCACTAAGTCCGCGGCCTTTTCGGCTGCGGTATGGAGACCGTCCAGATCGGCTCCTGCGAAGGAAAAGGCCATGGAGGGGATGCGGAAATGGGTGGCCAGAATGGCGGCTCCCACCGTTCCAGAATATATTACATCGTCTCCCAGATTGGCCCCGTGGTTTATTCCTGATACCACCAGATCCGGATATTTCTTTTCAATAACCCCCAGGGCTAAATAGATGCAGTCGTTGGGGGTTCCGTCGGTTATGTAGAAATCCTCCCCTATCTTTTTCATGCGCAGAGGTCTGTGCAGGGTGAGGGCCTTGCTTACCGCAGAGCGCTCCTTATCAGGGGCAACCACCAATACGCTGTGTCCCTTTTCCCTGAGGCTGGTTCTCAGGTAAGAAATTCCGGCAGAGAGATAACCGTCGTCGTTGGTTAGAAGAATTCTCATAAAATAAAAAATGGTCGGGACGAGCGGATTTGAACCGCCGACCCCACGCACCCCAAGCGTGTGCGCTTCCAGGCTGCGCCACGTCCCGAACCTTAATTTATATTATCATCGCTGCCCAGGAAAGTCAATATTTCAGCTAATTTCCCCTTCAGCCTCCTCAGGAATCTCCTGGGCATGGGGGGACCGAATTCCTCAAAGAGCCTCCTTCTTATGCCCGCCAGGGTGAAGCCCCTTTCCTCCAGCTCCTTTATCCTCCGGGCTATCTCCACCTGTTTTTCGTCCATGTCGTCGCTAAGCCATTCAAAAACTTCCATCCACTGGCTTAACCTTATGGGGTCTATGCCGATTTTTTTCGCCGCCTCCTTCAGTTCCATGGAGAAATTATACCTCCCTTGATTTATAATATGAACATGGAAATAAGGGTGGAAAGGGCCTTCCATGCTGCCCATAGAATATGGCAGCACAAGGAAAGATGCAGGTTCCTTCACGGACATTCATACAGGGTGAGGATCAGGGCTGAGGGAGGCCTGGACCGCTGGGGGATGGTGGCGGATTTTTCCGATGTGAAGGCCATAGTTGACCAGCTGGACCACTGCGTAATCCTTTCTAAGGAGGACCCCTTAGCGGATGTTTTAAAGAGGGAGGGACAGAGGCTCTTTCTTCTGGACAGGAACCCCACGGCCGAAAACCTTGCCCTTTTGATAGCCCAGAGATTGATAGAGGAGCTTTCCTTAGAAAGGGCGGAGGTGGAGGTTTTTGAGACGGAAAATCAAAGCGCCCTCTGTTTGCTCAGCAGGGAAAACCTTCCGGGCATAAGCTTTGAGCGCACCTGATCTTAGGGTAACTTCCATATTCGTTTCAATTCAAGGGGAGGGGCCCATGAGCGGGGTTCCTTCGGTTTTTTTACGCCTGGCAGGATGCAATTTGAGGTGCGCCTTTTGCGATACCGAGGAGGCCCTTTCAGGGGGAAATAAATATTCCCTCAGGGAGGTGAGGGAAAAAATATTAAGCCTGCAGGGAAGCAGAAGAAACCTTGTGGTGACCGGGGGGGAGCCGCTTTTGCAGGCTAAGGCCCTGGAGGTTTTGCTTCCGGAAATGCTGGGGCGCTTTTCCCAGGTGGAGGTGGAGACCAACGGCACCCTTCCCCCCCTCCGGGTTCCCGGCCTCCGCTACAATGTTTCCCCCAAGCTTTCCAATTCCGGAGAGCCCTTCCCTAAGAGAATAAAGGAGGGGATTTTAAAGGAATTTTTAGAACTTCCCTCTGTTTTCAAATTCGTGATAAAGGACAGGTCCCACCTGGAGGAAGTTTTGTCCTTGGCAGAGCGGATAGGGATTCCTCCCCACAGGATATGGCTTATGCCCATGGCCAGGAGTCGAAAGGAGCTGGAGGAAATGGCTTTGGAAGTGGCCCTTCTCGCCTTAGAATACGGCTTCCGATACTCGGACCGCCTCCACCTTCGCCTTTCCCTGCCCTGAGGATTGAGTCTGAGGGGAGAATGGAGTAAAATCTTTCCCATGGCCAAGAAGGACTTGAGAACCTACAGAGGCATGAGGGATTTTCTCCCCGGGCAGATGAGGAGGAGGGATTATGTCTTTTCGGTGCTCAGGGAGGTTTTTGAGGCCCACGGTTTTGAAAAGATAGAAACCCCGGCCATAGAGCTCTGGGAGGTCCTATCAGGCAAATACGGGGAGGAGGAGAAGCTTATTTACAGGTTTAAGGACAGGAAGGGAAGGGAGGTGGGACTCCGCTATGACCTTACCGTTCCCTTGGCCCGTTTTGTGGCCCAGCACCGCTCGGAGCTGGTTTTCCCTTTCAAGAGGTATCAAATGGAGAGGGTCTGGAGGGCCGACAGGCCCCAGAAGGGGAGGTTCAGGGAGTTCTACCAGTGCGATGTAGACATAGTCGGGACCTCTTCCCTCCTGGCCGATGCGGAGATAGTTTTTATTATATACCACGCCCTTAGGCGCCTGGGGTTTGAAAAATTCCTGATAAGGATAAACAACAGGAAGCTCATAGCCGCCCTTCACCGGAGGCTCGGGGAAGGGGATGAGTTCTCCTTAGCCAGGGCCATGGATAAGTTTGACAAGATAGGAGCCCAGGGGGTCAGGGAAGAGCTCCTCTCCCGGGGGTTTTCCCCCAGGGCAGCGGAGCTGGTCCTGAAATCCATGGGGCTATCCAGCCTTGAGCAGGCCCGGTCCTTCTTCGGGGATGAGGAAGGGGTGAAGGAGCTGGAGGAGCTTTTTTCCTACATAAGGGCCATGGGAATTCCCGGGGATTTTTATTCCTACGACCCCACCCTGGCCCGGGGGCTGGATTATTATACTGGCCCTATTTTTGAGACGGTGGTGGAGGAACCTAAAATAGGGAGCATTACCGGGGGTGGAAGGTACGACGGACTCATAGGCAGTTTTGCCGGGATGGATATTCCCGCCACCGGCACCAGCCTGGGGGTGGAAAGGATAATCGCTGTAATGGAGGAGCTGGACATGTTCCCGTCGGAGATTCCCCCCCCTGCCCATGTGCTGATAGCCCATTTTCCCGATACCAAGGAGGAGGCCCTCAAGCTCGCTTCAAGGCTTCTGGCCTCAGGGATAAGGGTGGATGTCTACAGCGGGGATAAAGGGCTCCGGGCACAGCTGGGATACGCTGCTGATAAGGGGATCCCCCTGGTGGCCATAGTGGGAGAGGAGATAAAGAAGGGGGAAGTAAGCCTTAAGGACCTGAAGTCGGGCAATCAGCAGAGGATGGGGGTGGATTCCCTGGAAAAATACATCAAGGGTCTTTACTATTCCGATTTCAAATGATATTATTTTTTATAGAAAGGGAGAGGTGCTGGAGTGGTTTAACAGGGTCGCCTGCTAAGCGATTGTCCCGCCCAAAGCGGGACCGTGGGTTCGAATCCCACCCTCTCCGCCATTTTTAATGAGATGAAACTGGCCAATTTATTGTTTTCTACCCATGCCAAAATTGATGTTTTAAGGACCATTTATTTCGCCGGGGATGGAATATCCGGAAGGAAGATAAGCCTTCTGGGTGAAATAAATCCCCGCTCCTGCCAACTGGCCCTTCAAGAACTTGAGGACCTGCGAATTATTTACAAAAACGGAACCAGAAGAAAGCACAGCTTTTTCCTTAACCGGGACCATCCCCTTTATAAAGAGCTTCTGGAACCTCTTTTTGAGGGGGAGAGGAAGCTCTATCGTCAAATAGCCCAGGCCATTATTCAGGTTCTTTCCCGGAAGGAAAGCGATTCCCTGGTGGCCATCTGGAGCTTTGAAAACAAGGGCAAGGGGGAGAGGGAAATAGGATTCGTTCTTCTTTTCGGTATGGATGTTTCCCAGAAGGACATAGTCTCCGCGGAAAAGAGCGCCTCGGCGGCCATAAGGGAGCTTTTAAAGACCCCTGTCAGGGTAAAGGCCTTTACCCTTAAGGATATAAAGGAAGATTCGGGTTTCAGGAATTTCACCAAGGGGGCCATTATCAGGGTGCTCTTCGGGGAAAGGCCTGAAGATATCGCCAAGGACCTGGGCATAAATAGGGGATCCCTCCATTATTTCCTTTCCAAAAGCCTTTATGTTTCCTGAGCAAAGTCCTATAATTCCCCTATGAAGCGTTACCTTCTTCTTCCCCTGGTCGTTTCATCCCTTTTTGCCTTAGAGACCTTTCGCCTCCCCAACGGAATGAAGGTAATTCTCATTGACAGGAAGATCCCCTCCGTTTTCCTCACGGTTTTTTACCGGGCGGGCTCCTCCCTTGAACCTGAAGGGGAGGGCGGTCTTTCCTACCTGGTAAGCATGATGAGTTTCGCTGGAACAAGAAAAAGCTCACCCTGGGAGCAGGTGTTCTTTCTGGAAAAGGTGGGGGGAGGGATTGATGTAAAGGTGGGAAAGGATTTCGTGGTCTTTAAGAGTCACTTTCCTAAGGAGGAATTTCCCCTGGCCCTCTGGTACGAACACGAGAGGATGAAGTCCCTGAGAATTTCCGAGGATTTTTTTGTAAAACAGAGGAAAAGGTTGAGCTTGCAGGTGAAGACAAATCTTATGGACGAAGACATCAGGGTGGAAGGCCTTATAGATTCCTTTCTTTATTCCGATTCTCCCTACAGCCGAATTCCCCTTGGAAATCCCGAAGAACTGGAGAAAATTCCCTTAGAACATGTGAGGAAATTCCACCGCAAATTCTTTCAGCCCCGTACCGCCCTGATGGTGGTGGTGGGGGATATGAGATCCAGGGAAAAGGAAATAATTTTAAAGATGTTTTCCCCCGCAAAATCCCGCCAGGTAATTTTTCCTGAGAAGATAGGGTTTCAGACCAGGGGGGTGGACCGGAAAATTCTGGTTAAAGGACTAAGCCAGAAGGTTTATGCCCTTTGCTACAGGATTTCCTCCCCCACCTGCAGCAGGAGGGTATTTCTGGAGCTCGTCAGCCTTTATCTACAGAGGAGCCTCCGGGAAAGAAGGCTTAAAGGGAGGATGACCGGCAGCGTTGAGGTGAGAATCCGCCATTTTCTTTACTCCTCTTCCCTTTGTATAATAGTAAAAAGCAGGGATTTGGCAGCCTGGGAAGCGTCCCTGCAGAGAATTTTCTCTCATCTTAAGGCTTCTCCCCCCCGCAAATCGGTCCTGTCGGGCCTTAGGCTCTCTCTTTTAAGATCTTTAAGGGAAAAGGAAATAGACCCTTCCCGCTGGGGAGAGGTCCTGGGATGGTACAAACTTGTTTTCGGCTGCGGGCAGGAGGAGGTTCTGGCTACTGCTTCCAGCATTTCCCCTCCTGTTTTCTGGGAAAATGTTCGGAAGGTTTTCTACCCCTTTAACAGGGTGAGACTGGTGCTTTTACCATGGAATCGCTGAGAAAACTAAGCCTTATGCTCCTATTCGCCACCGGACTTTCTCCTCAGATTATAAAGTTTTTACCCCAGAAGATTCCCCTTCTTTCCATTTCGGTGATTTCCCCCTGCGGTAGAGCGGATGAAGATAAGCCCGGGCTTCTGGAAGAGATTTTTGCTTATGAAGAGAGCAAATGGAAGGATGCCCTTTTTTCTTCCGGGGCAAGGGTAGAGACAGGGGTGGGCGCTGATTTTTCCTACTTCAGAATAATAGTGCTCAAAAATTTCTGGCAAACAGCCGCGGATGTGGCCTCCTCCCTCGTTAAAGACCGGAATTTCGACAGCCGTAGCCTGGTGGAAGCCCGGGCTTTGCTGGGCCTGAAGGCCTTCAGGCCGGCCCCGGAGGACTTCGGGGTTTTCCTCTTCTATCCCTTATCCAACTATGCGAAACCCTTTCCTGACCCGGAGGATTTCAACAGGATCTCCACCAGCGATTTGAGGAGGTTTAAGGAAAAGTGCTTTGTCCCCGGAAGGGTAAGGGTGGTGGTGGAGGGGGGATTTATAAAACATATTTTGAAAACGAGGCTTTCCTTCAGGAAGGGAATAACTCCCCTTCCATCCCTTAGTGAACCCCCGGACAGAACTCCCCTTAAGGTGGGGCTTCTTCCATCAAGGCAGCCCTTTGTAATATGGTTTTTCAAGGTTATAGATGCAGAGGACCTCTGCCCCCTTAAGTACTTTCTGGCCTCCTTGGCCATGGAGCCCCAGGGCCTTATGCGTTCGGTTTTTTACCCCTACGGGACCGTTAGCTGGGGTTTAAAGAAGGGACGCAAGGTCAGCATAGGATGGATAAGGGTTTCTACCACATCTGAGAAGGAACTGCTCAGTATGATATCCACCGGGAACCGGGCTATAGCGGGGAAGCTAAGGGTAAGAATGGACAAGAGGGAATTTTTGCGGATTCAAAAGCAGCTAAAGGGAAAACGAGCTTATCTGGAATCCCTTCCCTGGCCCGGTTTTCGGAGGGAAAGGGAGAGCCTTTTGATGGAAGAAAGGAGCTGCTCCCTTGCTCAGATAAATTCCTCCCTTTCTGACTATCCCACCAGGAACATTTCTGTTCTCGTAGGGGGCAGCCAGGAATTATTGCAGGCCTTAGTCAGAAAGTTCTCCTCCATAGGGGTTTTCGGCCCCAGGGGAAGGCTTTTATATCAGGTTTCCAGATGAGCTGGGACCCCGCCAGGGAATTTCTGCTCTTTCTGGAAAGGGAAAGGCATTCGTCCCCGAATACTGTAAAAAGTTACAGGAAAGACCTGGCCCAATTCCGGTTTTTCCTGGCCTCGGTCAAGGGAAAGGACATACTTGAGGTGAAACCCGAGGATATATACGAGTTTCTCCTCTGGCTGGAACTGGAGGGGTACAGTAAAACTTCCGTGGAGAGAAAGCTGGCTGCCCTTAAATCCATGTACAAATTTCTGATTTCGTTGGAGATTATAAAATTTAATCCAGCAAAATTGGTAAAATATCCCAGAAGAGGAAAGAAACTTCCTGTGGTCCTTTCCGAGGAGGAAATCACCTGGCTTCTTGAAGTTCCCCGGGGGGACGATTTCTTTTCCCTCAGGGACAGGGCTATTTTGGAGCTTCTTTATGCCACGGGGATAAGGGTATCGGAGTTGGTGTCCCTGGACATCTGGGACTTGGATCTGAGGGAAAGGTTTATAAAGGTCAAGGGAAAAGGGGGTAAGGAAAGAATTGTCCCCTTTGGGAGACCTGCTTACAGGGCCCTTTCTTCCTACCTCAGGGTAAGAAAAAACCCGCAGGACCCGTCCCTCTTCCAGAACAAATTTGGAAGAAGACTATCGGTAAGGTGGGTTCAGAGGTTGGTGGACAAATACATTATGAAAACCTCAATTTCAAAGAAGGTCTCTCCCCACAAAATAAGGCACAGTTTTGCCACCCATTTGTTGAAGATGGGGGCCGACATCAGAACTATACAGGAGCTTCTGGGCCACTCCTCCCTGGCCACCACCCAGAAATACACCCATCTAGACCTGGAAACTTTAAGGAAGGAATACGATAAAGCCATAGAAGGAGGCCGAAAATGAAAATCAAGGGATTTCTTGGAATCATAACCTTCTTTTTACTCTATTCCGCTGTAAAACCCTGCTTTACGGTGGTGGTGGGCAGGGAGGCCTCGGGAAGTGGAGCGGTTCTCTTAGCCCACAACGAGGACGAGATGGGAGACCCTCCGGTTAAGATATGGTGGGTGCCCTCCCGCCAGGGGCTGGAGAGGTTCAAGCTCCTGAACGGTGCCCTTCAGACCTGGAGGGGAAACCCTGAAATGTTGTGGGTGGAGATGAAGTTAAAATACTTCTCCGATTTCTTCGTTAATTCCTATGGAGTAGCCGTGGTGTCCAATGCTTGCGCATCCAGGGTCAAGGGACAGAGGGATGGGATAAGCTATTTTCTCCGCAGGCTGGCGGTGGAGAGGGCTTCCTCGGC
>JALSNJ010000012.1 GCA_026987025.1 Candidatus Aminicenantota bacterium | reverse complement strand
AGCGGTAAAGCTGGAGGGACCAAGGGTGGAGGTGATAAGGGCCCTGACGGCTGAGGGCATCCCGGTAATGGGACATGTGGGGCTTACCCCCCAGCACTATCTCAGGCTGGGCTTCAGGACCCAGGGAAGAAAATGGCGCTCCGCCCTGAAAATCCTGGAGCAGGCCAAGGAAATAGAGGAAGCCGGGGCCTTCTCCTTGGTTCTGGAAAGCATCCCCTTCAGGGTAGCCAGAGTTATAACCAGGAACCTCTCCATCCCCACCGTAGGAATAGGAGCGGGTCCCTTTTGCGACGGGCAGATACTGGTCTTCCACGACCTTCTGGGCCTTTATCCCGGCAAGAAGCCGAGCTTCGTCCGGGAATACGCAAGACTGGGCCCTGCCATAGAGGAGGCCTTGAGAGCTTACGGGAGGGATGTAATGGAGGGGAAATATCCCACCGAAGATGAGGCCTTCTCTATGAAGGAGGAGGAATACACTAAATTCATGGAGGCTTTGAATGGAGGTAGTAAGGAAAATATCTGAGTGCAGGAGCAAAACATGGAAGGCCAGGGAAGGGGGGAAAACTGTGGGTTTCGTTCCCACCATGGGCTTCCTTCACGAAGGCCATCTCTCCCTCGTAAGGAAGTGCCGGCAGGAGACCGATTACTGCGTGGTCAGCATTTTTGTAAACCCCACCCAGTTCGGCCCCGGGGAGGACTTCCACCAGTACCCCAGGGATGAGGAAAGGGACCTGGCCCTGCTCAGGAAGGAGAAGGTGGACCTGGTCTTTATTCCCACGGCCGAAGAAATGTACCCCGAAGGATACCAGACCTATGTGGAGGTTGTGGAGCTCAGCAGACCCCTCTGCGGGCAGTTCAGAAAGGGACATTTCCGGGGAGTGGCCACGGTGGTGACCAAGCTTTTCAACATAGTTTATCCCCACATAGCCTATTTTGGCCAGAAAGACTATCAGCAGTACCTGATAATTAAAAGAATGGTAAGGGACCTGAACATGCCCGTGGAGATAAGGGCCCTTCCCATCGTGAGGGAAAGGGATGGGCTTGCCATGAGCTCCAGAAACACATACCTGAACCCCGAGGAAAGGGCTCAGGCGGTGGCCCTTTATCGTGCCCTCATGAAGGCGAGGAAGGCCTACGAGGCGGGCGAAAGGTCGGGGGAAGGGGTAAGGAAGGTGGTGGAGGAAGAGCTGGCCAGGTATTCCTTGGTTAAAGTTCAGTATGTAGAGGTGGTGGACGGCGAGACTCTGAAGCCAGTGGAAAGGATAGAAGGAAAAACATTAGTGGCGGTGGCGGCCTTTGTGGGAAAGGCCAGGTTAATAGACAACATCCTTCTGGGGGAATAAATGCTCAGGGAAGTTCTAATTGCCAAGCTTCACAATCTAACCGTAACCCAGGCGTGCCTGGAATATGAGGGGAGTATAGGATTGGACAGGGCGTGGCTCCGAAGGGCCGGCTTGCATCCCTTTGAACAGGTTCAGGTATACAACATAACCAACGGAGAAAGGTTTGAAACCTACATAATAGAGGAAGAGGAGGGCTCCCGCAGGGTTACACTTAACGGAGCCGCCGCCAGAAAGGGGTCGGTGGGAGACAGGATAATAGTTGCCGCCTACGGTTTTGTTGAAGAGGAAGAAGCAGGAAGGTGGAAACCCAGGATACTTATATTTAACGGAAGGGATAACAGACTCGTTCAGGAGAAGTAGGTGAAGGGGAAGGTTCTTCTATTAATTCCCACCTTCCCCTTCTTATTTTTGCTTTTTTTAAAGCTTTTTACAGAACTGAACCGATGGGGTCCCTTCAAAATGAGGGGACCTGAAGGGCTTTCGGTAGCCCTCCTTTTCTTCCTCAATTTATTCTTTCTTTCGGGAAAAATCTCCTTCCGCCAGGATTTTTTATCCGTTTCCTTCATAATCGTCTCTTTCCTCACCCTGTTTCACCTTCAATGGATGTCCCCCTATCGGGTGGAAAGCGACGGGGTGGGCTACTTCTCCTACCTGAGGTCCGCTGTCTACGACAGGGACCTGGATTTTGAAAACGAATTTACCCATCTTCATGCCCGAAAATTTGGCATAGGAAGGCTGGAGGAGGGAAGGTACAGGAGGCTAAGAAAAACAGGTATGATTTCCAACCCCTTTTCGGTGGGACCCGCCCTGCTGTGGTCCGGCTTCTACCTTCTGGCAAAGGTAATAACAGGGGGGAAAACCGGATACGAGCCCCCGCTCCTTCGCTCCATAGCCCTGGCCCACTGGCTCCTGGCCCTTCTGGGGAGTCTTCTTCTGTTCTTCAGTTTGAGGCGATTTCTGGACCCTCTTTTCTCCCTCCTGGCCCTGGAGGGGATTCTCCTCGCCTCCCCTCTTTTTTACTACCTGAGGCACAATCCCTTCCTTTCCCACATCCCATCCTTCTTCTCCCTTTCTCTGCTAGTCTTTCTTCTAACCAGGATCTCCCCTGAGTCCCCACCGTTCAAATGGCTCCTCATAGGGGTTGCCTCAGGTCTCGCCGCTTTGGTAAGATGGCAGAACGGCTTATTCATCCTCCTTCCCGCCATCTATCTGAGCTATTTCTTTAGAAAGGGGAGGCTATCCCCCAGAGATTATCTTTCATCCGCCCTGGCCACGGCCTCAGGTTTTTCCCTCCTCATTCTCCCCCAGCTTCTGGTCTTTAAGGAAATATACGGAAGATTCTTTACCGTCCCCCAGGGGAGGAAGTTCCTTTACTGCCTTCCCCTCCACCTTCCCCAGTCCCTGTTTTCCCCCTTCCACGGGCTTTTTAACTGGCATCCTCTGATGGTGGCCGGTCTTCTGGGCTTTCTTCTGCCATGGGATAAAGGGATTTCCATTAGAAACCTGGGCGCAGGGGGCTTCTCCCTGGCAGCCCTGGGAAACGGCTTCCTCAAGCAGTTCTGGGCCGGAGCCTCCTTCGGGGCCAGAAGGTTCATAGGTTCCCTCCCCTTCCTTTCCTTCGGCCTGGGCAATTTTTTTAAAAGGGCGGGGCTGAGAATCTCCCTCTTCCTGCTCCTTTCCCTCTTTCTCTTCAATTCCCTGATGGAGGCAGCCTACGATAAAATGCTCATTCCCCACGAGACCCCCTTCGGCCTGGCCAGGATTTTCACCACCGTAGCCGCAGCTGTACCTCACCTCCTCCATTTTAAAACAGCCCTGTTATACCTCCTCTACATTACCCTTCTGCTCCAGATATCCAGACATCTGGTAAAATAAAGGGAAATGGAAAAACTTCCGCTTCTCTTGCTGTGGACCGTCCTTTTAATTTCCTTAGGAGGACTTTATGTGGGGGGGGAACTCCTGGTATCCGGAGCGGTGGCCCTGGCCAACAGGCTGGGGATAAGAAAGGTAGTTATCGGCCTTACGGTAGTGGCCATGGGAACCTCCATGCCCGAATTCTTCGTGAGCCTTTTCGGAGCGCTCAGGGGAAGTTCGGACATCTCCGTGGGAAATGTGGTGGGCTCCAATCTGGCCAACATAGGATTGGCCCTGGGCCTATCGGTTCTAATAAGAAAGGCGGTGGGAAAGCTAAAGGAGGTGGTTTGGGACCTTCTTTTCCTCTCCGTGATGACCGCAATCCTGTGGACCATGGGCCTTGACAGGGAAATTTCAGGATGGGAAGGGGGTCTTTTGCTGGTGGGTCTTTTCTTTTATGTTTTCGCCTCTTCCAGACGAAAGAGGCTGGAGGTGGAAGAGGAAAAATCCCTTTCCTATCCCCTCCTCCTTATTATAGTAGGAATAGGGGTTCTTTCGGTGGCGGCCAATTATACGGTGAAAAGCGGAATCCTCGTAAGCCAGAGGATGGGGATAACCACTCTGGCCATAGGAATGACCGCCATGGCCCTGGGAACTTCCCTGCCCGAGATATCCGTATCCTTGGTGGCAGCTGCAAAAAGGGAAGGGGGAATAGGAGTGGGAAATGTGGTGGGTTCCAACATCTTCAACCTGCTGGGGGTCCTGGGAGGGGTCTCCCTCCTGAGGCCTCTGGAAATTAACAGGAGCCTCCTCACCGTCTACATTCCCGCCTCCTTAGGTTTCACCCTTTTCCTCCTTCTTCTGGCAGCCTTCAGGGGAAGAATGGATAGAAGACAAGCCCTCTTCCTTCTTGTGGTCTATTTTATCTTAATGTATTATCTATTCCGATGAGGATCCTCGTAACCGGCGGTCAGGGACAGCTGGCCTGGGCCTTAGGGAAAATCCTGAAGGGAGCCCTTCTTCTGCCCAGACAGGAGCTGGACATATCGGACATGGAAGCCCTGGAAAATGCCCTGGAAAAGCACCGTCCGGAGATCGTTATAAATACAGCAGCCCTCACCGATGTGGACCGCTGCGAAGATGAGCCGGAAAGGGCCTTCATGGTAAACGGGATTGCCCCCGGATGGCTGGGGGAGCTGGCCCACAGATTCGGTTTCATTCTCATCCAGATCAGCACCGATTATGTGTTCGGCGGGGAAAAGGGAGAACCTTACACCGAAGAGGACTGTCCCTCCCCCATCTCCGTCTACGGAAACTCCAAGCTGGTGGGGGAAAACCTGATTAAGGCAAGCATGGACAGCTTTTATATAATCAGGACCAGCGGCCTCTACGGTCCTAGAAGGAAGAACTTTGTGAAGCTATTACTGGAAAGGGTAAGGAAGGGAGAAAAACCGGTGGTTGTGAAGGACAGGTTCTCTTCCCCCACCTACACCTTGGAGCTGGCCCGTCAGATAAAGGTGATAATAGAGAAATCTCCTCCCTTTGGAATATATCACGCCGTAAATCATGGGTCTCCTTCGTGGTACGATTTCGCCAGGAAGGTTCTGGAGTATTCAGGGCTGTCCCCCGATGCGGTGCAACCCGTATCTTCGGAGGATTTTCCCCAGAGGGCCAGAAGACCGGCCTTCTCCGCCCTGAAGAACGAAAGACTGAAGGAGCTGGGGCTGGATGTGATGTCGGATTGGGCCGGGGCCCTCAGGTCCTTTATAGAGGAATACAAGCCTTGAGTCCATTTTTAAGCGGCCTGGTGGGCAGCACTGCCGCCGGTTTTATGACCCTGCTGGGAGGGCTTCCCGTTTTCTTCTTCCGCCGCCTTTCCCGAAACCTCTACTCCCTATTTCTGGCCTTCTCCGCCGGCGTTATGGTAGCAGCCAGCTTTTTCAGCCTGCTTCTTCCGGCCTTAGAATCCTCCTCCCCCTGGTTAGTTTTCTCAGGAACCGTCGTCGGAGCCCTATTCGTGCATCTGGCGGACATTTACCTTCCCCACGAGCACTTCCTGAAGGGAAGGGAAGGGGGAAGGGCCCATATAAGGGTAAAGGGGGTTACCCTTCTCTTCCTGGCCATGACCATTCACAATTTCCCGGAGGGAATGGCGGTGGCGGTGGCCTTTCAGAGGGACCTGAGCACCGGATTGTCTGTGGCCCTGGGCATAGGTTTGCAAAACATTCCAGAGGGGATGGCAGTGGCCCTTCCTGCCAGGGGCCTGGGCTACTCGGCGGCCAGGGCCTTTCTCCTCACATTCCTCAGCGCCATTGCCGAACCCATAGGCGGACTGGTGGGCGGAAGCGCAGCGCTGCTTTCGCCGGCTCTCATCCCCTTTCTCATGAGCTTTGCCGCCGGGGCCATGCTCTTTGTGGTTTCCGACGAAATCATCCCCGAGAGCCACGGTGGAGGAAGGGAAAGAAAGGCCAGTTTCGCCTTCATGGCCGGCCTTGTCTTAATGATGAGCCTTGATGTTCTCTTATAGGAGGTTATAGATGAGAAAAATCAACGCTGTGATTTTCGCCATCGGGCTTTTAAGCTTCCTCCTCCCTTTCATTGAGGTCTCCTGCGGAGAGAACACTTTGATGGTGGTTACCGGGAAACAGCTGGTCACCGGGTTCTCCGTTTCCATATCCCCGGAAAAACTACCGCCCTCCGCCCGGCAGAATAAAACGCCCGTCCAGAGGAAGTTCAAAGGGGAAAAATACGCCAGGGGCATTTTAGCTCTGGTGGTGGTTTCTCTTATCCTGGGGATTATCCTTAAATATCCCCTGGCTTCCTACATCCTCGTCATATTATCCGCGGTGGGCGGAGCCGGGCTTCTTCTGCTACGAAGCAGGATAATTCAAAGGGCAACGGAAAAGGGTGTGGGTTTTATAACCGTAAGGTTCAGGGAGGGGTACTGGCTTCTGCTGGGGGTTTTCGTTCTGGGGTTCATCCTCAACCTGTTTTACAAAAGGAAGGGTTGACCTTCCGCCGGCAATCTGATATTTAATTTTCCTATGGAAATCACCGAAAAGGATGCCCTTATAGTGGTGGACCTTCAGAGGGATTTCTGCCCCGGAGGTGCCCTTCCGGTCCCAGGGGGGGATGAGATAGTTCCTGTGGTAAATTCCATAATTCCCCTTTTCAAAACCGTGGTCTTTACCAGGGACTGGCACCCCCCGGATCACATGAGCTTCAGCCCTCAGCCCCAATTCAAGGACGGTTCCTGGCCCGTCCACTGCGTAGCAGGAACCCCGGGGGCTGAATTCCATCCAGAGCTGAAAATACCCCCCCATGCGATAATCATCAACAAGGCCACCGAAAGGGACAAGGAAGCCTATAGCGGATTTGAGGGCACCCGGCTCCACGAAATTCTCCGGGGGAGGGGGGTAAAGAGAATTTTTGTCTGCGGACTGGCCACGGATTATTGCGTAAAAAACACTGCCCTGGATGGGGTAAAACTGGGATACGAAGTCTACCTCATTGAAGACGCCTCCAGGGGGGTGGATTTTCCTCCGGGCAATTTAAAGATGTCCTTAGACGAGATGAAAAGGGCAGGCGTAAAATTCACCAGTAGCGGAGAATTACATGGATAGGTTCTCCTCAGCCCTCTTTACTGACTTCTACGAGCTCACCATGGCCCAGGGATATTTCCTCCAGGGAATGGCTGAAAGGAAGGCGGCCTTTGAATACTTTTTCCGCTCCCACCCCTGCGATTCGGGATTTGTGCTCTTCGCGGGCCTTCAGCCCCTGCTTAAGGCTCTGGAAGACCTCAGATTTCAGCCCCACGAGATTGAATACCTGAGGTCCTTAGGAAAGTTCAGGGAGGAATTTCTAAATTACCTTTCGGACCTGCATTTCTCTCTGACCGTGTATTCTCCACCGGAGGGCACCGCTGTCTTCGCCCACGAACCCATAATAAGGGTGGAGGGTCCCCTCCTGCAGGTTCAGCTCGTGGAAACCCTGCTCCTGAATTACATAAACTTCCAGTCCCTTATAGCAACCAAGGCTGCCCGGGTGTGGCTGGCCGCCCGGGGAGACCCGGTAATGGACTTCGGCCTCCGCAGGGCCCACGGTCCCAACGGCGGGCTATTTGCCTCCAGGGCCGCCTACATAGGAGGATGTTCGGGAACCTCCAATGTTCAGGCTGGTCTTGCATACTCCATACCTGTGCTGGGAACCATGGCCCACAGCTGGATAATGGGCTTTTCCGACGAATACTCCGCCTTCAGGGCCTATGCCGAGGTCTATCCTTCAAACCCCATTCTTCTGGTGGACACCTACGACACCCTGAAAAGCGGGCTGCCCAATGCCCTCAGGGTCTTCCGGGAAATGAGGGCCAGGGGTATAAAGTTCAGGCCAGGGATAAGGCTGGACTCCGGCGACCTGGTGGAGCTTTCCCGCAGGGCCTGGGAGATGTTAACCCGGGAGGGCTTTGAAAACCCTATAATAGTGGGTTCCGGAGACCTGGATGAATACAAGATAGAGGACCTCAAGGCCAGGGGAGCCAGGATAAACGCCTGGGGGGTGGGAACCAGGCTTCTGACCTCCGCCGATTGCCCTTACCTCAGCGGAGTTTACAAGCTGGCCGCCCTGAAGGAGGGGGGAAAATGGGTGCCGAGGATAAAACTCTCCTCCGACCCCTCCAAGGTCTCCCTTCCCGGAAGGTGCAACCTCTGGAGGATAAGGGCAGATGGAGCCTACCAGGGCGATTACATAACCCTGGCCGAAGAGGACCCCGGGGAGAGGTTCGCCGATGCTGAACTCATTCCCCTTATGAAGCTCATGATGGAAGGAGGAAAGGTCCTATACCGGGAAGACCTGGAAAAGATAAGGAGCAGGGTTTTTCAGGAGCTCAGGATGCTTCCTCAAGGGGTTAAGAGGCTAAGAAACCCGGACAGATACAGGATTCTTTACAGCGATAAACTGGTAGGCCTGAAAAAAAGGCTAATGGAGAGGAACGGTGGGTAAGAAGATAAGGAGGATAGGTTTTGTCTCCACCAGGTTTTCCGGCACCGATGGGGTCACCCTGGAGACGAAAAAATGGGCTGAGGTGCTGAAGGCCTATGGTTATGAGGTATTCTTCTTGGCCGGGGAGCTGGACAAAAGCTTTGAGGGATGCCGGAGGGAGGAAATCCTGCACTTCAAGCACCCGGAAATAATGGAAATTCAGAAGCATTGTTTCGGAAGAAAAACCCGACCCCCCGAAATATCCGATAAGGTAAACAAGATAAAAGAATACATTAAAGATGTGGTGGGAGAATTCGTAAGGGATTGCGGAATAGACCTTCTTATCCCTGAAAACTCCCTTTCCATACCCATGAACATTCCCCTGGGCCTGGCCCTGACGGAGTTCATAGCCGAAACCAACATGCCCACCATAGCCCATCACCATGACTTTTACTGGGAAAGGGAAAGGTTTCTCATAACCTCCTGTCCGGATTACCTCTCCACGGCCTTTCCACCCTTCCTCAACAGCATAAAAAATGTGGTTATAAACACCCTGGCCCTCCAGCAATTGACCTTTCGCAAGGGTATGCCAGCGGTTTTAATCCCCAATGTTTACCATTACGAAAATCCACCCTCCCCCTTAGACGATTACGGGAAAACCCTCAGAACGAGGCTTGGCTTCGGGAAGGGAGACATTTTTGTCCTCCAGCCCACCCGGGTGGTGCCCAGAAAAAACATAGAAAAGGCCATAGACCTGGTGGCCATGCTTCCCCTTCGCAGGCCCGCCCTGGTCATTTCCCACTCCAGCGGGGATGAAGGGGATGAATATCTGGAAAGAATCCTTTGGTACGCTGAAAAAACCGGGGTGGAGCTTCTTTTTATAAACGACATTATTGCGGAGGAGAGGGACCCCCAGCGGGGCCTCTACACCTTAGACGATGCCTACAAAAGTGCGGATCTGGTAACCTATCCCTCGGGATACGAAGGTTTTGGAAATGCCTTCTTAGAGGCCGTTTATTTCAAAAAGCTCATCTTCCTCAACAGGTACTCCATTTACATAGCCGACATAGAACCCTTAGGTTTTGAGGTGGTTTCCTTTGAGGGGTTCGTCACCCCGGCAGTGGCGGGAAAAATCGTCTATTATCTGGAGAACCCGGAAAAAATCAGGGAAGCTGTGGAGAAAAATTATAAATTGGCTCTGGAGAACTTTTCTTACAGGATACTGGAAGGAAGACTCATCCCTCTGGTAAGGAGCTTCCAATGAGGAAGCCTTCCATAGCTCTCCTTCACTACTCTGTGCCCCCGGTCATAGGAGGAGTGGAGGAGGTCCTCCGCCAGCACGCAGAGCTCTTCCACCGTCACCACCACCAGGTCATGGTGGTGGCAGGGGAAGGAGGAGAATTTTCCAGGAAATACGAGATAGTTTTCCATCCCCTGCTCTCCTCCACGGCCAGGGCAGTGCAAAGGGCCCACAGCCTTTCCATTAATAAAAACGATAACTCCAGGATTTTCTCCCTTTCTAAAAGGATCTACCGCTTCCTCCGCAGGGTTTTAAGCGAAACCGATGTTCTGATAGCCCACAATGTGGTGTCCATGCCCTTTAACCTTCCCCTTACCTTAGCGATTGTAAAAATGGCGGAGGATGGGAGGTTAAAGGTGATATCCTGGGGGCACGACTCCCCCTACTTCTATCCGGATTATCCCCAGTATCTGGAAAGGGAACCTTGGAACACTCTGAAAAAACCCCATCCCTCCATAAAATATGTGGCGGTGACAGAAGCCAGGGCAGAACAGTTCAGAAAACTATACGGCGTTGAAGTCATACCCATAACCAACGGGGTGGACCCCGTAAGCTTCTTTGAATTCCATCACACCACCATAAGGATTTTTAAAGAGCTTGAGCTCTCCAGGGCGGACCTCATAGCCATAATACCTTTCAGGATGGTGCGACGAAAGAACATAGAACTGGCTATAAGGGTTCTGGCAGAGCTCAAAAAAATGGGGGTTAAAGCCCGTTTTCTCCTTACTGGAAAATACGACCCCCACAATCCGGACTCAAGGAAATATCACCGGGAGCTCCTTTCCTTAGCCAGAAGGCTGGGGGTGCAGAAGGAATTCGTCATATTAACGGACCTGCGCCTGGCAGGTGGGGGGATGGTGGTTCCGGACCGAAGGATGCTGAAGGAGCTTTATCAGATAAGCGATCTGGTTTTCCTCCCCAGCAAGCAGGAGGGCTTCGGCCTCCCACTGCTGGAGGCGGGGCTTTTGAAGCTCCCCATAGTCTGCTCCGATATAAAGCCCTTCAGGGAAATAGGCAGGGAGGATGTGGTGAGCTTTTCCCTGGAGGACCCACCGAAAAAAATAGCGGAAAGGCTGCTGAGCTTCCTCCAGGAGCATCCCACCTCCAGGATGTTCCGCCGGGTTATGAGGGAATACGAAATAGACAACATATATTTTGACCGCATTCTTCCCCTGCTAAAAAGCCAGTTTCATGAAGGTTAAGCTGCGCGGCCCCTCTCAGAAACTTCGCAGAGCCTCCCAGGTTTTCTTTTCCCTGGCAGCCATATACACCGGATGGAGATTTGTGCTCTTCGTCCACAACGGGGCCCTGGGGGTTTCAAGGCCGCCGGGGGTGGAGGCCTTCCTGCCCCTGAGCGGACTGGTGGGCCTTAAATACTGGGTCATCACAGGGGTTTTAAACTCTATCCATCCGGCGGCCACGGTTTTCCTTCTGAGCTTCCTCCTTATGGGCCTTCTTCTAAAAAGGGGATTTTGCTCCTGGGTATGCCCCTTCGGGCTGCTCTCAGAGGTGCTCTGGAAAATGGGAGAACGGATTTTTGGAAAGAACCTCAGATTGCCCAGAGGTATAGACTATCCTCTGAGGAGTATAAAATACCTGGTGCTGGGCCTTTTCCTGTGGGACATACTCTTCAAAATGGACCTGAATGCCCTGGCCTCCTTCATTTACGGACCTTACAACCGGGCGGCTGATGTAAAATTGCTCCTGTTTTTTGAAAGGATTTCCACCTTTTCCCTTCTGGTTATCCTCTCCTTCCTGGTTCTTTCTGTTCCCATAAAAAACTTCTGGTGCAGATACCTGTGTCCTTACGGGGCCCTTCTGGGGGCCCTCAGTCTCCTGAGCCCCATGAAAATAAAGAGAAACGAAGCCAGCTGTATAGATTGTAAGCTTTGCACCTATGCGTGCCCCTCCCACATAGAGGTACACAGGTTGAAGACCGTCCACAGCGATGAATGCAATGCGTGCTTCCGCTGCGTGGCGGCCTGCCCCGTCCCCGATACCTTAAACCTGAAGCTGGGCAGAAGGACCGTGGGCCCCTCGGTTTATCTCCTGATGATCCTTCTGTTCTTCTTCGGGCTTACCTCCGCAGCCCGGCTTGCCCATCGCTGGGAAAACTCCATAACCCGGAGGGAATATCAATACATCCTTGAACATGTGGACTCCCCCCAATTCTCCCACAGAACAGGAGAGCAAAGCCCTCAGCTCAGGGTAAAAGAAGCTTCAGGTCCTGGGGGTAGGTAAGCTTTATGTTGGCAGGGTCCCCTTCCACCACCAGCACGGCCCCCATACCGGTCTGCAGGAAAAGGCTGGCATCGTCGGTAAATCCCCCGTGGGGGGACTTAAGATGGGCTTCCCTTATAAGGGAAAGCCTGAATCCCTGGGGAGTTTGAACCTTAAAAAATGCCTCCCGGGATGGAAACTCCTTTATTGTTTCCCCCTCCACCCTGGCCAGGGTTTCTCCTACCGGGACCACGGGCACAGCCGCCGGGCCTCTGGAAAGGGCCGAAAGAACCCTGGTTATAAGCTCCTGCTTAAGGTTGGGCCTGGCAGCATCGTGAATGAGGACCAAACCGTCTTCCTGGATGGAAAAAAGTCCCAGCCTTGAACTCTCCTGCCTGGTGGCTCCCCCCTCCACTATGTGGCTGAGCTTTGGGTATAGGTCGGGGTAATTGAGAACCGCTTTTTTGAGCTCCCGGTTTATAACCAGCACCATGGAATCCACCTGAGGATGAGCCTGGAAGGCCTCTAGGCTGAACTGAATGATGGTTTTGTTCCCCACCTTGACCAACTGCTTTGGTGAACCGAACCTTTCTCCCCTCCCCCCGGCCAGAATCAGGGCGAAGACCTTAGGCTTCATCCCTCCTCTTGGCAGCCTCCAGAATCAGGTAGGTAATGGATTCCTTTATGGCCCTTTCTCTCCTGGGCAAAAGGTACTCTATCTGAACCTTTGGCTCACTCCACGAGAGTATTTCCAAGGCGGCATCGGTGCCGCTCTTGCCTCCGCTTATGGCATCCACTAAAACCCCACGGTTGAAGAAAAGGGTCCCCTCCCTTTTGCCGGACCTCACCCTGAGTATTCCCGATTTTGCCTCAAGCTCCATCACCTGAAGAATCGTGGGAAGGGAAATGCCGGAAATGTAGTCGGCCTCCCCTATTTTGCTGAGGGTTTCCTTTATAAGCTTCCTGAGGCTGCTGGGAACATAGGGTTTGAATATGTAATTGAGAACCCCGAATCTCTCCAGGGTCTCCATTTTCTTCAGGGTTATCATCCTCATGGTGGTCTCACCGGAAGCCACCATTACATGCACCCACTTGCCCCTGTTCAGTATTTCTGCCAGGAGCTCCACTCCGTCCATACCGGGCATTCTGATGTCGGTTATAAGCAGGTCGTAGTTCTCCTCTTCCAATTTCTCCAGGGCCTCCTTCCCGCTGGAGGCGAACTCCACCCGGTAATAATCCCTGTCCTTGTCCAGCTCCCTCTTCAGGGAGTTCAAAACTTCCGGGTCGTCGTCAATTATTAGAACCTTCCTCATATTCTGTAAGCTTTTTTATGTCGTAGATAAGATTATCCTTCCTGTATTCCGCAAGCTCCGGTATGTGGATGTCCATCCTGAGGGCATCTTCAGGGCAGGCCTCCACGCAGAAACCGCAATAGGCGCATTTTCCAAGGTCTATGATAAATTGTTTCGGCCTTTTCTCTAAGGGATGATCCGGGTCCTCCTCCGCCTCTATGTAAATGCACTGGGAGGGACAGGCGGTGGCGCACATATAACAGGCAACGCAGCGAAGCCTTCCGTCCTCCCTCCTGAGGAGCCTGTGGCGAAGCCTCACCCGGGGGAAGGCCTCCCTCCTTTCCTCAGGATACTCCAAGGTAACCACCCCCTTGTCCTTGCTGAGGCCCACATAGTAGAGAGAAAACTTCCATAGATTGCGGACAAGGTGCTTGGTGGTTACTCCAAGGCCCTTTACCGCTTCCCAGAAAAGCCTCATTTTATCACCGCCAGAACCCCTGCCGTTAAAATTATATTAAAAATGGAGAGGGGAATCAGATTTTTCCATCCCAACTCCATAAGCTGGTCGAACCTGTATCGGGGATAGGTCCAGCGAACGAGGAGCAGGAACCAGACCATAATCCAGAGTTTTATGTTGAAGGTTATGAACTGAATGACCCTCACCCACAGAGAGGAAAGGAGCAAACTCCCTCCCCACGGGAAGTGAAAACCGTCGGGAAAAAGCCAGGGGGGATTGTATCCCCCGAGAAAGAAGGTGGTGAAAAGGGCTGCCAGGAGAAGAACCTCCACGAAGTCCGCCACGAAGAACATCCCGAATTTCATCCCGCTGTATTCCAGGAAATAACCGATTATTTCGGATTCCCCCTCGGGAAGGTCAAAGGGAACCCTCTTGTTCTCCGCCATCCCGGCTATAAGGAAAATTACCGCTGCTAAGGGCTGAAGTATTATGCCCCAGAGCGGAACCCAGCCCTTCAGTATATAACGGTTCTGCATGTGGACTATTTCGTTGAGATCTAAGGATGGAAAAACCAGAAGAACCCCTACCAGGGAAAGTCCCAGGGCAATTTCGTAGGAGATTATCTGGGCCGTGGCCCTCATTCCCCCTACCAGCCCGTACTTGTTCCTGGAGCCGTATCCGCCTAAAATTACCCCGTATATAGCCAGGGAAAGGAGGGAGAGGATAAGCACCACCCCCACCCCGGAATTTACCACCGAAAGGGAAAATTCCCTCCCCTCCAGGGTTATCTTGTCGGCCAAGGGAACGGCTCCTATGGGTATCAGGGCAAAGACCAGGGCAACCATGGGAGCCAGCAGGTAGAAGGGTCTGTCCACGAAGGGAGGAATATAGTCTTCCTTAAAGAACATTTTAAGGGCATCGGCAAAGGGCTGGAAAAGACCGTTGAGCCTGAGGCCCAGAACCTCTGCCCGATTGGCTCCGATTCTGTCCTGGATGAGGGCGGATTCCTTCCTTTCAAGAAGGGTTATGTAAAGAACTGTTATCAGGGCCCAGGTGAAGATAATCACCACCTTTAAAATAACCCCTATTTCCCAGACCATTTCCTGTGCTCCTTTTCAAATTCCCTTTCCATGGCCTCCCTCTCCCAGGGCATATGAATGCCGAAGGCGGAGGCGAAAACCTCCCCGATTTCCCCCTCTTCCCTGCTTTCCCCCAGGGGCTGAAGTGCCTGGTGAAACTTCTGAATCAGGCCCTGGAAATTTGTCCAGTGCCCTTCCTTTTCGGCAAAGGTCGCTGCCGGAAGGATGAGGTCCCATTCCTCCATGCCCTCAAAACTATTGGTAAAGATACCTATTTTAAAGCTGTGCTTTTCCCCTGCCCATGGAAAATGGAAAACCACCGCCACTTCCTCCTGTCCTCCTTCCTCCTCAAGGCCAAGGATTTTGCAGGTAAGGGTATTGGGGTTTTTGTCCTTCACCCTGAGAAGCGCATCCTCGTCCCCATCGGGCTTTCTTACAAAGGAAGCTTTCCATTTAAGGAAATCCGCCAGCCTTTTCCAGTAAACCAGCTCCTCATTGCTCATCCATGCTGAAAGGTAAACCCTCACATCCCTGCCGATTATTTCCCTGAGCTTCTTTGAAACCGCCTCCCAGGTAGTCTCCCTGCCCTTTATCATAGGCCGGAGTATCCTGTTTTCGTCAATGAACCTGTAAGAATACCTCCCCTCGTCGCATATCCACCAACGGTTAATCTGAAGGTTCTTCCTGGGTTTTATTCTGAAAACCCTCTGGCGGGAAAAGCGGTTGGTCAGGGGATTGGTGTTGGTGTGAATTTCTATGTTGCAACCCCTGGCGCAAAAGGGACATACGGAGGGGGTCCGCTCCAAGAACCAGACCCTCATTTTAAACCTGAAATCCAGGTCGGTAATGGCCCCCACGGGACAGAGGTCCACCAGGTTGCCGGAGTAATTGTTTTCTATTTTTCGCCCGTCAAACAATCCAATGTAGGAATGAACACCCCTTTCAAAAACCCCCAGCTCACCGGTCTTGGTCACATGGTCCAGGAACCTCACGCACCTTCTGCAGAGTATGCACCTTTCTGCGTCGTATACGAGGTTCTTTCCCCAGTAAACCCTCTTGGGCTTCCTCTCCCTTTCCTCCTTATATCTTCTGTCCTCCAGGCTGTAGGTGAAGTAATAGTCCTGAAGCACACACTCCCCTGCCTGGTCGCATATGGGACAGTCCATGGGGTGGGTGGTGAGGATAAATTCCAGAACCTTTTTACGGTGCTCCCTTAAAGCCGGGGTATCCGTCTTCACCACCATCCCCTCTTTAACCGGGGTCATGCAGGCAGGGACGGGTTTTCTCATCCCTTCCACTTCCACCAGGCACATGCGGCAGTTTCCGTCGGGACGCAGCCCCTCGTGGTAGCAAAGACGGGGAATGTAAATTCCCGCATCCTCCGCTGCCTTTATCAGAAGGGTCCCCGCCACCGTCTCCACTTCCCTTCCATCAATAATTATTTTCACTCTCTTTCCACTGGACATTTTCTCTCTCTTATGTGTTCTTCCAGCTCTTCTCTATACTTTTCACAGATGGCTATTACTGGCATGGCGGCAGCATCGGCTAAAGGGCAGATGGTTTTTCCCATCATGGACCTGGCAATGTCCATCAGCAGGTCCACATCCCCCTCCCGGCCCATGCCCCTGACGATCCTTTCCGCTATCCTGGCCATCCAGGCGGTTCCCTGCCGACAGGGCGTGCACTGGCCGCAGCTTTCGTGGGCATAGAAACGGGTTATAACCTGAAGAACCTTGGCCATGCACGCCGTCTCATCCAGAACTATAACAGCCCCGGAGCCCAGCATGGAACCCGCCTGAGCCAGGGACTCGTAATCTAAGGGGACCTCTATTTCCTCCGGCTTCAAAATGGGGGAGGAGCTTCCCCCGGGAATCACCCCCTTGAGCCTGTGATTACCCCTTATGCCACCGGCGTAATCGTAAATAAGGGTCTTTAGCGAGGTTCCCATGGGAAGTTCGTAAAGGCCGGGCCTCTTTACATGGCCGCTAACGGCAAAGAGCTTGGTCCCCCCGCTCTTTCCCACCCCTAAGGAAGCGAACCATTCTCCTCCGTTCTTTATTATGGCCGGGAGGTTGGCCAGGGTTTCCACATTGTTGACCACCGTGGGGCAACCGTAAAGCCCGTAGGTGGCTGGAAAGGGAGGCCTTATTCTGGGCTGTCCCCTCTTTCCCTCCAGGGACTCAATCAGAGCCGTTTCCTCTCCGCATATATAAGCCCCGGCCCCCCGGTGAACGAAGATGTCCAGGGAAAAGTCGGTGCCGAATATGTTTTTACCCAGAAAGCCCTTGGCATAGGCTTCCTCTATGGCCTTTTCCAGAATCAGGGCTACTTTGCCGTATTCTCCTCTTATGTAAATGTAGGCGGTGTTTATCCCCACAGCCCAGGAGGCTATTATCGCCCCCTCAATTAAAAGATGAGGGGCCTCCCTCATTATGTATTTATCCTTGAAGGTTCCGGGCTCCCCCTCGTCGGCGTTTATACAGAGATATTTTTCCTTGGGGGAATCCTTCGGAACAAAGGACCACTTGATGCCGGTGGGGAATCCCGCCCCTCCTCGGCCCCGGAGGTTGGACCTCTTTACCTCTTCAATTATCTCATCAGGGGCCATAAAAAGGGCTTTCCTCGCCCCCTGGTATCCCCCTGCCCCTATGTAATCTTCAATCTTTACCTTTCCGAACCAGGGGGTTATTACCAGGGTCATTTTATCCTCTCCAGAATTTCATCTATCTTCTCCGGGGTAAGGTTTCCGTAAAACTCCCCGTCTATCTGCATTACCGGCGCCAGTTCACAGGCTCCCAGGCATTCGGCGGTCTCTAAGGTAAACTTGCCGTCCTCGGTGGTTTCCCCCTCCTCTACTTTAAGCTTCTTCTTAAGGTAGGTGATTATGGGCTCCGCTCCCATAAGGGTGCAGGAAAGATTCCGGCAGACCCTTATTATGTGCCTTCCGGCGGGTCTCCTTTCGTACATGCTGTAAAAGCTTACCACCTCGTGAAGCTGCACCGGCTCCAGCCCTAAGAGGGAAGCTACCGCCTCCTCCCCTTCCTCATCAATGTATCCCCATTCCTGCTGTACAATGTGGAGGACCTCTAAGAGGGCGGAACGCCTTACAGGATATCTCTTCAAGAGGTCTTCTATTTTTTCCTTAGCCTCAGGGCTTATTTCCTTCATCGGTCCAGCTCCCCTCCGATCATGTTTATGGAGGCAAAGGTGGGAATAACATCGGCGATGTAATGCCCCTTTATCATTTCCGCTAAGGCAGACATTATGGAAAAAACAGGGGCCCTGAGGTGAAGCCTGTAGGGCCTGTCCGTTCCGTCGCTAACTATGTAGAAGCCCAGCTCCCCGTTTCCCCCTTCCACCGGAACATAAACTTCCCCCGCCGGGGGCCTGAGACCGTGGCCGCTCATTATAAGCTTGAAATGCCTTATCATCCCCTCTATGCTGCGGTAAAGGTCCTCCTTGGGAGGAAGGATGTAGCGGGGAACCCTGGCCATGATTTTGTAATAAACCTCCCTTTCCATGCCCTCTAAGTTGGGATTCAGCTTCAGCTTCCCATCCAGATATTTGCCCTCCTGGGAGGCCTTAATGGCCTCGTAGGCCTCCGCCACCTCGTCCTCGGCCTTAACCGGCCCTTTCTCCATTTTAGAAAGGGACTGCTCTATTATCCTTATGCTCTGCTCTATTTCCTTCATCCTGACCATGTATCGGTCGTAATTATCCCCCCTCTCCCCTAAAGGGACCTCAAAATCCACTTCATCGTAATAAAGGTAGGGAAAGGCCTTCCTCACATCGTAGTAATAGCCGGTGGAGCGGAGCACCGGTCCCGTAAAGCCGTAGCTCAGGGCATCGTCCTGGCTCACCACCCCCACATCCTTAGTCCTCTTCAAAAAGATGGGATTTCTGGAAAGAAGACCGTGGACATCCCTGACCGCCTTCTTGGTCTCCTCCAGAGCCTTCCTCAATAGGTCCTCAAAATTCTCAGGGACATCCGCCTTTACACCGCCTATCCTTATGTACGAAGTGGTGAGCCTGGCGCCGGTGGTGGCATCCAGAACATTCCACAAAAATTCCCTGGCCTTTATCATGTAGAGGAATACGGTGAAGGCCCCCAGCTCCATACCGATGGGGGCTATGCAGGTAAGGTGGTCGGTAATCCTGGAGATCTCCCCGAAGATCATCCTCAGCCATTTGGCCCTGGGGGGAACATCTATGCCCAGGAGCTTCTCCACCGCCATGGCATAGGCCAGGTTATTCAGCAGAGGCGATACATAGTTCAGCCGGTCTGTGTAAGGAATTATCTGCATGTAGGTTCTGTTTTCCGCGGTCTTTTCAAATCCCCTGTGGAGATATCCTATTTCCACATCGGCTTTTATTATTCTTTCCCCGTCCAGCTCCACCTTAATCTGAATGGTCCCATGCATGGCGGGATGGGAAGGGCCTATGTTGAGGAGCATCTTCTCCATCATTCCCTCTCCGGGCGAAGAAGTTTTATCCTGGGCTGGGATTTTTTAAGGGGATAGTCCTTGCGCAGGGGATGACCTTTAAATTCAGGGTAAAGGAGAATCCTGCGAAGGTCAGGGTGTCCCTGGAACTCTATTCCGAACATGTCATAAACCTCCCTTTCCAGCCAGTTGGCGTTCTTCCAGAGGAAGGAGAGGGTTGGGATTTTCTCCCCCTCCCCCAGCTCCACCTTTATTCTTAGCCTCATCTTTTCGGAAAGGGAAAGGAGGTGATAAACCAATTCAAACCTTTTCTCCTTTCTTCCTAAGTAATCCACGGCGGTGATGTCCAGGAGAACTTCAAAATCCCTCTTGAGCCTCTCCATAAGGGGTAAAACAAGTTCCCTGTGGCAATAAAAGGTGGGGATTCCATCAATGCTTTCCGCCCTCCTCAGGGAGAACTCCTTTTCTACTTCCTCAAGGACCATTTCTGTTTTTCCCTCTGGATTTTCTCCTGAAGCTTCATAAGGGCATCCAGGACGGTCTCCGGCCTTGGAGGACATCCGGGGATGTAAATGTCCACGGGAATTATAGCATCTATGCCCTGGACGGCCGCATAGTTGTCGTAAAGCCCTCCGGTTATGGTGCAGGTGCCGAAGGCCACCACCCATTTGGGCTCCGTCATCTGCTCGTAAACCTTCCTGAGCACAGGGGCCAATTTGTGGGAAATGGTCCCCACCACAAAAAGAACATCCGCCTGACGGGGGGTAAAGCGGGTGAGTCCAGCCCCAAAGCGGTCTATGTCAAAGTGGGAGGCGGCGGTGGCCATGTACTCCATCCCGCAACAGGCGGTTACAAAGGGATACTGAAATATTGAATACTTCCTCGCCCACCCAATTAAACTCTCCAGGGTGGTGGTTATGAAATTCCCCTCCTTCATTTTTCCCACTCTAAATCGCCCTTTTTCCAGGCATAGACCAAGGAGAGAACCACAAAGACCTGGAAAATAAGCATCACCAGGAAGAAAAGAGCGGGCTTTTCCCTGAAGGCCAAGGCCCAGGGAATGAGAAAGGCAACCTCCAGGTCAAATATTAAGAAAAGCAGCGCAATTTTGAAATAATGCACGGAATAATTCTTTGGAACCCCGGGCTGAAGGGGCTCGGCTCCGCATTCAAAGGGCTCTTTTTTTTGAGGGCTATCGCCCTTGGGTCCGAAGATGGCCCCGGCGAAGAACATGAAAAGGGCTATCAACAGAACGAAAATAAACGCAAAAAACAGTTCCATCTCTTTAAGGAAAGGCCAGGAGGGGATTATCCCCTCCTGGCGATGTATTTTTAACCCCTTAGAACCTTACTCCTATACCAAAGAGAAGCCTTACCTCTCCCGACTTCTTGCTCTCTGCGAAGGGCAGCCTTCCCTCAAAGAACAGGGAAGCCTCGGTGGTCCTGGTGGAGTAGAAGCCGTAGCCTATCTTTCCGATCACATCGGCCTTGTTGTCTCCACTGACAATCCAGGCTCCAACTCCTACGCCGAAGTAATAGTTGGTGGGGTGATAGGAGAAGAGAAGATCAGCGGTGATGGGATTTCCATAATCTTCGTCCTCGTACATCTTCTTAACCTTGAAGTTGTAGCCAACCAGCCCGGTCACTCTGTAATTGTAATTCACCCTGTATTCGTATCCTATCCTGAGGGGTACGAAGAGCCTGGGGTCGGACTGGGAGAGGATGCCGCTTTCCACCACGAAGAATCCCCTCTTGAGAACTTCGTAGGCCTTCTGGCAGGAGGCGGAGGTTACATGATGGTCGTCCTCGGCCACAACTACGGCCATGAAAGAACCGGCCCTGGTGGGTTTGAACTTGTAAACATAGGGAGGCTCGGTAATCATCTTCTCTTCCACCACATTTCCGGCCTCATCCTTTATTATGAACTTTACTCCTATGAGCTTTCCTTCGGGATCGGAGGAACCGGAAGCATCTAAGGTTATCTCCTCACCGGCAAGAACCGTGGTGGGGGAAACCTTCAGGTCGCAGACAGGGGGCTGATTCTTCCAGTATTCCACGGAGCCGGTGCACCCGTTGGAGGAGGCAAAGCCGTGCTGGTCGTAGACGGTGGCGTTAAAGCTGTAGTTCCCAGGTTCTGTGGCAGTGTAGGAGACCCTGCAGTTGGAGGAAGTTGCCTCCACCCTGGCCACCTCTGCTCCGTCTTTGAGAACCTTAACAACTCCCTTCACCCAGTTTTGAGAACCGCAGAGGTCCAGGGTAACCGGATTGTTAATCTCCACCCTGGATGGAGAAACACTGAGGGCGCAGATGGGAGCCGGAAGTTCCTCCACGGACTGAAGGGAGATGTTTCCGCAGATAAGGGGAACGATGAAGTGGTAAGCCTTCAGGTCGTGATAAATGGTAACCTTGTAAACCTTCATGGGTTTGTGGCCCGCCCAGATGGCATCCTTGATAACCTGAACCTTCCTGTGTTTGCGGAAGAGCATCCACTCAATGTGGGTTCCGGGCTGGATCTCTCCCTCCTCCACCTTGGCGGTCTTGAGCTGGTCTAAGAAGGGAAGGTAAAGGTCGCCGTATCCCGCTTCCTCAAACCCAATTTTCACATCCCCGGCGAAATCAATAGCGATTTTGTAAAGGTCCTCGGGAGTAAGGTGCTTGCTCTTATAAAACGGATGAGGTCCCAATCTCATAATTTTGGTGGTAGCCATTGCCGGGAATACAATGGCCAGCACCAGAGCTAAAACCCAAAATCTTTTCATGTTCACCTCCGAGGATAATTTATAGAAAATATTTTATTTTGTCAATTATAATTATAGCAAGTTGAGGGCTTTTTTCCACCAATGCAGAGGGTAGAAACGATTTTACTGGGAGATGCTCTATGGGCCAGAGCCCTTTCCCAGGGTCTGAATCTGCCTCTAATTTCTGAGAAGCTCCCCCTTCTTCCCAGGTTTCTCCCCCAAACCGTCCTGAAGCAGCTCCTCAGGGAAGAGGGGTTCCTTTTTTCCGAAATCAACGCCATAGTTTATCTGGGGGAATATACGGTCCCCTATCCAATACAGCTTCTCTTTTACACCCTTCCCCAGAGGGCCAAGATGGAGCTCCTGAGGGACTACCTCAACGCATACCACGGAAGGCAGAGCAGGCCCTCCAACCTCAAGGAGTGGTTTCTGGCTTCCTTCGGAAGGTCCATGGCGGAGCTTTTCTTCATCCCCTACAATGAAAAACTATGGGGAGTCCCCCTGGAAAGGCTTTCCTACGCCTGGGCCGAGGACCTCAACCCCAGACCGTCCCCGGAGAAGGTCTTCTTCGGTTCCCAGGGAAAAACCGAGGAACTTAAGGAGGCCACCGGAGTCTTCGCCCTCCAGCAGGAGGATGGATTCTTCAGGGAGGTTAAGTCTTATCCCGGACCGGTTCTGGAAATAAATTTTAAGGAAAGAACCCTGAAAACCAGAAACCAGGATTTCCGATACGAACAACTCGTTTCCTTCATCCCGCTGGACCGCCTCTTAAGCCTGCTCAAGCCCCAGGAAAGAATTTTTCAGCTGGGTCTTGAGTTTCTTCAAAGATCGCCCAGGGCCTATCTTACCGCAGAGATGGACGAATGCCCCCATAATAGAAAGATATACTTCCCCCTTCCTCCCCATCCCTTCTCAAAATTCCTCTGTTTTGAAAGGGGAAGGGTGGTGGTGGAACTCCCCGGCAGGCGGAACTTCTCCCCGGAAAAACTCTTTTCCGCTCTGAAAAAAATGGGCTTTTTAAAGGGCAAAACAAAAAACATAAGGACTATCCGGTCCTTCCTTCCCATTCCCACCCCCGAAATTTACATGATGAGGGAGGGGCTGCTTCACAGGCTGAAGGGTATGGGTATTATATCCGTAGGTATATGGGGAAGGTGGGAATACATGGGAGCCGAAGGGGAATTATCCTCCGTCAGAAAATCCCTCGGTTCACTGATAGGCATGGAGGGCTGAGGCCGCCGAGGGAAGATAGTTAACCCCTATGTAGGTCATTATCACCACGGCGAAGCCCAGAATGGAAAGCCAGGCGGCCCGGCGCCCTTTCCATCCCCTCACATACCTCATGTGCAGGTATATCAGATAGACAAGCCAGGTTATAAGGGCCCAGTTTTCCTTGGGGTCCCAGCTCCAGAAGGCGCCCCAGGCTCCCTTGGCCCAGACGGCCCCCACCGCCAGACCGAGGCTCAGGAAGGTAAAGCCGTAAATTATGGCCCTGTAGGAAAAAAGGTCGTAATCCCTCCATAGCTGTCCGCTCCAGTGTGACTCTCCAAGGAATTTTCTTCCAGGAAAGAAAAGGTAAAGGACGCTCATCAAAAACCCTAAGAAAAGAAAGGAATAACCTGCGAAGTAAAGCACTACATGGGGAATAAACCAGGCTGAGCGCAGGGCCGGAGGGAGATTCACCCTCACGATGTCGGCAAAGAGGGTGGAAAGGAGCAAAATCCCGGAGTTGAAAAAGCAGGTGGGTCCTCCAAGGAAGAACAGGTTTTCGCTCCCCTCAAGAACCATGTATATAAGGGAGATGTTCCATACCAGAAACACTAAGGATTGAAACATGGTCTTGAAGGGGGGCTGGGATGTCAACCACCAGGACCTTATTATGTAAAGGCTAACCAGTAAAAAGGCCAGGAAGAAAAACAAACGGGCAAACCACCGGAAGCGGCGGTGTGGCAGGGAAAGGATGTAGAGGAAACCCGAGGAGAGAAAAAGCAGGGTGGCTCCCCAGAAAAAAGGGCCTTCCGCCAGCATCCTGTAAAGGATCATTTCCAAGTTCTCCTCCTGTAAACAAGGTTAAGGAGGGCTCCCAGGGCCAGCAGAGAGAATCCCAGATAAAAGGGAAGCTCCCCGGGTTCCCTCACCGCGGTTACCCCTGAAAAATCGGGGTCCGAAGGGTTGTAATCGCTTTGATAGAAGGTATAGCCTTTATAGCGCCCGGGACTGTTTACCCTTATCCTGAACTTCCTGTCCCCCACCAGGAGCAGGGAAACATATTCCTTCTCCTGGGCCGGTGGTCTCATCAGTCTGTAGGCGAATTTTCCCTGAAAATAGGGCTGCCCGTTGGGGACCAGAAAAATTTTCCTCCCGCCGATTTCAAAAATTCCCCGAAGGAGCCTTAACTTCCTTTCCCTGGAAAAGGTCCTCTCCGGCCTGATGACCCTCGGCAGGGGTTGAGATGTGGAAAAATAGAGGGAATATGGACCGAAACTCAGGCCCTTTTTCCCTTCCGGAAGGTAAACCTCCCTGGTTCCGTAGCCCGTATAGACCCTGAGGACCAGAAGCGGAACCCTGACCTGCGGCGTATGCCCCGGTATGCTTTCCCTATAGTCCTTTATAATAAAAGCGAAATCAGGGAGCACCACCGCCTGTCCCTTTTCCGGAAGATAATAAAGGGTCCTTCTGCCAGCCACCACGGCCAGCATGCCCACAAAGGCCTCCTTAGAATAGACCCAGCCCGGTGGGTAAATCCTTCCCAGGGGTGCAGCTCCCCGGTCCCCCTCCCCCCATTTCTCCTTCAGGGCTTTAACTTCCTCTTCAAAGCCCAAAAACCGGGCGCCAAAATAGCTCCTTCCACGGTTCAACTCAAAGGTTTTAATTATCCTGTACTTGTCCCCTTTATGGAGGAAAATTCCTAAAACCGGGTTCTGGGAATAGTATCCCACCTTAAAATCCAGAAGTTTCACCGACAGCGGAAATTCCTCCTTCCTCTCTATTATTCTCCCGTGAATTATAGGAAGGCAAAGGCGAAGCTCCTGGCCCCTGTGAAGTGGAAGATAACACCTTCTTTCCCCTAAGGCGTTAAAAACAAAGCCCAGGCCCACCACCAGGATGGAAAGGTGAAAGACCGCAAAGGAAATGTAATGAAGGGAGAGGGAGGGCTTCAAAGTGAGAAGGCAGGAGAAAACCGAAAGGAAAAGGGCGGAAAGCAGAAAGTTGAACCAGAAGGAATAATAGATCTCTGTATGTGAAAGGAAGGTGGAATAGGCAACCGCCAGGGAAACCGCCCCAAAGAGCATGGAAGCTGTTTGATACTGGGAAAGGACCTTCCTCCCCACAAAGAAGAAGATCAAAAGAAGAAGGCTTCCGGCCAGGTATTTATACCCTTTGCTTAACCCGTTTAAAAGGGCCTCACCTAAAAAACCGGCCAGGCTCAATATAATCAAAAAAGAAATCCTTTCCCTCAATTCCCTACGAAGTCCTTCCCTTTTTATTTTCCTCTATCCCCAGCCTTTTCATTTTGCTTATAAGCCCGGGCCTTGTGATTCCGAGGATTTGAGCGGCCCTAGTTTTGTTCCAGTTGGTCCTTTCCAGAACCCTCAGGATGGTTTCCCTTTCCATCCTCTCCAGTTCCCCTCCCACCGGCCCCTGGGCCCTGAGGGTAAAACAATCCTTGGTGAGGATTCCATCGTCCCCCATTTTTATTACGGCTCTTTTCATCTCGTTCTTGAGCTCCCTTATGTTCCCCGGCCAGGAATGGGAAAGGAGAGCCTCCTTGGCTTCCTCGCTGATACCCACATAGGGCTTTACCATAAGCCTGGCAAAAAGACGGGCGTAGGCTTCCGCCAGAGGAATTATGTCCTCCTTCCTTTCCCTCAATGGGGGTATGTAAATTTTGAATTCCGCCAGGCGGAAGTAAAGGTCTCTTCTAAATTTTCCCTCCTCAACCAACCTCTCCAGGTCCCGGTTGGTGGCGGAAATAACCCTGACATCCACCTTAACCGGCATGCTCTCCCCTATTTTGGGAATTTCCCCTGTCTCCACCGCCCTGAGGAGCTTGGCCTGAAGAAAATACGGGATTTCCCCTATCTCATCCAGGAATATGGTCCCCCGGTGAGCCTCCTCAAAATTCCCCTTCCTCCCCATCACCCCGGTCACTGCTCCCTTCCTCACGCCGAAGAGTTCGCTCTCCGCCAGGGTCTCAGGGATGGCGGGAACGGAAACCGGCACGAACTTCCCGGTATGACGGGGGCTCCAGAGGTGAATGAGCCTGGCGATTATCTCCTTCCCCACCCCACTTTCCCCCTCTATGAGGACATTGCCCTCTAAGGGAGCTATTTTCTTTACCTGCTCAAGCACCTCCTTTATCTGGGAGGAATTAAAAACTATGGGGGCCTTGAAGAAGGAATCCTCCGCTGTAAGAGACTCCTGCGCTCTCTCGCCTGAGGCAACCAAAAGGTTCTGTCTCTGCATAAGCACGAGAAACCTCACAACCAATTTCAAAATAGAAAGGAGCCACGGAGCGGGGGGGGTGGAGGTCAGGAGAAAAAAGGCTGAGTCCTTCAGGGGAATATTGGTGAGAATCCTGTCGCCCAGTTCCTTCTGAAACTCCTCCTCCGGTGGGGCCTCTGAATAAACCGAAACCAGCGCCGGGGCATCTATGGAAAGGAGCTCCACCGCTTCCCCCCCAGAATGCATCACCACCCCGAAGCCCTCTACCCCGGCCATGGAAAGAACTTCCTTCAACTGGTTTTCAAGCTCAAAGCCCGGCATGCGATCCAGATTCTCCATAAGTTTGAGAAGGTTCTCCCTCACTGTTTTTTCCAGGATCCCTGAAGCTGAAAGGGAAACCGTATCCTCCCAGAGGGTGACCCTGACCGGAAGGGGAGTTATACCCTCTTCCAGATAATCCCTGGGGGAATAAATCCTTACCTCCGCCGGGAAAGAGCCCATGTAAAGACGGCTACCGTTTTTGAGTTCGGCGCTGCCCTTTACCCTCTTCCCGTCCAGATAAACCCCGTTTTTGCTCTTCAGGTCCTTCACCCACCACTTACCCCTTTTGAAGAAAATCAGGCAGTGCTTGCGGGAGACGGTGAATTCCGAAAGGATTATGTCGTTGCCCTCCTCCCTTCCAACCCTGTAGGTTCCGGGCCGCAGGGCCATGGACTTTGGCCTGCAGGAGATGAGGAAGTTGAGAACGAGTATCATCGTTTTATACTAACAAAAGATTAAAAACGCCGTCAATTCTTGCCTTGAAACGGTTTTCTTCATATAATCTTGTGAAAAGGAGGAGAAGATGGAAGAGAAACTGGTGAAGGAAATACCACCCAAGTCGGAAAACCTTTCCCAGTGGTACCTTGAAGTTATAAGAAGAGCGGAGCTGGCGGACTACGCCCCCATGAAGGGAATGATGGTGATAAGGCCAGCGGGCTACGCTATCTGGGAAAACATACAGAGGCTTCTGGATAAAAGGTTTAAGGAAACAGGGCATGTCAACGCCTACTTTCCCCTCTTCATCCCAGAAAGCTTTCTGAAAAAGGAAGCGGAACATGTGGAGGGATTTGCCCCGGAGGTGGCTTGGGTTACAAAGGGAGGAAGTGAAGAACTCCAGGAGCCCCTGGCGGTAAGGCCCACCTCCGAGGCCATAATTTGCGCCATGTATTCCAGGTGGGTGAGGTCCTGGAGGGACCTCCCCATACTGATAAATCAGTGGGCCAATGTGGTCCGCTGGGAGAAGGTCACCCGCCCCTTCCTGCGCACCACGGAGTTTCTCTGGCAGGAGGGCCACACGGTACACGCCACCTTTGAGGATGCCCAGGAGGAGGTTTTAAGAATCCTGAACATCTACAGGGAATTCATAGAAAACGAACTGGCCATAAAGGTCTATGCGGGGAGGAAATCCGAAAGGGAGAAATTCGCCGGCGCCCTCTACACCTACACCGTGGAGGCCCTCATGCCCGATGGAAAGGCCCTTCAGGCAGGAACCTCCCACAATTTAGGTCAGAACTTCTCCAGGGCCTTTGAAATAAGATTTGAGGACAGGGACCAGAAATTAAAATACGCCTGGCAAACCTCCTGGGGGGTTTCCACCCGGTTGATCGGAGCCACGGTAATGGTCCACGGAGACGACGACGGGCTGGTTCTTCCCCCCAAGGTAGCTCCCCACCAGGTGGTGGTGGTCCCCATATACAAGGCCAAGGACAAGGAAAGGGTCCTTTCCTTCGGGGAAAAACTTCACGGGGAACTAAAGGATAAGTTCAGGGTGGTCTACGACTCCAGGGAAGAGTACACCCCTGGATGGAAATTCGCCGAGTGGGAACTTCGGGGAGTTCCTTTGAGAATAGAGGTAGGACCCAGGGATATTGAAAAGAACCAGGTGGTTTTCGTAAGGAGGGACACCAGGGAAAAGTTCTCCGTCCCTGTCCAGGAGCTAACCCCAAGGGCCGATGAGGTTCTTGAGCGAATACAGAGGGAGCTTTTCAAAAGGAGCGAGGCCTTTACCCTGGAGAATACCAGGGAAGCCAGGAATTACCAGGAATTAAAGGAGATAATTGAGGAAAAGAGGGGCTTTGTGGTGGCTCCCTGGTGCGGAAGGGAGGAATGTGAATTGAAGGTAAAGGAGGAGAACAAGGCTACCATAAGGCTCATCCCTCCGGAGGGAGAAAATGCGGAGGGCAAAAAGTGCATTGTTTGCGGCGGCCCTGCTAAGCACATTGTTTATTTTGCCCGTTCCTACTGAGGCCATGGACCCCTACAGCGAACTCCGCCGCCTCATGGTAGAGGAACAAATAAAGGCCCGGGGAATAAGGGACCCCCTGGTGATAAGGGCCATGGAGAAGGTTCCCAGGGAGGAGTTCGTCCCCAGGTCCTTGAGGCCTGAGGCCTACGACGACCGCCCTCTGCCCATAGGCCACGGCCAGACCATATCCCAGCCCTACATAGTGGCATACATGACGGAAAAGCTGAGGCCAAGGCCCGGGGATAAAATTCTGGAGATCGGCACCGGCTCCGGATATCAGACCGCCATCCTGGCGGAAATTGGATGCAGGGTCTATACAATTGAAATTATAGAGGAGCTCAGTCTCAGGGCCCAGAAGGTCCTTAAAAAACTGGGTTATAAGAACATACACTTCAAGGTGGGGGACGGATACAGGGGATGGCCCCAGGAGGCCCCCTTTGACGGGATCATAATAACCGCAGCTCCACCCAAAATTCCCGGGGAACTCAAAAAGCAAATGAAAATCGGAGGGAAAATGGTAGTTCCCGCTGGTGATTATTTCCAGTACCTTTACCTTGTGGAAAGAACAGGGGCCGAGGCCTGGCGTGAGAAAAAACTCATCCCTGTGAGCTTCGTCCCCATGGTGAGGGGAAATTGAAGGTCCTGTTCCTGCTCTCGCTGTGGGCCACGGTTATATTCCCCTCCGGAGGCATATACACCGTGGAGCTTGCCACCACCCCCTCCGCCTGGGAAAAGGGGCTTTCCGGGAGGGAAAGCCTGGGGGAAAATCAGGGTATGCTCTTCGTTTTTCCCGGTTCCCAGGTTCAATACTTCTGGATGAAGGGGATGAAATTCTCCCTTGACATAATCTGGATTGATGAAAATTTCACCGTCCAGGGCTTCGTGGAGAATGCTAAACCCTGTGGGGAAAAATGCCCCACCTTCCATTCCCCGGTGCCGGTGAAGTATGTTCTGGAAGTAAAGGCTGGGACAGTGAAGAGGGAGGGGCTTAAAATCGGGGATAAATTGATCCTCAACCTCCATCGCTGAGGAAAAATGAAGGGCTTTCCCAGGGAATTCTGGCTGGCCAACCTCATGGAGCTCTTTGAAAGGGGTGCCTATTACGGGATGAACTCCGTCTTGGCCGTCTACCTGGTCAAGCACCTGAGATTTGATGTGGAGGCGGTGGGAATACTCCAGGGCTTTTTCTACTCCCTGACCTACATCATGCCCATAGTGGGGGGAGCTTTAGCGGAAAGATACGGCTACCGAAAAATGCTCATCTGGGCTTTCTCACTGCTTTCCTTAGGCTACTTCGCCACCTCCAGGGTGACCTCCTACGGTTTGATATTCGTATTTCTACTTGTGGTTGGAACCGGCAGCGGCCTCTTCAAGCCCATAATATCCGGGACCATAGCCAGGACCACCACCGAGGAAAACTCAGGTTTTGGATTTGGCCTTTACTACTGGAGCATAAACATAGGGGCCTTCCTGGCACCCCTTTTCATAAGCTGGGTAAAGGGTTTCTCCTGGAAGTATGTATTTATCTCCGCCTCGGCCTGGACCTTTCTTATGTTGATTCCCACGGTTTTCTTCTTCAGGGACCCGGTGAAAATCAAAAGGAGGGTTTCCCTTTCCAGAACCCTGAAGGGAGCCCTGGAGGTCTTGAGGGACTCAAGGTTCATGCTCATGGTGGTTATCTACTCCACCTTCTGGATAGTCTATTTTCAGAGCTACGGAACCCTTCTCCTCTATGTCCGGGACTTCGTAAATCGGGCTCCCCTTACCGCATTTCTTCACTCGGTGGGAATCCCCCTTCAGTTTGACGCAGAGCACATTACCGTCCTCAATGCGGGGACGGTTATACTTCTGGTAATCCTGGTGAGCAGGCTGGTTAAGAACCTGAAACCTCTTCCGGTAATTGCTGCGGGGATACTCATCGCCACCGCCGGTTTTTCCCTCTTCGCCCTATCCACAAACCCCTGGGTCTTCGTGCTCGGGGTGGTGGTCTTTTCCATAGGGGAGATAACCGCCCATCCCAAGTATTACAGCTACATAGGCCTGATAGCTCCCGGGGATAAAGTCGCCCTTTACATGGGCTACGCCTTTTTGTACGGAGTTATAGGAAGCCTTGTTGGAACCAATCTCGGAGCCTTTCTCTACAAAAGAATCCTTGAGCCGGTTATCCCGCCGCCCCATCTTCTTTCCTCCTCCCTTCCCCATGAAACCCTCCTCAGGATAAAGGCCTTCTGGGGAATTTTCGTTTTCCTGGGTCTGGCCTCCACGGCAGGAATGCTCTGGTTCGGGAGAAAATTTTCCTCCCCCCAGTCGGAGCCTTCGGCCTGGAAAATTATGAGGGGACTTTACATCCTGCTGGCCGTCTCAGGCACGGCCTTCCTCGCCATTTCCCTGGCCTCTCCTCCTATACGGTGGAAATCGGTCATTCAGGCTCTACTTATCCTTGCCCTGGGGGGTGGGGGAATGCTCTCCCAGAAGAAATAAGTCTTGGGCTGCAAGGGTTGACCTGAACTTCCCCTTTTGCTAAAATAAGACTTCCACCCCTTAGGAAGGAGGTTTCAATTGGCAAGAAGGTGTTATGTATGCGGAAAAGGGCCCATGACCGGTCATAATATAAGCCACGCCCACAATCTTACCAAAAGAAGGTGGTTGCCAAATCTGCAGAAGATAACCATTATAGAAAATGGGGTCAAGAAAAGGGTTTATGTCTGTACCAAGTGTTTGAAGGCAGGCAAAGTAATAAAGGCGGTATGAAAAATTTAAATAAAGGAGGGTTTATGAGTTCCGACAGATTGTGTGTCGGGAAAATTTACATTGACAACTGGTAGCAAAAAACAAAAAGGAGGTGCCAATTGCGCAGAGAAGCTTTGGGGATCCATCTCCTAATTGAGATGTATGGATGCGATCCTCAAACCCTGAAAGGGGTTGATTATGTGGGAAAGGCAATGGAAAGGGCGGCTCAGGAATCCAAGGCGAAGGTGGTGGAGATCTTCTTCCATCAGTTCCTCCCTTACGGCGTCTCGGGGGTGGTGGTCATAGAGGAAAGCCATTACACAATCCACACATGGCCGGAGGAGGGCTACGCTGCGGTGGACCTATTTTACTGCGACCCCAATGTGGATGTGGACAGGGCCATTGAGGTCCTCAAGGAAGCCTTCAAGCCCCAGCACATAACCATAATGGAGGTCAAAAGGGGACTGCTTCCAGAGACCGCCAGCTTCAAGGAGGAGGAACAACCCCGGGAGATGGTGTCGTGAGCGACGGACTATGGTTCTGGGAGGAGTTCACCGAGAACCTCCTCTACGGCTACAGGGTAAAGGAATTTATATTTAGCGGGGAGTCCAGGTTCCAGAAGATAGACATTCTGAAGCTGGGGGTATTCGGAAAGACCCTGTTCCTGGACCGAAAGATTCAGTCTGCCCAGATAGACGAGTTCGTTTTCCACGAAGCCCTGGTGCATCCTGGAATTATTACCCACGGCTCTGCGGAAAAGGTTTTAATCATAGGAGGTGGAGAGGGAGCCACCCTGAGAGAAGTCCTCAGGGCCTCCTCGGTAAAACGAGCCATTATGGTGGACATTGACGGGGAACTGGTGGAGCTATGCAGAAGGCATCTTCCCGAATGGTCCCAGGGAGCCTTTGAGGACCCCAGGGCAGAGGTTATTATTGACGATGCTTATCACTACATAAAAAACACAGAGGAAAAATTTGACCTTATAATTAGTGACCTCACGGAGCCCCTGGAAGGGGGACCCTCGGTTAAGCTTTTTACTAAGGAATATTATTCCCTTCTTCGGGAACACCTCAACGAAGGTGGGGTCATAACCGTCCAGTCCGGAAGTTCCGATCCTTTTTACCACAAATTTTTCGTTTCGGTCTCCGCCACTTTAAGGGAGGTATTCCCTGTGGTAAGGCCCTACTGGGCCTTCATCTTCTCCTTCAACATGCCCTGGGGATTCAATCTGGCCTCAACCCTCACGGATCCTTTGGACCTGGACGAAGACGAGATTATAAGAAGAATCAACGCCTTAGGCCTTGAAAGCCTGAGATATCTTACGCCCTCCCTTTTCCTTTCCTCCTTTTCGCTGCCCGGATACATTCTTTCCTCCCTCCAGAAGGCTGAGCCCATCACCGAAGAAAACCCCTTCCTCTGGACTGAGAGCGAAGATTAAAATCTCCCTTTGTATTTAAGGCTTTAAGGGGTTAAACTTTCCCTATGAGGACCAAAATAGTGGCCACCGCAGGTCCTTCCCTGGGAAAGGTTGAAATCCTCTCCAGGGCCATAAGGGCCGGAGCCAGGGTGTTTCGTCTGAATTTCTCCCACGGGAATTATGAATCCCACAGGGGCCTTGTCAGGGCTATAAGGGAGGCCGAACAAACCACAGGAATCCCGGTGGCGGTGCTCCAGGACCTGGCCGGCCCGAAGATAAGGGTGGGAAAACTTCCCTCCCCTGTTGAAGTTAAGACCGGGGATGTAATCGTAGTAAAAAGGGCGGGGGAGGCTGCCGCTGGGGAGATACCGGTGACTTACCCCTACATAGTGGAAGACCTTTCCCCAGGGGAAAGGATATTCATTGAGGACGGGAAAATATCCCTGGAGGTCGTTTCCAAGGGAAGGGACCATGTAAAGGCCAGGGTAATTTCCGCAGGGGTGATAAGGGAAGAAAAGGGGGTGAACCTTCCGGATTCCTCCCTGAGGATAGAACCCTTTACAGAAAAGGACCGCCTGGACCTGGCCTTCGGCCTGAGCCTTGGAGTTGACCTGGTGGCCCTTTCCTTTGTAAGAAGCGGAGAAGACTCCAGGGAGCTCAGAAAAGCGGCCGGGGAGGTTCCCATAATAGCCAAGGTGGAAAGAAGGGAAGCCATAAAAAATCTATCCTCCATATTGGAGTCCTTTGATGGGGTAATGGTGGCCAGGGGGGACCTGGGGGTAGAGCTCCCACTACAGGAAGTTCCCATACTCCAGAAAAGGATCATATCCATGGCCAATGCCCTCAGGAAAACCGTGATAACCGCCACTCAGATGCTGAGCACCATGATAAAAAACCCTTATCCCACCAGGGCCGAGGTAAGCGATGTGGCCAATGCCGTATTTGACGGCTCAGATGCCCTCATGCTTTCCGGAGAAACGGCCATAGGCCATTACCCCATAGAGGCCATATCCACCATGGCCAGGGTCATAGAGGAAGTGGAGGCCAGCCCGGAATTCTGGGCCACCAGGGGGCTTCTGGACAGAGGTCCCTCTGACCCAACTGAAGCTCTGGCGGAAAGCGCCGTTATAACCGCAGAGAAAATAGGGGCCTCCGCCATCGTTGTCTTCACCGCCTCCGGGGCCACCGCGCTGAAGGTCTCAAAGTTCAGACCCAGGGTGCCGACCTTCGCCATAACCCCGGGGGTTGAAGTCCAGAGGAGGATGACCCTTTTTTGGGGAATAGAGTCCTTTCGCCTTCCCTTTCTTGAGAACACGGACCTGATGATGGAAAGGGGGGTGGAGCTTCTCCGTTCCCTGGGGAAAATTCAGCCGGGTCAAAGGGTGGTAATTACCGCAGGAAAAACTCCCCTGCGGGGAGCCACGGATATGGTAAAGGTTCTCAGGGTAGGAGGCTAATCATGGGTCTTTTTGACCAGGAGGAAATCACCGTAAGCACTCTTAAAAGGGAAAGAAGCACCAGAACCCTAGAAGGCAAATTCCTCCTCAGGGAGGTAAGCCTCAGGATGGGACAGGCGGGCCCTTATCTATCCTTCATACTCATGGATAGAACCGGCACCATTACCGCCTCCTTCTTCGGAGGAAAAATAAACGGAAGGGAGGTTGCCAGGGATGAGCTCTCGGCGGATATCCTGAGGGAAGGGGTATACAGGGTAAGGTTGAGGACCCAGGAAGGAAGAGCGAATGTGGTGGTGGAAACCCTGGAGAGCACCTCGGATGAGATAAAGAACTACCTCATAGAACCCAGGGCCGTTTATCCCAGGAGGGAAAATCTGAGGGAGGCCTTTCATCAGCTGGCGGAAAGTAGCCTCAAAACCCCCGGAGGAAGAAGGCTGTATCGCCTTTTCTGGGAAAAGCACGGGGAGGCCTTTTTAAAGGCGCCGGGAGGTCTGAGGAAGCACCACGCGGAGGAAGGGGGACTTGCCCTTCACACATACATGGTGGTAAAAATCGCTCTTTTTCTGGGGGAGCTCTACGCCCTGGACCGGGAGGTAATTTTCCTGGCCGGTTTGCTTCACGACCTGGGAAAGATAGACGAAATAGGCCAGGGGGAATTTACCAGTGAGGGGGACCTGCTGGGCCACACGGTGCTTTCTCTGCTGGAGGCAGAAAAACTTTGCCACGAGGCCGGGTATGAGGGAAAAAGGAAAATCAACCTCCTGCACAGTATAGCCTCCCACCACGGACAGGAGGACTTCGGTGCCCCTGTTTCCCCCAAGACCTTAGAGGCCTTCGTCCTCCACATGGCAGATCTGACCGACTCCAAGGTTTACCAGTTCTTTAAAGCCATAGCAGCAATAGGAGAAGGGGAGGAAAGCTCCCAGTATTTTCGGGACCTGGCCCGAAGGATTTACCTGCTGGACGGGGAATGAGTGTAGCCAAAAGGGAACACTTCCCCCATCCTCCCTCTCTACAGCCGTTCCCTGATGGCACGGTTTTTGCTTGAAACTTTTATAAAACTGCTGAGGAGGTTCGGATGAAAAAATTTCGGGTTCTCATCTTGATTTCCTTTACCCTCGTGGCGGCATCAAAAAAACCGGATTTCGCCCGCTTCAACTGCGCTGTTATAAAACCCGGCCAGAGCATCAACACTCAACCTCAAGGAAAGAAAAATGTGGTCTTTGACGGCTCCAACGACCTCGTTTACTGGGTCAGGATTCAGGCTCTACCATTCAAAACAGGGAACCCCCAATTGGACGCTTTTTTAAATCAGCAACCGAGGAATCTGGATTATGTGGGATGTGACAGCTATGAAAACTTCTGGAAAGACCTGAGGGCTGGAAACTGCGTGTTCTGCAAAGAACATTTCTGGGATCTGGAAATCAAAACCGGAGATGTGGTCTGGTTCCTGGTGGTGGGAAACAGCGACACCGACTTCTGCTACATCACCTCTGGCGGTCCTCTGGACATAAGGACGAAAATAATAGCCCATCAGAACGATGCTGGTTCGGGCAGGGATGCCAGCCTTAAACGCCCTGTGTTCGTGACAGTCAACAGAACATATCGCGGCTCAGGGGCCAACGACCATGACCTTTTCGTAGCAAGGCTACCCAGGGGGAAACTCATAAAGTTCTCAATAACCTATCTTCTAGGACCTCGTGGTAAAAGAAAGCTCCTCTACGCCTTCGTCAGGGACAGGGACCTGAACTCTCCGGTATCCTGCACCCGCACCCACCAATTGATTTCCTACCAGCTGGGAGGAGGTGGGGTGGCAGAAAAGAGGGTCTTCTATCCCGGGGTAGGAGAAACCGCCTATTGCTTTTTAAAATACAAAAAGGTTCACCCCCAGGATGATTTTATCAACATCCTCCTCTGGGTTAAGCCCCCTCTTCAGTATCCTCCTCCCGATGTTGAGGGAAAACCCCGGGAAGAATATAAGCTTCCCGTTTACCAATTTTCCTTCCAGGTGGTGGAAAAATAAGGGACTACCTGCTGCCCTCCACCAGGGACCTTCCCATGGAAAGGAACTCCCGCAGCAAGTCCCTGTCAAGCCTCTCGTAGGTGTAAATTTTTACAAAAAGGTTTCCGTAATAAAAGACGATGCCGTTGGGCTGAAGGCGACCGTTGTCCCCTATTTTAAGTTCCTCCCCCGTCTCCTGCTTAAAGAACCCCAGGGCATCCTCCCTGCTCTTCATGGTGTAGACCTCCAGCACCGCCTCCCTTTTCCCCTTCCTCAGAAAATAGACCTCCAGCCCCAGGAAGCCTCCCTTCAGGAATTTTTCCGCACCCCCGTCCAGGTATTGAAAAAGGTTTTCCTTAGAAAATTCCTTCCTCTCCTCCAGCCTCCATCCAGGGGGAAGTCTAAGGGCCGCCACCACGGGAAAAAGAACAAGCAAAAGCCACAGTTTTCTCATAGTTTCATTTTAGCACCAGCAATCTATCCCTTTTAACCCATCCAACGGTGCCCCAGGGGGTCTCCACCTTCACCCATCCCTCCCTAACATGTAGCCATCTCAATTCCTCGCCGGGCAGCAGCTCCTCCACAGGGAGGTTCTCGCTGGGCGCAGAGTAAATCTGACTCCTCTCCGCCACCACGCACAGGGGAGGGTGAAGGTAATAGGACCTCTCCCTGAGGGCGAGGAAAAGAAGAAGGAGCGCAGAGGCTAACAAAGCCAATTCCAGCCACAGAAGAGGCTTTTTCCTTTTGTAAAGAAGAAAGGAATTGTAGCCCAGCAGGCCCAGAAGGGTAATAAGGAGCAAAAGGGCGGGCAGGTCCGGATGTGCCCTGCGAAAAAGAGTTCCTTCCCTTATGCCCAGCCTTCTTTTCAGGCTGTTTATCAGCACGCCTGCCCTATCGTATCCCCTTATCCAGGAAAGCCTCCACCAGAAGATAGCCCCGGCGTAATCACCCCGGCCATAGCATTGAAGTCCCAGTTTATAATCCTGCCGGGGTTTACCCTGAAGTTCCATGCCCGAGGACAGGCTAAACAGGAGAAGGGCCACTATTAAACCCCTCATTTGAACCTCTCGCGGATCCTGGACATCAATCTTTCGTATTCCCTCTTCCTCATCGCGGGAGAAAACCTGAGTTTATCCACCTGCTCCTTCAAATCCCCCTCCAGCAAAGAGGAAAGTTCCTGAAGAACCTCCTCCGGCGGAGCCTTTCCCACCTTAGCCAGAACTTTCTTTACCCTTGCCCTCAGCGAGGGGGGCCTGGACCTCGTTAAGGAAAGCCCCAGGGAAAGCATGGAAAGAAGGAAAACCATTCCAACCACAGCCCAGAAGATGGGATGCAGGGAAAGGGGAGGTCTTCCCCGCCCCGGTATGGAGCGGGCGAGTTCCCCCTGGTCCAGAAGGCGGGGCAAAAGGGATATTTCAGGGGACGAGACCACCAGAACCCGGCGGGAAGTCGGGTCAAAAACCCTGTAGGAGAAAACGAGACCCTCTATTTTTCCCCGGGCCATGTATGTGAAAATTTTTTCTCCGGAAAAATCTCCATTGGGATTCCACCTTTCACCAGCCCCGGCCAGGATTACGCTCCCCTTCCTCAAAGAAACTTCAGGATAGGGAACCAGGGCAGGGTCTCCCTTCACCTTGACCCTCAGCTCTATCCTCCCGGCCACCGGGTCCGTCTCAACCTTCAGGGAAAGGGAACCGGTCCACATGGACTCTTCAGGAACTGGCAGAACCTTTATGCGCAGGTAATTTCCGCTCAGGATGTAGGGCCTTCCCCCTGCGTTTACCTTCAATTTTCCCCCTCCCACCCTGTAAACGCCGGGTTTCATGGGGGTGATAATCCAGGTCTTCACATGGTACCCCCAGCAACCCCTACGGCCTATTTTTAAAAAACGGGTTCTGCTCTCAGGTTCTATCTCCCTGGCCCAGAACCCTTCAAAATTCGGCAGGGAAAGCCACGCAGTTTTCTGTGGTCCGCTTACGCAGGAAAGCCAGGAGGTAAAGACCAGGGACTGACCGGAATAAACCCTGGTTTTGCTGGCTGTGTGATGGAGAAGGGGGGTGGAAAGCAGGAGAAAAAATGGAAAAAGCGCTACCAGTCCCTTTCCCGGGAATAACCCTTTGGCCGCCATTTTTTGCGGAAGACCTCCTTCTCCTTTTCCCTGAGGAATTCCATTATAGCATCCGGGAGGACCCTGGGGGAAGGGGAGGGCTTCTGCCCTTCCATCATCTTCAGGGAAAGCTCTAAATTCACCTTGGCCGGATAGAAATCAGGATTTTTAATCAGGGCTTTTTTATACATCTCATAAGCCCTTTCGTATAAACCCCTCTGAAAATATACATTCCCCAGGTTGTAAAATCCCCTGTAATCCTTCCTGGCGGAAAGATAGGCCTTAAAGGCCTTCTCCGCCTCCCTGTACCTTCCCATCATGTAGAGGGCACAGCCCATATTGAACCTGGCCTCTGGCCCTTCGCCTTCCTCCATGGCCCTCTGATAAAAGAGAAGGGCCCTGCGGTAATTTCCCTTTTCGTATTCCAGATTCCCCCGGTGCAGGTTATAAGGACCCGGCTGGTACCAGTGAAAGAAAAGGAAAAAAACCGCCGGCAAAATCCTCCTCATCTTCTCCCCCACCTGAGATAAGCTAAGGAAAAAAGGAAGAAAAGAAAGGAAAAAAGGTAGGTTCTGTCCACGGGATAGGTAATGAACCTGTAGCGGCTCTGCCTTTTCACCGAGGAAGATATCCTCCTGCACGCCTCATCCAGGGATATTTCGTTCAGGAGAAAAAGCCTGCCCGACAGCAAGCGGGAAAGTTCTTCCAGATTTTTTACCCTCATTCTGCTTACTACAGGATTACCCTCCCTGTCCCTTTTGAAACTACCATCGGGTAATTTAATTCTCTCTCCCTGGGGAGTTCCCACCCCCACCACAAAGGACCTGACTCCCAGGGCTGCCAGTTTCACCGCCTCCTGTTTCCACCCACTGGAGAAAAACTCTCCGTCGGTTATAAGAACCAGGGATTTCACCCTGGGGCTCCTTCCTGCCAGCTCCTCCACCCTCCTGAGGCCTTCCTCAGGCACGGAGCCCTGCTCTATGGTCTGAGGGGAAAGAAAGAAGAGAATTTTGAGGAAACCTTCCTTGGAAGAGGTGAGGGGGACAAAGACCCTTCCCTTTCCTGCAAAACCCACCAGGGCGAAGCGGTCCCCGGCGCCTTCCTTCACAAGCCTCCTTATCAAGGCCTTGGCGTTCTGTAGTCGGGAGGGAGGGAGGTCAAAGCTCTCCATGGACCAGGAAAGGTCCAGGAGAAAAATCACCTCCCCGGAGCTTTCCTCCACCTTCCTGCTGCCCTTTCCCCAGGTGGGACCCAGGAGGGAAAAGGACAGGAAAAAGCATGCCAGAAAAAGGGACATGGGCCTCAAAAACTCTGCCCGGGCGCCCTGAAGGAAAACCTTCCGGGGAAGGGCCCTGATTTTTCTGCGGTAAAGGAAGAAGTAGATGAAGAAGCCCAGAATTAAGGCTAAGGAAAGGGGCCAGAGGCGAAGGTACTGGAAGCTCACGGCACCTCCCTGAGGAAGGAGGAAAGGAGAAGAAAGGCCAGGAAAAGAAAGGAAGCCAGGAGGGATAGCTCATGGGAGAGGGGAGCAAACCTGGATATGACCCTCACTTCCACCCTTCTCTTCTCTAAGGAATCTATTTCCCTGAAAATTTCCCGGAGGCTCCGGGGATCGGTGGCCCGGAAGAACCTACCCCCGGTAAGTTCCGCCATTTTGCGAAGGGTATCCTCGTCCACGCTGACGCTTTTCCTTATAAGACCGGCACCTGTTCCCATTTCAATGGGGATGGAGGCCACCCCCTCCTTTCCCACCCCCACCGTGTAAACCTTTATCTTAGACCTGGCAGCCATCCTGGCCGCATCCAGGGGGCTGAGCTCTCCCCTGTTGTTCACACCGTCGGTGAGAAGGACAACCACCCTGGAGGTTCTGGAGGAAGAAAGGTTGGAAAGGGCCTCCGCCAGCGCCAGACCTATGGCTGTTCCATCCTCAATCTCCCCGGTCCTGAGGCTTTCAAGGCTCTCCAGGAGAAATTCCCTGTCTAAGGTAAGGGGGGATAGAAGCAGGGGCGCACCGGCAAAGGCCACCAGGCCCATTCTATCGGCCTTCCTCCCCTTTATGAACTTCTCTAGGACCCTTTTGGCCACCTGAAGTCGGCTTCCCCCGGGAAAGTCCTGGGCGGCCATGGAGCGGGAGACATCCACCGCCAGCATTATGTCAATCCCTGGAAGGTAAACCTTCTGAAACTTCCTTTTGAGCATCAGCTCCCCGGAGGAAAGGAGGGAAAGAGCCATGGAAACCCCCAGAAAAATCCAGGGAATCATCAAAAGAAACCTTCTCCACGAAGGGGTGGCTGCTTTAAAGGGCTCCAGCATCCCCAGACCCAGCCCGGCATCGGCCCTCCTCCGAAGGGCGAACCACCAAAGCAGCCCGGCCACAATCCCCAGAAGAAAAAACTCAGGCCTGCTCAGCTTCACGGATTGCCTCCTGCAGGAGCTTTAAAACCAAAGAAAGGTCAGAGTCGGGGTTCTGCACTGCCATCCCTCCAAACCTTACCAAGTCCGCCCTCGTGAGTATGCGGTAAAATTCAGGGGGTATCCTTCCCACTAACTCCCCCGCGGTCATGAAGGGGGCCGGAACCCTCTGTTTCCTGTAAAGGTAAAGCCTCAAAATCTGGCCCAGACCAGAATAAAAGGAGTCCAGGTCCTGGCGAAGGAGGAATTCCTTCAGGGAAAGGGCCTGGGAAAGAAGCAGAGCCCAGGGGTTCTGCCGGCGGCGGGAAAGCCTACGGTAAATTAAAAAGCCGCCAAGGAGCAAAACCACCGCCCCCAAGAAAAGCCCTGCCCTAAAAAGCAGCCATCCGGGGTTCCCCTCCACCTCCACCGGAGCCGCTATGTCCTGAAGCTCTTCCCCTCCCTTCAAAACTGAAACCACCTCCACATAGAAAACCTTGGGTCCTGCCTTTATCATGTAATTGCCGGGCCTGAAAACCGTTAAGGTATAATCTATCCCGTGGGGTGTCCTCTCCTTACTTAAAACCTCAAAGACCTCCGGAAGTTTTACATGGCGGCTGAAGGTAAGGGTAAATCGCTCCCCCACGGTAATCCTTATAGGAGAGGAAAGGAGACTGAAGGAGAATAGGAAAAGAAGCAATCTTTTCAAAGCCTCCTCCTGAAGTAGTTTTCTATGGGAAGATAGGCCGGCTTGTTGGTGGAGACCTCCACCAGGTCAGCCCCGGAGCCGGCAAATCTTCCCCTCAACCATCCCTCAAACCTTCCCATATGATCCTTAAGCAAGCTCCGGGAAGGCCACAGATGGGAACTCTCCCCTGATTCAAGTTCCACTCCCCGAAAGGGCCCTACCCGGTAAAGGTTGGCCTCCGCTGGCTCCCTTATCCAGAGGCCGATGACCTCGTGCTTGGCTGCCACTATCCTGAGCTCCTTTTTGAAGTCAGTGGAGGAGTAGAAATCGGAAATCAATACCACGGTGGACCTTTTCCTGGCTACCCTGTAAACCCACTTCAGGGCAGCGGCCACATCGGTCTTCCTTCCCTGGCACTTCTCCACCAGGATTTCCCTGATGATTCTAAGGAAATGACCCCTGCCCCGGCGGGGTGGAACGAATTTTCCCTCCCTCTCTCCGAAGATGAGAAGCCCCACCCTGTCGTTGTTCATGAGGGCAGCCAAGGAAAGAAGGGCGGCGGCCTCGGCGGCCTTTTCCCTCTTGGGTGCGTAAAGGCCGAAGTCCATGGAAGGGGAAGCATCCACCACCAAAAAGAGGGAAAGCTCCCTTTCCTCCCTGAACTTCTTTACATAGAGCCTGGACCTTCTGGCGGAGGTCTTCCAATCTATGGAGCTGAAGTCGTCCCCGGGCTGATATTCCCTTAGCTCCTCCACCTCTATCCCCTTACCTTTAAATATGCTCCTGTATTCTCCGGCGAAGATTTCCCTTACCTTTTTCCTGGAAATTATCTGGATCCTCTTTATGGCCTGGAGAATGTAGTCCGGAAGGTTCATGGAACCTTTACAGAGGAAAGGACGGTGGCCACTATCTGGTCCTGGGTTACCTCCTCGGCCTCGGCCTCATAGGAAAGTATCACCCTGTGGCGAAGCACATCCTTAGCCATCCACTTAACATCATCGGGGATGACGAAGGAACGCCCCTGAAGGAAGGCCCTGGCCTTGGAAGCCAGGTAAAGGTAAAGGGAACCCCTGGGGGAAGCTCCGTAAAGGATGTATTCCTTTATCTTAATCCCGTATCTTTCCGGATGTCTGGTGGCATCCACTATCTCCACGATGTACCTACTTATCCTTGGGTCCACTTTAACGGAGCGCACAAGTTCCTGGGCCCTCAGGATGTCCTCCCTGGACAGGACCGGTCTTGTCCTGGGAAGCCTCAGTCCACCCATCCTCTCCAGGATCTGCAACTCCTCCTCCCTGGAAGGATAGTCCACCAGAAGTTTGGCCATGAACCGGTCCACCTGGGCCTCGGGCAGGGGATAGGTACCCTCCTGCTCTATGGGATTCTGGGTGGCCACCACGAAAAAGGGTCTATCCAAGGGATAGGTTTTCTCCCCTATGGTAACCTGAAGCTCCTGCATGGCTTCCAGAAGGGCGCTCTGTACCTTGGCCGGAGCCCTGTTTATTTCATCGGCCAGGACGAAATTGGAAAATACAGGCCCCTTTTTGGTTATAAACCTTACCCCCTTGGGGTCAAAGATCAGGGTCCCGGTTATATCCGCGGGAAGGAGGTCCGGGGTAAACTGGATTCTGGAAAAGGAAAGGGACATGGAAGAAGCCAGAGTTTTGCCCAGAAGGGTCTTGGCAAGCCCCGGAACCCCTTCCAGAAGAACATGCCCCCCCGAAAGGATGCAGGCCATAAACTTCTCAATGAGCTCCTGGTTCCCAACTATTACCTTGGAGACCTCTTCCTTGAGGGCCGAAACCCTGCGGGAAAACTCCTTTACCTCATCCTCAATCTTTGCCTTTCTCCTCTGCAATTTCCCCTCCTGTCCGGTAAGAAAGTCTGCGAACCCGGCTCCTGTAATCCGGAGCGTCTATGTAAATTTCCGTGCACATCTCGTAAAGCCTGGAGCGAAGCCTCACCCCTATTATCTCCTCCAGGGTGCTTTTCCTCCGGGGAAGGGATATTTTCTCCTGAGCCTCCTCTTCCCCGGGACCTTCGGGCTCCTCGGCGTGAACCGTGGTCAGGATGAGAGCCCTCCCCTCCCTGTACCTTTTATCTATGAGGCGGTAGACGAAGTCCTCCTCCCATTCTGATATGGGACGGGAGGCAAAATCGTCCCATACGAGAACCTCAACCCCCACCAGGTAAAAGAGGTAATCTTCCCTCTTATCCTGATTGGAAAAGGAGGTGTATTCCTTCAAGCTGTCCCTGAAGTCCAAAAACACGCAGTCAACTCCCTTTTTTAAAAGCTCCTTACAGAGGGCCACGGCCAGGTGGGTCTTTCCCACCCCGGTGGGCCCCATGATCAGGAGTCCCCCCTCCACCGCAGGATAAAGCTCTGCGTATTTTTGAACCGCTCTTCTGGCCCTAAAAAGGGAGGGATATTTGGAGTTGACCATAAAATTATGGAAGCTCCTGTCCGCGAAGGCAGGGGGTATTCCGGCCCTTCTCAGAAGTTGCTCCAGTGGAAGGACAGAATCTTCCTTGGGCCTGGCTATCTTTACGCCGTCCTTTTCTACGATCTCCACATTCTCAGCCATCAGTTCAAACTCCCCCGAATGGACCTTAGAACTTCGTTTCTTCGAAGCTCCTTCAGGGCCTTAATCTCAAGCTGCCTTACCCTCTCCTTGGAAAGGCCCAGTTCCCTTCCCACCTCCTCTAAGGTTCTGGGTACCCCGTCCTCCAGACCGAACCTGAGCTTCAAAACCCTGGCCTCCCTCTCGTCCAGAGAATCCACCGCGCTTCGTATCTTCTCCCTGAGCCTCTTTTTAAAGACCTTTTCCGCCACATCCTCCTCTTCCTCAGGTATTATGGCCCCTAAGGTAAGCTCCTCATCCTTAAACTGGGACGAAAGGCTGAGGTCGTTGTTCTTTATCATCATCAATCTGTCAATCCTCTTTTCGTCCATGCCCAGTTCCTCGGCCAGTTCCTCCACCGTGGGCGTCCTGCCGAATTTGGACTTCAGCTCCTTGCTCTTTTTTCTGAGCTTCAGGTAATGTTGCATCATCCTGCGGGGAACCTCCACCGCCCTGCTGCCGTGATGAAGGGCGTTCAGTATGGCCTCCCTTATCCACCAGCCGGCGTAGGAGAGAAATTTCACATTTCGTTCAGGGTCAAACCTCTTGGCCGCCTCTATAAGGCCAAGGATTCCCTCCTCCACCAGGTCCTCAAAGGGGACCCCGTACCCAATGAACCTGGATGCGTATTTCACCACAAACCTTATGTGTCCCTCTATAAGCCTCTTGAGGGCCTCCCTGTCGCCCTTCTTTATCCTTTCGTAAAGTTCCTTTTCCTCCTCTGGGGTTATGGGCTTGTATTGGAGGAGCCTTTTTATAAAGGGGGAAAGCTCGTCGCTCATTCCTTTTTCCTCACGATTTCCATCTGAGAGAGCTTTATTATGGCCCTCCCCCTGTTTTCCAGCTCCTCGCTCCTCTCTTCCAGAAGTTTTTGGACGAACTGGAGCAGCTCGCTGACCTGTTTTTGAATGGCTTCCAATTTATCCCTCATGTTCAAAATAATCTCCACCCCGGCCAGGTTAACCCCCATTTCCCTGGTGAGGGTCAATATTAGCTCCAGCCTTTTAAGGTCCTCATCGGTGTAAAGCCTGGTGTTCCCCTGGGAGCGGCTGGGTTTTAAAAGCCCTTCCCTTTCGTAAAGACGAAGGGTCTGGGGGTGGATGTTGTACATCCTGGCCACCGCAGAAATCATGTAATATTTTTTTGGCTCCTTCATCCCAGAAGCCTCCGCCTTATTCCTTTATCCTCATATTTTGAAAGCTCCTTGAGAAGCTCCCTCACCTTTACATCGGTGGTGTCCGGAGGAACAATTTTCACCTCCACATACATGTCCCCCCTGGTGCCGTCGGGCCTGGCTATACCCTTTCCCCTCAGGCGGAGTTTTTTGCCGCTCTCCGTCCCCGGGGGTATTTTTACCTTAGCCTTCCCGTCCAGGGTGGGTACCTCCACGGTGGCACCTAAGGCCGCCTCAGAATAGGTTATTGGAACGGTTATGTATATATCTTCTCCCTCCCTTTTAAATATGGGATGGGGAAGAACATTAACTATTATGTAAAGGTCGCCGGGGGGACCTCCCTTAACCCCCACATTGCCCTTACCCTGGAGGCGAAGCCTTCCCCCGTCCCTGACC
>JALSNJ010000011.1 GCA_026987025.1 Candidatus Aminicenantota bacterium | reverse complement strand
ATCAATAAAGATTGCAGAAAAATTCATCCCGGAAGAAATGTAATAGAATACACTCTGGGAAAGGAAAGGGAGATTGTACTCACCACAAGATACATCTATTTCTTCAAGGCTGCCGATCATTATGGCACTTCTATGTTCGCCAGAACAGGGGCCCTTTTAAAGAAACTGGTGGTTTTGGCGGAGGGAAAGAAAAGGATAATCAAGCCCTTTCTGAAGGTGGAAGTAAGATGAGTTTTATATAAATGGAATTGATTTTCCCGTGGAAATTTTCGCAGCAAGGGTGTAGAATACGGTTCTGGATGGTTTTGTCCAGGATTATCCATGGCGCTGTCCTTAAAATAGGACATGAGCAGATGAGGACCGCCTTTAATTGCACTGGCGGTTGTGGCAAGGGATTTGCTAAATTGGAAATCCCAAAAACTGAAGGGAGGTTAGCATGAAAAAAAGGGTTCTGCCGATTTTCGCTATGATAGGCCTGGTTTCTGTGCTGGCCGCCCAAGAGCTTAAAACCGGGGGAAACAGAAAATTCCTTCCAGGAGACAGGGTGGTTTTTGCAGAGGACTTCTCCCGCTGTCCTGTGGGGGAACTTCCCGCCTCCTTTGATAAGCTGGAAGGAATGGGGGAGTGCGTGAGGTACGGCGATCGGATGTACTTCTCGTCCATCGGTGGAAAGGCCAGCCTCATCAAAAAGGTGGACCTTGGAGGCGACGAGTTCTCCATTGAGTATGAGCTTCTTTTTCTTAAAGGTGAATGCAGCGAGTTCAGGCTTGAGCTTTTTGAGGGGAAGGAGCCGGGCAGAGGCCGCCAGCTTGTGTGGGTGAGCGTTGGCCCTGGATGCAGCGGAGAGGCCGTTTACGCCAGCATGAAAAGTGCGGGGAGGCTCTTTCGTTCCAACTACAGAAGCATAAAAAGGAAGGTTCATGTGGCCATCCAGGTGAGGAGGAAACAGTTTCGGGTTTTCCTTGATGGGAAAAGGCTCGCCATGAAGCCCTTTAGCGGAAGGGTCACCTCCGTGGCCTTTACCTCCTTCGGGAAGTACGCCGAGCTCGTCACCAACATAAGAATAGCTAAGTATTCCAGAGGGGAGGAGAAGCCCAGGCCCGAGGAGCTGGGAATTAAGGTGGAGAAAACCGCCCAGGGCACAAAGCTCACCATTCCCGAAAGGGTCCTCTTTGACTTCAACCAGTTCTTCCTCAAGCCGGAGGCCAGGAAGGCCCTTCACCTGGTAGCGGAGATCCTGAGGGAGAATCCTCAGAAGAAGGTTCTCATCGTTGGATACACCGACAATGTGGGTTCCGACGCCTACAACCTCCGCCTCTCCCTTCAGAGGGCACAGAGCGTGGCGGATTATTTAATTTATGTGGAGGGAATAGATAAGGGAAGGATAAGGATAGAGGGCCGGGGAAAGGCGGAGCCCATAGCCGACAATTCCACCGAGGAGGGAAGGGCGAAGAATCGCCGGGTGGAGATTAAGCTATATTGAGAAAATCTCTGGGGGAGGGTCCCCGATAATCCCTCCGCCGTCCTGATGCTTTGTGAGAAGGCGAAGTAAAAAACGGTAAAAATTTAAAACAGGCTCCTGGTGGGGGAGAAGAGGGAGCGGGCCTTTATGTTATAATATTTGCGTGGATTGGAGAGAATATATAACCACCGATGAAAAAACCCTTGGTGGAAAGCCCATAATAAAGGGAACCCGCCTTTCTGTGGAGTTCATTCTGGAACTCCTTTCCGAGGGGTGGAGCGAGAAGGATATATTGGAGAATTATCCTCAGCTTTCAAAGGAGGCTTTGAGGGCAGTTTTTCAATACCTTAAGGAGTTTGCGAGCGACGAGCTTCTTTTGCCGTTATGAAGTTCCTTGCGGATGAGAATTTTCCCCTTGATAGTTATAAGGCTTTGAAGGAAGAGGGCCTGGACATAAAATCAGTGCTTGAGGTCAAAGCCGGCCTTTCCGACGAGGAGGTTTTATCCCTGGCCTTTAAAGAAGGCAGAACCCTCTTAACCTTCGGGAAAATTACGGTAATCACGAGGAGCACTGTTCGGCAAAGAAGTCTTTGATGCTATGGCAATGCGGTAATCCCCTCAAAATTCAGAAAAGGCTCCTGGTGGGGGAGAATAGGGAGCGGGCCTTTTCCGTGGCCACCCTTCCCCGGGGGGTGCGGGCCAGAAATCCCTTTTGAATAAGGTAGGGTTCGTGTATTTCCTCTATGGTTTCCGTCTCCTCCTTCAGGGCTGCCGCCAGGGTCTTCAGCCCCACGGGCCCTCCCCCGAAGTCCTGCACCAGGGCCTTGAGAAGCCGCCTCTCCAGCTCGTCCAGGCCGTAGCGGTCTATCCTCAGCCTCTCTAAGGCCGAGCGGGCTATATCCTCGGTTATGCGGCCGTTTCCCTCTACCTGGGCAAAATCCCTTATTCTCCTCACCAAGCGATTGGCTATCCTGGGGGTTCCCCGGCTCCTTCGGGCTATTTCCCTCCTGGCTCCCTGTTCTATATCTATTCCCAGAATGCGGCAGGTCCTGGCTATTATCTCCTCCATCTCCTCTTCCGGGTAGTAGTCTATCCTCTCTATTATTCCGAATCGGCTCCTTAGGGGGGAGGTGAGTCGGGCGAACCTGGTGGTGGCCCCTACCAGGGTGAAACGGGCTAGGTTTATCCTCAGGTCCCTGGCCCCTGCGCCCTTTCCCACCACTATGTCCAGGGCAAAGTCCTCCATGGCTGCGTAGAGGACTTCCTCCACCGAGGGATGTAGCCTGTGGATTTCATCTATGAAAAGTATGTCCCCGTCCTCTAAGCTTGAAAGTATGGAGGCTAAGTCCCCGGGCCTTTCTATGGCCGGTCCTGAGGATATGCGGAGCCTTCCGCCCATTTCCCGGGCTATTATCATGGCCAGGGTGGTCTTCCCGAGACCCGCGGGCCCGTGAAGAAGCACATGGTCCAGGCTTTCCCCTCTTTCCCTGGCCGCATAAACGAATACCCTCAGGTTGGAGACCACCCTGCGCTGACCTATGAATTCGCTGAAGGTTCTGGGCCTCAGGCTCTTTTCAAAGCTTTCCTCCCCCGTGAGCCTTCTGGGCGAAAGGATATCGCTCATCCCAGCCTCCTGAGGGCTTCCTTGACCGCCTTTTCCAGGGGAAGGTTTTGCCGTCCTACTTCCCGAACCACATCCTCCACCTCAGCCCTTTTGAAGCCCAGGGCCTGCAGAGCCTGAAGCAGTTCTCCCTCCACGGCCTGTTCTCTGGATGGAAGGGCATTTCTCATCTCTAAAATTATTCTTGACGCTCCCTTTTTCCCTATTCCCGGTACCCTGCTCAGGGCTTTTACATCCTCCTTCTCCAGGGCCTGCAGGAAGCCTTCGGTCCCCAGGGTGGAAAGCACCGCTAAGGCGGTTTTGGGGCCTATCCCCGATATTTTTAAAAGGGCCCTGAATAGCCTTTTTTCCTCTAAGGTGGCAAAGCCATAAAGGCCCACATCGTCTTCTTTTTGATAGTAAACGGTGTAAATTTGAACCTCCTCGCCGGGCCTACAGGAGGAGTATAGGGAGGTGGGAACCAGAACCTCGTATCCCACACCGCAGACCTCCACCACCAGGGCGCCTTCCTCCTTTTCCACCACCTTACCCCTGAGCCTCCCTATCATTTTCCCTCAAAAGAAGGTGGGCAAAGGCAACGGCCACGGCATCGGCCTCGTCGTAGCCCGCCACCTGGGAGAATATCCTGCCCACGAAGGCCCTA
>JALSNJ010000010.1 GCA_026987025.1 Candidatus Aminicenantota bacterium | reverse complement strand
CGGTAATAACCAAGGAACCACCGCAGAAGGGGCCCAGGTACTCAAAGATCTACATGAAGGTGAATGTTCCCTTTCTCTTCGCCGCTTACAGGATTCCCCCTTACAGGAACGAGGATATACCGGCCATTGAAGTGGCAGCGAGAATCCTGGGACAGGGAAGGAGCAGTAGAATTTACAGGAAACTGGTCCAGCAGGAAGGGATTTCCCTTCAGGCAGGGGCAGGGGCCGAGGCTCTCATGGACGGTGGGATTTTCTATTCCTATCTCATGATCAACCTCGGAAAGGACCTGAGCAAAGCCGCCGATGAGCTCTTCTCCATAATTGAGGGATTTAAAGATTCTCCCATAGAGAATTGGGAAGTGGAAAAGGCAAAGAACCAGATAGTAGCCAGCATGGTAAGAAGTCTTGAAAGGGCCTTCTTCGTGGGCCTTCAGGTGGGAACGAGTTATCAATATACGGGGGACCCGCTCTTTTTCCAGAAGAGGCTTGAGGCATATAAGAGGGTTACCAAGGAGGATGTAAAGAGGGTGGCCGCCAAATACTTCACCTTTAAGAGGAGGAATGTGGTCTACATTCTTCCGGAAAAAGGAGGTAAGAAATGAGGAAACTTGCAGTTTTTGCCCTTATCCTCGGATTCGCCCTGGCTGCACCTATTCATTACTTCAAGGTTAAAGGGATAAGGGGAGCCGTGGTCTCAAGGCCCGATGTGGACAGCGTATCCGTTTACATAATGGTCAGGGGCGGAAGCAGCTATGACCCTGCGGGAAAGGAGGGGACCGCTGACCTGCTGACCACCATGCTGGTGAAGGGCACGGAAAAATACGACGCCGTAAAATTCGCTGAAAAGGTGGAAACCATGGGCTCTTCCATTGATGCCTATACGGACACCGACTCAATTTACATAACGGGATGGTCCCTCAAGGAGTATTTCCTCCCCACCTTTGAGCTTCTGGCCGATGCCATGCTTCATCCTGCCTTCTCTCCTGAGCAGTTAAAAAAGGAAAAGGCAAGACTTATAACATCCCTGGCCCAGAAATGGGACGAACCCGGATACCTTGCCTCGGAAATGTTTCGCTCCTTGGTCCTTAAGGGAACCGCCTTTGGGAGGGAAGAAACCCCTGAAACCGTGAAGAAGATAACCAGAGAGGACCTCGTAAGATATCACAAAAGGTTCTTCACCAAAAGGAACATTTTTGTGGTCTTTTCAGGGAACATAACCCCATCCCAGGCAAAGGAAGCCGTGAAGAAGTACCTTGGAAAGATGGAGAAGGGCAGGGAATTTCCTCTACTACCGGTGGAAAGGCAAACCCGGAGCACGAGGATATACATCGTCAACAGACCTGGCGCTCCCCAAACGCAAATAAGGATAGGGTATATCAGTGCGGGGCTTGCCGTTGCGGACAGGGTACCCAGGACGGTGGCCAATTACATACTGGGCGGTGGAGGATTTTCCTCAAGAATGATGAAGAAGATAAGGTCAGTGGAAGGGCTTACCTACGGAATTTACTCCTATTTTTCCGCCTACGGAAAGGGGGGGATGTTCGTGGTTTCCACCTTCACCAAGAACGACACGGTGGGAAGGACGATAAAACTGGCCCTGGAGGAAATAAAGAAGTTCAGACAGCAGGGGGCAACGGAGGAGGAATTGAAGAAGGCCAAAGGATATTACCTTGGAAGTTATGCCCTGAAACTGGAGACCCCCATGGACTTCGCCTACAGGCTTCTGGTGGGAGAACTTTACGGTCTTGGAAAAGACTATCTTTACTGGGAAAAGAAGCAGGTTCCCCGGTTAAAGCTCTCCCAGGTAAACCTCGCCGCCAGGAAGTACTTCAGGGAAAAGCCGGTGGTAATCCTGTGCGTTGGGCCCGCCGATAAAATAAAACCCCAACTGGAAAAATTCGGGGAGGTTAAGGTAATACAACCGCCTGAGTTTAAGTAAGCAAAGGGAGGGGGGTATCCCCTCCCTTTATAAGAACTGGAGGAGGAAATGAAGGAAGAAACCTACGAAAAATCGCCCCGGATAACCGTTATAGAATACGGGGAAAATTTTTATGAGGAATTTAAGATTGAAAGGCCAGAGGAACTTCACCATTACAAAGATAAAACCAACACCGTATGGATAAACATAGAGGGTCTTGAAAACGAGGACGCCCTCAAAGAAATAGCCCTCAATTTTAGCCTTCACCCCTTAACCATTGAGTATATAATCAACAGGGCACAAAGGCCCAAATTGGAGACCTTTAAGGACTACATCTTTATAGCCGCCAAAATGATTTATTTTGACAATAAAAAATTGGTGGTGGAGCATTTAAGCCTATTGCTGGGAAGGGGATTCCTCATGTCCTTCCAGGAGAAGAGGAGAGACTTATTTGAGCCCGTAAGAAAAAGACTAAGGGAAAAGAAGGGAGGACTAAAGGGTAGCGATTATCTTGCATATTGCCTCCTTGACGCCGTAGTGGACGGATATTTTGAAGTCCTGGAGAAGCTTGGAGAGAGGATAGAATTTATGGAGGAAGAACTGGTCAGGACGCCTTCCCGGGGTCTTCTTAACTCCATACACAAAATAAAGAAACAGTTAATCCTTATGAGAAGGGCAGTGTGGCCCCTCAGGGAAGTGGCAGGGGATTTTGAGAGATTGGACTCCCCCTTAGTGAAAGAGAGCACCAGGGTTTACCTGAGGGACCTTTACGACCACATAGTCCAGGTGATAGAAACCATAGAGAGTTATAGGGAGATGATTTCCGGGATGCTGGACATCTATCTATCCAGCATAAACAACAGAATGAACGAGATAATGAAGGTGCTCACCATAATTGGAACCATATTTCTACCTCTTTCCTTTATAACCGGAATATACGGAATGAATTTCGTATTTATGCCCGAACTCTACTGGAAATGGGGATACTTCGCCACCCTGGGCGTAATGCTTTTCATTGCCATATTAATGCTCTTATATTTTAAACGCAAAAAATGGCTGTGAAAATTAAATAAAACGAATTTTAAAAATAAGGACCGGGCAGAATGCCCGGTCCGACCTAATTAGAATTCAAATCTTACGCCAAAACGGGCTATCCTAGGATTAAGGATCTGAAGGGTTTTGTCGTAGATTTTACTGTTGACTTCGTAGCCTTTCATGAGAGCCGTATTTGAATTCAGCAAATTAAATATGTCAGCGGAAAGGTAAAGATTGATTCCCTTATATTTTACCACTTTTTCCAGCCTGGTGTTTATGAGAACAAAAGTGGGGAGTCTGTAAGTTCCGTAAGGAGCTATGTAAACCACGGGGTGATCTCCTATTCCATTTCTTTCAACATCGTAGTCAGTATAGTGTTTGGGGAGTATGTACCCATCTCTTGCGACTAAAACTCCACTGAGTATAAAGTTGTAGGGCATTTTGTAAACGAATCCGAGTTTAGCCATCCATCTTGGATTTATGGAAGCATTGGTTCCTCCGCTACTACTGGAAATATAACCCGCATAATGTCCATCAAGAAGTTCTTCCGGCTCGTGATTAGTGGGATCGTTGTAAGATGCTCTGGTTGGATAGAATCTTCGCCAATCCTGATATGTAAAGGAGCCGTTAATCATAATTGGACTGGAAGGGGTAAACCTTTTGCGGAAGGAAATTTCAATTGCTAAATACCGGGAGTAATAATCCGGCCTCTGAGTGCTCCAGGGAGTTGTGGTTTCTTCCACACCTGGCCTGTATTCCCACCAAGCGTATCCTCCGTATTCCTGTGGAATGTAACCGCCTATTACCCAATCGTCGGGTTGAGGCAGACTGAGTTGACCGTTTTCTTCCACATAATACAGAGTCCAGTAGTCGTTGTAAAACTTCCTGTAAATGAGGTTTATTCCTGCAGCAAAGTTTTCAACGATTTCCTTTTCTATGCTGGTGGTGATTTCCATGGTAAGGGGAGACGAAAGATTTGAGTCGTACAGCTTGTCAGGGTTCTTGACTGAGTAATAGTCCCTTACCAGGGGGTCGCTTATTTCGTTAGGCTGGACTGCCCCATCGTGGTTCAAGTCGTTCCAGTGCCACCTGACATATCCATAAGTGGAGGCAAGATAGTAAGGAAAATCTGAAGATATGTGAGTGCCATAGATTCCAAAGTGGGCTTTCAACAAAGTTGTTCCTTTTCCAGAAAGGTCATACACGAGGGAAATTCTCGGAGAGAGAACATTCCATATGAAGTTTAACTTCTTCGCTGGGACCGAAACAGAGGGAAGATTATAATTTCCGGCCCAATCCACATGGGTTCCCTCCACGGAAATGGCCTTAGTTCCTCCACTTTGAGTGTCAAATCTAAGGCCAAGATTTAGGGTTAGTTTTTTGTAACTTATAGTATCCTGAACATAAGCTCCAAATCTGTATAGGTAGTACTTATAGTCGGAATTTCTGTATATGTAGGCGTACTTAGTAATCCCGGCTTCATAATCGGTATAATAGAGTCTCTGGGAGTAGTAAACTCTATGTCTTTGACCTATGGAATATTTGTATTCAAGGCCAAATTTCAACTCGTGATCAGCTCCCATGAGGTTCTCGGCGAAATAATTTCCTGTTATCTGGCCGAAATACTGAGGTCTTTTGTAATCTGACATCCTGTAGGTGCCAAGATACCTGTCCTTGGCTCTATCGTAGATAGCAATTCCTCCCACAGGTCCTATAGGCTCAAGCTTGAAACCGCCGGGTAGATAACTTACTTTGGCCGTTAAGAAGAGATTTTCAGAGGGAGTAAACTCATCCTCAAGTTTTATAAAGGGATGAGGAGAAGTCTGATTGTACCTGGCTTCCCATGCGTCAAGGGGGCCGTGGCTTTCTCTGCCTTTGACAACTTTATCCGACCAGTTGTATAGAAACTCTATTCTGTGTTTTCCCAAGCTCAAATTAAATTTAGAGTTGAAATTATATAGTTTCTGGTTTTGCACATTTCCCGTAACCAATCTCTTATTTATATCCTGATAACCGGCTCCTACCCAGAACCACGCCTTGTTTTTGACTATAGGGCCGCCAATGTTAAAACCATAATCGCCTATGCTATCAACCCGATTTCCCTTTAGCTCTTCTTCCTCCATTTCGGGAGGTGTATTGTCGGCTTCAAATTCTTTCCCGGTATAATAAAGTCTTCCACCACCTGAGAACCTATTTCCTCCTCTCTTGGTTACAAAGTTAACCTGAACTCCTCCGGTGAAGGAAGTGATATCGTTAGCCGCAGTCTGAATTTGCATTTCTTCAAAGGAATCAAAATCAAAATAAAATGGAGTAGCTCCTACCGATATCTGATCGGTAATGTTTACTCCGTCCAGGTTCCAGTTGGTTCCACTTCTACCCACACCTCTGGATACGAAGTTGGATTGTTGTCCAGACTCGTTTCCTCCTACATTTTCCCTGTCCATGGAAACCCCAGGGGCCAATTCTAATATCACCCAGGGGTCTCTTGCCGTGGGAAGTTCTTGAAGTTCATCCTTGGTAATGTTCGTAGCCACAGTGGCTTCCCTCGTATCCACTATAGGAGCTGCTGCGGTTACAGTGATTTCTTCTTGGAGGGTTCCTTGCTCAAGTTTCAAGGTGAGTTGAATATTGCTTCCTACATTGACAACTATGTTTTTTCTTAGGAGAGTTTTGAAGCCCTTGAGGGAGGCCTTGATCGTATAAGAGCCAGGAGGCAGGGAAAGAAAGCGAAAATGGCCTTCAGATGTGGTAATAGCTTTTTGAGGAGCGATCTTGGGGCCAGTAAGTATAACAGTAACCCCGGGCAAAGGTTGGCCGGTGTTTGAATCCAATACAGTGCCGTAAATGTTCCCTGTTCTTACCTGAGCCATTGTGGGAAGTAAGAACAGGAACAACAATAAAATTATGTAAAGTTTCTTCATGATGCACCTCCTTTTCACAAATTGCAAAAATTATGCCAGAAAGAGCTTTTTTTAAACCCAATGGAAAAACCGAATTCAGGAGAAATTCATTTTTTTGAATCAAGGATTTGAAACCATAACTCAAGACACTCCAACTTGAGATGTAGAACTTCTACGCTGGACCTATACCGATAAGGTGGGGCTTGAGTAATAGGGTTGATTAGCTGGACTCCTGAGGGTTGTCATTTCTTTCCTTTTTTGTAAAATAATATGGTATGAGGAGGAAGGTTTTCTTCGCTTTGTTTTTATCCGTTGCTATCTATGGCTCCGACCCTGCGTATGGAAGGATTTTCTTTTCTCCCACTGCCTATACCATGGGAAGAGGAAATGTGCTCTTTTCCCTTTATCAAATATTTCTTCCTTCCTTCACCTTCGGTCTGACAGACCGCCTGGACCTGGCTGGAGGAATTTCCCTTTTGCCTGGAACCAGGTCCCAGTTTTTCTACATAGCCCCGAAGTTTGCCTTTTTTAAGGGTAGGGGAGCGTCCCTGGCCCTGGGGGGCCTTCTCGTAAGTTCGTTTCAGGGAGATGGTGGAGGTATGGCCTACGGAGTTTTCACCGTGGGCAGAAGGGACAGTCTTTTAAGCCTGGGACTGGCCCTCCCTTTTTATCGGACAAAGGTCCTGGGGCCTGGTCTCTTTTTCATGGGAGGAAGTCTTCCCTTATCCCGTAGTTTTAAGTTTATGGCAGAAGCCTACATTATCCCGGGGGAAGGGGGAATTATTGGACCTGGAATCAGGTTCTTTTCCAGAAATTTGGCCATAGATTTTGCGGTTATGTACTTTACCTACGCTGAGGAAGGTCTGCCCTTCTTTCCCTGGCTTGGCATTTCTTACAAATTTGCCTTTTAGGTGATCTTTCAAATTGGATGTTGCGAATCAGTTTCGGTAGAGTAGGGGGCGGGAGCTCCTACCAAGTTTTGTGGAACCATTTAAGATGGACATTATAATAGATAGGCATGGATTTTACATAGTTGGGCCAGTGGCCGTCGTCCTTGAATACTATAAGCATGGATGGGACTCCTATCAACCTCAGGTCCGTAAAGAATTGGAGGCTCTGGGTGTGGGGATAATAAAGATGATCTTCAACGGTATTTTGTTCATGCTAAAATTGATAAATTCTCAGGAAATTTTAGTCAATTTTAGCCCAAAAATCAAAAACAAGAAATTTTTTCTATATTTAAAATTAATACGACATATTGGGCGGCGTGTCGGCATGCCGACCCCTATGTCTGGTTATTCCTTTCTGAGATTTTTCGTAAATTGAGATCGGAGAAAAAAATACGGAGACTGCTCCTGCGGAGGCTCCCCTCCAGTTTCTTATAGCTTTTCACGGTATTTAGTTTACATAATATATCTTATACGAACTTAAATAAAATCCACGGTTGAACAGAATTTCTTTTATGAGTTCTTTGTCAATAAAAGAACCTTTTATAGAAGGGACTCTTTACGAAAATTTGACAAAATCAAATTCTATGTTCTAATATGGAAACATGGCGTGGTTTGAGGCGAAGGCTGGAAGGGTCAACATTGAAGTCATCTACCTCTGGATTTTAAATCCTTTTCACCTGCGAAATCCACACAGGGGAAACCCCCTGGCGAACTTCGCCGGAGAACTTCCTCCGATGGCTCCGGATTTGGCGTCGGAGTTGCTGGAAAGGTCTCTGGATAGCTATCGGCGAATCAATCCCTCTGGACTTCGTCTAACCCCCAGGGACATTGCGGCTTCAAAGCGAAGAATAAAAGAGCTTGCCGAACTCGTTAAGGCCTATGTGGCTCCTGGGAGAAAATTGACCGCAGAGTCCTCTCCCCTGCTCCGGGCTTACTACAAAATAAAGAGGAACCTGAAGAACCCGCAAGAGAAGGAAGCCATTCTCAATTCTTACTCTTTGCTTTCCCCTTATCTTACCCTAAGCATAAAGGGCTGGATAGAAGAACTCAGGGGGTTCAATTACGAAGGAAAAACCCAGGAAAACCAGGTTTTTCTATTGGCCAGGGCCCTGGTTATCTTTTTTGCCTCCGCAGGGGAGATTCAGTCCGATGCCCTTGCTGTGGCCAATTACGGAACCCTCAGACTTAAAAGGAGGTTCGTGGACAGGGTTCTTGATTCAATTTTTTTGATTGAGGAAGGCAGAATAAACATTCCAGCCCAGTTGAAAAGCTCCCTCGGAATCAAAGAAAAATACAAGAGGGACTATCTGGTTTCCCTTAAGAGGAACATACACGAAGTCCTGACCGGAGCCATAGGTGAAAGGAGGAAGAGGCTTTCCACCTCTGCTCTGCTCGGGGATGAAATCCGCCACGGGGAAAGACAAGGGAGCGTTGAACCTGAGTACATAGCCTCAGAGGAAAAACTCAACTCCTACCTCCACAAGCTGGATAGGCTTCTGTTTTCCAGTTTCACTTTAGCCCTTGATGCCAAAAATTTCCTGGAAGGCCTGAGCCCTGAGGAAAAGGCGTTGGTCAGAATCTTAAGTAAGTTGAAGTTCAGGGTGAAATACCGTAAGGAGGACTATCCCTTCTACAGCTTCCTTGAGGAGGAGATAGACTACGAGAAAAGGATAGAAAGGGAAGGGGTTGATGCCTTTTATAAATACATAGCATCCTTCCTCTACTGGAGGGAGTACGCTATCGGAGAAAACGACATCCTGCTTACCGAAAGACAGATAAAGGAACTCGTCGGCCTCGTATTCTCCTGGCTTTCCGACCTGGGCCAGAGCATCCGAACCTTGAGCGAAGCCAGAAGAAATTTCTATACCCTTTCCGTGGTTCTCGCCCTTTCCCTGCTCTCTGGCATAGCGCCCGAGATTATGGCTGAAAAGCTCTCCCTGGAGTCCGAAGGTCCCCAGGAGAGCGTAGAATCAAGGGAGAAAGAAAGAGAATTTAGTGGGATTGAAAGGATTACTTACCGCGATGGGGAAGGAATATTGAAGGTCGTGTACTCAAGGAGACACTCAACGGAGACCCCTGAGCCTAAGGAAATATTCCGCCAGGCGGAAGATTTCTGGGTGGTCCCCGTTGCTGGTTTTCTCCTTCCCCACCTTAGAAATTTATTTAAAAACGGAAATAGACCCCAATTGAGCCTCAGAGGTAAGAAATTTCCCTTGAGGGGCTACATGATGAGCCGTTTTCTACGGCTCCTTTCGGAGGAAATAGGCATGCCCTTTGTCTTAACGCCGCTTATTCTAAGGAAAACTTTCGTTTTCTTCTCCAAATCCATGGGGCTTAATCCCCTGGTGGCTTATCTTTTAACCGGCCGCCTTCCCCTTCAACTCCACGCCCCCTTCTTCTACTTGAACTTCCCCAGGGAAAGGATATGGAACCATCTGATTAAGTGGCAGGATTTTCTCGGTGTAAAGGGGAGGGATTTTCCGGAGAAATTCAGGGGTAGATTCGGAAGTAGATTATGTCCCAGGGATGAGGTCCTTCGGGAAAACCTGAGAGCATGGGCGTCCGCGCTGAAGTGGAGTGTTAAAAGAAAACTCTCTCTTATCAGGGCCAGGATTTACGAGTTTTTAGCCCTGCAGATGTTATTGCTCTTTACCGGCGCAAGGATCGGGGAGATTTTATCCCTTAACTGGGAAGATGTGGACTTTCACATGGGAACACTAACCCTAAGGGGCAAAAATAATCTTTTCTATGCGGAGGAAAGGCTGGTTCCTCTTTCTCCCCTCGCCCTGGCAAGCCTCAAGGCTTACAGGTCCTTTCTTAAAAGGAGCTTTTCCCTGAGAGACAGAAAAAGCATTGAGAAAGTCCTGAGAGGAAGGGTTTTTAAAAGATTTGAGGAGGAAGGAATATTTTCGTACGCAGGGAAAACTCACTACGACTACTCTACCCTTAGAAAGGACTTTGAGGAAATAAAAGCCTACCTTTCCTTAAAAAAGATTTCAGGAAGGTTCCTTCCTTCTGAGAGGTTCCACATATACAGGCACTGGTTCTTCTCAAAGTGCCTGGAAATAGATGAGGAAGAATTTGAAGCCTTAGAAGCCATCATGGGACACATCGGAGGGCTTTCTATTTACCTCTGGAAGTTTGAGACCAGACACCTGCGGGAATTTCTCCAGAGGGCCGGTAAACTTCTTCTTAAACTGGAAAGGGAACTGCTGGGGGAAGGGCTGCGGGAGGAAATTCTTGAACTTTTAGGGGAAAAAATTGAGGGCTGAGAGAGAAAGATTCAGGGATTGCCTGAGGATACTCTGGGCCGCAGGGAAAACTCCTTTAAACCTAACGGAAAGGACTTTGAAAAACCTCGTGAGCTCCGCCGTGAGGGGAGAAATCAGCGAGGAGGAATTTACGGACAAAATCGGCGAAATCCTGCCTTCCTCCATCAGTCCGGAGGTGGCTTCTGCCTTCCTTCTGTGCCTTCAGAAGGAGTTTTCCCGCTCAAAAAGAGCCCTTTCCTTCTCAAACCTTATATTCATGGGAAAGAGGGAAAGAGACCTGGCAGCGAAGCTCTCCATGGCGAAGAAGTATCCCAGGGCAAAGGAGAAGTTTCTGAATTTTTTGGGGAAAGCGCAACCCCTGGAGGAAGAGGACTTCTGGGCCATGCTCGCAATCTCCCTCCAGGTTAACACTCACCTCACCTTTGAGGGGTTGGGTTATGCCCTTGCCCGCCTCCGGTGGAAGGATGTGAACCTTAAGGAAGGAACACTGTTTTTCCACAGGGAAAATTGGAGAAGAGAGTTTCCCTTGAAGGTGTGGATAGACCCGGTGTCAAAACTCATTTTGGGCGCATGGAGGAGGAAAAAGCGCAGGAATACTTCCCCGGAAGACCTCGTGTTTCCCGGGATCTTCTCCCTTTCCTCCTCCTCCCTTAACTATCACCTGAAGAGGTGGGTCAGGGAAATTTACGGAAAAGAGACCCGATGGAGGGAACTCAAGAATTCCTCCAGGCTCTACGCAGGGCTTATCTACTCTTCCGACATCATTTCATACCTTGCAGGAAGGCTCTACTCTCCCCCATCTCCAACTATAGAGGTAGAGCCTGAGAGGTTCGGGGAAGAGGTCGGAACCAGAAGGATAAAAAAGAGGTTTTTGCCCATTCCCCTGAAAAAGGTGGAAGAATGGGAGGAAATCCTCAAGGAGGAAATGGAGAAAACAGGGGAACTTCCGGCCGATGTGGTGGATTTTCTAAACGGTCTCTACCGGAGGGTCCTTAAACAGGTGGTTCTTCTCTTTCCTAAGCCCCTGGGCCCTCAGAAAAGGAAAATCCTTGAAAAAACGATGGAAGGGTTTCGGGGGGAAGTCCTGAGAGCTTCCCTGCCGGAAGAGGTAAGAAAAAACGCCCTGCACCTGGTGGACTTCGCCGAATATTGCCTCCGCACTAAGTGGAAGGAAGGGACCGTAAGGGCCTATCTTTCCCATCTCATAAACATACCGGCGGAGTTCTGGTTCAGCGATTTCGCTGACATGGACGAGGAGGACCTTCAGGAAATCTTCACCATTTTCCGGACATTAACCCCTCTGAAAAACTTTAAGCCGGCCATTAAGGCTTTTTTCTCCTTCCTGGAAAAGGAGAAAGGCCTCGCCGTAAACATAAACTGGAGGAAGCTGAGGAGTAGCAGGGAAGCCGTTGTTCCGGAGCACTTTATAACCTGGAGGGAATATTTTTCCATCCTTGAGGACATAGAAAAAGAAAGAGAGCAACTGAGAAAGGAAGGAAGGGAAATACCCAGAAGGAGCATGCTTTTAAACCTCGCCTTTTCCGTTGTTCTTGGATACAGGGCGGGAATGCGCATATCCGAGATAACAAACCTCAGGCTGAAGGACATCTGGTTTGAGGGGGATAGCATGTGGATTTACATAGATAAGGGAAAATCCAGAAGCGCCAGGAGGAGACTGAGGATAGGAGGTCTGGTGGGGCTGGAAAAGGAAATCGTAGAGACCATGAAGAGCAACATCTACTTTCTCAGAAAAAGAGGCTTGGCCGACAGGGAAGACAAACTGGTTAAAAAGTTGATGAGGCAGGAAAGAAGGTTTATCGCTCTTCCCGTAAGCCCTTCTGAAATCTCAAGGGAGTTCTCAAAGAGGTGCGAGGACCTCGGGCTTGGTTCCCTGAGATTTCACCTCCTTCGCCACGGCTTTGCTTCAAGGATGAGGGCTAAAGGAGAAACCATAATGAACATAGTAAAGGCCATGGGGCATCTTCTTCCAGAGGTGACCTTCAACCATTACATAAACAACCTTGACCTGATTCAGAGAAAACAATTGGAGAAGTTCTGGAAAGAAAATCCTTTACTTCGGAGAGTAAAACCCACTACCCTGCTCCGATTTTTGAGTATACCCAGGGGGAGCTTCTATCTGTGGGCGAGAAACCACCGGGAAAAGCCCTCCCTTTCTTCCCTGGAAAGTTTCCTTGCAGAAGGATGAAAGAAGCTTGCTATGCCTAACCACCAGGGAGTTCCCTAAGAAATGGAGCTTAACTCCTACGCATATAATAAAAAATAGGAATATCATAATTTGCTATAGAATATTAAAGGAGGGAATAAAGATGATGGAAAAAAGGAAGCAAGAAAGGGCGGTTTTTAGGTTTCTGGCAGTGCTCATTTTTATCTGGCTGGCAGGGGCACAGGTAAGTGACCCCACGGATTTCAGATTGTTTTTCTCTCCTACAGGAGAAAACCTGAAAAGTGGAAGTATAGAAATAAGCCTGTATGAGTTTTTCTTTCCTGCCCTGAGGGTGGGAATAACCGATTCCTTCAGCGTCGCGGCAGGTGCGACTCTCACAGGAGAACTCATAACCTACATAGCCCCAAAGCTGACCCTTCTAAGGAGCCAAAATACCTTCTTTTCCGTAGGGGGTATCTACGGTCATTCTGTTTCCTCCTCTGAAGACCTTGAAGAAAAGATTGGATATGCCGCCCTTTCCGTAAAAAACCGAAAACTGACCCTTGCCCTGGTTTTCTCCTATGGTGTTCTCGGTGAGGAGGTCTCCTATGAGGGTGTTTTCGTCCTGGGGGGAACCTACCGGGTGGGAAGGCACCTTAAAATAATGAGCGAAAACATCTTCTCCACCGCACGGGGTTGGTCCTTGTATATCTCCGGACTGAGGTTCTTTACAGGAAAATTCTCCGCCGATTTGGGTTTTGTGGGTTCACACAACGATGTTTTCTATGTCTTTCCCTGGGTAAGCCTGGCATGTAAGATAAAATAAGGTAAAATAAAAACGGGAGGTCTTCTAAAGGAACCGAAAATAATGGCAGGAGTCTAACTTTACCCTACAAAATTTGATTTTTTGCTTTTTGTAGGGTAAAATTAGAATATGAAAGACCTTAAACACATGCTTGAGGAAACGGTAGAATTTTACAGAGAGCAGGAACGGTCAATTATCTCTGCTCTTAGCTCTCTTCCTAAGGGAAGAATTAAAAAAAAGAAAAAAGGCAAAAGAATTTACTATTATCTCCAATACAGAAAAGAAGGGAAACTCATAGATGAATACATAGGAAAAGAAGTCCCTCAGGAGCTTTTAGAGGCTTTAGAAAAGAGAAAGAAACTGGAGACCGAACTTAAAGAAGTAAGGCAGGCATTAAAGCTGCTAAAAGAGGAACCGAAAGGAGAAGTTTATTTTCTAAAACCTATAGAGGAGCTTTTTAGAGAATTTACCAAGAGTGGTCTTTGGGAAGAAGGCATAGAGGTTATCGGCACATGGTGTTTTTGGCTTTATCAGAAATACCTCTCGGTGCCCCATTATCCCCTGACCACCAGAGACCTGGATATTCTCATTCCCCTGCCCTACAAGGGAAAAAAGTTCAACATTTCGGGACTCCTTAAAGAGTTGGGATTTTCAGAAAATTTCAATCCCGACGGCTCCCTTTACTTTACCGGATATGGAATGAAAATAGAATTTCTCGCGCCCCAGAGGGGAAAGGGAAGAAGCAGGCCTCCTTATATAAAGGAGCTAAAAGTAACTCCTCAGATTTTAAGGTTCATGGATCTATTGCTTTCTCACAGCATAACTTTAAAGATTGCCCGCGGACTCAGGATATCCCTTCCTTCCCCATCGGCTTTCTTCTTCCACAAAATTTTAGTTTCCCGAAGGAGAAAGGAACCGGGAAAGGCCGAAAAGGACCTAAAACAGGCGGTTTATGTTGGGAGATACATTTTGCAAAATCCTCAGGAGAAGGAAAAACTCCTGGGACTTTGGAAGACTTTCCCTCCATCCTGGAAAAGGCGAATAAAAAGCTCTTTAAAGGAAGCGAAAGAGAACCTTCCCCGGGAAGTTTCCCTTGTGGAATCGCTGGAGGCTCTTCTCCAATGACTTACCCTACAAACTTTGATTTTTTGCTTTTTGTAGGGTAAAAACTCTGCTCCAGGTCGGCCCTAAAAACGGGTTTCATTTTGGAGCTAATCCAGAACCTCCCTTATGGCCAAGAGCATAGTCTTGCTGTGGGGCTGCACTGCCCGCTCTATGGGGTCGTAGAAAAGTATCTCCTTTTCCACTAAATACTTCAATATCCTGACCTTCTCCTCGGTGTCAAGTTCCC
>JALSNJ010000009.1 GCA_026987025.1 Candidatus Aminicenantota bacterium | reverse complement strand
AGCTTCCTGGAGACTTCCCCAGGGGGCTTAAGCCCTTATAGGTAGACTTAAAAAACCAAAGAAGAATTTGAAAAGTAGTGGAAGCAGTCGGTTTTGTCTCAAATCCTCATAGGTGGGCTTAAAACCAGAGCTGATTTTCTCCAATTTATAAGGCCCTAAGGGGTCTCAAATCCTCATAGGTGGGCTTAAAACCGACGAGGGCCCCTTTGTAGGGCCGATTTTCAGGTTCTTTTAAAATTCCCCTTTCCATCTTCCCTTACTTCATATTTTAGGCAAAAATGCTCATCCTGTCAAGGTTTAAGGCTATTCGTCGTTGTAGGTTTTTCCCATTGTTTTTCAAATCCCGAGGGAAAAAATAGGTTTTCCAAAATGCTTTTACTTCTAATGCAGGGGAGCGGATAGGGAAAGCCGCCCCCCTGCGTCGTTCTCAAAGTATTATCCTATCCTGCGGGGTAGCCCTTCCCAGCGTTTCCACCTTCACCATGTTTCTGCTGGAAAGTTTGTAAAATCTTATGGTGTCTTCCTCTGGTTCTATTACCCGGGAAAGTTCCTTCTTCAAAGAAAGTAGTGCCGAAACGGTTATTTCACCCTCAAATACCGACCTTTGAACCCAGTGGAGGTAGCGGCGGGCAATTTTCAAGACCTTGCCCACCCTTTTTTCTCCTATGTCGTAGGCCATTATAACGAACATGGCTCATCTCACCCTGAAGGGCTTGTACTCCTTTTCTCCTTTTAGATGCCTAATTAATTTCCAGAATTCCTCCCTTATCCAGGTCCGATAGCTCCAGGTGGCCCCGTTCTCCCCTTTGTAGGTCCTGCGGAGAAATTTTTCAAATTTTTCGGTAATTCTCTTTCTGGTCTCCCTTTTGATGTAGACTCCACCTGCCTTAGTCTCAAAGTCCGAGGAGGATATCTCTCCGTGGTTTATGGAGGAAAAGATTATTCTATCGGCTATAACAGGCTTGAAGACCTCCGCTATGTCATAGATAAGGCTGTCGCTTCTTTCGTTGGTGGAATGGAGATAGGATATGGCCAGGGAGAGTTTGGTCTGGTGTCCCTGGTTTAGGACCTCGCTGTAAAGGAGAGCATAGGTATAACTTATCAGGGAGTTTATGGGGTCTAAGGGAGGACGGGTGCTACGGCGGTTGAAGCGGAAGTCGGGATTATGCAGTATTTTGTTGAAGCATCGGAAATAAACCTCCCTGAAGTTGGCCTCGTAGGCAAGGAGGGTTGGGACCTCATCCGCTTCGCTGGCCTGCTCCTTGAACTTGTAAAGAAGGGAGAGCTCATCGCTTAGGTCAGAGCCTCTGGTATTGTAATAATTAACATTTCTCAGCATGTTGCCCATGGCTCCCAGAACTATTCTTTTGGCAATGGCAAGTCTCTTTTCGCCGTCCAGGTAGTGCTCTGCTTGAAGGAGTATGATTTTTCCACTGGGTTTTGCCGAGGCAGGAAGAAATTCGCCGTAAAACTCACCACTTCTATTGAAGAAGTGCAAGGTGATTCCCTTCTTGGATAGAAATTCAAAAAGGGCCGTGTTGAATTTCATGGAGGAGTGGATGAAAAGACTTTCCGCCATCTCCACGGGGATATAATCGCTCTTTGCAGACTTTATAAAAAGGGTGTTGGACTTGCGACGCAGGGAACCGCTTGTGAAAATATGGTAGGTGTTTTTCATGTACCCCCCAATTTTCTAAGGTTATACCCTTTTTCTCCTGGGGGATAAATTAACCCGGAAGTTTTTTTTCTGGGAAATGAAGGAGGAGTTCTCACCCGGCGGGATATTGAAGGATAAGTTTATTCTCTTCATATTAACATTATACCTACTCCGTCAAGGTTTCCATTACACCGTATCCTAAGGAGGTTTTAGCCCCAAGGCCGTATTCCTCCAGGGCCTTTTTAAGCTCTCCCTTTACCTTTTCAAGGTCAGTTTTTCTGGAAAACAAAAGGAAAAGAAAGGGGGTATTCTCCACCACCAGGAAAGTAATGGGGGTGGGTTCCAGGTAGTCGGCCGGGGGCTTCTTTCCCTCGTAGTATTCCTTGTAGTGCGGATTTACAATGTCAACCTTTATCCTGGGTATCTCCACAGGGTAGGCATCCAGGAATATAACCCCTCCCCTTTCCCCTTTATCCCCTCCCTTTCCGAAAATTGCCACAAATTCCTCGTCCTCCTCCGCCCTCTTTTCGTCCCCTGAGAATTTTTCAAGGATGTAATAGGTCCTCAAAACCCCCTTTATGGCCGAGGCAGGGATGTAGGGAATTCCGTAGATGTGATGCAGGGTGATGGAGGTCTCGTAAACGGAGGGCGAACCAAGTCCCACGGTCATCCTCCAGAGGGGTCGTGCCTGAAAGGATACGGATTTGTATCCCAGCCTCCCAAAGGCCTCCTTTATCCCCTCTATCCTTTCCTTTATTTCTTTTATTTTATCCGCAAGGCTTTTTGACGAGCCTGGAGGGGGGAACAAAGGTTGGTATTCCACCTCTCCCCTGCTTGCCTTGAAAAATTTTGCTTTTTCCCCTTCCTTTTCTCCTTCCCAGCGGGCGAACTTCTGGAGCTGGAGGAGGAAGTTATCGGGAATTTTCAGGGAAGAAAGAAGCACACTCCTGGTGTCCGAAGGTATTTTCGTTTCTCTCAGATATGAGCGAATCCCGGATTCTTTTTCATGGGATGCTTCCTTTTCTTCTCCGGCTTTGAACTCCCTGTCTCCTACCTTCAGCCTGACCACATAGGGGCCTTCGGTGGTAAATTCGCCTTCCTTACCAATGTATTCTTCCCCGAGGTTTATTTTCTTAAGGGAAAAGGTTTTTCCACCGGATTCAATTAGAAGTTTACCCTTCTTTTTTATTATTTTTCCCTTTCTCATGAGGAGCTCTCCCCTTCTATCATTCCGTCGGCAAATCTCCTCATCCACTCTAAGAGGGAAAGGACCTCCCCGGTGAGGGCCATGTACTGGGAGGTTGGAACTTCAATAACTGTTTTCACGAGAGGGGAACCCTGGAGGGAAGGGTTTTGTTCCCTGGCCCAATCCTCCACCTGTTTATAGAGCAGACTCCAGGCCTGTTCTTTCTTGCCGTGGACAAAGGCTATGGCGGAGGCAAGTCCATTGGTCTTTATGAGCATGGGAAGCTTTTTTACATAGGATTTGTATTTTTTGAGGTTTTCCCCCTTTAATTTTTCGGTGGCCTCGCTGACAAATTGATAGGCCTTCATGGCCCTTCTTCTCCCCAGGTCCTTTATTTTCATTGCCCACCTCCCCTTATTATCTGAACGATGCCCTTTCCTATGGTGGCATCCCCCCCTATCTGGATGAAGGAGGGTATTTTAAGGAAGAAATTGAGTATGGAATCGGCCACCTCTTCGGGGGTGTTTCCGGGAAAATGCTCCCTCACTTGCTGAAAGCTCAGGGGGGTGGCCAGGGCAAGGCTGTAGAGAACCGTCTCGGAGGGGAGGAATTCCTCGGTGAAAAGGGCTCCCTCCTTCACCGTGCCGGTTTCCGGCTCAATTTTAATCCTGGTTATAACTTCGGTGGTAAGGTTTACCAGGGTTTTGAAATCGTCGTCGGGAAGGACCACGAGCCTCTGGGGAGCCTCCTCTACTCCCGCATATCCCTTAAGCCAGGCGGCAAATTGGGTGGTTTTTTCATCCTCCTTTACTTTAAAGGTAAACTCCTCAAGAACCACCGCCTTTTCTCCCTGGCCGTATTGGAGAAGAAGGCTGGAATTCTCCCCCACGGTGTTTTCATCCGGAATCGCCGGAACTGGTTTTCCGAGGGAAACCCCGGGAAGGGAAAGTTCCCTTTTGAGGCGGCGAAGGACCATGGGGCATGTGGTTAAGGCGAAAATCCCCATAGCGGATTTGACGGGAAAAAGTAGAAGCCTCGCCTCGGTAAAGCCCAGGGTAGCAGCGTGCTGGGGATTTTCTTCCGGACCAAAGGCCACCTCAATCTTTTCTTTCTCTTCAGGAAAGGCCTCCCTGAAAACCTCCCTTATGCTTCCCTTTACCCCGCTGCTTTCTATTTTAGGAAGCCCTGTGTGACGCTCCCTCTGAATGGGCAGGTCCACTATCCCCAGTTCCTGACCTGTTCCGGCATGAAGTGGGGTTATAATTTTGATGAAAAAGGGAACCGCTTTTTTAAACATTTTTCCCCTCCCTATGTTTTATTTTATACCTTATCCCTCCCATCTCTCATACCTCCTGAAGCGAACATGTCGGAAGGTTTTGTAAATTTTTACCTCCTCCCCGGCCTTCTCCTCCCTGTGCCTTCTCTCGCTGGTGGCATACACGGGAACGAGGCCGCGGGAAAAGGCATAGTCCACCACCAGGAAAACTGCTCCGAAATCCCCCTGGGCCAGCACATAATCCCCCGGTGCTGCCTGGGAAAGCCAGGAGAAAATGGGCTCAAGATATTCTCTAAGGCTTTCCAGATGGGGAGGGATGGAGGACCAGGTTTTTCTAAGCCCTTCAGGAAGGGTTAGGATCTCCCCTACACCTAAAACCTCGTGGGCCTGCCGAATTTGCTGTTGGGAAAGTTCGTGGGAAAGCAGGACAAAGAGCCTCATAGTTTCTCCAGTTCTATTTTCTGCGTCTTATTTTTAAGTTCTTCCTCGTTGGGAACCTTTACGGAACTTAAATACCTAACATGGTCTTCGTGGCCCCCCTTTTCCTGGAAAAATTTATAAAGGTATATTTTTTTGTCCTCCCCCTGGCCCCTCTCCAGGTAATAAAGTCTGAGGTTTCCATCCCTGTAAACGAGATGCCCCTTCTCTTCTCTCGTCTTTTTCCTTCTAAGCTCTTCTTTCCAAAAATCCTTCTGAATTTGCTGTCTGAGAAAGGAATTTTTATTTATCTCATCTATCACTTCCCTGGTGGCATAAAGGATAAAATATTCCTCTTCGATTTTTCTCAAGAACATTTCCCCTATAGGAGACAGGGTGGCCTCATTGCCATCCTCCCATATAAAGGCTGAAAGCTTTGAGACAAGTTCAGGATTTTGAAATTTGAAGCTGCGGAAATCTTCTATGGTTCCCTCCAGTTTTTTTAGAAATTCCCAATACGCCTTTATAAACTCTCTGTCTATTTGAACAGGTAATGGGGGTATTTCTATAAGTTCCTCGGTTTTCTCAAAAATGTAATAAAGGGAAATTCCGTTAAGATTGGCAAAAATCGTAATATAGGGAATGGTAGCTTTAAATCCTCCTGTAATGTTTACAGCAATTTCTTGGGCCGTGTAAGTTTTCTTTACCCATTCTAAAAACTCGATGAGGCCTTTTAGACCTTCCTTCAAGAAATTGGTTTTGTTTATAACCTGAAGGTTTGATATGACATTTCTTTCGGGGTCAAATTTTACTTCCGGAAATTTATCGTTTAAATTTTTCTCAAGAAACTCCTTTATTAAAAAGGCGGCCAGGGCGGAGGATACGCTGTCAGAGGCGAGGAGGATGACCCCAAGTTCTTCCCCTTTTCTTTCGTGAATTTTTATGAGGCTATGGAGCTCTGCCGAGAGTTTAAAGGGATTTTCCCTGAGGGCCTCTGCCGCCTCCTTCCTAAGCCTTTTCCTCTCCTCTTCTACTTCGCCCCAATGGGAAAAATCCAGCCCCATTACGGCGTCCCAATCGGATTCGCTCAGTTTCCCTTCCCTTAAAAGGTTTTCAAATATGGACGTTCCTACGGTGGTTATAACCCATTTCATCATGCCCTCCCCACAAAACTCAGCCCAAAGCCTTCCTCTGCCCTTTCCTCTGAAATTATTTTTCCGTGGAAGACCCTCTCCAGCAGGGAAGGGGAACCCTCCAAAAGCTCAAAATAGTAAACTGACCCCGCAGGAACCGCCCTGTAATTCCTCTTGGGCTCGTTTTTGCTCATGTCCCATCCGCTAAAGAATTGCGGCCTTCCCACGGCGGCGGCTATGAGCCTGGCCCTTATCCCGTCCTTCTCTAAAAGGTAATCTTTGCCTATCCACGATGGAAGCCATCCGTTTTTGAAAATGGCAGGGGTGGCTAAGTAAATTTTAAATCTCCTGTTGAATCGGGGCATGGGTATGTCCTCTATCTCCCCCTCTTTGAATTTTGCGGGCTTTCCGTCGGCCCCCAATTTCGCTATTCCCTCCCCTGGAAGTTCCGCACCCTCATACCATACTAAGAATTTTACATTTTCTCTGAGCCTCAAAAAAACCTGGGAGAAAAGAGCTGATTCCTCTACGGTTCTTGTGGAAAAATCCCTTCTTATACCTATCTTCTCCTCCTCCCAGAATATCTCCTCATTTCCTATAAATCTTAAAGTCCCTTCCCCATCAAGGTATTTCCTGAAGGCCCCTACCTCAAGGAATCCCCACGGCACCTCCCCCTCTTCCTCCGAAAGAAGAAAATGGGAAAGGGGGTAGGAGGAGGGGGACTTCCTTTCTTGAAGAATGTATCTCTTTAAAACCTGTTCCTGGCTCTCCTTGGGGTGATAAAGGTCCAGGGGAAGGGGGAAGAGAAGGGAAGCACCCCTTTTAACGAAAACCCCCTTTATCTTGATTTTTAGACTGGGTTCTTCCTCCCCCCTTCTGGCCGCCTCAATAAATCTGGGGTTTTCTGAAAGGAAAATCCCCCTGAGGACCCCCCTCAGAACTGACGGAGGGGGTGGGAAAAGGCTTCTTCCTGTGCCGAAACTTATATCTTTTCCGGAGCGGAAATAAACCGTATCCAGGGGCTTAAATTCCAATGCCTTCATCTTCCCTCCTTCAATTCCCTGCGTAGAAAGGCCAGATTATCAAGGAGGCTGAGGAAATTTGCATTTTTATCAAAAATCTCCCCTGGCCCTCCCCTCTTTTCCAGGCCCTTCATCCCAAGGAAAAGGTCTTCAAAGGCGGAGTATACTTTATGGAAGTCCCCCCCTTCCCCCATAGAACGCTTGATGTAAGTTTTGGCCAGGTCCAGGAAGGGTTTGTCCGCAAGGGGGGCTTGCTCTCCAATTTTCTTGAGGGAATATATGAAATTGGTGGATACCTCCCCGTCCAGGAGGGCTTTTAGAATTTCCTCTGCTTTCCCCAGCTGTTTCCACTGGAGAAGGCTAAGGGTTCTTTCCCCACTGTGTCGTATCACAACGATGGCCAGGGCGTTCTTCCCCTTAACCTTCTTAGCCCAGTTCTTCAAGGCCCCCCTCGCCACTGCCAGAACCTGGGAGAGGGGTTGTTTGTAATGGGCTACAGTAAGGGAAGCTGAGAGGGTAAGGCCCGAAGGAAAAGCCTCCCTTATCCTGGAGAGCAGGGGAAGAGCCCCGTTGAGGTTAACCATGGCCAGCAGGTCATCCCCCCCTGCATAGATAATCCTTCCCCTGGGCTCTTTCAAAATCTCCCCCACCTTTTCAGCAAAATCCAAGAGGGAGGAAGAAAACCCCGGAAGTTGTTGAGGGGAAAGGGAAGCTATCCTCTTCCCCATGTCATCGCCGTCGGCCAGGAAGACGGCGTAATATTTTGGCAAAAATACTCCCTCAAAGAGTTCCCCGTGCCTTCTTATCAATTGGTGGGGCTTCGCTTCGCCAAGTATGCCTTCCCTTTTTAGGTACTCTTCTGTTAAGTTTTCCGGATAATAGAGATGGTAGTCAAAATGCCCCTTAAAGAGTTTTCGGAATTCCCGGAAGGGCTCCCTGTGGCTGGCCTCGGCATCCATGAGGGCGATTCTGGCCGTGGAGGGAAATTCGCCTTCAAAACCATCAATTCCTCCCTCCCTCAACCTCCTCTTTGAAAAACACAGCGCACATAGAGCCTCTCCGGGGGAAAGGTCCCTCAGGGGAAGGGAGCGGTCATAATAACTGTAAATCCTGGCCCAGGGATTCCTCTGAAGAATCCCTGGGGTTTTCCCACGGTGGTCCTTTCTGTAAAAAAGGGCTTCCCTTTCACCGCATATGCTGCACTTGAGGCTGCGATGGTCCTCTTCACTCTGGGAAAAGGGCCTTGCCTTTTTGCTTGCGGCCAGGAACCGCTGTGCCTCTCCCACATTTTTCCCCCAGACCCAGTAAACCTCCGGAAAATCCAGGGTTTGTTCCCGGGAAGAAGGGGTGAGGACAGGGAGGAGCCTGGGAAGGAGTTTTTCCCATCTTTCCCTTACGGCTTCTTCAGCCCTCCTGGCCGCCTCCTCTGCCCGCCCCATCTCCCCCTGAAACAACATTACATTGGGCAGGGCCCGGGATTTTCTTACGGGATAGAGCGGCGCCAAACCATGGGCCTTAATCTCCCCCCAGGCAAGGGAAGAAAGGTAGCTCAAAAGGAAACTCCCGGCGTAGAGGTCCTGGGCTTTCCTCGCCTTCTCAATAAAGGACTGCACAGGACCTATGCTGAAAATCAAATATCCCTCACTCATGGCTGTATCAGATTTATTTCTTTACCCTTCTCTCTTAAGATTTCCCAGAACTCATTCAAAAGGGAAGAATCAGGTTGTTTCAGAGTATTGCTTACCCTTGCCTTCCACTTATTGTTATTTTTTCTTTTCTCTACTTCTATTATTTCTGCATCTGGGGGAAGGAACTGGCCATTAAACCTGATGGCCATCCAGAAATATTCTTCACCGTTGCTTAAAATCTTTATCCAGAGAGGAGAGGCTCTTCTCTCTATGTATTCCCATCTTTCCTCCTTTCGCTTTCCTGCCTTCACTTCAATTCTAAGGTTCCTACCCCGAAAATGGAGGATAGGGAATCCAAAATATGCAACTTTCAAAAATTGTTTCCTTTTTTTGAAGCGAAAATTTTTGTAAATTTTTCCTATATCATTTAAAGCTTGCTCCCATCCGAAGAAGGATTTTTGGGAAATTATAATATTGGAATCCTTGAAATTAGAATACTGAACTTGCTTGGCCAGGGACGGCTTTAAGATTTTATTTATCAATGCGAGATTTTTCCTTAACCAGGCGGAAATTTCCTCAGCATCTTTATCCTGGGGTTTAAAAGTTAAATCTTTCTTCTTACAGGAAGGAACGCAAAGAATAGAACCCCCTCCCCTACGAGACCTTGCTCCAAAACTTCCCAAAACTACCGAAAGCCAAAGGGCGGCAAGAACTTGTTCTGTTACCTCCTCTTCCATAATTAGCTTTAAATAAAATTTCCCTCCCGGTTTAAAATAAGGCCTGAGAAACATACCTGTGGTAGAATAAAGTAAATAACCTATACCTGCATGATCTCCGATAAGGGTTTTTGAACCATCAACTCTTTTTAACTCCCATTTTAACTCATAATCCTCCTTAAGGTTCCTCCCGACTTCCGGCTCTCCACTTACCCTCAGGAAAAACCTGCTCCTGCCCTCCCCTTCCCCTGCACCTCCGAAGATTTTCGCCTCCTGTTCCCTGAGCCTCCTCCAATCGGGCTCTGCCCTGGCCGCCCTCCACCAGAACCTCATCATGCCTTTAAACTCAGAGGGCCGCAGTTCAGCCCTATTAACATCTGCCCCGGACATAAAAAGGGGGGTTATAACCCTGCATTCAAATTCCCTTTTCTCCATACTTTTATGGATAGAACAATCCCCGGCAAAAGTCAAGATTTGAACCACATGGGCAAAACAGATCCTGAAGTAGAAGGGAAAATTGTTTTGGATTATAATACTTCCTCATGATAAAAGGACCAAGGAGAAGGAGGGAAAATTGAGAAGAGCTTTAAACTTATTGTTTATCCTGTTGGCGGTTTCATTCATGGTTTTTCCGGCAACGGCTAAATACATGAGCTGGCCGGACATCGGAGCAGGGAAAATAGTTTTTTCCTACGACGGCGACCTCTGGATAGTGAAGGAGGAGGGAGGATTGGCCACCAGGCTGACTTCCTACCCTGGAGAGGAAACCCACCCCAGGATCTCCCCGGACGGAAGGTGGATAGCCTTCAACGCAAGCTACGAAGGTTTCAACGCCGTCTACCTGATTCCCATAAACGGAGGAGAGCCCCGAAGGCTCACCTTTGACCAGGGAAGGACCGTGGTGGTGGGCTGGACCCCTGACGGCAAGAATGTGGTTGTGAGTTCGGACTTTGAGCTGTTCACCGGGTGGGAAAGGAAGGCTTACGCCGTGGACCTCAAGGGCGGCTATCCCAGGCCCCTTCCTCTTCCCAGGGCTGTCTTTCTTTCCTTTTCCCCCGATGGAAAAAGGATAGCCTACAACGACAGGGGAAGACCGGAATATTACTGGCACAGATACAAGGGAGGGCAGTATACCAGAATCTGGATCGCCGACCCCGCCCGCCGCTCCTACAGATTGATAACCAGGTATGTGGGAAAGAACGCCTATCCCCTTTGGGTGGGGAAAAGGGTTTATTTTATGTCAGACCGCTGGGAAGGGGTGAGGAATCTGTTTTCCATAGACCCGGATAACCCCAAGGACATAAGGAGGCACACCTCCTTCAAGAGCGACATAGCCTATCTTTCCAGCGGAGACGGCAAGATTGTCTTCGTGGAAAAGGGGGAAATCTGGGTCTTTGACCCGGCCAAGGATAAGCTCCGAAAGGTTCAGGTTCAGGTGGCTGACGATTACTGGAGGCTGGTGCCCAGGGACATAAATCCCAAAAAATACATTCACTATGTGGATGTGGACAATCAGGGGAAAAGAACCGTGATAGAAGCCAGGGGAGACCTCTTCCTGGTTGACAACAAAACCGGAGAGTCCTTGAACCTTACCAGGACTCCAGGGGCAAGGGAGATGTACCCGGTCTTTTCCCCTGACGGAAGCAAAATAGCCTTCTTCTCCGACGAAAGCGGGGAATATCAGCTCTACGAAATGGATGTAAGGACAGGAAAAACAAGACAGATAACAAAAAACCTGAGGACTTACCCCTATCATCCTGAGTGGTCTCCGGACGGGAACTGGATGGTCTTTTCAACCAAGGACCTGGAGATATACATAGTGAACATGAAAACCGGTAAGCTAAGGCTGATTGACAAAAACAAATACCTTAAAAACGACGAATTTTCCTGGGAGATGAGCGACTACGCCTGGTCCCCGGATTCCAAGTGGATAGCCTTTTCCAAAACCTCCTTCAACAGGAACAATGTCATTTACCTTTACAATGTGGAGACCGGGCTCAAGAAAGCCATAACCACCGACTTCTTTGACAATTACAATCCCACCTTCTCCCCGGACGGGAAATACCTTTACTTCCTTTCCAACAGAAACTACGAGATACTGGTGGACTACCTTGAGGACAACCATGTGCTGCAGAACCCCACCAAGATAATGGTGGTTCAGCTGAGGGCCGGGGAAAAACCTCCCTTCTACCAAAGGAGCCTTAGGGAAAAACTCCGGGAAGGAGAAAAACCCAAAAAGGAAAAAAAGACCGAGGAAAAACGGGAGGTAAGGATTGACCTGCAGGGCATAGAAGAAAGGGTTTTTGAGGTGCCGGTGAAGCCCGGAAATTACTTTTTCCTTGGGGCCGGGGACGGCAAATTGGTTTACCTTTCCCTCCCCTTCGTAACCATGAACGACTACGACTACTTCTTCGTGAGGCCCCTGAGGCCCCATTATTATCTGAACATCTACGACCTTAAGTCCAAGAAAGTAAAGAAGCTGGGGAAGATGGCCTTTTACCACCTTTCTCTTAACGGCAAAAACATTTCCATAATGGCGGGCGAGGAAGTGTACTCCTCCGCCCTTTCAAAGCTCTTCTCCGCAGGAAAGTTCAGCGGAAAGCTCAACCTCAGCCGTCTGAGCTATAGGGTGGACTACCGGGCCGAGTGGAGGCAAATTTTCCTGGAGGCCTGGAGGCTTTACAGGGACTTCTTCTACGACCCCGAAATGCACGGAATGGACTGGGACAGGGAGAAGAAACTGGTCTCCGAGATAATCCCGTATGTGACCTCCAGGAATCAGTTGAACTGGGTTCTCATAAACATGGCAGGGAGCCTTTGCGTTTCCCATTCTTACATATTCGGGGGAGACCTGAGCATGGGGGTGAAGGTGGAGAGGAAACCCAGGATGCCCGGCTCCTTAGGAGCCGACTTCTCCTTCAGGCACGGATACCCCGTCTTTAGAAGAATTTACCCTGGAAGAAGCTGGCAGAAGGGACACGAGGCTCCCCTTTCCAGGCCGGACATAAAGGTGAAGGAGGGGGACTACCTCCTGGCCATCAACGGAGTGGACCTGCGGGGGAAAAACCCCCTAAAATACCTCCAGATACATCCAGGGGAGGCCGTGGAGATCACCGTGAATTCCAGGCCTTCCTATCAGGGGGCCAGAAAGTATGTGGTAAAGCCCCTGCTCCACGACAAGACCATAAGATACGACTACTGGGTGGACAACAACGAGAAGCATGTGCTTAAGGCCACAGGAGGCCAGGTAGGATACATGCACATAAGGGACATGATGGAAAGGGGGCTTTCGGACTTTGAAAAATACTTCAGAGCCTACAGGTACAAGAAGGCCCTTATAATAGATGCCCGATACAACGGGGGAGGTTACGACGAGTACATGATAATAGATAAGTTAGAGAGAAGGCTGGTGGCCTTCTCCAGGATAAGACACTTCCAGCCCATGCTCTATCCCGGTTCCGTTCATCCAGGGGTCAATGTGCTGCTTGTGAACGAAAACTGCGGCTCCGACGGCGAGGCCTTTACCCACCACTTCAAAGTTAGGAAGCTCGGCGTGGTGGTTGGGGTTCCCACCTGGGGAGGACTGGTGGGGATAATAAACCCCATAAGAACCATAGACAACGGAATAATCTACCAGTCCAATGTGGGATTTTACGACGCCGAAACCGGAAAGTGGATAGTGGAAAACCACGGGGAAGACCCTGATGTTTATCAGGACCAGGACCCCATTGACCTTCTTGAAGGGAGGGATACCCAGCTGGAGCGGGCAATAAAGATAGCCTTAGAGGAGATGAAAAAACATCCCCTGAAGCTGACCCCACCGCCCCCCTACCCCAAAAAATCCAGGGGCTTCCTAAGGGACTTTTAAACTTTTGGCGAGGATTTTTCAGCCTTTAGGTGTATAATTTAGGAAAGGAGGAAGGATGAAAAAAAGAGCGTTGCTGGTCTATCCCTCTTACCCTCCCCATACTTTCTGGAGCTTCAAGTACGCCCTGAAGTTCATAAGAAAAAGCTCCACCTTCCCCCCTCTGGGCCTTCTGACGGTGGCTGCCCTTCTCCCCCCGGACTGGGAGGTCAGGCTGGTGGACCTCAACATAGAACCCCTCAGGGAAAGGGACCTTCTGTGGGCAGACCTGGTGATGATAAGCGCCATGGCCGTCCAGAGAACTTCCGCCGAAGGGGTTATCAGAAGGGCCAAAGCCCTTGGGAAAACCGTGGTGGCAGGAGGCCCCCTCTTTACCATGCACTTTGAGGAATTTGAGGATACGGTAGACCACCAGGTCCTGGGAGAGGCGGAGGTCAATCTCGGCAGGTTCCTCAAGGACCTGGAGCGAGGCAAGGCGAAGAGGATATATCCGCCCATGGGTTTCGCCGAACTGGAAAAAACCCCGGTCCCGAGATTTGAGCTGATTAAGATTAAAAGATACGCTTCAATGAATGTTCAATTCTCCAGGGGATGCCCTTACAACTGCGAATTCTGCGACATCCCCCTGCTCTACGGGCATAAACCGAGGACTAAAAGCGCCCGTCAGGTAATAGCGGAGCTGGAGGCTCTTTATCATCTGGGATGGAGGGGAGGGGTTTTCTTCGTGGACGACAATTTCATCGGAAACAGGAAGAAGTTGAAGGAAGAAATCCTTCCGGCACTTATCCGCTGGTCCAGATTCAGGGACTATCCCTTCCGGTTTTTCACCGAGGCCTCCCTGAACCTCTCCGACGATGAGGAATTGATGAATATGATGGTGGAGGCGGGATTTGACGAGGTTTTCGTGGGGATAGAAACCCCCAATCCGGAAAGCCTGAAGGAGGCTCACAAAACCCAGAACTACAGAAGGGATCTCCTGAAGGCAATAGAGAAGATCCATTCCCACGGTCTGGTAGTCCAGGGAGGCTTCATCCTGGGTTTTGACAGCGACCCACCGAACATATTTGACTCCATGGTGGAATTCATCCAGAAAACAGGCATCATAACCGCCATGGTCGGCCTCCTGCAGGCTCCCAAGGGGACGAAGCTTTACCAGAAGCTGAAGCAGCAGGGAAGGCTTATAAAGGAATTCGTTGATAACAACACCGACTTTTCCATAAACTTCATCCCGAGGATGGATTACAAAAAACTTCTCCTCGGTTATAAAAAGGTGGTGGAGAAGCTTTACTCCCCGGAGGGCCTCTACCAGAGGATAATTGCCTTTATAAAAACTTACAGACCCGTTGCCAGGGCCAGGTACAGGCTCACTGCGGAAAGGTTATGGGCCTTCATAAGGTCCATCTTCGTAATAGGGATATTTGACAGGGGGAGGAAGTACTACTGGAAGTCCCTTCTGAAGACCCTGTTAAAAAAGCCAGGGCTCCTGCCCCTCACCGTAACCTTTGAAATATACGGCTACCACTTCAGGAAAATTTACAGGGCCCAGGCCAGGAAGATAAAGGAAATACTGGGGACCGGTTAATACCAGACTTCCCACGGATTCTGGAACCCGGGCCAAGCACAAAAATGCCCTTATTTTAAAATATTTTCTTAAAAGCTTAATTTTTCGTATAATTATGTTATGAAACTTCTGGGGATTGACTTCGGCTCCGCCTTTTTTAAGGGAGCGGTGGTGGACAGGGGAAAACTTCTCCTTACCTTTTATCGGAGGGAGGCGGATTCCAGGAAAAGTTTGATGGAATTCCTGGAGGAGGTAGCCCGGGTCTTTCCCGAAGAGGAGTTCAAAGCCGGGGTTTGCGGGTCCCTGCAGGTGGAAGGGCCAGCGGTTTCGGTGAACGAGATAATTGCCCTGGGCGAAGGGATAAGGTTCCTCCATCCCAGGGCGGCAAGTGTCATAGAGAT
>JALSNJ010000008.1 GCA_026987025.1 Candidatus Aminicenantota bacterium | reverse complement strand
TCCCACCCCACCTGCCACGGCCGCCCCTGCGGCTATGTAGAGGGGAAGGAGGGAATGCCTCCGGGAGACCACCGGGGCAGAGCCGGAGGGGGGAGGGGGTTTCAGGCCGGCCCCTGCAGGGGGCTGTTTTGGTGCAGGGACTTCCACCCTCTCCACCTCCACCCTCAGGTAGCTTCCCCAGATGTATCCTTCCCTGCCGTCGGAAAGCCTTACCTTCACCCATCCCCCTGCTTCCCCAAGAACCTGGAACCTCTGGCCTGGGCTTGCCACGAAAAGAACCGGCGACTTCAGGGAAGGTCCGCTCCTTACTTCGGCAGGCTGAAGGACCACCGCATACTTCTTCTTTTCTGCTAAATTCCCATGGGCAAATGCAGAAAAAAGAACAAACCCCAAAAATAAAAAAGAAAGCCTTTTCATAATTCACCTCCTTTAACTACTATTTAAATTGTAAGCAAATTTACCATTTTCTTCAACATTAACCACTTAAATAATCCCTAAATCCTTTTATGCGACCCTCTTTTGGGCGGGAGATGAGGCCAAAATTCCCGTGAGGAGTTCATAAAAGCCTGCGAAGACAATGAAGGATTAGGTCTTGAGGCAAGAAGGAAAGCTCCTGAGGAAGATTCGTTGAGGGTCCCCTTCCTTCATTCCCTGAGGTCAGGGTTTAAACAGGAAAACAGGATTAAGCCTCTTGGGATTAGAAGAAAGGGGAGGTTTCTGTATGGAAACAAAAAGCGCTTCCAATCCGCCCCTACCGGCGGAAGGAAATACCCGCCTCCTATTGGTGGTAGGCCCAGGAGGCGAGTATCCATTAAATATTATAGGAAGGAGTGGCTGAAATGTCAACCCTATGAATTGCCTCATTAAAAATCTATACGAAAAGCGTATCGTTGCCTCATTTAAAAATCTACACGAAATGCATTACCCTCCTTTGTCTGGAATGATATGCCCCCATTTTTTGGAGAAATTTAATGTTATGGTTATATTATACACTGTGGGATAGCCTCCATTTCCTGTAAAACTCCGCAGCCCAGGCAGACTCACAGCGGAGCAAATAGAGCTATAAAGGAGGGAGTTTGGCGAAGAGCCTCCAGACCACCTTCTCCCTCCTTCGTTGCTGGAGGAGAATGAGAGGACCTTGGAGATGTGGGAGATGGTAAAAGAGCAAGTGAAAATAGCATGGGATGGGACAGTGTATGCTTTAGATTTAGGTGGGATTGCCCTTCTATTGGAGAAAATAGGAGTGGAAGACATAGAGTGGGAATTAAGAAAGTTGCAGAGGATATTTGAATTAACGAGTATAATGCGTATTAGGAGCAGCCATGTACAGAATAAACAATAGAGCGAGGAAAGGAGAAATTACAACTAACAAAAAAAGTGTAATGAGCTCTAAAATAGGATGCTTTACGAAAAAACCCTTCATCTTTACCCCCCATTATTATTATAGAACTTTTACTTTCAGAGGTCAATAATGGCTGATAAACTCACATTAGTTATTGAAGTGGACGATAAAGGCACACCCGTAGTTAGAGAATTCTATAAAACGCTTAAAAAAGGAGAAGAAACTGCAGAGAAGGCAAAAAGGAGATTATCTTCCTTTTTTGAGACAGTCGCTAAAGGAACATTAATTTACCAGGGATTATCACGGGATTTTCGCAAACTTTGAGAAGTAGTATCGGCGCTGTTTCCAACTTTCAGGAGTCCTTTGCTAATGTAACGACTCTTTTCAGCACCGACCAAGAGGATTCCATCCCTTGTAGTTAGGCTGAAATTGTTGAACCTCCAACCAGTTGAAATGAACTAAGCTTGTTTCCATCCCTTGTAGTTAGGCTGAAATTCCTCATTTTCTTAAATCCCTCAGCAAAGATTTCATTGTTTCCATCCCTTGTAGTTAGGCTGAAATTATAAAAACTCTGGGAGGATGGATAACTTCAATTACTGGTTTCCATCCCTTGTAGTTAGGCTGAAATTTTAGGAAGCCCCATCTCCTCCCATTCTTCCAACCCTTTGTTTCCATCCCTTGTAGTTAGGCTGAAATAAGAAACCTACGAAGAGCTGAACAGGAAGAAGCAGAGTTTCCATCCCTTGTAGTTAGGCTGAAATCATTAAAAACTTACAAACCCCTCTTGTGTCCTTGTGTTTCCATCCCTTGTAGTTAGGCTGAAATATGCGATGCTGGCACTCATATGGGCGGGTCTCATAGGTTTCCATCCCTTGTAGTTAGGCTGAAATTTGGACTGGAAGCAGATAGGACTTAGCCCGAAAGACAGTTTCCATCCCTTGTAGTTAGGCTGAAATTGTGGAGGATGCTCCCGGACAATACACAGGTTACAGGTTTCCATCCCTTGTAGTTAGGCTGAAATTGGAGCAGGGAATGCCCCGGAAGACCTAAAAGATTAGTTTCCATCCCTTGTAGTTAGGCTGAAATTAGTATCAGAGTCCTGCTTCAAAGAGCACGGAAAGGGTGGTTTCCATCCCTTTTAGTTAGGCTGAAATTATGCCCGGAGAAGTGAAAGAAATTTTGTCTCCTTTTGTAGTTTCCATCCCTTGTAGTTAGGCTGAAATTTTAACATTTCATTTAATCCTTCTATCCCTTCAAAAAGTTTCCATCCCTTGTAGTTAGGCTGAAATTAAATGATGGTAATGGCTATGAAGTATTTGTTAGAATAGTTTCCATCCCTTGTAGTTAGGCTGAAATTGAAGAACAAAAGAAAAAGGAGAAGAAAGTAAATGAGTTTCCATCCCTTGTAGTTAGGCTGAAATTCTACGATACGGACTTTCTCTTCAACGTCTACAAGGTCGTTTCCATCCCTTGTAGTTAGGCTGAAATAAGAAACCTACGAAGAGCTGAACAGGAAGAAGCAGAGTTTCCATCCCTTGTAGTTAGGCTGAAATCATTAAAAACTTACAAACCCCTCTTGTGTCCTTGTGTTTCCATCCCTTGTAGTTAGGCTGAAATATGCGATGCTGGCACTCATATGGGCGGGTCTCATAGGTTTCCATCCCTTGTAGTTAGGCTGAAATTCCAGGAGGAGGGGGCCCCGATCCAGACCCTGTATAGTTTCCATCCCTTGTAGTTAGGCTGAAATTCTATTGTTACAACTGAAGAAGTAATAATATAGAAAAGGTTTCCATCCCTTGTAGTTAGGCTGAAATTGTGGCCACATAGGAGAGCTGGGCCCCCAGGTTCATGGTTTCCATCCCTTGTAGTTAGGCTGAAATTTCTCTTCGCAGAGTCGTTCGAAAACTTCGTGAAAGAGGTTTCCATCCCTTGTAGTTAGGCTGAAATTGCCCACTGTAGGGCGGGGTTTTCAACCCCCTTGATTTGTTTCCATCCCTTGTAGTTAGGCTGAAATTTCAAGGGCAGGGAGGAGCTTCAGACCTGGAACCCCCGTTTCCATCCCTTGTAGTTAGGCTGAAATTCCCCATTTAAGGCCGTCGCAACAAAAGCCCCATATAAGTTTCCATCCCTTGTAGTTAGGCTGAAATTGGAAAGGTGAAAGGGAATGGGAAAACTTCTTAAAAGATGTTTCCATCCCTTGTAGTTAGGCTGAAATTGCGGCGGAGACCTGCCTGGTAAGGCTCAGGGGTTCGTGTTTCCATCCCTTGTAGTTAGGCTGAAATTTCTTTTGTTCGGCGGGGGAAAGGACGGCAGGGGCCGAGTTTCCATCCCTTGTAGTTAGGCTGAAATTGCCCTTCCGAAGGCGTATTGTTTTTCCTTCCATTTGGTTTCCATCCCTTGTAGTTAGGCTGAAATTCAGGAAGGGAAAAATCGTCCCTTCCCACATCCGGCAGTTGTTTCCATCCCTTGTAGTTAGGCTGAAATTTAAAAGGGGACGCATGGAAACCGAAACCCCGATAAGCGTTTCCATCCCTTGTAGTTAGGCTGAAATTTCGGAAAAAAGGATTAGAAGATTTGATAA
>JALSNJ010000007.1 GCA_026987025.1 Candidatus Aminicenantota bacterium | reverse complement strand
AGCGAAGGAGAAGAGGGCCTCGGCGAGGCCGAGGCTGTAGAAAGGGCCCTTCGCCTTTACCCCCCTGGGGTAGTCTTTTCCCGAAGCGGCACCTACTGGAGGAGACGCCTCTCGGATATATCTCATTTCATGAAGGAGTTGAACCAGCGCTTTTCCCAGAGGTATAACCTTGTCTACGGCAGGCGAGGCCATGTATTTTACGACCGTTTCAAGAGCATATTAGTGGAGGGTGAGGGTGTATTAGCGGTTAGCCTTTATGTAGAGCTTAACCCTGTGAGGGCTGGGTTAAGCAAGAGGGTGGATGGTTATCGCTGGACGAGCTATGTGGGGAGGCGTTCTGGGCTGGAGGGCTGGCTTATGGACACTGAGGAGGCCTTTGCCATGGGCCTTAGCGATTATGGGAAGTTGCTGGAGGAGGCGGGGTCTTTGGAGAGGGAGGGCAAGGGGAAGGTGGAGGAGGCTCAGGTGGGGGTTTTAAAGCAGGCTTTGCTCTATCGTGCGGAGGGGATAGTTTATGGGAGTGAGGTTTTTGTGGAGAAGCTTCTGTCCCGTCTTCCCCAGAGGAGAAGGCGAAGGCTTGCGGTGGGAGGTTTCCTCTTAGCGTAGGTTTGGGGATTTTGCCTTGCAGGGGGAGGTCTGCCTCCGGGGAGGGGAAGGTTTATTTCCTCCTCCCTTTTCCCCTAAATCTGGTTGGATTTTCCTCAGAGGAGGGGTGGAATCCGAAGAAAAAGGGGAAGTGGTTCATCCTGGAGAAGTTCCTGAATCCGGAAATTGGTGGAAAAGGGGGAAATTTAGGAAAAAGGGTCTGTCCCTAAAATGGAGGGGAGGGAAAATTGGAAAAAATGGAAAGAGGGTCTGTTCCCAAATTGGGAGGAAGGGGGAAAATTTTCGCCTTCCCCTTGACAAATAACACAGCATCTGTCCTTAAAATAAATTTTCCCATATGTTATGGACCCATCGGAGGGGTTGACTTTTGAGGAGAAATTGGTAAAATTAAAAGCTGACTGGGAAGTCGTCCAATTGGCAGGACAGCGGACTCTGGATCCGCGAATCGGGGTTCGAGTCCCTGCTTCCCAGCCATTAAGCGGGGCTATCGTCTAGGGGCCAAGGACAGATGGTTCTCAGCCATCAGACCCGGGTTCAAATCCCGGTAGCCCTGCTTTTTTATTTTTCCCCAGAGCTTCAGCCACCTTCAGGAAGGTGGTGGCGTAGCTTCCCGGGGGAAGGGCAAAGTTGACCAGCAGGGATTTTTTCCCGGGGTAAAGCTCATCGGGCAGGACCTGAATTTTGAGGTCCTTTGTATCCACAAAACCCTCCCTCTCCTTAGAGCGGAATTTAAAATCCAGCTCCTTTACCCGGAGCCTTTCTATACCCCTTTCCTGAAGAATCCAGCGGTAAAGCTTCAGGGATGCCTCGTCGTTGCCCAGGGTGGGCAGGGTGAACCTTTCCCTGGATATGGTGCAGGCGAGCCTATCCCCGGCTATTCTCACGAAACACCTGGCTCCCATATCCTCCAGCCTTCTGCTCAGAAGTATGTTCCAGTAATAGGACTGAACCGCCGAAAGTATTATGGAAAGAAGGCTCCGTGGGAAACGACCCCAGGCCTTTAAGAAATCCCCTTCCTCCTTCAGGGAGCGAAAGATGGGTTTGTACACGGGAGGAACCACCTTTTCCAGGGCCTCCCACTGTCTCCAGTGGCTCCTCACGAACTTTTTTAGCTCCTTTATTTCCGAGGTGTCACTGCTCCTAAGATTGGTCATGTAAAGGAAAAGAGCCCTTTCCCCCTCTCCCCGAAGGAGCATCTCCCCAATTAATCCTTCGGATGTTCTGGAGCCAAACCTCTGCTCGTCAAAGTAATTGGGGAAACCCACCGAGGCCTTCTCCAGGGCCACGGCCAGGGATTCCGCATCCTCCAGGTCCCTTATTCTTATGGTAAAAAGGTTTTCCTCTATATCGGAAGGCCCTATATCAACCCACCAGTAGCCCACTTTCTGAATCAAGAAACCGTCCCCCTTGATCACAGGGTAATCCTGCAGGGAGGTTCCGTATTGAACGGTGAAGGCGTTTTTGTCCTTGAGGCCCGCATGCTTTATCTCCACCCTGTACTTCAGTTTTATATAGGAAAGAAGCTCCAAGGTGCCCCATCCCCTCTTTTCTATGCGATAGACCACATATTTACCCTTTTTCGCCGGGTTAAATTTAAGCTTCTCCCTGACTATGAAGTCCTCGGGCCTGACCTTTATTTTCACCAATTAGATTATAGGGAGGGGATAAGGGATTTTCTATTGTTCTGGAGGAAATTTAACCAGTTCTGAAACCCCTCGCCGGTTTTCGCCGAAAGCGGGATTATCTCCATCTTCGGGTTGACAGCCCTTATGTTCTGAACGAGTCTTTCTAAGGATATATCCAGGTGGGGAAGAAGGTCCGTCTTGGATATTAAGGTGAGACCGGAAACCCTGAAGGCTAAAGGATACTTGAGGGGTTTGTCCTCCCCTTCGGTCACACTGAGGACCACCACATTAAGATGGGCACCTATGTCAAATTCCGCAGGGCAAACCAGATTTCCTATGTTCTCAACGAAGAGCACATTTATCCCATTCAGGTCCATTTCCGAAAGGGCAGTGGCTATCCACGGAGCCTCCAGGTGACAGTCCCCGCCGAAGGGTCCTGTATTAATCTGATAGGTCTGAACCCCCAGCTTCGCCATCCTCTGGGCATCCAGGGTGGTCTGGATGTCCCCTTCAATTACCGCAAATTTGAGCCCGGGGAGCTCCTCCACTGTTCTCTCTATGATGGTGGTCTTCCCGGAACCCGGGGAACTCATGAGGTTAAGGAAAAACACACCCCTTTTTTTTAGCTCCGCCCTGATCTCCTCGGCCTTCCTCTCGGAGGCCTCCAGTATTTTCTTCATAACTTTGATTTCCATGGGGATATTTTACCAGAACCCTTTTTGAGTTATAATTTTCCTGCCCCCTAACCCTTTAAGGGAGGGGAGGAGGTAAAGGTGGAAAAGAGAACCCCTTCTTACATAGCTTCCCTTAAGGGGAAGAGAAAAATCGTTGCCATAACCGCCTACGATTATCCTTCCGCCTTTTACGCCCAGGCCGCCGGTGTGGACATAATCCTGGTGGGGGACTCCCTGGGAATGGTGGTAAAGGGGGAGGAAACCACCCTGGGGGTAACCCTGGAGGAAATGGTTTACCACACCAGGGCGGTGGCCAGAGCTAAGGGAGAGGCTTTAGTTGTGGCGGACATGCCCTTCCTCTCCTATACGGATCCCCATCAGGCGGTGGTCTCCGCAGGCCGACTGATCAGGGCCGGGGCGGAAGCGGTAAAGCTGGAGGGACCAAGGGTGGAGGTGATAAGGGCCCTGACGGCTGAGGGCATCCCGGTAATGGGACATGTGGGGCTTACCCCCCAGCACTACCTCAGGCTGGGCTTCAGGACCCAGGGAAGAAAATGGCGCTCCGCCCTGAAAATCCTGGAGCAGGCTAAGGAAATAGAGGAAGCCGGGGCCTTCTCCTTAGTTCTGGAAAGCATCCCCTTCAGGGTGGCCAGAGTTATAACCGGGAACCTCTCCATCCCCACCGTAGGAATAGGGGCAGGTCCCTTTTGCGACGGGCAAATACTGGTCTTCCACGACCTTCTGGGCCTTTATCCCGGCAAGAAGCCGAGCTTCGTCCGGGAATACGCAAGACTGGGCCCTGCCATAGAGGAGGCCCTGAGAGCTTACGGGAGGGATGTAATGGAGGGGAAATATCCCACCGAAGATGAGGGCTTCTCCATGAAGGAGGAGGAATACATTAAGTTCATGGAGGCTTTGAATGGAGGTAGTAAGGAAAATATCTGAGTGCAGGAGCAAAACATGGAAAGCCAGGGAAGGGGGGAAAACTGTGGGTTTCGTCCCCACCATGGGCTTCCTTCACGAAGGCCATCTCTCCCTCGTAAGGAAGTGCCGGCAGGAGACCGATTACTGCGTGGTCAGCATTTTTGTAAACCCCACC
>JALSNJ010000006.1 GCA_026987025.1 Candidatus Aminicenantota bacterium | reverse complement strand
GGAGATATACCTTCCGGTAAATTCTTCCTCGTTCTTCCACTTGGTTCCAAGGCCGAAGGGGGAGTAGACGCCGAAGCCGAAGGTAAGCCTTGAAGAGATGGGTTTTACGAAATAGAAGTTAGGAACAGGGAAGTACTGGGCCTCAAGGTTTTCCTTTACCCCTTCCCCGGGGAAAGGATTATCCCCCTCAAAATCTCCGTAGGGAGCGATGAGCGTCCCACCCAGATAAATCCAGGTTTTCCCGAAAAAAGCCAGCCCTGCGGGGTTGTAAAAGATGGCGGATGGGTCTGCGGCCCTGGCAGCGAAGGCAGAACCCATGGCGGTGGCCCTGGTGCCGTGTTCTGAAATGTTGAAACCCGAAGCAAAAAGGACCCCCGTCAAGGCGAGGACAAGGGCGATTTTCTTCATTCTTCCCTCCTGTTAGGTTTTAATAAAGGATAGTTTAATTATTTATAACGGTCAAATAAGAATTTTAAGCCTTCTCATCCGGTTCAAGGCCATGGCCACCTCATGTCGCCTTACCATAAAGAGCCCGGGAGACACCCTGGAAAGGGCTTCAAATCCCCTGCTCTTAAGAATTTCCTCCCATTTTTCTAAAAGCTTCCTGAGGTTTTGAGGTTTCTCCCTTTGAAGCTCAAAGAAAAGGCGAAGGCTATGGGCCACGGTGGAAAGCTGGGCAGGGGATTTTATTTGCTCAAAGGAATGGGTATCTATTTCATCGCCGCCGTACAAAACGGTTTCACCCTTAACCTTTACCCTCTCCTTCCCCCGGAAATAAGGGGACAAACCCTCGGGAAGGGGAGTCCTGGGCTTAGGGGGATTCAACGGAGGAAAATCACCCATGAACTTGGCCGGATACCTGGATATTATTCTTCTGGCCTCGGCGGTAGCGTCCGAGGGCAGATACTCCTCCATAACTATTACCAGGTCGGCCACCGACAGGTACTCCCCTGCCCCCCCTGCCACCAGGACAGTGGACACCCCCTGCTCCTTGAGCTCCTTTACCCTCTCCACAAAGGGGATTATGGGTTCCTTCCTTATAAGCTCAGCCATCCTCTCGTCCTTTATCATAAAGTTGGTGGCCGTGGTGTCCTCGTCTATTAAAAGGAGGGATGTTCCCACCTCCAGGGCCTCGGAAATGGAGGCCGCCATGGAGGTGGAGCCTGAGGCGTCTTCCGAGGAAAAATCCTCTGTATTGAGGCCGCTGGGGAGGTCCCTTATAAAATTTGATATATCCACCCTCTTTATGGAGCGTCCGTCCTCCGCCCTTATCTTCACGGCATCCTCGGCGGTAATGACCCATTCCCTTCCGTCACCCTCAATGTGGTTGTAAATACCGTTTTGGAGCGCTTCCAGCAGGGTGGTTTTTCCGTGATATCCTCCCCCCGAAATCAGGGTAACTCCCCGGGGGATACCCATCCCCACCACCCTTTTACCGCAGGGGAGCTCTATCTCCTTCCTTAAATTTCTCGGAGAAAGGAAAAACTTGGCCCCCTTCATGGGCAGGTCCGAAATCCCGCTCTGGCGAGGCAAAATAGAGCCATCTCCTACAAAGGCCACCAGGCCCATTTCCTTCAACTTCGCCCTCAGCTCGTTCTGGCAACGGAAAAGCTGGCAGTGCTTCTCCAGCTCCTCCTCCGGCATGGAGGAATAAAGAAGATCCTCCCCCAATTTCGGAATTTTCCTCATAAATATATCCTCGGCCTCCCTCCCCAGAATTCTTCTTCCCGCTGCAGGAAGGCCCACATAGAATTTTACAAGGAGGCTTCCGTCTTTAAACTGGACGGCAGAACGGGGAAGAACTGCCTGGCCGGGTTCCGGGACATGAATCCTCCCGCTTCCCCCGCTACCTTCCTTATGGCTCAGCTTCCTGCAAATTTCGTAAAGCCTTCTGTAGATAAAATCCTCGGTGGCGGTTCTTACAGCCTCCTGCAGGCATCTCTCCGGATACCCGTGCCTTCTGAAGAGGAGCAAAACCACCGATGGGGTGGCAAAGGGGTCCCCCTGGATCTTTAAAAACTCTAAGTCAAAAAACCTGTACCTGTACCTCCCCCGAAGGCTTTTGTAGGCCTTATATCCCCTCCCGTCTATCTCCCTTATTTTTCTCCTCAGGTTCTCCATCTTCACCTCCGAAAAGATCTATGTAGTTTTGATAAAGTATTGGTGCTATCTCCGCCAGGGTCAATCCCCTTATTTCCGCCATCTTCTCAGCCACCTTCACCACAAAGGCGGGTTCGTTCCTCCTTCCCCGGAAGGGAACAGGGGCAAGGTAGGGGGAGTCCGTTTCCACTAAAACCCTATTTAAGGGAAGGCTCCGGGCGATTTCCCTTATGCCCTCTCCCCATTTGAAGGTAAGCATTCCGGAAAAGGATATATAATAACCCAGGGAAAGGGCCTCCTCTGCCAAGAAAGCTTCTTCGGAGAAACTGTGCAGAACTCCCACCACCTTATAATCGCTCAATATCTTAGCCATGTCCTCCGCTGCCTCCCTGCTGTGGATTATAACCGGCAGGGAGTGTTTCTCCGCCAACTCCAGCTGAGCCTTCAGGACATCCCTCTGGAGATGAGGAGGAGAAAAATTGTAGTGATAGTCAAGCCCTATTTCCCCTATGGCCCTTATGAGCCCCTGCTTTGCTGCGGTCTCAACGGCCTGCTGGGCTTCCCTTCCCCAGCTTCGGGCCTGGTGGGGATGAACCCCCAGGGCCAGGTGGAGGAAGGGGAATTTCCGCACAAGCTGTAGCCCGACGCCGAACTCCTCCAGGGAACAGGGTACCATTATGGGAAGAACCCCGGCCCTTTGGGCCCTTTTCACCACCTGCTCCCGGTCCTGCTGGAAGTTTTTATCCGCTAAGTGAGCGTGGGAATCAGGGAGCTTCATTCCCCTCAGGTTATACCGAAGCGCTTCTTGGCCTCTTCGCTCATCATGGAAGGGTTCCAGGGCGGGTCAAAGACGAGTTCCACATCCACGGCCTTTACCCCTTCAACCTGGGAAACCTTTTCCCTCACCTCTTCCACAAACCTCTGTTGTAGAGGACACCCTACGGCGGTAAGGGTCATTTTTATAGTTACCTTGCCCTCCTCGTCGGCGTCAATGGAGTAAAAAAGCCCCAGATCGTAGAGGCTTATCCCCACTTCCGGGTCAATTATGCCCTTGAGGGCCTGGATTATCCTATTTAGAAGTTCTTCCTTCATGTTTGGCCTCCTTTTCCAGGAATTTCCGGGCTTTTTTAGCCCATTTTGTTCTTGGATAATCCGTTATAACCTTGGAAAGATAAGCCTTACCCTCCCCCCTTTTCCCCAGATTATAAAGGCTTACTCCGTATTTGTAATAAACTTCAGCCATGCCCCTGAAATCAGGATAATTCCTCACGATCTCCTCCAACCTCCAGGAAGCCCCCAGCCACTTCTTTATGTGGAAGTAAAATCGGGCTATGTGGAGGAGGTGTGCAGCGTAATTCTGCCTGCACCTTTCTATTTTGGCCCTGGCTTCCTGGGCCTCCTTGGTCTCGGGGTATTTATCCACCACCTTCTTAAATTCCTGGATGGCTAAAAGGGTGTTGGTCTGGTCCCTTCCGGGCTTGTGCATCTGCTTGAAATAACACATGCCCATCATAAACTGAGCGTAGGCCGCCTTGGGATGGTAAGGGTAAAGGGAAATAAATTCCCTGTATTCGTTGTAAGCCAGGGTAAGGGAGGCAATATCCCCCTTTTTGAAATAGGAGTCGGCTATGCCCAGCTTGGCTCTGGCAGCGTATTTGCTTTTTGGATAAACCCTTATGAGGGTGGAAAAGACCTTTCTGGCTTCATCGTATTTTTTCTTCTTCAAATACTCCTTTCCTATTTTATAAAGCTGAGGGGCCGTGGACTTTTCCGGGAAAAGCTGACCCTTCTTCCCTCCGCATCCCGCCAGCACAATGCTAATCGCCATAAAGAGACCTAATCCAATTCCACTCCTGCTCAATTCCTTCCTCCAGTGTTTTTCTTGGTTCATATCCGAAATCCTTCCTGGCCTTGGTTATATCCGCCAGGGTTTTCCTCACATCCCCCTTGGCCGCTTCCACAAACTTAAGCCTTATCTTCCTGCCGGTAACCCTCTCCATGGCCCCCAGGGCCTGACTGAGGGTAACCTCCCTGCCGCTGCCCAGGTTGTAAACTTCCCCCACCCTGGCACCTTCCAGGGCCCTGATGAGGCCCTCCACAATATCCTCCACATGAGTAAAATCCCTCACCTGATTACCGTCGCCGTAAACGGTGAATTCTCCCCCGGTTAAAATGGCCTTTAACGCTCTATGGAAGGCCATATCTGGCCTCTGCCTTGGGCCAAAGACGGTAAAAAACCTCAGGCTAACAGCGGGGAGGGAGAAGTTCTCGTAATAAAGACGAACAAGGTTCTCGGCCGCCAATTTGGTAACCCCGTAAGGAGAAAAGGGCAAAGGCCTGGCCTCCTCCCTCAGTGGAAAATCAGGAGAGTTCCCATAAACCGAGGAGCTGGAAGCAAATAAAAAGAGAGAGATTCCCTTCTGCAGGGAGGCCTCCAGTAGCCTCTGGGTCGCCAGTATATTATCCTGCACATAAAAACTGAACTCCCTTCCCCAGCTCTTCCTTACCCCGGGCTGTGCCGCTAAGTGGAATATGTAATCCCCCCTTTGGAGAAAACTAAAATTGGAAAGGGCCAGGTCTTCCCCCACCAGGAAGAAGGATGGATGGGAAAGGCATTCCTTAAGGTTTCTTCTTTTGATATCCGGGCTGTAATAATCCCTGAAGCAGTCCACCCCCACCACCTCCCAGCCCAGGGAAAGCAATCGCTGGCAGAGATGGGAACCTATGAAACCCGCCGCACCGGTGACCACGGCCCTCATTTCAGCTCCTCCTTCAGGTACAGGAGATTCCTAAGGGGGTCGCCGGAAAAAACAGCGCTCCCTGCCACCAGGACATCTGCACCTGCCTCCGCTATCCTCCGTATGTTTTCCCTCTTTATCCCCCCATCCACTTCTATGAGGAAACTGTATCCGCCCGTCTCCCTCATTTCCCTGAGCCGGGCTATTTTCCCCAGGCCTTCCTCTATAAAGGCCTGTCCTCCAAAACCAGGGTTGACGGTGAGCAGGAGAACGAAGTCCACATAAGGAAGGGAAGGCCCCAGAAGGCAAAGGGGGGTGGAAGGATTCAGCGCAAGGCCGGCCTTGACTCCACCTTCTTTTATCTTCATTAAAAGACGATGATGGTGAAAGGTGGCTTCAAGGTGGAAGGAAAGCCAGTCCACCCCGGCCTCTAAAAACCAGGGAATTACCTCCTCTGGCCTGGAAACCATCAGATGGACATCCAGCCTCAGGCCGGGAAACTTCTCCTTTATGGCCTCAGCGAAGAAGGGACCGAAGGTTAAATTGGGAACGAAGTGGCCGTCCATTATGTCCAGGTGTAAAATCTTTATCCGGTCCCTTACCCTTTCTATTGAGGAAGCAAGGTTAAGCAAATCGGCTGAAAGGAGGGAGGGGGCTATTTCCTTCATCTGGTCACCTTAAAGGTAATTTCCTGGCCTTTTGTTATTTTATAACCCGGAAAAGGAAGTTGCTGAACTATTATCCCCGGTTCCCACCCAGGGTAATCCACAAACTTGGCCGGAGCGACCCTGAAACCCAGGGATATGAGCCTTGCCTGGACAAGCTCAAAGGACTTCCCTATAAAATCCGGCATAACGAAGGCTTCTTCCAGGGGCAAACCCACCAATAGGTCCACATACCCTCCCCGGGGGACTTCCTCCCCTCCCCGGGGGAACTGGGCCATTACAGAAGGGCCTTCCAGGCCAGGATAGAAGATCCGAGTAATGTTGCCAATTTCCAACCCCAGGTCCTCCAGCTCCATTCTCACCTCCTCCACCTTTTTCCCCCTGAAATCCGGCAGCTTCACCCTCTCAGTTCCCTCGGAGACCGCCACCTGTATCTCCCCTCCCCTTTTTATTTCCATCCCTGGAAAGGGCTCCTGAGAAAGAACAATTCCGGGTTCCATTCCCTCCTCCTGGAGGCGAGCCACTACCTTTACTTCCAGCCCCAGACTCCTGGCCTGAAGCCGGGCCTCCTCCAGCTTAAGCCCCGTTAACTTGGGCACATAAACCCTTCCTCCCCTTATGGTCAGGGCAAAGGTAATCACCGCAGAAAGGGCCGCCGAGGCCAGGAAAACCCCTGAATAAAGCAGAAAAGCCGTTATCTTTTTGCCCATGGGTTTATATTCTAACAGTTTTTCCTGTTAAAATAGAACCTGTGGAAAGACCGGATACTGCACCGCTTTTTGAGCCCCCGGAATCGGAATCAGGATTCCTGAGGGCTTCGCTCAAAAGAAGGGCTCTGGCATCCTTTGTGGAGGTGGCCTTTGTGGTTCCCCTATTGTGGTTTCCGGTTTATTCAATTAAACCGGCCCTTTCCCCCTCCTTCCTTTTGTCTTTTTTGATTTATACTGGAACCCTTTTGTTTTCCTATTATTTCCTGGGCTACTTCCTTCTGGGAAAAACCTTAGCCGACAGCCTCACGGGCTTGAAGATTTATCCTGAAAACTTTTCCCTCTGGGAGGCAGCCCTATTTTCCCTGGTTAAAACTCTCTTTACCATGGTCCCCCTCAATCTGATCCTGGTCTTCCTGCTGGAGGAAAATCTTACCGGAGAGCAACTGCTCTTCAACAGATCTTACTCTCTTATTTAGAAAGCCCGGTAAAATACCTGCACTTCCCGTTTGGAACTATGGCTTTAAGGGTTTTAACCATGGTGCTTAACTCCTGATAGCCCAGCAATCTGGCGGCCTCCTTTCCGTCCTTCTTGAGGAAGACGAAGGTAGGAGTTCCGAAGATACCAAACCTCTTCACCAGGTCCTGGGCCTGGGGCGAAGTAACATCCACCTCCACGAAGAGGAAATTTTCACCCTGGCATTCCTTTTTAAGGGCATTAACGATGGGCACCATCTTCATGCAAACGGTGCACTTGGGACTATAAAATTCAAGGATAACGGGAACACCCCGGGGGAGCTTAAGCCCCTGGGAGGCGGGAAGGGCCGGGGGAAGAGAAGGCGCTTCGCATACGCCCTGGGCAGTGCAAACCTCCTTGGGAGGATTTTTGCGGGGAAGCTGTAGGTTTACCTCCAGCCAGGAAGCCCTGTTAATAATCAGCAAAACCCCCATTATAGCTAAAATGGCCCCCATGGCCTTCTCCACCCTGGGTATCCAGCCTCTGGCTTTTTTAAGGAATTTAAGAAAGGGTCCAACGAAAAGGGCCAGGGCTATCATGGGAAGGGAAAACCCCAGGGAATAGACGGCCAAGTAAAGGGCCCCCTTAACAGGTTTAACGGTGGAGACCGCGGTATAGGTAAGGATGGAACCGAGCACCGGCCCTAAGCAGGGGGACCAGCCGAAGGCGAAGAAAAAACCGATCAAGAAAGAGTTTAGAAGGCCCAATCCGGTGTCTATCTTTCCTGCGCTCAACCTCCTTTCGTAATCCAGAAGGTCCATATTCAGATAACCCAGAAACTTTAGCCCGAAAAGGAATATCAACAGGCCCCCCAGGCCCCGAAGGACATCTTTGTTTTTCAGGAAAAAGGCCCCCAGAGCTGTGGCGGACATGCCCAGGAGGACGAAAACCACGGAAAGCCCCAGGAGAAAAAAGATGCTGTTAAGGAACAGGGATAATTTCTTCCGCCTTTTCTTCAGAATCTCCTCCACCTCCTCCCCCACTAAAAGGGAAATATAAACAGGAAGGAGGGGCAGAATACAGGGGGTGAAAAAGGTCAAAAAACCGGCTATAAATATAACCCCTAAGGAAACTTCCATGGAAGAGTTATTTTATCAAAAATTTATGCCAAAGGTATCCAGTAGTAGACCGGCCTCCTTCTTTAATCTAAAAAGGGCTATATTATAATCCAGAATTGCCTTTAATTCGTTTATTTTGGCATTGGCCAGGTCCCTCTGATAGGTGAGGACCATGTAATTGGTGGACGCCCCCTGGGAAAATTTAACCTGCTCCGCCTCCAGTTTTTTCTCCGCCAAAACCCGGGCTTTCCTTGTGGCCATCATCCTCTGATAAGCCGCCATGGCATCCCTCCAGGCGGAGCGAATGGCGAATTCCACCTCGGCCAAGGTTTTCCTGTAGGATTCCCTGGCCATGTAGTAATCTGCCACGGCTGCCCTGTACTCTCCAATTTCCCTTTGCCTTTTCACTGGCATGGAATACTTGATCTGAAGGCTTACGCTGTTGTAGGCCCCCCTAAGGGCTTCGTTTATAGAATCGTAGGGGCTCCCGCTGATTTTTCCCACCACTATCCCGGAAAAGGGGTTGTTGTCCTTGTAAAGAACCCTGTCCCCTGCCCTTCCTATGGTGGAGGCCACCAGCTGAAGGTTCAGCTCTGGCTTAAGGGCGTTGGCCTTTACCTTCATGTTAAACTCAGCCCTTTCCACCTCCTTCCTGGCCGCCAGGATTCGGGGATTGTGCGCCCTGGCGTACTCTAAAAGGGAATCCAGGTTCAGGGACTCCCTCTCCACCTTAGGGGGCTCCAGAAGGGAAGGGTCGTCGGGAATGAAATCCATTCCGGTCTTCAACTTCAAATTTTCCTTGGCGTTTTCCACCTGATTCCTCGCCTCTATGAGTTCCGCCTTTCTGCTCTCCACCTCTGCTTCGGCCTCCACCAGGTCAATGGGGGATTTTTTCCCTACTTTCACCATCTCAAGGTTCTGCCGGTAGAGGTCCTGAGCTAAACGGAGGGATTCCTTTTTAACCCGGTAGGCCTCAAGATAATAAAGGTAATTCCAATAGGCCTGAACCACATCCAGGACCACCGAGTTTACCTGTTCCTGGAAATCAAGGAGGCTCTTTTCGTACTGAACCCTGCTCAAAATTATGTTCTGCTTCGTAACAGAGATCCCGGCGTTTCTGAGCAGAGGGTGGGAAAGGGTGAGCTGGAAGAAAGTGGTATAACTGGGATTTAACTGATAAAAGAGGTTGGTGGTATAGTTTCTGCCCTGGTTTATGGAAAAAATTATCTGTCCTCCGGTGGGAAGGTTTTGCAGGACCTGAAGGTTCCCCGATTCCCTATCGGTGTCCACCCGCTCTGAGCTTCCCTCAAAAATGGAGGACGGTTTCTGCTGGTCCTTGGAGGCCGAAGCCGTCAGGGAAATTTTAGGGATAAAAAGGGCCTTGGAGGCCTCCCACATGTTTTTAGCTGAGCGGGGGCTGTATTTTGCCACCAGTATGTCCGGGTTCTTCTCCATGGCATTGAGCACGACCCGTCTAAGGTCCACCTTCTGGGCCCACAAAATTCCAAGGCTCAACAGCAAGGGCAGTATTTTCCTCATCTTCACCTCCTCTTATTAAATACGAAAGAAACTCCCTTTAGTTCAAACCGCTTCCAGTATATCCGGATGGAGGCCTGGAAATTTCTGCATGTATTCCTTCCTCTCCTGGAGAAGCTCCTGGATAAGCTCCTCCGCCCGGCCCGGGGTATAGTAATTGAAAAGCTCAAAGGGGGAAAGGTCCAGGTCCGGAACATGGGCCGGGATCAGGGTTCTGAAGTGGGGTTCCTCCTTCCACTTTATAGTACCTTTAAGTATGGCCCTTATAGCTGCTGCGTTGTCCTTTATTTTTATCTTATAAGAAGGAGTTCCCCGGTCATTTCCCCTCTCTCCTATCTTTCCGGTGTTCATCAAATAGGCCTGGACCTTGTCCTGGGGAAGACCAAGGAGAAGTTGATAAAAGATGTTGCCCTCCTCCTCTTCCGGGCCAACTATGAAAGGATTGGTACCCACCACCCTCACGGACTGTCCAGCCCTGGTAGGGTCTCCGGCGGAGGTTTCTATGCTCTCCCCCAACATGAAGGTGGCAGCAGCCTGGGCCGGGGAGAGCTTCTGAATCATGGGAAGGATATCGCTCCTTCTGGTGATGAAAAGAAACACGAGCCCGTCGATCTCCGAAAGTGGGGGTAGATTTATGCTCTCGGACTTCCATTCTCCCAGATCCCTCCACTGTATAATCCCCCTGCCGTTCCCGGTGAGGGTGAGGTCCTGGAAATAAACCTTTCCCCTCCAGTCCACAAGAACATTCTCCAGCAGCGCAGAGGGTTTTCTGGCAGAGGAGTAAATAAGAGGCTGACTCTCAGGTTCAAGCCCGTCGGTCTTTATGAAGAAACCTATCTCCGTGCCGTAGGCTGAGCCATCGGGCCTAAGGGCCACGAAATCGTCCTGGACGATCCAGACCCTTTCCCCCTCTTCGGGCCTCAGGCCCCAGGGATGAACGGAATGGGTGGTTTTTCCCGTTCCGGATAGGCCAAAAAGGAGCACAGAATAGGTCTTGAGCTTCCCCTCCCTGTCCCTTACCCTCACAAGTTTGGCTCCGGCATGAAGACCCAGGTATCCCTTATCCACCTTGGCCCTGTACATGGCCATCCTCAGGAACCCCTTCTTTATCTCCCCGTAATAATCGGTGCCCAGGACTATGGTCAGGTTTATCTCCGGAAAGACTATTATCTGACGGTCCTTCTCCTGCCACTCCGGTATGTAAATCATGTAAAGTTCAGGGCCGGGAACATGTGGATTGTATTCGGGAAGAGACTGGGTCCACATGTAAGGAAGCCTTATGGTATCCCTTCTTCCGATAGAAAAAAGAAGGTGCATGTGGGGATTAAAATCCGGGTTCATTCCCATGTTCCTGTGATGCTGGATCAGGGGAGCCTTTTTCAAGTAATCAAAAACCAGTTCCAGGGTCTTGGGAAGTTCTTTCAGGAGCCTTTTCCTCCCAGGGGTCCATTCAATGGAGTTCATGAGCTTCGGGTCCTCGGCATAAATATATGTAAGCTTGGCGCTTCTGTTTCTCACAGAGGTGTAAAAGGCCAGGCTACCGTCTTCGGTGAGGGTGCCGTGCTTCAGGGCCTCCTCCTTCATCTCCTCCACAGATGGGGTCCTTACATTGGGGTAATCAAAGGCCTCTCTTACTTTTTCAATTATCTCCTTCTGATTTAGCTCCATTTTCTCCCTCCTTCCTTTCATTGAAACCATATTTTATTACTCTTTTACATTGCGGTAAAGTTTTATATAATTTTTTTAATGCCTGGGCTTGATTTTAACGAAAACATGAGCTTTGAGGAGCTGTGCGATTCTTATATAAAAAGGCTCCGCTCCATAGTGGAAAAGGCCAAGGAAAAGGACTGGAAGGGCTTTTTACACCACGGTTCCTCCTTTAGAAAGATCACCGATGCCTTCATTCCCCTTTACTCCCAGAAAAAACCGAGGCCTAAGGTGGACGAAAACTTTGAGGCCGCCGAGAGGGAGTTTAAGCTCGGGAAGAAGCTTTACTATCAGGGAAACTACAGGGAAGCGGCAGAGCGTTTCCAAAGGGCCGCCTCCTTAGTTCCACAAAAGCATACCTACCACGGTTTCCTGGGTTTGGCCCTCAAGAGAATTGGAAGCCACGATGCTGCAGTTAAGGCCTTTGAAAAGGCCATAAGCCTCTATCCCCTGAGCAGGGATTACTGGATGAACCTCGGGGAATGTTTAAGGGAGATGGGGGCTAAGGCAAGAGCCGTAGAGGCCTTTGCCATTGCATACCTGGTGGAGCCCTCCGACCTTGAGCCCATAAAAAGGGCGGAGATGCTGGACCCCAGGGTTGGAATATCGGGAAAAAGGGAAAAGAGGGGGTTCCTTAAAAGACTCTTCGGCCTAAAATAAAGACCTTGACCGGTCAAGTTATAATTTAGTATCATTAGGCTCTTGGAGGAAGAAGATGAAGAGAACCTTTCAGCCGAACAGGAGGAAAAGAAGGCGCACCCACGGCTTCCTCGTCAGGTCCAGGACAAAGGCAGGGAGGGCGGTGCTGAAAAGGAGGAGAAGGAAGGGAAGGTGGCGCCTTGCCCCATCCTGATAGAAGCCTGGGTAAGGAAAGAAGGATAAAAAGGACTAAAGAAATCATAGAGGTTTTTAAAAGGGGAAAGAGGAAGGAAACTTCCTTTTTTTCCTTGCTCTACAGGAAGAACAATTTGGGATACGACAGGCTGGCAGTGGTGGTTAATAAGAAATTCGGCAGCGCCGTGGAAAGGAACCGGGCGCGGCGGAGGCTCAGGGAGATTTTCCGTCTTTACCGACCGGATAGGGGCTACGACATGGTGATCTACCTGAAACCTCCGGCCAAGGAGGCGGACTTCCACAGGCTAAGGGAGGTTTTCCTTTCCGCCCTGGAGGACTTATGAGGGGAGTTTTAATTTTCCTTATAAGGGCCTATCAAATTCTCATCTCCCCCCTTTTCCCCTCCTCCTGTCGGTTCACCCCCACATGTTCCCAGTATTCCATTGAGGCCATAAAAAAACACGGGGTTCTCAGGGGAGGGTGGCTCTCTCTGAAGAGGGTTTCCAAATGCCATCCGTGGCATCCCGGAGGCTATGACCCCGTTCCCTAAGGAGATAAAGGATGAAAAACGAAGAGATTAGGCTCCTCTTGGCTATAGTGCTCTCAACCCTGGTAATCATAGGTTATCAGGTCTTTTTTGCCCCCAGAAGGAGGCCAGTTCCCTTGACCCCAAAGGAAAAAAGGGTGCAAAAAGTCCAGGAAAGGCAGGAGCATAAGCCCCGGGAAAAGAAGGCGCCTCCGTCCGGGGAAATATCCCTCCCTCAGGTCTCCCCTGATGAAGAAGCTAAACTCATATTTGAAGAAGAGAAACTGGTTCGCTTCTCCTTTTCCACCAGGGGAGGGGTATTGACTTCGTGGAAACTCAAGAAATACAGGAGGGACGGTCAGCTGCTGGAAATGGTGCCAGGGGGTCCCCTCAAGCCCTTTTCCGTCCTGACCGGGGATAAGGATTTTGACCTGTGGGCTAATACCTCTTTATACGAAGTAAAGAAGAAGGGAAAGACCCTAGAATTCATCCTGAAAAAAGACGAGGAAAATCTGGTAATAAAAAGGTTCACCTACGAACCTCCTTACAAATTGAAGGTGGAGATAGTGGTAAAGAGGAAGGGTCAAAACCTTCCCTTCGTAATATGGGGTCCGGCCATGGCCCCCATAAGCAGGGATCCCAGGGGGGCCATGGAGAAAAGGGAGATCAGCTTCCTCTACGACGGCTCCGTAAAGACGATAAAAAAGGAAGAACCCTCGGTCTTTTCTCCCCAGGAATGGATCGCTTACCACAACAGATATTTCACCGCCCTGTTTTTCACCACCTCCGCCTCCTTGGTAAGGATAAACTCCTCCCCTTACCTTTCCGTGTCCTCCCCCAAGCTGGTGTACATAGGACCAAAGGATTATTTCATCCTCAGGAAGCTGGGGACAAAAACTGAAAAAATTGTGCATTTGGGGCTTTTCTGGTTCATAGGGGTTCCCATTCTCATGGCCATGAAATGGATCTACTTCCACATAATTCCCAACTATGGCCTCGCCATAATTTTGATAACCCTCCTGCTTAAACTCCTTCTCTATCCCCTGACGCACAAAAGCTATGTGAGCATGTACAAAATGCAAAAACTTCAGCCCAAGATCAAGGTTATCCAGCAGAAATACAAGGGAGCCTCCCCTGAGCAAAAGAGGAGGATGAACGAAGAGCTTATGGCCCTTTACAAAAAGGAAGGGGTTAATCCAGCCTCGGGCTGCCTTCCCATACTTTTGCAGCTCCCCATCCTCTGGGCCTTTTTCAGCCTCCTTACTGCGGCGGTGGAACTCTGGCAGCAGCCCTTCATCCTTTGGATAAAGGACCTTTCCGCCAAGGACCCCTATTACATTCTTCCTGTGCTTATGGGGGTCTCCCAGCTGGTGCTCCAGTTAATGACCCCCTCCGGAAATCCTGCTCAGCAGAGGGTAACCGCCGTGCTAATGTCAGGGTTTTTCACCTTCCTTTTCGCCACCTTCCCTTCGGGCCTTGTGCTTTACTGGCTGACTTACAATCTGCTTTCCATAGGGCAACAACACTTCATAAATAAATACCTAAGGACCTTAGAGGTTTCACATGAAACATAATGAAAAAAGGGAATTTGAAGGAAAGGACCTGGAGATAGCCCTGAGGGAAGCGGAGGATTACTTCGGCCTTCCCAGGGAGAGGCTGGCTTACAGGATAGTAAAGGAAAAATCCTCCCTCTTCGGCAAGCAGAGGAAGATAGTAATTGAAGCCTGGGTGAAGGACGAACAGCAGGAAGAGGACCTGAAGAAATTTTTAGAGGTCCTTAAGGAAAAGCTGGGCCTGCGGGGGGCTTTCAGGTGCAGGGACCTCAAGGCCCACATGCTGGTGGTGGAATACACTGGGGAAGATTATTATTTACTCACTGAAAACCACGGGGAAGTATTGAACGCCCTGCAATACCTGCTCAATAAACTTTTCCCCTACATAGGGAAAAAAATTATTACCGATACCCACAATTACCGGAGGCACCGGGAAACTTATCTGAGGAGGCTGGCCAGAAAGGTGGCCGAGAGGGTAAGGGAAACCGGGGAGGAGGAGCTTCTTTTCCCCATGGAGCCCAATGAAAGGAGAATAGTCCACATGGTGGTTAACGCTATGGAAGGGGTAGCCTCAGAGAGCCAGGGGGAGGGACCCATAAAGAGAATCCGGGTCTACAAGCTTAAAGATGCCTGAGGATACCATAGTAGCCCCTGCCACTGCCCAGGGCAGGGGGGCCATCTCCATGGTAAGGCTCTCAGGCTCAGAGGCCTTTTCCATAGCGAAGAAAATCTTCAGGCCCGCCGGTAAAATCTTGCCCAGGAGGGTCCTCTACGGGAAATTCTACGACTTTCAGGAAAATACCTTTTTTGACGACGGCATGGGGATTTTTTACAGAAGCCCCCGCTCCTACACAGGGGAGGACATGGTGGAACTTACCCCCCACGGGAACCCCGTGATAGTCTGGAGAATAGTGGAGCTGGCGGTGGAAGCAGGGGCAAGGCTGGCCAGACCCGGAGAGTTTACCTACCGGGCCTTCCTCAACGGAAAAATGGACCTTGTCCGGGCAGAGGCGGTGGAAGACCTGGTGGAGGCCCAATCCCTGGAGGGAGTAAAGCTTTCTTTCTCTCAGCTTCAGGGCAGCCTATCCCAGAAGATAGAGGGCCTCAGGGAAAGCTTGCTCTCCGCCGCGGTTCTTCTGGAGACCGGCATAGAATTTCCAGACCAGGGCATAGAAATAGAAAGGCCCAGGCTCCAGGAGGCCATAAGGGAGGCTCTGGAGAGGATTGAGGAGCTCCTTTCCCTTTTTGAAACAGGGAAACAGCTCCTGGAGGGCATAACCTTGGTGCTCGTAGGTAAACCCAACGCCGGTAAGAGCTCCATTTTCAACGCGCTCCTGGAAGAAGAGAGGGCCATAGTTACTGAGGTTCCCGGAACCACCCGGGATTTCCTCAGGGAAAAGCTTATAATAGACGGGGTGGCCTTTATAATAATAGATACCGCCGGCATGAATCCGGTACCCAAAGATGAAATAGAAAGGGAGGGGATGAGGAGGGCGGAGCTTCTCATTCAGGAATCCGATGGGGTGCTCCTGGTTCTGGACGGTTCCTCTCCCTTAGAGCCGGCGGACCGCAAGTTGATGAAGATGACAGAAGGAAAAAAGAAGGTGGTCCTCATCAACAAGGCGGATCTACCTCTGGTCTTGAGTCCGGAAGAAATCAAAAGGCTCCTGGGGCTTCCTCCTTTAATCGTTTCTGCTAAAACGAGGGAGGGGCTGGAGAAACTTCGGGTTTTCCTGAAGGAGAACTTCCTCAAGGCCCTCCCACCTCAAAAGCTTTATATAAATTCAAGGCAGAGAATATCCTTGCAGAAGGCAGCCCGGCACCTGAAGGAGGCCCTGGCCCTCCAGGCCGAAGAGCTGATCGCCGAACAGCTCAGGGGTGCCATAGGGGCCCTGGACGAACTCCTGGGGAAAATAACCCCCGGCGATATTTTAAACTCCATATTCTCCAGATTTTGCATAGGGAAATGATGGATGCAGATGTAATTGTAGTGGGGGCAGGGCACGCAGGAATTGAGGCCGCCTACGCCTCGGCCAAAATGGGGCTTCAAACCCTGCTGGTAACCATACACTTAGAAACGGTGGCTCAGATGTCCTGTAATCCTTCCATAGGGGGAACTGCCAAGGGCCAGCTGGTAAGGGAAATAGATGCCATGGGCGGGGCCATGGCCAGAATAGGGGATAAGTGTGGGATTCATTACAAACTATTGAATAGAAAGAAGGGGCCTGCCATCCAGGCCCCCAGGGCCCAGGAAGACAAGGCCTGTTATCGCCTGAGCATGAAGCATTTTCTGGAGGGAGTTGAAAATCTTATTCTCTATCAGGGAATAGTCACCGGCATTCTGGTAAAAGGAGGAAGGGCTGCGGGGGTGGAGACCCTGGAGGGGATAAAGATAGGGGCAGGGGCTGTGGTTCTAACCCCGGGGACCTTCCTCAACGGGTTGATTCACATAGGGGAAAGGCATTATCCCTCCGGCAGGGCCAACGAACCCGCTTCGGTTGAGCTGGCGGAGAACCTGCGGTCCATAGGCTTCAAAATGGGAAGGCTCAAGACCGGAACCCCCATGAGGATTCATGCCGACACCATAGATTATTCCAGGTTTGAGGTTCAGGAGGGCGACAGCGACCCTGTTCCTCTGAGCTTCTGGACGGAAAGGGTGGAAAACAAAATCGTATGCTACTTAGGGTACACCAACGAAAAGGTCCACGAAATTATAAGGAAGAATCTCCACCGTTCTGCCCTCTACAGCGGAAGGATCGTGGGGATCGGGCCCAGGTACTGCCCCTCCATAGAGGATAAAATAGTGAAATTTCCCCATCACAAAAGGCACCACATTTTCTTAGAACCGGAGGGGCTGGAAACCAAGGAGGTTTATGCCAACGGCCTTTCCTCCTCCCTTCCCTACGAGGTGCAGGAAGAATTCATGAGGGCCATCCCTGGTCTGGAAAACGCTGTAATGATGAGGCCCGGATATGCCATAGAATACGATTTCGTCCAGCCCACCCAGCTGAGGCCCACCCTGGAAACCCTGCCCGTGGAAAATCTTTTTTTGGCAGGACAGATAAACGGAACCTCTGGGTACGAAGAGGCAGCGGGACAGGGACTTCTGGCAGGTATAAACGCCGCCTTGAAGTTAAAGGGAAAGCCCCCATTTATCCTTCCCAGGAAGATATCTTACATAGGGGTTATGGTGGAGGATTTAATCACCCAGGGGGTAGATGAGCCTTACAGGCTTTTCACCTCCAGGGCAGAGCGGAGGCTCTACCTGCGGGCTGACAACGCTGATTTGAGGCTGACTCCCCTGGCATGGGAGCTGGGCCTGATAGGCGAGGAGGAATACAGGGAGTTTTTAAAAAGAAAGGAAAGGAGGGAAAGGGCAAGGGAGTATCTTTTCTGCACTAAATCGGGAAAAATCACCGTGGCCCAGGCCTTTGCCTCCAAAAAAATATCCTTAAAGGAAGCCCTTTCCCACTTACCCCAGGCCCTCAGGCCCGCCACCCAGGACGAAGCCAGATACTTAGACGCAGAGATGCGATACAGCGGATACTTGGAAAAGGAAGTCCGGGTCGCCGAGAGGCTGAAAAAGGAGGAGGCCCTGGAGGTCCCTCCGGATATGGATTTCTCCAGCCTGGAGGGGCTTTCCAATGAGCTTAAAGAGAAACTGGCAAAATACAAACCCAGAACCATAGGGGAAGCCAAGAGAATCCCGGGAATGACCCCTGCGGCCCTGGGACTCATCATAGGGAAAATAAAGGAATGGAAAAGAAGGAAAGGTTTGAACAGCTCCTGAGGAAAGAGAATAAAAGGATAAACCTCATATCCCGTAGAAGTTTCAATTCAACCCTCCCCTTTCTCTGGAGCCTTTCGGAGCTTATACTCCAGAGCCTGGAGCCCTTTACCTCCTTGGTGGACATAGGAAGTGGGGCGGGATTTCCGGGCTTGGCCATAAAAATACTGGCCCCGGAAAAGAGGGTGGTTCTGGTGGAACCAAGGAAGAAAAAGGTGGATTTTCTCCGAAGGGCCCGGAGCTCTCTGGGGCTGGAGGGCCTGGAGATTGTTGAAGGGGATTTCCTCCTTTTTCACAAAAAATATTGCCAGGCTCGCATAGATTACCTGGTTTCCATGGGGGTAAAGAAAAAGGAAGGTTTTATAAGGGAGGATTGCGGCAATATCGTAAGAGGATATTGTTTCGTAACCGGAGAGGACGAGGTTGGAAGGCTTCTTAACCACAGGAAGGTAAAAAAGTATAATACGGAGGTGAGGAAAGTTCCTGGAAGGGACCTTTTGTATCTACTTATAATTAGAAAACCATGGGAAAAATCTTAGCTGTGGCAAACCAGAAGGGAGGGGTGGGAAAAACCACCACCGCGGTAAACCTGGGGGCCTCCTTAGCCCTGGCTGAAAAAAGGGTTTTGCTTATTGACATGGACCCCCAGGGGAACGCCACCACCGCCGCTGGCCTTAACAAGAAAAAGGAGCGTTTTTCGGTGGCGGAGGTCCTTCTTCAGGGCCTGCCCTGGCAAAGAGCCATAAGGGAAACGGAAATAAAATTTCTGAAAATAGTCCCCTCCAGCCCCTCCATGCAGACCGCAGAGCTGCGTTTAATGGAAAGGGAAGAAGGGGAGCTTCTTCTGAAGAAGAGAATGGGGGAGGTGGAGAAGGAGTTTGATTTTATAATCCTGGACTGCCCTCCTTCCATGGGCTACCTTACCCTAAGCGCTCTGGTGGCGGCCCATTCGGTGATAATTCCCCTTCAAAGCGAATATTTGGCCATGGAGGGGCTTTCTGAAATACTCTCCCTCATAAGGCGGGTGAAAAACAGGATAAACCCGGGCCTGGAGATAGAGGGTATTCTCATAACCATGCACGACGAAAGGACGGTTCTTGCCAGGGAGGTGGAGCGGGAAGCCAGGAAGTTCTTCCCGGGTAAGGTCTTCAGGACGGTTATCCCGAGAAACATAAGGCTAAGCGAAGCCCCAAGTTATGGAAAACCCATAGTGCTTTATGATATAAAATCCAAGGGGGCCCGGGCTTACCTGAATTTAGCAAAGGAGATTTTAAGGAAATGAAAAGGGGCTTAGGAAAAGGCTTAATGGACCTTCTGGAAGCACCGGAAGGGGAGTTCATTTATCTGGATGTTTCCCTGATAAAGCCCAATCCCTTCCAGCCCAGAAGGGAATTTAAAAACATTGAAGAACTGGCGGAGTCCATAAAGAAAAACGGAGTTCTCCAACCGGTTCTGGTGAGGAAGGTGGACGGAGATTATTACCTTGTGGCCGGGGAAAGGAGGTGGAGGGCCGCCTTAAAGGCCGGCCTGGACAGAATACCCGCCATAGTGAAGGAAGTTTCCGACGAACAGGCTGCGGCCCTGGCCCTTATAGAAAACACCCTGAGGGAGGACCTTTCCCCCCTGGAAATCGCAGAGGACCTGGAAAAACTGAGAAAAAAATTTAACCTCTCCCATGAGGAATTGGCCCGGATATGCGGAATGGATAGGTCTTCGGTCACTAATTTTCTCCGCCTTCTCCGCCTCCCGGAAAAGATAAAGGAAGCCCTGCACAAGGGGGAGATAAACATGGGACAGGCCAGGGCTCTTCTTTCAGTAGAGGACCCCCAAAGGCAGATGGAGCTCTTTGAACGGATAAAAAGAAGAAACATGACAGTGAGGGAGGTTGAGGACCTGGTGAGGAGAGAGAGAAAGAGGAAAGAAAGAATTTTCTCTCAGATAGAGGAAGAGATCTCCAGGCTCCTCGGAACCAAGGTTGCAATTGGAAGAAGGGTCTTAAAAATATACTTCAGGGACCAGGACGAGCTTGAGAGAATTCTCTTAGCCCTCCAGGGAGGGAAAAATGGCTGAAACCCCCTTCAGAGCTTATATAGATGAAGGCATGGAGATAACCGGGGAGGTAAGGGCTAAGAACCCCGTGAGGATAGACGGAAAAATAAAGGGCAATGTTTACAGCTCCTCCGATGTAATCATCGGGGCCAGGGGAAGGGTGGAGGGAAAAGTCTTCGGTAAAGAGCTGATTATAAGCGGTTCGGTAAAGGGGAAGGTTCTGGCCAGGGAGAGGGTCAATCTGGAGTCCAGCGCCAGGCTGGAGGCAGAAATAATAACCCCCATCCTATCCATAAAGGAGGGAGCAATTATAAGGGGAGGAGCCAGGGTGTTGCCCAAAAAAGAGGTAGAAAAGGAGATAGAAGGAGAATGGAAGTCTTAGGGGTTATTCCGGCCAGGGAAGGCTCCACAAGGTTAAGGGGAAAGCCCCTGGCGGACATTTGTGGAAAACCCCTTATTCTCTGGACCTTAGAGGGGGCAATGAAGGCCAAAAGGCTCCGTCGTGTCCTGGTGGCCACTGATTCAGAAAGAATAAAGAGGGTGGTGGAAGGGGCTGGAGCGGAAGCCGTCCTGACCTCTCCCCTTCATAAAAGCGGAACGGAAAGGGTTGGGGAGGTGGCGGAAAAAATAAAGGCCGATGCCTATCTCAACATACAGGCGGATGAGCCCATGATAAAGGGGGAGGCCCTGGACCTTATGGTGGAGGAGCTGGAAAAGGGGGAAGAATTCGTGAGCCTTTATGGGGAAGCAACTGCGGAGGAAGCCCTGGACCCCAACACGGTAAAGGTAGTTCTGGACCATAGGGGTTATTCCATCTATTTTTCCCGCTCTGCGGTTCCCTTCAGGGGTCCCTTCCTTAAACACATAGGAATTTACGGATTCCTCAGAGATGCCCTCCTCTGGTTCCTTTCCCTGGGGCCTTCTCCCCTGGAGGATGAGGAAGGGCTTGAGCAACTCCGAATACTTTACTACGGGAAAAGAATAAAAATGTTGCCCTGGAGGGAATCTATGATTTCTGTGGACACCGAAAGGGATCTGGAAAGGGTCAGGGAGGTGCTTTGTGGCAAGGCGAACTAAGTTCATCTTCGTAACAGGAGGGGTGCTTTCCTCCCTGGGAAAGGGGGTAGCCGCCGCCAGCATAGGTGCTCTTATGGAAGCCCACGGGCTGAAAATTTCCATGCAGAAAATAGACCCCTACCTGAATGTGGACCCGGGGACCATGAGCCCTTTCCAGCACGGGGAGGTCTTCGTTACCGAAGATGGAGCCGAAACCGATCTTGACCTCGGCCACTACGAAAGGTTTACCTCTATCCAGACCACCATGGACAGCAACTTCACCGCCGGAAAAATATACTGGTCCATAATTAACAAGGAAAGAAGGGGCGATTATCTTGGGAAAACCGTTCAGGTGATCCCCCATGTTACCGATGAGATAAAGTCCGCCATAAGGAAGTTCTACGGAAAGGTGGACATATCCATCGTGGAAATCGGGGGAACCGTGGGGGACATAGAAAGCCTTCCCTTTTTAGAGGCAATAAGACAGATAGGACTGGAAGAGGGGCCGGAAAATGTGGTCTACCTTCATCTGACCCTGGTGCCCTTCATCCCCACTTCCGGAGAGCTCAAGACCAAGCCAACCCAGCATTCGGTTAAGGAGCTGAGGGCCATTGGAATTCAGCCCGACTTTATCCTCTGTAGAAGCGACAGGGACCTCCCCCAGGAGATCAAGGCGAAAATAGCCCTCTTCTCCAATGTAAAGGAAGAAAATGTTATCTCCGCCAAGGATGTCAAAACCATTTACGAAATACCCCTAAACTTCCATCGGGAAGGTCTTGACCTGAAGATCCTTGGAAAACTCCGTCTTCCCCGGAAAAAGCCGAACCTCAGGAAATGGGAGGAGTTCATAGAAAAGGTGCGAAACCTTGACGAGGAAGTAGAAATCACCATGGTGGGAAAATATGTGAAATTGAAGGACTCCTACAAGAGCCTGAACGAAGCCCTGTTCCACGCGGGGGTGGCCAATGGAGTTAGGGTGGTTCAAAAATGGGTGGAGGCCGAGGACATTTTAGAGCAGGGGCCGGAAAAATTTCTGAAGGATTCCTTGGCCATTCTCGTTCCAGGAGGATTCGGGGAAAGGGGAATTGAAGGGATGATAAGGGCGGTGCAGTTCGCCAGGGAAAGGAAAATCCCGTACTTCGGCATCTGTCTGGGGATGCAGGTGGCCACCATAGAATTTGCGAGAAATGTGGCAAGTTTGAAAAGGGCTAACAGCGAGGAATTTGACGAAACCTCCCCCCACAAAGTTCTGGTAATGCTCCCCAACCTTCGGGGAGTCCACCAGATGGGGGGAACCATGAGATTGGGGGCTTACAAGTGCAGGATATCCCGTCCCTCCTTCGCCTATTCGGCCTACGGGAAGGAAATAATTTACGAAAGACACCGCCACAGATACGAGTTCAACCCGGAATACAGGGAAATCTTAGAGAAAAGGGGCCTTAAAATAACCGGCGTTCATCCTGAATCGGGGCTGGTGGAAATAGTGGAAAATCCGGACCACCCCTGGTTTCTCGGCTGTCAGTTTCACCCTGAGTTCAAATCCACCCCCTTCAATCCGCATCCTCTCTTCGTGGCCTTTGTCAGGGCTGCCCTGAGGAGGAAAAAAGGTGAAATTTAAAATAGGAAATATTGAAATTCCCTCGGACCCCTTCTTTCTGATAGCCGGCCCCTGCGTGCTGGAAAGCCTCTCCTTAGCCCTGGAGGTGGCTTCCTTCATGAAAGAAATCACCAGGAGGCTGGGAATTCCTTATATCTTCAAAGCCTCCTTTGACAAAGCCAACAGGACTTCCATCGCATCCTTCCGTGGTCCGGGCCTGGAGGAGGGATTGAAAATGTTGAAAAGGGTCAGGGAAGAGGTGGGGGTAGCCGTAACCACCGATTTCCACGAACCCTGGCAGGCGGAGAAGGTGGCGGAGGTTGTGGACCTCCTTCAGGTTCCCGCCTTCCTTTCCAGGCAAACGGACATGCTCTTAGCCGCAGGGAGAGCCGGAAAGGCGGTGAGCGTAAAAAAGGGCCAATTCCTGGCCCCCTGGGACATGAAAAGGGTCGTGGAAAAGATAGAAAGTACCGGAAACCGGAAGATAATCCTCATAGAAAGGGGAACCTTCTTTGGATACGGAAATTTAGTGGTGGACTTTCGTTCCATCCCCATAATGAAGGAGACGGGCTATCCTGTGGTGATAGATGCCACCCACTCGGTTCAAAAACCTTCGGCCAAGGGAGACGCTTCCGGTGGGGAGGCGAGGTTTATAGAAACCATGGCCAGGGCGGGGATAGCCGCCGGAGCCGATGGCGTCTTTATGGAAGTTCACCCTGAGCCCCATAGGGCCCTATCGGACGGTCCCAACTCCCTTCGTCTTTCGCAGGTGGAGGCTCTCCTGAAAAAACTTCTGAGGCTCTGGGAGGCCCTTAAATGAAGCTTCTGGAGGAAGGGAAAAAAGTTCTTTCCACAGAGGAAGAGGCCCTGAGGTTCGTAAGGGAAAACCTGGGAGAAGAATTCTGCAGGGCCGTGGAAGAAATTTTCCGGTGCCATGGCAAGGTTGTGCTCACCGGCATAGGGAAATCCGGCCTGGTGGCCAGGAAGATCTCCGCCACCCTCTCTTCCACGGGAACGCCCTCCATTTTCATCCATGCTGCCGAGGCCGTGCACGGGGACCTGGGAACCCTAAGCCCGGAGGATATAATTTTGGCCGTTTCCTACAGCGGAGAGAGCGAGGAAATCAAAAGGTTGGTCTACTTCGTAAAGAGGCTGGGTTTTAGACTAATTTCCATAACCGGAAATCCCGACTCCACCTTGGGAAGGAACTCTGACATTGTAATAAACGCTAAGGTCCCCAAGGAGGCTTCGCCCTTCGGGATGGTTCCCACCTCCTCCACCACCGCTGCCATGGCCCTGGGGGATGCCCTGGCGGTAGCCTTGATGATAAAGAGGAGATTCGGAAAGGAAGATTTCGCTAAATTTCATCCTGGCGGAGCCCTGGGCAAAAAACTGCTGAGGGTGGCTGACCTCATGCATAGGGGGGAGGAGCTGCCGGTGGTAAGGGAAGATTCTTCCCTGCAGGAGGTGGTGGAAGAAATGAGCAGGAAGGGCTTCGGAACCACAGCGGTAGTGAACGGGGAAGGGAAGCTGGTGGGTATAATAACCGACGGGGACCTACGAAGGGCCCTGCTCCGGGACGGGGAAATTTTCTCAAAAAGGGCCCATCAAATAATGACAAGGAATCCCATAACCATAGGAAAGGAGGAGCTGGCCACCAGGGCCCTGAAGATCATGGAGGAGAGGAAGATAACCTGCCTTTTGGTGCCCGACAGTCAGGGAAGACTGGAAGGCCTCCTCCACTTGCACGACCTCTGGAGAACGGAGCTATTTTAATGAGGATAAAACTCATCGGCGTGGATGTGGACGGAACCCTCACCGACGGAAAGCTCTATTTCTTTGAAGGGCAGAGTGAGCCAGCCAAGGCCTTCAATGTCAAGGACGGCATGGCGGTTCACCTGGCCAGGCAGGCCGGCATCCTTATCGCTATAATTTCCGGGCTTCCCTCCAGGGTTGCGGAGGAAAGGGCAAAGAAGCTGGGCATAGAGGAGGCCCACTTCGGAGTAAGGGACAAGGGAAAGCTCATGCGGGAAATAATGGAAAGATACGGGATAAAAAAGGGGGAGGCCATCTTCCTGGGAGACGACATTCAGGACCTTCCGGCCATGGAGGCCGCCGGCATGGGGGCCGCGGTGAGCGATGCGGTGCCTGAAGTTAAGGAAAAGGCTCACCTTGTTTTGAAGTCCCGGGGAGGGGAAGGGGCGCTGAGAGAACTGGTGGAAAGGATTATGAAGGGCGATGAGTGTTTCACGTGAAACACCCCCTGATACCCGTTATGTCTTGAGGGAGAAGGGTTCCGCCTTGGAGAAGTACAAAAAGCTGGCCCCAGGGGAAGTGGGGCTTTTCCGCCTCCTTTACTATGAATTTGCCATAACCCTCTTTACCAATATTCCGGGGGCCCTGGGGTATCTCCTGAGAAGGATTTTCTTCCCCCCTCTTTTTAAAAGCTGCGGCAGGGGGGTGGTCTTCGGCAGGGGAATGACCATAAGAAATCCCATGAACATAGAAATCGGGGACGGGGTTGTTTTCGATGACCATGTCCTGCTGGATGGAAAAGGGGGGAACCTAAGAATCGGGCACCGGTGCATAGTGGCCAGGAACTCCACCCTTTCCTGCAAATACGGGGACATCTTCCTGGGGGACGATGTGAACATTTCCAACAATGTAACCATATATTCCAACCACAGGGTGGAGATCGGGGGAAAAACCTTCATAGCCGGCCACTGTTACATAGTGGCGGGAGGGGAACACCACTTTGAGGACACATCAAAGCCCATCTTGGAGCAGGGCATAAAGGAGGGCAAGGGAGTGAAGATAGAGGAGGACTGCTGGATCGGAGCATCCTCCACCGTTCTGGACGGCACCCGTCTGGGACACGGATGCGTGGTGGGGGCAGGGGCCCTTATAAAAGGGGACTTTGAGCCCTACAGCATAATAGTTGGAGTTCCGGGCAGGGTGATAAGGAAGAGGGGGAAGTGATATAATGAAATCAGGATGAAAAAACTTGTTTTCCTGACCCTGTTGCTCCTTCCTGCCTGCAGCCTTAATCTTTACAAGGAAAACCTGAGCCTCGGTATAAGGGCTGCCCGACTGAGGCTGTGGAAGGAGGCCCTTTACAGATTCCAGAGGGCAGCGGAGCTCAGGGAAACCGCCCAGGCATACAACAACATGGCTGTGGCCTACGAAGCCCTGGGAGACTTTGAAAGGGCGGAGGAGTGCTATAAGAAGGCCCTGGCCCTGGACCCCAAAAACAGGCTGATCAAAGCCAACTATGCCATTTTCCTGGAGCTCAAGAGGAAGGTCAAGGGCCGGGAAAAGAAAAGGAGAAAAGGGAAATGAAACGCCCTCTTCTGTTCCCTCTGGTAGCCCTTTTCTTATCCCATTGCACCCACTACTACCGGGTGAAGGTGGATGTGGAAAGGCCCCCTGCCATAAAAAAGAAAATAGAGAAACTCCACCTGCTGGTTGAGGAAAAATCCCTGGAGAACGATTTCGTGGAGATAAAGGATGTAAGGTCCGAGGTGGAAAAATTTATAAGGAGCGAGCTGGAGACCTCAGGAAACATAAAGGTTCAACCGGGAAAGGGAAGTCCTCTTCTTCTCATAACCTATAGAGCCTGGCTAAAGAGGGCCTACACCTACTATTCTCCCCAGGAGGGGGTGGCTCCCCCTTCCCTGGTGGGGGTAAAAATTATAAGGATGAAAATGTGCTTTTATATTGAAGACTTCCATTATAAAAAATGCCTGGAGGAAAGGATGAAATTCAGGGAATACGAATCCTCCCTCTTCGCTCTCTACGCGGTGCTTCAAAGGATGACCTCCTCCCTGCTCTCCGACATCTCCTATCAAAAGAAAGAAATAATGCATTACCTCCTGAGGTGAAGGATGAGGAGGGTTTTCCTTTCAGCGATCCTTTCTGGGCTTTTATCGGCCCAGTTAATACCCTACTATGGGAAAAACAAGGTAATTTACAACGACTTCCGGTGGATGGAATACACCACCCCCCATTTTCGCTTCCTTTTCTACGACAGGGGAAGGCTGGAGGAAATAGTAACCTATGCCCAGCTGAGCTACCGGAGACTTTCTACCCTTACCGGTGTGGACATAAAGGAAAGGATACCCATAATCTTTTACAAAAACCACTTTGATTTTGAACAGACGAACCTTTACGGCGGGCTGGTGCCGGAGGAAGTCCTGGGTTTTTCAGAGCCCTTCCGCAGAAGGGTGGTTATCCCTGCGGACCTCCCCACCTTTTACCTGAAAAGGCTCATCAACCACGAGCTAACCCATGCCTTTGAATTCTACATCCTTTACGAGGGCCTTAGCCCCTCGGCGGTTTTCAGGATCAGGGTTCCCCTCTGGATGATGGAGGGTTTTGCTGAATACGCCACCCGCGACTGGGAGCCCTTCCCCTTAGTTACCTTGGTGGATGCGGTGGCCACAGATTCGGTTCCGGAGATAACCAGGTCCGGGGACCTGGAGGGAGGCCAGGGCAGGGTTCCCTACGATTTTGGCCACGCCCTTTTTGATTTCATTGAAAGGGACTACGGCATAACCGGGGTAAGAAAACTCTGGTGGATAATAAAAAAATTCAGGATAATACGCTACTCCAACCCCATAAAGGAGGCCTTCCACATAGAAAGGGAAGAGTTCAACAACAGGTTCAGGACTTATTTAAGGAAAAGGTTCAGAAAAAGGTTGCTCCGCTCCCTTCCCGAGGACTACGGACCTGCGGTATCTCCCCGCTTCCCTTTCTATCAGGTTTTTTCCTTCCAGCTTTCCCCCAGCGGGGAGGTGGCGGCGGTCCTCACCATCAATTACTCCCAGGCAGACTACGATATAGTTCTCATCTCCCTGAGGGACGGAAAAAAACTAAAAAACCTCACCAACGGCATTACCCTTAAATACCAGAAAATCAAATTCGGTTACGACCCCTCATCGGGAAGAGGAATCGCCTGGGACAGGGCCGGGGAAAGGATCGCCTTCTTTGGAAAGAGAACCAAATATTACAGGCTATTTATAATAGACTCCTTCAGGGGGAAGATTTTAAGGGAATACAAGTTAAAGAACATTTACAACCCTGCCTCTCCGGTTTTCCATAAAAACCAGATAGTCTTCGTTGGGTTTAAAGGAAAAAATTCCTATGTGTTTTCCCTGGACCTCAGAACAGGAAAAATAAAGAAATTGTCCCCGGAAAACTATTACATAAAAGAGGTAAGCCTCTCCCCCTCAGGGAAAAGGCTCGTTTTCTCCTTCGCCCAGGGAAGGAACATTAACCTGGCGGTGGCGGATTTTCCCTCCTTTTCCAATATAAGACAGATCACCTTTACCAACGCTCAAAACATAAATCCCTCCTTTGTGGACGAGGAAACAGTGGCCTTTTCTTCCAACAGGGATGGAGGATTTGATGTCTATACTATAAATCTTAAGGACTTAAAGCTCAGGAGATATACCAGGGTTTCCACAGGGTGCTTCTTCCCTGTTTTTAAAAACGGAAAGCTCTTCTTTTCAGGGTTCCACAGGATGAGCTTCAAGATTTACAAGGCTGAGCCCAAGGCAATTGAAGAATACAGGGAGAAGGAAAGGAAGATAAAGGCTGCGGAAATAAAATTGGCAAAGGTTGATGAGGGAAAAATCAAAATAAGAAAGGGCTTTGGAAAGCTTTCCCCGGACTTTCTTTCCCCGGTAAGCATAGGTTATTCCACCGATGGCAGGCTTTTTACCTCTGCCTACCTTTCCTTTTCGGATATCTTCGCAGACCACAGGTTTGTATTCTTCGCTTCCAACGATTACAGATATCAGTCCTACCAGCTCGGATATTTCAACCAGAAGAGAAGGCTCTGGTGGGGCGTCTCCGCCTATCAGTTCAAACTTTATTACTTCTACGGCCCCTTTGCAGTTTACCCGTCCATGGTCCTGCGGAGGTATACTGGCCTGGCGGCCTACGCCTACTATCCCCTGGACCTCTACCACCGGGTTGAGCTCAGCGCCGGGGCCGAGGAAATAAAAGAAGATGTGGGGGGATACTTCCTTCCCACAGGGCTTTTTTACAAAGGAAAATACCTGCACCTCAATTTTAACTTCGTAAGGGAAACCACCAGGTTCAAAAACTACGGTCCCATAAGCGGAGACACTGTATCCGTCATGTTCTCCAAGAGGATACCCTTAGACAGTGCCCACATAAGCAATTTCACGGTATCCTTAGATGCCAGGAAGTATTTCAACCTGGGCAGGGACTTCCTGATGGCCTTCAGGCTCAATTACTACGGAAGCTTTGGGAAAACCCCTTTTTACAATTTCTTCGGAGGAAACAACGAAATAAGGAGCGTAGGATATAGAGCCTTAGTGGGAACAAAAACCTTCTTCTTCAACGCAGAGTTTCGCTTCCCTTTAACCTATATAACTATAACGCCCCTGGGAAATTTAGGCCCCATTAGAGGGGTCCTATTTTTTGACATGGGCGGGTTCTGGCTTCCGGGCTACAAAACAACGCTGTGGGAGGGATGTTTTCCTGACATAACCCTGGTGGACGCCGTGGCCTCCTACGGGTATGGACTGGAAATCTTTGCCTTCGGTTATCCCATTCACATAGAATATGTGAAGAGAACCGATTTGCAAAGGACAATATTTTCCACCTATAATTTCTGGGTGGGATTTGATTTTTAGGTTTCCACATTTTGTGGATTTTTTGTGAAAATGAGGATTTGGGATCAAATAATAAAGGAAGTTCAATCCAGGGTTGACGGTTTCACCTTTGAGACATGGTTTGAACCTTTAGTATATGTGGGGAAGGTGGGAAATATAATCTATGTGAGGGCACCCAGTTCCACCTTCAAGCGTATGTTCAAGGAAAATTTCCCGGACATATTCCCGAAAATTATTAAGGAAGTTCTCGGGAAAAATTACGAGGTGAGGTTATTTCACGAAGAGGATGTGGAGGAGGAAACCAGGAAGAAGGAAAGGGAGAGGCTTTCGGTTATGCTAAATCCCAAGTACACCTTTGAAAACTTTGTGGTGGCCCCGGAGAATCAGTTTGCCTACTCTGCTGCTTTAGCTGTGGCCAAATCTCCCAGCAAAAGCTATAATCCCCTTTTCATTTACGGAGGGGTGGGTCTTGGAAAAACGCATCTTCTAAACGCCATAGGTCATTTCGTCTTAAAGAACAGGCCCGAATTAATAGTTATTTATAGAACAACCGAAGAGTTCATGAACGAAATGGTCTCATATCTTCAGCACGACAGGATAATTGATTTCAAAGAAAAGTACAGGAGCGTGGATGTTCTTTTAATTGACGATATACAGTTTCTCTCTGGAAAGGAGCAAACAAAGCAGCAGATTTTCCACCTCTTTAATTCCCTATATGAATCTCAAAAGCAGATAGTTCTTTCCAGCGATAGGCCCCCAAAGAACATAGCTGGTCTGGAGGACAGGCTCATGTCCAGGTTTGAGTGGGGATTAATAGCGGATATACAGCCCCCTACCCTGGAAACAAGGATAGCAATATTGAAGAAAAAGGCTGAACTTATGGATTTTGATGTTCCCAACGATGTGGTGGAATTCATAGCCATGAAGATAAAATCAAATGTCAGAAAACTGGAGGGAGCCCTCACCAGACTTAAAGCGCTCTCAATACTAAAAAACGAGCCTGTATCCATATCCTTAGCCAGGGAAGCCATGAAGATAATAGCCGAGGTGGAAACAGATAATTCGTCAAAAATAACCATGGACGACATACTGGAAAGGACAGGGGAAGTTTTCGGAATACCACCGGAAAAAATAAAAGGAAAAAGCGGGGTAAGGAGCATTGCCTTAGCGAGGCAGGTTTCCATGTATCTTGCAAAGAAGATCCTTGGGATTCCCCTTACAGAGATAGGTGAGTTTTTCGGAGGAAAGCACCACACCACGGTGATACATTCCATAAAGAAAATAGAGGACCTTCTGGAAAAGGATCCTGAAATAGCTAAAAAGGTTGAGGAAATAGAAGTTTTCTTCAGATGAAATCCACAGGTTTCCCGTTGTTTAGAGCCGTTTTCCACAAATTCACATTTTATTTTTCTTCTTGAAAATTAGATTATATTTCTAATAGAATTCTTTTGAATAAAATAAATAAAGGAGTGTGAAAATGTGGATAAAACTTGAAAGGAACGAGCTTGCCAAGGCTTTATCGTCACTCCAGGATGTTGTGGAAAGAAGGATAATAAATCCCAAGCTTTCCAATATCCTGGTTATAGCTAAGGGCGAAAATGTGGAATTCAGGGCTACAAACCTTCAGATGGGGGTTAAGACAGAAATCGCAGCTCAAATAGAAGAAGAAGGCACCATAGCTATAAACGGAAAGAAGTTTTACGAAATATCCCGCTCTCTTTCCGGCGATTCAGTAGAGGTAAAAACTATCTCACCCACCCATTGCGAGATAAACGATGGTAAATCACCCTTCAAGCTTGTGTATTCCGGACCTGAAGGATTTCCGGAGTTTCCTCAGCCGAAAATAGAATTAAAGGACTTTCCATCCCAGATAATGAAGGAGTTCATAAGGAAAACACTTTTCTCCATAAATCAGAAAGACAGCAGATTCATAATAAACGGTGTTCTTTTTAAAATATTGAGAGGAAAAGCAATTATGGTATCCACCGATGGCCATCGTCTTTCTTTGGTAGAAAAGGAAATAGAATACGTTGGCGATGAAAAGGAGTACATACTCCTGAAGAATGTCCTTTCAAAGCTTCAGAGGGCTGAGGACGAAAAAATATCCCTGGGGGACGATGAAAGAAACATTTTCTTCCAGTTTAATAACAAAATAATAAATGTATCCAAGGTGGAGGGGAGGTTCCCCAACTACCAGGTGGTTTTTCCCAGGGAAATCAACTATGAGGTAATTGTAAACCGGGAGAACCTCCAGGAGTCCCTTAGAAGGGCTTCCATAATAATTGACGAAAAACAGGGAGGAGTTAGGTTTATAGTGGGTGAAGGATTTATGGAAGTTAGCGCCCAGAACCCTGACTTAGGGGAATTCAAAGAAAGAATAGAGGCCGATTACAAAGGCGAGGGTTTCAGGATAACCTTTAACCCAAGGTATATATCCGAATTCCTTTCTGTGGTGGATTCAGATCTTATAAAGATGTACTTTGACGAAGTGGGCAAGGCTGTGGTTTTTGAACCTGTTCACGACATTGTGCTTTACAAATATGTTGTTATGCCCATAAGGGATTGATGCCTCTTATAGCAGTTGAGGGTATTGATGGAGCCGGTAAAAGTACTCTTTGTCATGGCCTCTACAAAGAAATTTCCAAGAAACTTCCCGTAATTCTTACCTATGAGCCAACCCGGGGGGTTTACGGGAGAAAACTCAGGGAAAGGATAAAGGAGGGAAATATATCACCTCAGGAGGAATACCGGCTATTTATGCTCGATAGGGAAGAGCATGTTAGAAATGTGATAGCCCCTGCCCTCTCCCAGGGGAAAATTGTGATTACCGACAGATATTTCCTTTCCTCCTGCGCCTATCAGGGGGCCAGGGGTCTGGATTATGCCAGGATCTGTGAAGAGAACCTCAGATTTCCACAACCGGACCTGGTGATTCTCCTGGACCTTCCTCCGGAATTGGCCCTTTCAAGGAAGTCTTCAAAGGAGGAGCATTTTGAAAACCTAAATTTCCTGAAGAAAGTCAGGGAAATTTACCTTGAGGTTGTGAAAAAGCACAGGAATTTGGTTATAGACGCCAGAAGCCCCGCGGAGGAGATCTTAAAAAAGGCTCTGGAGGAAATAAAAAAATGCTTGAGAGGTTGAAAGAGCTTGCCCTTTGGGGTGTGGATAAAAACTCAGGAGAAAAAATAGTAAAAGAACACCTGAGGAATAATCCTCTTGAGGGGGAAATTTTTTTATTTTCTGTGGGAAAGGCAGCCTATTCCACGATAAGGGGAGCCATGGAAGTTCTTGGAAAAAGAGTGAAAAAAGCCATGGCGGTAGGCTTGGGAAAGGAAAGGATAAAGGGAGTGGAAACCCACCAGGGAAGCCATCCATACCCTGACAGGAAGAGCCTGAGGGCCGGGGAGGCGGCCCTGAAATTTGCTCAAGAAAGAAGGGAGGGTGAAAAGGTTATATTTCTCTTATCCGGAGGAGCCTCTTCCCTCATGGTTTACCCGCACCCTCCCTTCACACTGGAGGACCTCCAGGACATTTACAGAAAGCTCATACTTTCCGGAGCTTCCATAGGCGAAATAAACACGGTCAGGAGGCACATCTCGGCCATAAAAGGGGGAAGGCTCGCCCAGGCCTTTTACCCGGCGGAGGTTTTAACCCTGGCCCTTTCGGATGTTAGATTTGATGTGGCGGAGGACATCGGATCGGGTCCAACGGTGGGTGATAGAACCACCAAGGAAGATGCTGAGGAAGTATTGAGGAATTACGGGCTTTTCAACTATATACCGAAATTGAGGGAGGTTCCAGAAACCCCCAAACCCTGGGAGCCGGTGTTTAAGCGAAGCTCCTTTCTGGTTTTGGCCAACACCCTCAAAGTTCTCCGAGATATAAAGGAGAAAGCAGAGGCCCAGGGAATAAGGACATTTATCTTAACCGGGGAGGATGCCGGGGAAGCTAAGGAGGTGGCTAAGATATACGCAGGAATAATGGCCGAAGTCCTCAGGAGTTCAAACCCCGTTTCCCCTCCAGTTCTTCTCCTATCCGGAGGGGAGCTTACAGTAACCGTCCGGGGAAAGGGAAAGGGGGGAAGAAACACGGAGTTTGTTCTTTCTCTGCTTATGGAAACCGCATCCCTTAAAGGAAAATTCTGCGCCCTGAGCATGGGAACCGATGGAATAGACGGCCCCACCGATGCAGCAGGGGCCTTTTTCTGTCAGGATGTTTTTGAAAAGGCAATGGCCCTGAAACCCAAGGCGTATTTAGAAAACAACGATTCCTACCGCTTCTTTGAGAAATTGGGCCTCCTTTTGAAGACAGGCCCCACGGATACGAATTTAAGGGATATCAGGCTTTTCTGGATTGAAAAAAGCTAAGGCGTTTAAGAGGCAAATTCTTTCCAGGTCCTCCTCTTCCAATCCAAGACCCTCCATGTTTTTCTTTTGTTCGGGAACAGGCGCACCTCCCCCGAGCAAAATTCCCCTGCGGTTTTTTATAGGTTTAAGGGAGGGTCCCTGGGGAACCATGTCGGATATAAGAGAAAAGCTCGGTCCTCTTACCTTCAAAAGAAGCCTTATGAAATCAGGGGATGTATGGATGAAATCCCCTATTACTTCCAGATGGATTCCCTCCAAAAAAAGGCCAGCCCCCATGGCTCCTACCTCCCTGTGATGAAGTCCACTCAGGGCATTGGGGAAATGGGTAAAATGCCTGACCCCCATTTTATAGACCTTTAAAACATCCCTGAAGGTGGCGTTGCTGTGACCAATGGATGGTATTTTCCCCATATCTAAGGCAGATTTTACAAGGGCTTCCGTTCCCTTTACCTCCGGGGCAAAGGTAAACATTTTAACGGCTGGAAGGGAAAGGAATTCTTTTATCTTTTCCTCTGTTGGGCTTAATATAAACCTCCTGTCCTGGGCACCGGCCTTTTCCGGATTAATGAAGGGTCCCTCCACCCTCAAGAAAGGAAAAATGCTGTCCGGGTTTTTCTCCCTATATTTGAAAAAAACTTCCCCTATCCTCCCAAGATTTTCAAGGGAATCGTTCATAAGGGTAGGAATGGCGAAAACAATTTTCAGGGAGCGGAGTTTCTCCTCTAAGGGGGCGAACTGGGCTTTCTGAAAGCTGTAGCCCCATCCTCCGTGGATGTGAGGGTCGGCGAATCTCTCCATAAAAAAAATGACCCGCCGGGGACTCGAACCCCGAACCCACGGATTAAGAGTCCGTTGCTCTACCTGTTGAGCTAGCGGGCCAGGGTTATTTTACCACAAAATTGAGGATTAAAAAAGCAAGGAAAGGCCGCCTGTTATCAGGGCCTTCAGGAGCCATACCCCCAGGGATACCGTTAGGCCCCTCTTCTTTTCCAGACTAAAGGCACCGGCCACGGCCAGACCGCATGCCGCTGCCGCCCAGATGTCCATAATGTCAAAGGCCTGAAGGAATCTTCCTGCCTTTGAAAAAGGGGAGAGAGGGAAAAAAAGGAGGAGGGAGGTGGAAACCCCTAAGGTTGTTCCCTTGAGGTAAATTATGATGTCCTTTACAAGGGAGGCCAGGGGGTAATTTATTAAGGTGGAATGGGTGTATATGGAAAGGAGGTGGACAAAATTTCCCTCGGCGGTGAAAAACCTGAGTCCCAGAAGGAGGAGAAGGGAGGTTATCACCAGAGATATTCCATATGCGAAGACCAGCCCTATGGTGGTTCTCAGGAATATAACCTTTTTAGGGGCGTTAACCATCCTTTCCCATCTTCCTGCTTCCTTTAGCTTTTGAACTACCTCCGGCTTTTCTATCCTGAGTTTCTCCATGGTTTCGTGGAAAGCCTTGGGGGAATAGGGAAGGGTTAAGGCCAAGGTTAAGGCCAGGATCAAAAGGGCCGGCAAAATCCAGAATGGTTTTTCCCGTATCCTTTTGCCCAGCGAAAAGGGGTCCGTTACGATGAGGGCAAGATTATGCATTGACTATCCTCCCGTCCTTTAATTTTATTATCCTGCGCGTCCTGGAGGCAATGTTGGGGTCGTGGGTTACAACAATAATGGTGTTTCCCATTTGGTGCAGGGCCTCAAATATCCTCATAATCTCCTCTCCAGAACGGGAGTCAAGGTTTCCTGTGGGTTCGTCGGCCAGAAGGATGGAAGGATTGTTGATAATGGCCCTGGCTATGGCCACCCTCTGGCGTTCTCCGCCGGAAAGTTCATTGGGTTTGTGCCACATTCTTTCTCTGAGACCTACCTTTTCCAGGGCTTCCTCTGCCCTTTTTCTCCTTTCCTTTTTGGGAACCCCTGCGTAAATCAGGGGAAGCTCTACATTGTGTATGGCAGGGGTTCTGGGAAGCAGGTGAAAGCTCTGGAAAACAAAGCCGATTTTTTGATTTCTTAAAAGGGAAAGCTCGTCGTCGCTCAGGGAGGAGACATCCCTTCCCTCCAAGTAATACTTCCCCCTTGTGGGGGTGTCCAGACAGCCCAGAATGTTCATTAATGTGGATTTCCCTGAGCCCGAAGGTCCCATTATGGCCAGGTATTCACCCCTTTCCACCTCCAGGCTTACGCCCCTCAGGGCTTCCACATCCACCTTCCCCATTCTGTATACTTTCCATAGGTTTTCGGTTTTAATAAGCGGCTTCATTTTTTCCCTTTAATTCTTCTGCCGGTGGTGACCTCCACCCTTTGACCGTCCTGCAAAACCCTAAGCACCTTAAAGGGCCCCACGATGACCCTCTCCCCTTCCTTCAACCCGGATTTTATTTCCACCTCCATTTCCCCCATAATTCCCTTTTTAACGGGTCTGAACCTGGCCAGCCCGTCTTCCACCACGAAAACCCCTTCCTTCTCCTTTCCTTTAACTTTTCTAACCACCAAAGAAGATATGGGCACCGCCAAGACATCCTTTGCCCTGGCCACCTCTATCCTCGCCGTGGCGGTAAGCCCTGGTTTAAGGCGGCTAACATCCCCCTTCAAAACTATAACCACCTTGTATTCCTTGGCTTGCTCCTGGGAAGAGAGGGAGGCTGTTGATTGCTGGGGGGAGCTTCCCACCTCCGTTACCACCCCATGAAACTTCTCTTCGGGAAAGGCATCCACCTCCACCGTAGCCTTTTGCCCTTCCTTTACTTTAACTATGTCCGTCTCATCTACCCAAACCTCTGCCTGCATCTGGGAAAGGTCAGCCACGGTTAAAAGGATGGTTCCAGGGTTGTTCATGGTTCCTATGATGGCCACCTCCCCCTCCTCCACATTCAGACTGGTCACAACCCCATCCACCGGCGAAAGGATGAGGGTTTTCTTCAGCTTTTCCCGGGCCGATTTTACCTGGGCCCTGTTCTGCTCTATCCTGAACTTCAGGGCTTTCAGTGAGGATAGGGAGGATTTAAAATCCGCTTCGGCCTTAAGGTACTCTTCCTGGGAGATGATTCCCTTGGCGTAAAGCTTTTTGGCCCTCTCGTAGTTCTTTTTGGCAATTTCATAGGCGGCCTCATTTTGAATCAATTGGGCCTCGGTGGCCTTCAGTGAGGCCATGGCGGACTCCAGCTCCGCCTTGTACATGGAGGGGTCTATTTGAAGGAGGAATTGTCCCTTTTTTACCCTGTCACCTTCCCTGACCCCGATTTTCACTATCTTTCCTGAAATGTCGGCGGAAATTTCCACATTTTTGGTGGGCTTTATTTCCCCGGTTCCCTCAACTATGGATATGAGGGTGGTTTTCTTTACCTTCCTTGCCCGCACCTTTACGCCCGAGCCAGACCTATTAATGTTTAAAAGTATCACAAGGACGATGACGACAAGGCCTATGGCTATCCATATGGTTTTCTTCATTTTCTCCTCCTATGGAAGTTTTACGAAAAAAAGGCTTCCTGGTTTTTCTCCTCAGCCATCATCAGCAGGCCCATTATTAAAAGAAAGAGGAAAAGTCCGGGAAAGAGGCTCAGCCACGGAGCCTGAAGCAGAAACCCCCTCCCTTCGTCTATCATCCCCCCTAAGGAAGGGGTGGGGGGCTGAAGCCCTAAACCAAGGAAGCTCAGGGAGGATTCCGCCAGGATGACCCCTGCCATGGAAACCGTGGCCTGGACCCTTATGACCGGCAGAACATGGGGAAGTATGTGGTGGAGGAAAATCCAGGGATAGGGGGCCCCTAAAACCAGGGAAGAGGCGACGAAATCCTCCTCCCGCAGCCTTACGGAAATTCCCCTGGAAAGGCGACAATAGGAGGTCCATCCAGAAAAGGAAAGGGCTATGATAAGGTTCCAAAAACCCCCTCCCAGAAGGGCCACAAAGGTGAGGGCCAGGAGAAAGCCGGGAAAGGCCATAAGGAGGTCCACTGCCCTCATCACCGCCTCGTCCAGGACCCCTCCCGAAAAGCCGGATAGAATCCCCAGGGCGGTGCCCACTGAGGTGGTTATGAGCACCACCATGAAAGAAAGGGCCAGGGATATGAATACGCCTTCGGCGACCCTCTTGGCCACATCCCTCCCCAGGAGGTCCGTGCCCATGGGATGGCTCCAGGAAGGGGGGAGGAGCCTCTCCTTCATGTTCACCGCTGTGGAACTCTGGGGAAGGAGAAGGAGCAGGCCGGAGACTACAATCGGGATCAGAAAGAGAAAAAGGCCAAGCTTATTTGGCCTCAAGTCGCCTCCCAAGCCTGATTCTCGGGTCTATCAGAGGATAGGAGAGGTCCACGGCCAGATTTACCAGTACATAAACCCCTGATATAAAGAGGACCAACCCCTGAACCAGAGGATAATCCCTCTCTCCTATGGCCCGGATCAGGAGGGTTCCTATTCCGGGAATGGAAAAGACCCTTTCGGTGATGATGGTTCCGGTAAGCAGGGCCCCGGCCTCCAGGCCCACCACAGTTATTATGGGGATCAGGGCATTGGGTAAGATATGGGATAGCAAAACCCTCTTCCTGGGAAGACCACGGGCCCAAAGGGCCATAATGTAAGTTTTGGTTCCCTCTTCGTGCAGGGATTTTCTTATGATCTTTACGAGGTATGCGGAGAGGGCGGTGGCAAGGGTGATGGAGGGAAGTATAAAATGGGCCGGGGAATCGGCCCCGGAAACCGGCAGGAGCTTCAGCTTAACGGAGAAGAGCAAAATCAGAAGGGGACCCAGCCAGAAGTTTGGCACCGCCAGACCAGAGGTGGAAATTAAGAAAACCGGAAGGTCCAGCTTAGGGTTGAGGAAGGAGAGCAAGCCCAAAGGGAAAGAAATAAGGAGGGTGATTATTATGGATAGGAGGGCCAGCTTTATGGTGTAAGGAAGATGGGCCAATATGATCCTGGAAACCTTCTGGCCCGATATGAGGGACCTCCCCAAGTCCCCCCTGGCCAATCCCCGGAGGAAGGCCCAGTATTGAACCCACAGGGGTTTGTCCAGGCCCAGCTCCTTCCTCAGGGTCTCCACCTGGGAGGGCCTGGCGTTTTCCCCCAGGATTATTTCCACCGGGTCCGAAGGGAGAAGCCTCATCAAGAAGAAAACCAGGGAGGCGGCGGTCCAGAGTATGAAAAATCCTGTAAGAATTCTTCTTAGGAAATAACTCATTTTAAGTCGTATTTCCTGAGCAGGTTGTAAAGGTGCTGACGGGAAATCCCCAAGAGGGAAGAGGCCTTGGAGATATCTCCCTCGGCGGAAAGAAGGGCCGTCTTTACATACTCCCTTTCCCACAGGGCCCTGGCCTCCTCTAAGGTTTTGAATTCACCTTTTTTCAAAAGGTTCCGGGGAAGGTGTTGGGGCAAAATGACCTCCTCCCCCTCCTCCAGAAGTGAGGTGGCAAAGCGCAGGGTTGCCTCCAGCTCCCTTACATTTCCCGGCCACCGATGGTCCAGAAGGATGGCTTTAACGGCCCGGGAAAGTTTAATTTCCTTTCCGGAGTATTTCCTGGCGAAGTGCTCCGCCAGGGGAATTATGTCCTCCTTTCTTTCCCTGAGGGGGGGGATCTTTATCGTGAAATGGGAGATTCTGTGATAGAGGTCCCTTCTGAATCCTCCCTTCTCCACCTCCAGGGAAAGGTCCCGGTTGGTGGCTGAGACCAGCTTGAAATCCACCTCCCTTTCCCTGGTTTCCCCCAGCCTGCGGAGCCTGCCGTCCTGAAGTACCCGAAGAAATTTGGCCTGGACCTCTAAAGGCATTTCTCCTATTTCGTCCAGGAACAGGATACCGCCCTTAGCTTCCTCTATAAGCCCGGGCTTGTTTCTATCTGCCCCGGTGAAGGCCCCTTTGGCATAGCCGAAAAGCTCCGATTCCAGAAGGTTTTCCGGTATGGAGGCGCAGTTTACCGCCACAAAATTTTCCCCCCTTAAAAGGGAAATGGAGCGGGCCACCAGCTCCTTTCCCGTCCCGGTCTCCCCCACGATTAGGACCGGCTTCCTTTCCGTAGCAGCTCTCCTTATTTCCGCAAAGATCCTTTGCATGGGAGCAGACCTGCCCTTCAGTAAAAGAAATCCCTTCTTCGGTTGAAGGCTCCGGGCAGCCAGCCTGAGCAAATCCCTTAAGCGTTCCAGGTCCTGGAGGTTGAAAAAGGATTCCTCGGGGCTTGCCACGAAGCCCACCAGGGTTCCATAGGACAACCCGGTGCTTTCTAAAATGAAGCTCTTTATGCCTTTAACAAAAAGTTCCTCCCGCTGGTCAGGGTCGGATACCTCCGAGAGGTTCCTTGCCAGTCGGCGGTTTCCCTGCCTCACAACGGTCCATGCCACCGGGGGAGATAAAACCCGGTTAAGAACCATGTTTTGGTGAGTTATAAGAAAGGCGGAGGGGAGGTCTCCCCAGTTCTCCTTAGCTAAACTCAGGAGTTTTCCAAGAATTTCCTCTTCCTCCCCCTCCAGCTTTTCCCGCTCCCCTTCTTTCATCTCCAGGACATTTTCCAGGGTTTTCGCCCTGAAGCAATTTCTTCTTCTGTGCCATACCAAGGATTTTCTTAACCTGGGAAGGTCTGAACTCCTCCACAGGCCTTCCCTGGCCATCATGTAAAGGGTGAAGTTTTCCAAAATATCCTTCCGCTCCAAGGAGAATTCCTTTATGGCCCGAAGAAGTAAGTTCCTCCTTCTCTGAAGAAGACCGTTCAGAAGGCTTCCCCAGGGGCCCTGTTCCTGTGCAGGCCTTCCCTTCAAAAAGCTCAAAACTAAGGGGTAGGGATAGGGGAGGTTCGCCCCTTCAAGAAGGGGCCTTCCTTCCTCTACGGAGATTTCCGAAACCTTCCAGGCCAAGTCCTCCAATTCCCGGGGGCTACCTGCCCGAAGGAAGATTTCCGCCCCTTCCCTTAGGAGCTCTTTTCCTTCCCGGTGTTTTCCCTTTAAATAAAGGAGATATCCCAGGGAGGTAGCATCGTAGGCGTGGGAAAGGCTTTCCCTTGGGGTTTTTTCGTAGCTCAGTCTGTAGAGCTTTTCTGCTTTGTCCCACTCCCCCTTCAGAAAAAGCACTTCGGCCAGGTTATAACTGGCCAAAGTGAAAGCCTTCTCACTCCCCCAGGTGGAAAGGAGGGTCAACGCCTTGGAGAAAAATTCCTCTGCCTGGTCCAGGTTGCCCAGCCGGTAGAAAAAGGCGCCCAGGTCGGAAAAGGCCCTGCCTGCGGTTTCCCCGTCCAGATCCGAAAGGGCCTTCCTGTATGCCTGGCGGAGGAGAGCTTCGGCCAGGGCAGGGTTTCCCCTCCTTTCTTGAATCTTTCCCGCCCAGAGGAAGGCCAAGGCCGAGTCCCCTTCCTTAGGGTGGAACTCTTTGTTCAAAAGGAAAGCCTTTATCGCCTTGCACGCCCTTGTTCTGCAGGTTTTGAGAAGCTCCAGGGCCCTTTCCTTACCTGCCCTGGCCAGGGCCTTTTCTACCTTTGCCTCTTTTAGGTAAGGGTTTTTGGATTTCAGGCGAGGAAACGAAGGAGGGGAATAAGGGAGTTTTTCCTTTTTCCTCTTTCCCATAAGGGCGGAGATAAGCTGTCCCGGGAAGGGATGCTCCTCCGCCACAGGAAGGGTCTTTTCTTTAACTTCTTCGTCCAAAAAGACAAGATGGGCCTTCCATTGTTCTAAGGAGGGGGCCTTTAATTCCAGGGTGTAAGCCCCTGTCTCTTCTCCTTCTAAGATGAAAAGGGCCCTGGGAAAGGAGGCAAAGAGGAGCTTGAAAGCCTCCCTTGCTCTTTCGTTGTTGTAGTTTTCCAGGGCCACCACATCCCAGGGGCCGGATTTGAGGGCCCATTGGAGGTGAAGTTCAAAGCGAGGGTGGGCGGCGTCCAGCAAGAGGCCGTTGTGATGGAGGCTTACCGCCCTTCTCATAAGCCAGGACTTTCCCGCTCCCTCCGGACCTTTGATGCTTACCACTGCGGGCCCTCTTTTTTCCTCTGTAAGACGGAGGAGAAAGAGGAGCTCTTCCCTTTTAAAGGGCTTCCAGCACAATCTGGAAAAAAGGGGAGCTTCCTTTGAGTTGAAGTTCAGGGTCTTCCTTCCAGTTCTTGTGGGATAGGCATATAAGAACCCAGCGTTGGAATGTTCAAAAAAACCGGAGACCCATATGTCCAGAGCCCTTTGAAAGCAAAGCCTCAGTGCCTCCCTCTGGGGAGAGAGGTCCCAGGGGCCTGTGTGTTTTCCCTTTATTAAAAGGTTTTTCCCCCTTATTTTCACCCTGTCCATGAGGTTGGGGTGGATTATGGTGGGGAAGGAAAGAATTCTTTTTACCGAGAAGAAGGGAAGCCTCAAGGCAGGAAATCCGAGAACTTTTCTACCTTGTCTATATAGGAGGGGTCCACCTGGCGTATCTCTTTGAGAAGTTTTTCCGCCTCCCTTTTGTTTCCCAGGGCTTCGTAAACCTTAGCCAGATGATACTTCAAACCCAAATATTTTTCCGGAGGGTGTCCCTTTTCCTTAAGGCCCTTTTTAAAGGTCTCTATTGCCTCTTCGTAGAGACCTTTTTCAAAAAGGCAGATGCCGATCAGTTCCAGGGACTCCAGTCGCTTTTCCGGGCTCTTTTCCGAAATTTGAAATTCGGCTAAGGCCTCGTCAAACATGCCCATCTTAAAATAGGCCACCCCCAGGTCAAAGTGGGTCTGGTAATCTTCCTCTTCGATGGAAGCGCTCATGGAGGAAGAGAGCTGCTTTATCATTTCCCAGTCTTCGGTTTCCCTGTCCTTTATTTCCTCTTCTCCCAGGATGTCCATGGCCTCCAGCTCTTGGGTTATGGCCTGGGCCAGATCGACGAGCTCATCCTGAGAGGTCCCTTCCGTGCTTTCCTGTAAGGGCTCTTCCTTTTTCTTTTCCTTTTCCTTTTCCTTTTCCTTTATACCAAATTCCTCAAGGATCTGGGAGAGTTCCTCCTCTATGGAGGCCTTCTTTTTAGGTTTTTTCTCTTCAGGAGTGGAAATTTCCTCCACCAATCTTTCCCATTCCCTCAGGGTTCCGGTTTCCTCCTTTTCCTGAGGCACTTCCATATCCACATTGGTGTCCACAGATTCAGCCTCTTCGCCCAAGGGGATTTCTATTTCCATGTCCACATTGGTATCGGCCTTCGCCTTTTCTAAACTTTCTGCCTCGGCAATTTCAAAATCAAGAACGGTTTCCTGGCCTTCCAGAAGTTTTTCCTCCTCCAGAAGAAGGTCCTCGTTTATCTCCTGGATTTCCTCTATTTCTTCCTCTTCCTCCTCCAATCCCTTGGCCAAGGAAGAAAGAAGGGCCTCCAGCTGGGAAAGCTTCTCCGGATCCCGGGTTTCCATTCTTATGGAGTCGGCGAGTCTCTTGGTGCCTTTTTTGTCCCCTTTCCTTATATATATTTCAAGGAGCTTAAGCTTTGCCGGCCAGTAATCCGGATATTTGAGAAGGATTTTTTCCACCTCCGCCTCCGCCTTCATCCACAGCTGTAACTTCATATAGTTTTCCGCCTCTTCCATATGCATTTTTATGAATTCTTCCGGGCTTTCCTCCTCTTCTCCCACAAGCATTGCGTATTTTTCCTGGAAATAAACATTGTCAGGGTCAAGGGCCAGGAGTTTTTTGAGGGTTTTTATCAGGTCCTCCCTTCGTCCCATGCCTTCGTAAATTTCTGCCAGGGTCGTCAGCACGGCTATTTCGTTGTGTTTCTTGCCGGCCTTTTCGTAAATCTCAGCGATCTTTTCCAGGGTCTTCAGGTGGTTGGGATTTGCCTTCAAAATTGGGTTCAGAATCTCAACGGCCTCCTCTTCGTTCCCCTCCTCCAGTCTTTTCTCAGCCAAGGTGATAAGAAGGTCATAGGCCCGGTCAAATTCTCCCTGGAAAATTAAAATATCGGAGAGCTTTCTCTTCAGATCCTCATCCTCCGGGTTTTCTTCCAGGAGTTCTTCCAGAAGCCGTTGGGCCTTATCCAGTTTTTGGAAGTCCATGTAATATTCGGCCACCATTTTTTTCAGGGCAGGGGAAGGATTCTTCTTGAGAAGAGGAAGGGCCAGCTCCTCAAAGAAATCGGAGCCCGTGGTGGCGCTTAGCCTTTTGGCCAGCTCCAGAGCCTTTAGGTTATCAGGTTGAAGGATCAGGGTCCTCTTGAGTCTGGCCAGAGCCCTTTCCGTGTTCCCCTGTTCTATTTCCCTCTCGGCCAGCTCTAACAGCAGAGATACTCCCTTGTCCTTTTCGCCCTGATTCAGGTAAAGGTTAAGGAGAGCCTCTTTAACCTTGAAGTCCTCCGGGAGGATGTTTGCCAGCCTTTCGTAAACCTCTATAGCTTTCCTGTAGTTTTGCTTTCTTATGAGGGTTTCTCCCAAATGGATCAATAGATTTTTGGCATTAACGATAAGTCCGAGTTTTACATAAAGGTCGGCCAAGGTTAATGTATGGTCTGGATTCTTCGTATCAAGAAGATATACTTTTTTGAAGATGGCCAGGGCCTTTTTGAGAAACTCCTTTTCTAAATAATAGTTCCCGAGTCGGGTGAATATCTTTATGGCTTCATCCTTCAACCCTGCCCTTTCATAAAGTTCCCCGAGCTTCCTCATAAGATATTCATCCTTGGGCTTTTTCCTCAGAGCCCTTTCGTAAATGCGAATAGCCTCTTCAATTTTTCCCTGTCTAACCAGCTTTTCCGGAGATGAATCCCTCATTTTGGCCCCGATTTATATTTTAGGACAAATTTATCCCGGTGGAAAGGGCTGGCCCCTATTTCCCCAAGCCTTTTTCTATGTTCCTGGGTTGCATAGCCCATGTTTTTTTCCAAAAGATATGAGGGGAAGCCAGGGGACATCTTTACCATAATCCTGTCCCTTATAACTTTGGCCACGATGGAGGCGGCGGAAATCTGGGGAAAAAGTCTATCCCCATGTATCACCGGGATCGTTTTAACCCCGGGGACCTCAGGGGCTACGGGTCCATCCACCAGAACCGTATCGGGCCTTAGTTCTAACCCTTTTATGGCCCTGGCCATGGCCTTCAGGGTGGCCCGCAGGACATTTTCCTCCTCTATTTCCTCCAGGGTGCCCAGGGAAAAGGCCCAGGCCAGGGATTTTTTCAGAATTCTTCGGAAAAACTTCTCCCTTTTTCCGGGGGAAAGCTCCTTGGAGTCCCTAAGTCCCTCTATGCCCTCCGGAGGCAATATTACCGCCGCTGCCACCAGGGGGCCGAAAAGAGAGCCCCTCCCGGCTTCGTCCACGCCGGCAACCAATATCGGGTCTTTATTGATGTTTTGAGGCAACTTTTCTCTTCATCCTCTTGGAGGTGAGGTTCCTGAGGAAGAAGAGCTTGGCCCTTCTTACCCTTCCCCTCTTGACCACTTCTATTTTTTCTATCTTCGGAGAGTGAAGGGGAAAAATCCTTTCCACCCCCACGCCGAAGGAGATCTTTCTCACGGTAAAGGTTTCCCGGGTTCCCCCTCCCCTTCTGGAGATAACTATCCCCTCAAAGACCTGAATCCTTTCCTTTTCCCCTTCCTTAATCCTGAGGTGAACTCTAACGGTGTCCCCGGGCCTGAACTGTGGAATATCCTCCCTCAAGTACTCCCTTTCAATCTCCATGAGCCTTTTCATGATCCCTCCTTATAAGTTCTGGTCGATTTTTTAAGGTTTTTTCCAACGCCTTTTTTCTTCTCCATTCCTCTATTTTACCATGATCTCCGCTGAATAAAACCTCCGGCACAGAAAAGCCCTTAAAATCCCTAGGCCTGGTGTACTGGGGATATTCTAAGAGGCCGGAGGAGAAACTTTCTTCCCTGAGGGCCTCTTCTTTCCCCAGGACTCCCGGGATGAGCCTTGAGACCGAATCCAGGATTACCAGTGCCGCAGGCTCTCCTCCGGAAAGAACATAATTCCCCACCGATAACTCTTCATCCACCAGGTTTTCAGCTACCCTTTCGTCCACGCCTTCGTATCTTCCGCAGATTAAAATTAAATGTTTCTTTTTTGAGAGCTCCAGAGCCCTTTTTTGATCAAAAAGTTTCCCTCCGGCGGAAAGGAGGATGGAGTAGGAGTGGTTTTTTTTCAATCCCGTAAGGGCTTCGTAGATGGACTCTATTTTCATTATCATTCCGGCCCCCCCGCCGAAGGGGCGGTCGTCCACGCTGCGATGTAAATCCTTTGTGAAATCCCTCAGATTGTAAATTTCTACTTCTATTAATCCTGATTTTATGGCCCTGCCCACTACTCCGTACTTCAAAGGAGAGGTGAAGAAGTCAGGGAATATGGTTAAAATAGTGAACTTCAAAGCTCCTCCAGCCCTTCTGGCAGGTTGGCCTCTAACCAATCTCCCCGGTCCTCGCACAGGTTTAAAGGCACAAGAACCTCCTTTCCGGAGGGAGTTTTCACCACTGCCACGGGGTTTGCCGGGATCTCCAGAATTTCTCCTATTTCCCCCATGAGTTTCCCTTTGCTGAAAACCTTCCTTCCGGCCAGACTTTGGCCTTCCTCTCCTTCCCCGTAAATCTCAAATCCCCTGAGCTCTTCCGCCTCCTCCACGGAATCCACGCCCTTTAATTTTATAAGAAGAAACTTCCCGCTTCTTCTGATCCCCTCCAGGATAAAGGAGAGCTCCTCTTCCCTTCTTTTAAGGGTTAAAACAGTCCCCACCCCCTTTTTCTCCAGGGAAGGATTTATGGGGAGGACCCTCAGCTCGCCCCTTAAACCGTGAGGCCTGAGGATCCTCCCTAATAAGGTCAACTCTCCAGAATCTCTAAGACATATCTCTTCTTATCCCTCATCCCCGCAGCGGAGAGGATGGTCCTTATGGCCTTTGCGGTTCTACCCTGTTTTCCTATAACCTTACCAAGGTCAGAGGGAGCAACTTTGAGCTCCAGAATGGTGGTCTGCTCCCCTTCCACCTGGTGAACCTGAACCTTGTCCGGATTGTCAACCAAAGCCTTGGCGATCATTTCCACTAACTCCTTCACGGCTACCTCCTTTAATTATTTTTTTCAGCCTGCTTTTTGAGCCTTTTTATAAGCGATTGGACGGTTTTTGTCGCCTGGGCCCCACGCTGCTGCCAGTATTCCAGTTTTTCAAAGTTGATCTTTATTTGAGGGTCCTTGGGTAGGGGGTTGTAATACCCTATCTCGTCCACCGTGGCAGTTCTGATGGGGCTTCTTTTTTCTACCACTACTATTCTGTAGAAGGGCTGCTTCTTCTTTCCCATTCTCATCAACCTTATGCTGAGCATCACTACCTCCTGTTTTCTAAATATAGGTTATCGTATAAACTTGTCTATGTCAATCCCCTTTAGGATTTTACGGAAGTTCTTAGATTTTAGCATCTTTTTCATTTGGAAAAAACCCTTAAGGAGTTGCTTAACCTCTGAAACCGGCCTTCCGCTTCCCCGGGCTATCCTCCTCCTCCTGCTGGCATCTATTATCTCCGGCCTCTCCCTCTCCTCCCTGGTCATGGAATTTATAATGGCTTCCATGTGAATTAGCTTTTTGTCATCTATTTTTCCTGCTCCTGGCATTTTGGGCAGGAAGGACATCACCTTAGACAGGCCGCCCAACCTTTTTAAAAGCTTTATCTGAGCCCTGAGGTCCTCCATGGTGAAACTCTGTTTTCTCAGCCTCTCGGCTAAACGGCGGGCCTCCCTTTCCTCCACCTCCCTCTCGGTTTTTTCTATGAGGCTCAGAAGATCCCCCATTCCCAGGATTCTGGAGGCCATCCTTTCCGGGACGAAGGGTTCCAGGTCCCCCATCCTCTCTCCAACCCCCATGAACTTTATAGGTTTCCCGGTGGTGTAAGTTATGGAAAGAGCAGCCCCTCCCCGGGCGTCGCCGTCCAGCTTCGTAAGTATCACTGAGTCAAAGCCCACGGTTTCGTTAAAGCTTTTGGCGGAAAGCAGGGCGTCCTGGCCGGTCATGGAATCCGCCACCAGCAGCGTTTCCGTGGGTTTTAGGAATTCCTTGATTTTGCGGAGTTCCTCCATAAGGGGCTCATCTACATGGAGCCTCCCTGCCGTGTCCAGTATGACAAACCTATAGGAGGAGCTTCTGAGTTTTTCAAGCTCCTTTAAGGCTTCTTCCATGGAAGAAGGGGCGGGAAGGAAATCGGCCCCCACCTGCCGGGCGATTTTTTCCAGCTGTTCCTGGGCTGCAGCCCTTTTAAGGTCCAGGGAGGTTAAAATTACCTTTCCCTTTTCCCTTAAGAGGTAAGCCAGCTTCCCTGCGGTGGTGGTCTTTCCCGAGCCCTGAAGGCCCAGGAGCAGATAAAGGTTTGTCCCCGGTGTAATTTTAAGAGGTTTACCGCCCTGGCCTCCTAAAAGCTCCGTCAGTTCCCGGTGGACTATTTTCACCACCGTTTGATAGGGGGTGAGGGATTTTCTGACCTCTTCCCTCAGCAGCTTTTCCCTGAGCGAAGATACAAATTCCCTTACTGCCCTGTAGTTTACATCGGCCTCCAGCAGGGCCAGCCTTATTTCCCTTAATGCCGGCTCTATGTTGTACTGGGAGAGATGCCCCTCCCCTTTTATTCTTTTAAGGAACTTCTGGAAGCCTTGGGATATTCTTTCCAGCATAGGGAAATTTTAACATGATAAAATAGAGCCATGGATAAATGGATGAGATTGGCCATGGCGGAGGCTTTAAAGGGGGAGGAGGAAGGGGAGGTTCCGGTGGGGGCGGTGCTGGTTCTGGAGGGGCAACTCTTAGCCTCTGCCCATAACAGAAGCATAACCCTCAGCGATCCTACAGCCCATGCAGAAATTCTGGTTCTGAGGGAGGGGGGGTGGGCCCTGGGAAACTACCGCCTTGAGGGAGCCGAACTTTATGTGACCAAGGAGCCCTGCCTTATGTGCCTGGGGGCCATGATTCATGCCAGGATCAAGAGGTTGGTTTATGGGGCCAAGGACGAAAAGGCAGGGGCCTTTTCAGCTTTTTCTGTGGACATTTCCAGGGCCAATCACCGCTTTGAGATAATCGGTGGGGTCCTGGAGAAGGAAAACTCTGAAATCCTCAGGAATTTCTTTAAAAAGAGGAGGTGAGTTGCTCTATTTTACCCTGATCACAGCGTTTTTAGTGGGAGCGGGTTATCTTTTGTCGCACCTTTCGGCCAGGACGGCGCATCTTCTTGGTCGGGAAACCGCAGGCTTTGGATATCTGGTCCTTTCGTCCATTTTCGGAGGGAAGATATTGTCCGGCACGGTTTTACCCCAGGTAACTGGCTACCTTTTTACAGGCATACTCGTGGGTCCATCCTTCCTCAGCATAATAGACCGCACCGTCCTTCAAAGGCTTTCCTTTGTGGACGAGATAGCCCTGGCCCTCATCGCCTTCGCCGCCGGGGCCAAGGTGGACCTTAAGGAATTGAGGGGAAACCTCAGGGATGTCATGGGGGTTATCGCCTTCCAGATCCTCGGGGTGGTTTTTGTTTACGGACTCTTTTCCCCGGTTTTTATGAAGCTCCTGGGAGTTAAAGGAGATTTATTCCTTTATGTTCTCGTTTTTCTGGTTCTAATAACAGCGGCTGTGGCCAAATCTCCGGCCACCACCATAGCGGTGATAATGGAGACCAAGGCCGAAGGCAGGTTTACCGATATAATCGTGGGGATAACGGTTCTCAAGGATGTGGTAATTGTTTTCATGTTCACGGTGGTGGTGGCTCTTCTCTCTGCAGAGGAGGGGTTCAACCTCGGTGTCTTCTGGAGGCTCTTGGTGGAGCTTTCCCTTTCTGTACTTGTGGGACTTCTTTTTTCGGTACTCATAATTTTTTATTTCTGGTATTTTCAGGGAGGAAGGCTTTCTTTTATTTTGATCGTTGCCTTCCTTCTGGCCTCTATTTCGCATCACCTTCACTTTCATTCCATTATGGCCGCCATGACCTCAGGAATTATGGTGAGGAATCTTTCCCCCTTCGGCCACGATTTTCTACATAACCTTTACCACGCCTCGGTTCCTATTCTGGCGGTATTCTTTTCCGTAACCGGTGCTAGCATGGATCTGGCCGTGGTGAAAACGATTCTTCCCGCGGCCCTTTTCTTCGTGGTCGTGAGGCTTCTTTCCCTTTACTTGGGCACCCGGTTGGGGGCCAGGGACCCCCAGGTGAAGAAATTTGGATGGATGGCTTTCGTCAGTCAGGCCGGCCTCACCTTGGGCTTCGCCTCCCTGGTAGGTTCCTATTTTAAGGGCTACGGCCCTGTGCTGAAAAACCTGATTATCTCCACGGTTATAATGAGCATGGTAATAGGCCCTCCCCTCTTTCTCGTTTCCCTGCGGAAGGCCGGTGATACGGAGGCGTCTAAATAAGGGCCTTTATATGGACTTTTTTCTTAACCTTTAATTTCATCCCCTTTATCCTGTCTATGATCTCAAAGAGAAGGGTGTAATCACCCGCGGGAAGGCTTTTGGTGAAAACTATGTTGTTAATAAAGAGAAGATGAGGGGGGAGTTTTTTTAAGACCACCGTTTCGTCCACTTCCACTTTATAATAAACCACCGAGCCTTCGCTGTTTATGAGCTTTAACATCTGAAGAACGGAGACCCTGAACCCTCCCTTGACCTTTTGGTAGCCGAAGTTTTCAACAAATAGCTTGACTTTGGTGGCCTCTCCCTGGGTGAACTCGTCCCCCTTCAGTTTCAACTCCTTACCCTGGTCCATTTTGTAGAAGTAAAAATCCTTCAGTTTCAAAGGTTTTTTATTCGCTCCCTTTTCGCATCCGACGAGGATAAGAAGCAGGAAAAGCGTTAATAGAATCAGGTTTTTTTTATTCATGCTCCCCTCCTTTGGTTTCCATTCTTTCCATGATTTTCCTCAGAAAATCTCCCATGGAAAGCACCCCCAGCAGCCTTTCGTGGTCCTGTGGGTCAAGGACCGGGAGTATATCAGTAGGGCTGTCCGCCAGCCTTGCCATGGCAATGCTCAGGGGCATATCCGGATGAAGGTGGGCGGTTATGTGAGAGAGGATTTCCTCTATCTTTTTGTCCCCTTCTCCCTTAAGATAAGCCCTTTTAAGCTGCGATTTGATCACCATCCCCATGTATTTCCCGTTTTTGTCCACCACGGGATAGGAGGAGAAGGGAAGAAGGCTGAGAACCTCGTTGACCTGAGAGACGGTGTAATCTGCGGGTATAATGTCAAAATCCACCCTCATTACATCCTTGACCAGAATTTCCTCCAGGACCCCTCCCGCCTCCTTGGGGATAAGGCTCCCTTCCTCCAGCATTATGGCTTCGGTGGCGGAGTATTCGTAAAGGGCCTGGGAAATGATATAACTCACTCCGGTGGTGAGCATGAGCGGAAGGAGGATGGAGCTATTCATCTTGGTGAGCTCAAAGATGAGCAAAAAGGCGGTAAGGGGAACCCTGAAGGCTCCCCCAAAGAAAGCCCCCATTCCCACTATGGCGTAGGCACCGGGGGAAGCTATGGGAAAGGGGAAGAGGAGGGAAAAAATCTTCCACATGAAGATTCCGGAGAAGGCCCCCAGGAAAAAGGAAGGGGCATACATCCCTCCACTGGCGTTGGAACCTATGGAGAGAGAGGTCATAAGGAGTTTTCCCAGTAGAAGCACGGCCACAACTTCTAAGGATGAGGGCCTGTGCATGAACTCCGTCAAGGTTTCGTAACCTGTACCCATGACCCTGGGAAGGACTAAGGCCACCGCAGAAATTACCCCCCCCACTGCCGCTAATCTGAGTTCTATGGGGAGAGTTATTTTTTTGAAAAAGGCCTTGAACTTCTGATTAAGGCGAATGAAGGCCACCGAGATGGGGGCGATGAAAAGCCCCAGCAGGGCGTAATAAAAAAGCTCGTAGGGCGAGAGAAGTTTGAACTCTGGCACTGAGAACATCAACAAGTGTCCCCCTACCCATTTTTGCATGGCTGAGGCGAAAACCGTGGCTATGAAGGAGGCCCCCACTATTCTGGCGCTGAAGTTTCCCAGGATTTCCTCCAACATGTAAGTTACCCCGGACATGGGGGCCCCGAAGGCTGCGGATATTCCGCTTCCTGCCCCTATGCTTACCAGAACCCTGGTGTTCTTAGTGGAAAGGTGAAAGGCGTTGGCAAGGAAGGCACCGGCCCCGGCTCCTATGGCTACCGATGGTCCTTCCGGGCCTAAGGAAAATCCGCTTCCCACATTTATTGAGCTGGCCATAAACCGAAGGAAGGTGGTTTTTAGGGGAATTTTTCCTCCGAAAAAGGACAACATCCTCCTCACATAGCCCACCCCGCCCCCGGCAGCCTCCTTGCAAAGACGGATTATAACTCCCGTAAGAAAACCTCCGGCTATTGGGGAAAGTATCCAGGCCCCTCCTTTCAGGTATGTGAGCTTTGAAATAAAGTGAATGGAGAACCTGAAGGCGGCGTCCAGAACACCCACCAGAAATCCCAGGACAACAATTAAAACCATCAATAGCTGTTCTTCCCTGATGTATACCCTTTTTAAAAGGGCCTTAATCCTGGGCCAGAGCATTTTTGATAACCTCCTTGAGCTCAGCGCAGAGTTCCTTAGCATTGCCCTTAGGGGGAAGAGCTGTAAGGAATTTAACCCTCACCCTGCCTGAGCCCGGGACCCACTTGCCCCTGGGAAGGAGTTCCCTGGAATTTAAGAAGACGGCCGGCAATATGGGAACCCCGGCCCTCTCCGCCAGCCGGCAGGCCCCCTCCTTGAACTTTCCAAGATGTCCATCCCTGGTCCTCGTTCCCTCCGGGAAAATGAGCAAAACCTTACCCTTCCTCAAGAGTTCCTCCGCCTCCTTATAAGCTATGGAGGCCTTGAAGGGATGAGCTCTCTTTACCTTTATGAAATTAGCTATTTTGAGGGCCTGACCCACCCATGGAATTTTAAAGATGCTTTCCTTTATCATGGCTTTTATGGGATAAGGGAAATGGGATATAAAGAAGGGGCCGTCAATGTAACTCTGATGATTGGGACAGATTAGAAAGGGGGGCCGCGGGATGTTTTCCTTCCCCTCTATCTGAAAGCGGATTCCGAATATGAAAAAGGTTGCCCTCCAGAAGAGCCTGTAGGCTTTGTAAAGTGCGTCTTCTCCCCTGGTTATCCAGCTGAGGAATATGAGGGGAGAGATGACCAGGAGATGAAAAAGGACGAAGAAGAGGGTGAAGAGGAAGAATCTGAAATACTTCATCGGAGCCTGGTCCCAATTCCAGGTGTCTTAACAATGGATTTTTCCGCCTTTTTCTCCACCAAGAGCCCTCCTAAAAGGAGGGTAAGAAGAATTACAATCACCAAAGCCAGGGAGAGGGGATCCCAAATTCTTTCCCCTTCCCGGGCTGCTTCCTTCTCCTCTTCCCCTTCTTCGGCTTTGACCGTTATGACGGTTATATTGTCCTTTCCTCCCCTCTCGTTGGCCATTCGGATCAGCTGTTTTACGGCTTCTTGAGGAGGGTTTTTCTGAACTATATCCTTTATCTCCTCGTCCGATAAGTGAAAGGTAAGGCCGTCACTGCAGAGCAGGAAGGTTTCACCCCCCTCCAGGAGGATGGGACCCACCAGCTGGGGATGGACCTCCCCCAGGACCCCCACGGATTCGTAAAGGATGTTTCTCTTCGGGTGGTTTTTAGCCTCCTCCGGGGAGATGCTGCCGTTCATCAGGAGTTTTTCCACCAGGGAGTGGT
>JALSNJ010000005.1 GCA_026987025.1 Candidatus Aminicenantota bacterium | reverse complement strand
CCCTCCGCAGGCTTCGGCCTCTGCACCGGAGCGAGGTTGAAGACCAGAACCTCCCCGCTCCTCTTAACCTCCAGCTCCCTCTCCACAGTTTCGTATCCGGAGGCCCCCACAATAAATTTGTGCTTTCCCCTGGGAAGGCTCACAGGGATAAGAGTCCCCCTCCCCACAAGCTCCCCGTCCACCCTGAACTCAGCAGCAACATTGGCCTTTAACCTTATGTTTACAATAAAATCCTTCCTCACCTCCTCCGCCAAGGTTAGAAATTTAGGGGGATAGTATTCCGGGTCCAGAACCAGCCTGGGATTTATGGAAAGGGCATTCCTGAGGGCCTCCCTGGCCTTCTCCGTCTCCCCGATGGTAAAATAGGTGAGGCCCAGCTCCAAGTAAGCCTCCACCAGCCTCTGCCTGTTCTGAATGAGGGAAATGGCCAGTTTCAGCTTGGAGATGGCCTCCTCAAACCTCCCCTCAGCATACGCCTTCTTTCCCTCCTGAAGAAGCTTCTCCACATCGGTCTTCTGGGAAAAAAGCCCAAGGGAAAGGAAGAAAACCGAAAGGATCAAAAAAATCCTCTTCATTTCCCCTCCTTTTTAAGGGTTACGGAAACAATCCTCTCCTCCCCCGGCTTCAAAAACAACTTCACCTCCTCCGTTTTGTATCCGCTCTTTACAAATTTAACCACATGCTCTCCGGAAGGCAAGGACAACCGGTATATGGGGGTGGTGCCCTTGTACTGACCGTCCATATAAACATGAGCCCAGGGAATGGCGTTTATGACCTTCAGCATGGATTTAAAACCGAATTCCTTAGAAAGGGTCCGTCTCTCCCCTTCCCCCAGATTGAGTTCCTCTTCCCGGGCCTCGGCGTAAAGGGGTAGATATCTTACCCTGTGCTTCCCTGGTTTTATCTTTATTATCAGGGCCTTGCCCGGCATGGCCCTTCCCGCAGGTTTTCCGTCTATTTCAATGTCGGCGGGATAATCCACCCTCAGTGTAAGGAGGGCGGGGGAAGGAGCTGGCCTCTGTTCAGGGGGGAATGGGGAGACCCGGGGACCGCCTTTGGATGGTTCTTTCTTCTGCTCAGGGAGGGTCTCCTTCTTTACCTGCGGTGCGGTTATTGAAGACGGTTTCAGCTCGGAGGGGACGAGCTTTTTCGCCGGTGGCAGCTTCGTCTTTTCTCCTTCCTCTGTTTTTTTAGGAGGAGTTGGGGGAGGCAATGGGAGATTCCTTTTTACCCCCAGGAAATAGCCCAGCGCCCCTAAAATTGCCACCAGGAGCACGGAGGCCAGAAATAGGGGAACCCGGCTTCTCCTCTTTACCGCTGGCCTCATCCTGCCCCTCAGGGCCTCTATGTCACGGAGCATTTCCGAAGCGTTGGAATATCTGTTGGTAGGCTTCTTTTCCGTGGCTTTAAGGATTATCCTGGTCAGTTCCGAGGGAAGGGAGGGATTGAACTTCTGAGGCTCAGGAAGGGGCTCCCTTACATGCTTCCAGAGGATCTGAAGGGGGGATTCTCCCTCAAAGGGAAGCTTTCCGGTGACCATCTCAAAGAGGGTTATACCGAAGGAATAGACATCGGAAGCCGGGGTAATTTTTTCTCCCCTGGCCTGTTCAGGGGAAAGGTAATGGGGGGTTCCCAGGAGCTCTCCGGAGCGGGTAAGTTTGGTTACCGCATCCATCCTCTTGGCCAGGCCAAAGTCAGCCAGTATGGCCTTTCCTGTGCTCTCCTCTATTATTATGTTGGAAGGTTTTATGTCCCGGTGCACTATACCCTTGCTGTGCATGTATGCCAGGGCTGAGAGGATGTCCCGGCTGACCCTCAAGACCGCCTCCAGGGGAAGAGGGCCGCCCTCGGATATTATGTTCCTGAGGTTTTTCCCCTCAATGTACTTCATTATTATGTAGGCCCTGTCCCCCTCAAAACCCACCTCGTATATGGGAACTATGTTGGGATGCTCCAGCTCGGCGTAAAGTCTGGCTTCCCTCAAAAACCTTTCCACGGCCTCGGAAGAGAATCCCGTAAGCTCCGAGGAAAGTATTTTGAGGGCGCATTTCCTCTTCAGTATTTTGTCCTCTATGAGGAAGACCTGGGAAAATCCCCCCTTCCCTATGAATCCCAGAACCTTGTATTTTCTTGAAAGGGCTTCAAATATCCCCCTGAACTCTTCGCTCACATAATCGGGTACTTTTTTTATTTCTACGGTATCCCCCTCAAGCTGGGGAAATCCGCAGTATGGACAAAATTGGGCTCCCGCGGGAACCTCCTTCCCGCAATTAGGGCATGTTCCCATGCTTTTATGATATAACCCCAGGTTTAAAAAGTCAACGGGACTTTCCGGAGGAGGGGATTATTTCAGTTGAAATTAACCTTCTTCTGGAATTTTCCCTCTCGGTTATGCCCAGGGAATCCAAAAGCTCCAGCAGGGGTATGGCGTACTTCCTTGAAAGTCCTGTGATTTTTTTAAATTCCTGAATACTGAAACCTTCCCTGCCCTTGAGTTTCTCCAGCACATCCTCCAAGTAATCCCTGTGGACGAGAAAACCGTCGGTAAAAAAAAGAACCCCTTCGCTTATAAGTTTGGCTATTACCTGCTCCACCATGCGGCGGTTTTTAAGGCCCCTTAGCAGTTTTTCCATCTCCACCATGGAGGGCCTGACTAAACCCTCTATTAAATCCTCCAGCTGCTGAAGTTTCCTTTCGCTGTCTGGAACGAAGTCCCTCAGGCTCACCGTATCCCCCCTCATCTTCACCCTTCCCTCGGCGATGGCGGTGGACAGGGCCAGGGAAAAAACCTCCCTTCCCACCCCCAGCCTTTCCCTTAGTTTTTCCCTTTCCATTCCCATTAGCTCCGGTTTCGCCCTGTGGAAGGGTTTAAGCTTGGCTTCCATTTTACTGATTATCTCCTCTATTCCCTCCCGGCTCAGGGCAGAAAGCTCTGAAAAACTCAGTATCCTGAGCTTTCCTTCCCCGCTGAGCTTTACCATAAGCTCCTCAATATAAGCCCTCCTCCATCCTGTCTGAAGGGTTATCTCCCAGGAGCTTATGGGCCTTCGGGCAAGGAAAAGAAGCACATCCTCATCGGAGCCCACGGGAACCTTTTTGCCCTCCCCCCTTCTGATCCTGAGGACTTTACCGCACCACTTCTTCTGTTCTGAGGAAAGAATTATAAAATCTCCACGGAAAAACAGGAAAGGGTTGGATAATTTTAAAATCCCCCGGGAAAAATAGCCGGAAGCCGAAAAACCGTGGCCTGCCACCCTGTAGTTTCCATCCGGGGCCTCCGTTGCCACTTCGTACTCGTGGGAAGGGGGAATCTCCTCCCCTACAAGGACCTCTCCCCTTTTAATTTTCCTCTCCTCCTCAAAGGATATTTTAAGCACCTGTGGGGAAAGTATGCTGGATATGGGTTGGTTCAAGAAAAGAATTTCCTTCACCCTGACCCACAAACCCCTTAAAGGGTTGTAAAGGCTCATTCCCCTCCTGAGCCTTCCCCATTTTTTAATAAAGAAACCATCGCCGGCGCTTACAAGATAGGCGGTGGCAGGGGAGCGGAAGGGAAGAACCTCCCCCCTCCAGGGGATTAAACCGCAGGCGGGAGAAACCTCCGGGGATGAGTGATAAAGGGCCAGGGTGGACCACTTCAGAGGTCCGCAAATCTCCCCTACTCTTATTTGCCCCTCCATTCTCTGACGGACGGAGAACCTCCCCTTTTTTAAATATATGAGGGCATCCTTCATGTGGTTCTTCTCTCGCCTGCCCCCCTGCTGCCCAGGATCATCTCCTTGGCCAGCCTCTTCATCCTCTCCACCCCCGGTTGGTTAAAGGGCTCAACCCCGGCCATCCGGGATATGAACCAGACCTGGGCCTGTAGAACGGTTAAAAATTGTCCCAGAAACCTCTCCTCTATCCGGGGAAGAACAAAGGCCATGGTGGGCCTTTTGCTCTCAGCCAGGGCCATCTCCGTGGAAAGGGCCATGGCCTCGTAAATTTGGGAGAGCTTCCTTCCGAAAAGGCCGGCCTTCAGCCCCTCCAGTTCCGGGACCACGGCGTCCCTCCGAAACTCCCTTAACCTCCAGAAGGTGTAAATTTTATCGTCAGGACCGTCTAAGTAAAGCTGAAGCTTGGAGTGCTGGTCCACAGAACCCAGGTCCAGAACAGGGGTGGGTCCCCATCCGGCCTTTCCCAGGCTTTCGCTGAAAAGCTGTCTGTACCAGAAACCCATGAAGTAGAGGTGTTCGCTGTAGGAGAGAACCACATTTATGTTCTTGCCCTTTGTCCATTCACGATATATGGCGGCGGCGGAAAGTAGGGCCGGATTTTTAAGGTAGGGCTGAGAGCTGAGCTCTATCCCCTCCAGGGCTCCCTGAAGGAGGGACTCCACCTTCACCCCCGCCAGGTAGAGAGGAACCAGACCCACCGGGGAAAGCACCGAATACCTTCCGGGAAGATACCGGGGCACGGGGAAGGAGAGGAAGCCTTCTTTGTCCGCCATTTCCTTTAACCTTCCGCCGGAGGTTATTATTATGAAGTTATCCTTCAGGGGAAACCGGCTGTACAGCAGGGAGAAATTGGCCAGGGTCTCGGTGGTGTTTCCGGACTTGGAAACCACCACGAAGGCGGTCTGCTGAGGTTCAATAAGTTCGGCGAGCTCCAGGGTCCTTTCAGGGTCAACATTATCAAAGACGAAGAACCTCCGCCCCCTGGAGTTGGCGCTGGCTGGAAGAAGGGCCCTGAGGAGCGCCTCGGTCCCCAAGGAGCTTCCTCCTATGCCCACAAGGACCATGTGCTCAGGGTTGAAACCCCTGAGATTCTCCCTTATTCCCTCCGTCCAGGGCTCGTGAAGGGTCCTTACGAAGGGAAGGCTGTTTTTTTGCTCAAGAAAATCCTCCAGCAAATCCTCGTAACCAGAGGGAGGCTCGTAGTAGGTATAATCCAGGATTATCTTTTCCATGAGGATATGATATCATCTCAGGTCTTTTTTCTTCCCCTTTTCTTCCTTTTCCTCTTCGCCTTTTCCTGACGGGCCGGGAAAAGGTAAATCGTTCTGCGATACGGGTCTATTGAGCCGAGGACCACATCTATCTTCTGGCCTATTTTATAGGTTTTTCCGCTCCTGCGTCCCCGGGCCACCCACCCATCGTTCACCACGAAATAATCTTCCTTCATTTCGGAAAATAAAACCGAGCCCTGAATCATATATTTGTCCAGCTCCACATGGAGGCCGTCGTTCCCCATCCCGACGATAATGCCGGAAAACCTTTCTCCAATTTTATCCATCAAGAACCTCACAGTCCTCCAGTGTATTATTTCCGCCTCCATCTGGTCGGCCTTCCTCTCGGTGAAGGAACAATGGGCCGCTATTTTCTCCAGTTCCTTTTCACTGTAAGGAGGAGCAGAGCGGGACAGGGCTGCCTTTACCGTTCTGTGAACCACAAGGTCAGGGTATCTCCTTATGGGGGATGTAAAATGAAGATAATTTTCCTTGGCCAGGGCAAAATGCCCCAAGGGCTGGGGTGAATATTTGGCCAGCTTAAGGGAGCGAAGAACCATTATGTTTATGAGCTTCTCCTCAGGCTTTCCCTGAGCCTGTTCCACGACTTTTTGAAGGTCTCCCACCTCCACTTCCTCCGCTTCCAATCTGTAGCCGAAAACCCCCAGAATTTTCTTGAGTCCCTCTATTTTTCGTGGCTCCGGCGGTTCATGAACACGAAATATGGCGGGATATCCCTTGGCCGTGAGAAAGTGGGCCACGGACTCGTTGGCGGCCAGCATGAACTCCTCAATTATTTGATGGGCAAAATTTCTTTCAAAGGGCATTATATCCAGCAAAACCCCCTCTTCGGTGTAAATGAACTCAGGCTCCGGAAGGTCAAAATCAAGGCTACCCTTCCTTTTTCTGCGGTTCAAGAGGGCCTCCGCTGCCTCGGCCATGGTCTCCAGGGCAGGGAGGATGTGGGCGTATTTTTTCCTGAGCTCTCTGTTTCCCTGGAGAATCTCCCACACTTTGTTGTAGGTCATCCTCTCCATGCTGCGAATAACCGATGGAAAAATGCGGTAGGACCTGACCTCCCCCCCATGGGTTATGTCCATCTCCACAGTGAGGGTGAGGCGGTCCTCCCTGGGCCGCAGGGAAGCCAGGTTTTCGCTGAGCACGGGAGGAAGCATGGGAACCGCCCTTTCTGGAAAATAAATGGAATTTCCCCTCAGGCCCGCCTCGGCATCCAGGAGGGTTCCCTTTTTCACATAGTGGGAAACATCGGCTATATGAACCCCCAGTCTGTAGCCTCCTCTGATTTTCTTGATGCTTACAGCATCGTCAAAGTCCCTGGCTGTTTCTCCGTCTATGGTAAATACAACTTCCCTCCTTAAATCTCTCCTGGGTAGCTCCTCGGCCTCCTCCTCTATTTTTACCTCGGGAAAATCCACAGGAACATCGTAATGGACAAGGACGGCTTCTATGTCCTTGCCGGGCTCCTCAGGGTCTCCAATAATTCTTTTTATTATGCATTTTTTCCCCGCCAGCTCTGCCTCCACCAATTGCCCCTGAATTATTGGCTCTGTGGGAATTTTCTTTACCTCCAGCTCCGGAAGTTTCCTCTCCACCGGAACCACCACCGGCATTTTCCTTTCCCAGACGAAAAATCCCGCCACCTTTTTCCTCTTCCTTTCCACCACCCGCAGTATCCTCGCCTCCCCTCTGGCGCCCTTTCTTATAATAAGGGCCTCCACAGTGTCGCCGTGCAGGGCGTCCTTTTTAAACCTCCTGGGCACGAAGAAATCCCCCTGGGAGGTTATGAGGAACCCATAACCGAACTGGGTGTTTTCAAATCTACCCTGAACCACATCCACATTGGAGGAAAGAAGGTACTTCTTACCCACCTTCACCGCCAGCCCGCATTTAAGAAGGCTGCTCAGCTCCTTCCTCAATTGCTTTTCCTTGCCCTTTTTTACCCCCAGCTGATCCCGGAGCTGTCTCAGGGTAACCCCTTTTCTGTTCTTTTTAAGAACCTTTAATATACTATCCCTCCATCCCATACTTTCTCCTTAAATTATCGCTCCTTCTTTTTCCTTATTTGAACTGAATGGTTACCACCTTCCAGACCTTAACGGGAACCCCCTTCTTGCGGGGAGGGGAAAATTTCCATTTGAGAAGGGTCCTGTAAGCCTCCTCCTCAAAGAAACCCTTGGGGGTAGCTCTGATTATCCTGACCTGGGCCACATTCCCGTTCTCGTCTATAAGTATGGAGGCCATGACGCTCCCCCTGACCCTTAGCCTGATGGCCTTTATGGGCATCCTGGGGGAGACCCTCTTTACCAACCTCAAGGAGGAATCCAGCTCGTTTATGAGCACCACTGAACCGGGAACCACCGCAGGTTTCTGAGGTTCAGGAGGGTTAACCTGAGTTTTAGCGGGGGCAGGGACAGGGGGCTGGGCCTCTTGCTGAGGCTGAGACTTTTCTTCTTGAACAGATTTTTGAACTTCCTCTGGCTGTGAAGGAGCCGCCTTGTTCTCTTCAACCCTGGCCTCCGGGGCTTTCTTCTCCTCCTTCTGGGGTTGAGGCTGGGGTCTGGGGGCAGGTTTTTTCTGGGCGGTCAGCCTGGCCATTTGCTGTCTTCTTATTTCCGCCAAAAGCTTCTGCCTCTCCTTCTCCAGTGCCTTTTTAAGCTCTTCCTCCTTCTGGGAAGTAAGTTGGCCGTACTTCTCCTCGTATTCCTTCCTTATCTGGGCTTCCCTATCCTTCATTTTCTGCTCCACAAGCTGGTTAATTCTCTTCTCCAGTTCCTCCGGGGTTAAACCTTTGGGGGCTGGCTTTTTCAAAATTAAAATCCCCGCTATAACCAGAATGAGAAGGGCCGCCACTGCCCCCACGATGGCCACCGGAAAGCCCCTTTTCTTCTCCTCCTCCACCACCACGGGTTTTTCCTCCTCGGGGGGCTCCTCTATTATTTCCACGGGAACCTTATCCCTGCTCTCTTTAACCAGCCTTTTCCTCTCTTCTCTCTCCTCCTGAAAGAGGGTGTTCATGTAATAGGCAAGGTTGAAGGTGGTGGGGGTTATGTCCTCCTCCGCCACGAAGGAGTCCAGAGCCTCTGTAAACTCCGTTATGTTCCTGTATCTTTGGTCTGCAGGGGCCAGGGCCTTCTTAAGTATTTCCCTTAAGCCCTCCGGGATTTCCTCCCCTCCTTCCCACTTGGCTATCATTTTAGTTCCCTTTAACTGAGATTCTACGTCCCTCTCCGGGGAGAAAAGCTTTCCTGTAAGCAGAAAGAAGAGCAATGCCCCAACCGAATAAACATCGGCCTGGGGCGTGGGCTTCTTTTTGTCAATAAGCTCCGGGGCCAGAAAAGCCGACCTTTCCATGGCCAGGTCGTTGGCCAGCTCTCTGTCGTTGGAATAAACCGTCTGATATATACCGAAGTTGGCTATATAAACCACACCGTCCAGGCTCACCATTATGTCGTCCGGGGTTATCAAATTGTGAAGAAGGGGAGAACCCTTATAATTTACATTGGATAGGTATTGCAGACCCGTGGCAAGCTGGAAAATGGCCTGAATGGGTATATCAAAGGAAAAGGGAAGATTTTTCTTCTTTATCTGGGAAAGCACCGCGGAGAGGGAGAAAAATTCCCTGCACTTAGTAGCTGCATAGTATCCATCCCTGCAATTTCCCCAAAGTTCGTAGGTAAGAATGTTAGGATGGCTTAGCTTTCGGGAAAACTGAAACAGCTCCTTCAGGGCGTCCCAGAGTCTGGGCTTCTGGTATTCCTTCCTTACTTCCACCAGCATATAATCCTTCAGCTGTTTTTCCTCATCCCTGGTTACCGAATAAAAAACGCTCCCCAGGGCGTTGGCTCCGACCTTTTTAAGCTCATAAAATCTACAAAACTTTTTCATGATTTACCCCCTTTCTTTATCATAGGACTTCACCTTTATTTTTCAAGTTTTTTAAGCCTCTCCTCCGCCTTTACCCTGAGCTCCGGCTCCACGGGAAGAACCAGGACCTTCCCGTAGGCAACTTTGGCTCCCTGAAGGTCCCCCAGTTTTTCCAGAACCTCCGCCAGGGCAAACCAGTACCTTCCGTTTTCCCTGTCCCTGTCAAGGGCTGCCTTGTATAGCTCCTTCGCTCTCAGGTAATCGCCCTGCAGGGCGTAGATGTATCCCTTGAAGGCATAGGCAGGGCTGTAGTCCTTGTTTATTACAATGGCCTGGTCTAAGGTGGAAAGGGCCTTCTGCCTTTTTCCCATCTTTAAATAAAGCTTGGCCATATTTAGGTAAACGGCCTCCTTGGTGGGATACGCAATGTCTTCCAGGGCCTTTTTGAACTCCTGCTCTGCCTTCTGATAAAGGCCCTTCTGGGTATAAATTACCCCCAGAAGGTTGTGGGAGGGACCGTAGGCCGGGTTCAGGGATATGGCAATTTTGAAGTATTCCTCTGCCCTGTTTACTTCCCCCAGCATGGAATAGGCAATCCCTAAGGCATGGAAGATCTGAAAGTTCTTGGGATTCATTTTAGCGGCCTTCTCCAAAAAGGGGATGGCCTTTTCTGGGTCCTTCTTGTTGAGGTAGGAAACCCCCATATTGTAGTAATAAAGGTCGGTTTTCTTCTTTTTTTTCTTGGCCTCCAGGCCCGGGGCCATGAGGGCCATCAAAAGTATAAAAACACCTATTCTTTTCATCTCTTAACCTCCTTCAGGAGAAATGCTTCCACTTCTTCCTTTATCCCTTTAACCTTAAATCTTCCCTTACGCTCAAAGACGAAGCCTTCCCCGGCGCTTTCCACCGTGGCTCTGCCAACGGCTATCTCGCCCGGGGCCGCCACCTCGCTTTGCAGGCGGGAAGCCAGGTTTACGCTGTGTCCCAGGACGGTAAATTCAAGCCTCTTTTCAGAGCCGAAGTCCCCGGCAATCATGGGACCGGAATTTATTCCAATCCTTATTTTAACCTCCTCCCCTTTCCATTTAAAGTCCCCGGACTTCCTCTTCATTTCGTAGCCGGCCATGAGAGCCCTCCGGGCGTGGGCCTCCATGGGAAAGGGAACTCCGAAAACCGCCATAACCCCGTCCCCCATGTACTTATCCAGGGTTCCTTCGTATTGAAAGATTATATCCGTCATGGCCGAGAGAAAGTCGTTTAGAAATGCGCCCACTTCCTCGGCGGAGGCGGTCTCCATCATGGAGGAAAAGCCCACTATATCCGCAAAAAGAACGGTCCCCACCGCATGAAAGAACCTTCCTGGAACCAGGGTAGTATCGGAACCCTCGGCCAGCATTCTCCTTATAACCGCGGGGGAATGGTACCTCTCCAGCCTCTCCCTTATCCTCATCTGCCTCTGAAGCTCGGAAAATAGCTTCCTTTGCTCTAAAACTATCCCCACATAATTCCCGAGGACCGTGAGTATTTCCAGATCGTCCACGGTCTGGATCTTCCTGGCCATGGAGCTGTCCACATATATGGCCCCCAGAACCTTCCCTCCCTTCCATATAGGAACACAGGCCGCGGAGCGGATTCCCATCATGACCACGCTCTCCTCCCCTCCAAACCTTGAGTCCGAAAGGGCATCGCTGGTGAGCACACCCACCCTTTCCTCTATGGCCCTCTTCAAAATGGAACGGCTGAGGCTGATGTCCCTCTCGCTTCCCTCCTCAAAGGAGCTGGCGGCTATCCTGTCCTTACCCCCTTCCCTCACCACCACCACGGCCCTTTCTGCCCCCAAGGCCTCCCTGGCCACCTCTGCCACCCTGTAAAGGAGCCTTTCCGCAGAGGGAGAGGCTATTATCTCCTTGCTAAGCTCCTCAATGCTTTTCATTATCCTCTTCCACTTCTCCGTATCCACCCCCGGAAGGTCCTCCCTTATGTGTTCATCCACCACTGTCTCCTCCACCTTTAAAGGGGAAGAGATCTCCAGGACCTTCAGGGTCCTATTTCCCAGAGAAATTTCGTCCCCGGGAAAAACTCTGGCCGGCTCTTTCAATAAACCTCCGTTAAGAAAAGTTCCGTTTTTGCTTCCCAGATCTTCCACAAACCAGGTTCCGTCCTTAAAGAAAAGTCGGGCGTGCCTTCGGGAAACCGTGGAATCCTTCAGAACCAAGTGGTTGTCGGAGGACCTTCCTATTTTGACTTCGTCCCGGGAAAAGGAGTAATTCCTCCCCTCCTTCAGGTCCTGGAGCACTATTTTATCAATACTCACTTTTAAGTCTCCTTAGCATAAGCTCCCTCAGAGCCAGGGACGGCTTTTTCCCCTCCCACAGGACCTCCACCACCTTCTCCGTAATGGGCATCTCCACCCCTACTCTTTCTGCCAGGGACAAAACAGCCCGGCTGGTGGTTATTCCTTCTGCCACCATTCTCATGCCCCGAAGGATTTCCTCAAGGCTTTTCCCCTTTCCCAGCTCATAGCCCACCCTCCTGTTGCGGCTCAGGGCGCCGGTGGCGGTGAGAACCAGGTCCCCCACACCAGCTATCCCCGAGACCGTCTCAGGACTGCCCCCCATGGCCACCACAAACCTCCTCATCTCCGCAATGCCCCGGACTATCAAGGCCGCCAGGGTGTTATGGCCCAGTCCCAGACCGGAAACTGCTCCGGCGGCGATGGCAAGAACATTTTTGACCGCAGCACAAAGCTCCACCCCCAGGACATCCCCGGAGGTATAGGCTCTCAAATACTCGTCGGAAACCAGGGATTGAACCCTGAGGGCGAAATCCTGGCTCCAGGAAGCCACCACCACCACCGTGGGGCTTCCCTGGGCCACCTCCCTGGCAAAGCTCGGACCCGAAAGCACCGCATAATCCAGTTTTCCCAGCTCCTCCCTTACCACCTGGCTCATGGTAGCCAGGGTGGGCTCCTCTATTCCCTTGGTGAGGCTAACCAGATATAGGGGACGGATGGGGAATTGCCTCAAAACCTCCCTGACGAATCGGGAAGGCACGGCTAAAAAATAGATTCCCTCGGGGGAAAGTTCGGAAAAATCCTGAAAGGGCCTTATATTTTCAGGCAGCTTGATGCCCGGGAGAAATAAACGGTTTTCCCTTTCCTCCTTTATCTGGCGATAAACATCCTCCTCCCTCACCCAAAGATTTACATGAAGGCCCTTCCTCGCCAGGTGGTAGGAAAAGGCGGTTCCCCAGCTCCCGGCCCCTATCACATAAATCCTTTCCATACCTTCCTCTCCTTTCCCCCAAGGATCCTCCCTATGTTGCCGCGATGACGGTATATTACCACCAGGGAAGCCAGAATTTGAAGGGCCATAAGCACCTTTGAGCGGTAAAACAAAAAGCTTGCCACGGGCACAGCCAGGGCGAAGGAAAGGGAACCCACAGAGACCATACCGGAAAAAAGGGCTGCCAGGAGGAAGAGACCAAGGCCTGCTAAAGCTGAGAGCGGGGTGGAAACCAGGGAAGCGCCCACATAGGTCGCCACCCCCTTTCCCCCCTTAAACCCAAGCCACGGCGTAAAACAATGACCTGCTACCGCCGCAAGTCCACAGGCGAAGGCAAATTCCCTGCCCTGGGAAAGGGCTAAATAGACAGGCACCGCAGCCTTGGAAATGTCCAGGGCAGCCACCGCCAGACCAATCCCCGGCCCTCCGGCCCTGAGAGCATTGGTGGCCCCCACATTGCCGCTTCCTCTTTTTCTTATGTCCTCTCCCCGAAAAACCCTGTAAAGTATGTAAGCGAAGGGAACCGACCCGGAAAGAAAGGAAAGGAGTAGAAACGCCGCCTTCATCTCAGCTCCGCTGCATAGAGTTCTGTGTATATTGGCCCATCCGGGGTAAGCCTTGAACGAAAGAGGACTATTCTTTTAACCTCCACGCGCCCGAATACCTCATCCCTGAGCTCGTCTATCTCCCCCACAACTTTCCTGAGGGCAGAGGTACCCTTAACCCTTCCCACCGTCACATGAGGATGAAAGGCCCTGGTCTCCTTCTGAAAGCCCTCCCTCAGCAGCTCGTCCTCCAGGATCTCCTGAAGCCGGGAGATTTCCCCTGGGTCCTCCACCCCAACCCAGAGCACCCTGGGCCTGGAAGAAGCCAGGGGAAACCTACCGCAACCCCTAAGTTTCAGGGGGAAGGAATTCACCTTAGAGGCTGCCCTATCCATAGCCCTCTCTATGGCTTTCACCCTGGCCGGTGAAACCTCACCTAAGAACTTCAGCGTTATGTGAAGGGCATCCCTTTTAACCCACCTTATGTTTCCCCCCATCCGCTTTAGCCTGTTTATCTGCTCTTCAATTCTGTCCTTTATTTCCTCTGTAAGCTCCACAGCTATGAAAAGCCTCAAATCAGCCTCCTCCTCAGCATATCCAGGGCGTGGGAGGTGGAGTAGGTCTTTATCTGCAGCCTGTTTCCGGAAAACCTCTTCCTGTGGACCTCCGTGCCCCCTTCCCAGCTCAGGGCTATGTAAACCAGGCCCACCGGCTTTTCCGGGGTTCCCCCTCCAGGCCCCGCTATCCCGGTTATTCCTATCCCGAAATCCGAACCCGCCAATTTCCTTACTCCCTCGGCCATCTGCTTGGCCACCGGTTCGCTAACCGCCCCGTGCTCTTCAAGGTCCCGGGGATTTACACCCAGAACCTTCACCTTGGCTTCGTTGCTGTAGGTTATAGTTCCCAGAAGAAAATAATCGGAACTTCCCGGAATATTCGTTATTCTGTGGGAAAGAAGTCCTCCGCTACAGCTTTCGGCCACCGCCAGGGTTTTGCCCTTCTGCCTGAGCAGGTCCCCCACGACCTTCTCTAAGGGTTCATCCTCAAAGGAATAGATGTTATCGCCGAGAACCTCCCTGAACTTTTCCACCATAGAATTGACCAGTGCTCCGGCTTCCTCCAGGTCTTTGGATGTGGCCAAAATATGGAGCTGAACATCCTCCGGGGAAGCCAGAATTATAACCGAAGGGTTCTTGACCCCTGTGATAAAGGGAGAAATCCTGTCCTCTACCTCCGCCTCCCGCAGACCGGCTATTCTAAGAACCCTCCTGACTATGTTTTTTTTGCCCAGGGACTTCAACCTATCCTTTAGCGCCTCCAGCATGGGCCTCCATTCGGCCGGGGGACCTGGAAGGGCTAAAACCCTCAGGTCCTTTCCCTCAACCTCCAGCCAGAGGCCGGGGGCTGTCCCCACGGTGTTGTGAATTATCTCAGCCCCCTGAGGCACGAAGGCCATCCTGGCAAGGTTGTCCGGGGGTTCCTTCTTGGTCAGCTGCCTGAACCTTTCCTTTATCCACTGATGGATTTCCTCATTAAACTCAAGGTTCAGCTTTAAGGCCTTGGAAATACCCTCCCGGGTCCTGTCGTCGGCGGTGGGCCCCAACCCACCGGTTATTATAATGAGTTGGCCCCTTCCCAGGGCGGATTTTATAACCCTGGCTATCTCTTCATCGTTATCCGGCACCACGCTTATACTACCCACCTTTATTCCCATATCCATGAGAATCCGGGCTATCTCCCTGGAATTGGTGTCCTGACGGTAAGGGGTAAGTAGCTCCGAACCCACTGCGATTATGTGAGCTATCATTCTTCCCTCCTTAGGAATAATATACAGTTCTTACCTTCCTTTATCTCCCTCTGCACCGGGAAAAACATCTTTTTTACCCTCTGCTGGCACCCCTTTTGAAAAAGAATAAGGCCACCTTCCTTGAGTATATCCTTTTTGTAAAGTATCTTCAGGGGGTTGGCCCTTTCTAAAAAATCGTAGGGCGGGTCAATGAAGACGAAGTCAAATTTCTCCCCCTGCTGGTAAAGCTCCCTCACCCCCATATTAAACTCGGTCTCCAGAACCCTTATCTGAGGGGGATTCCCCACCCTTTCTATGTTCTTTTTGAGGATTTTTACGGCTTCCGGGTCAGATTCTACGAAAACCACCTTCCCTGCACCCAGGGAATAGGCTTCCAGGCCCACGGCCCCGGTCCCTGCAAAGCCATCTAAGAAGGAAGCCCCCAGAATATCGTAGCCCAGAATGTCAAATAGCCTCTTCCGTAGCCTCACTGGGGTGGGCCTTATGTCCTTGCCCCGGGGGGTTGCCAGTTTCTTCCCCTTGACCCTTCCAGAAATTATCCTCAGCATTTCTTATCCTAAGGTTATCTCCTCTCTTTTTATTATATTAGAAACCTCCTCCCTGTGGGAAGAGAAAAACTCCCGGGCATCCCTGGCCGCCCTTTTCAAAAAATCCTCGTGAAGAAAGGGATGGAGAAGGCGGAACCTCGGGAGCCCCCACTGTTCCTTTCCCGCAAAATTCCCCGGCCCCCTCAGGCTCAAATCGTAGGCTGCCACTTCAAAACCGTCCTCGTGGTCCTTCAGGAACCTGAGCCTGGAGGAGGGCGAGGGACTGAGGAGGAAAAAGAAACCCTCCTTTCTCCCGCGCCCTACCCTTCCCCTCAGTTGATGTAGCTGGGCCAGGCCGAACCTCTCAGCGTTGAATACCACCATGAAGCTGGCCCTCTCTATGTCAATTCCCACCTCCACCACGGAGGTGGAAACGAGGAGCTGAACCTCGCCCCTCTCAAACCTTTCCATCACCTTCCTCCTCTCCTCCAGCCTCATCCTCCCGTGGAGAAGCGCTATTTCAAACCCCGGGAAATAATCCCTCAGCCTTTTAAATCCCCGCTCCGCATCCACCAGCTCCAGTTTTCCCTTTTCAATTACGGGAAAGACGGCAAATCCCTGCTCTCCCTTCCCCATGAGCTCCGCAAGGAAGGGAACTATGCTTTTAAAATCCCTCAATTTCAGCACTTCGGTTTTGACCCTTCTCGGCCTGGGAAGTTCCTTCAGAGTTGATAGGCTCAGGTCCGAATACAGGACCAGGGCCAGGGTCCTGGGTATAGGGGTTGCAGAGAGCAGGAGAACATCCGGCAGACTTCCCTTGGAATAAAGCCTTGCCCTCTGGGAAACCCCGAAGCGGTGCTGCTCGTCCACTATGGCGTAGGCCAGGTTTTTAAATTTGACCTCATCGTAAATTAGAGCATGGGTCCCGAAGACCACCCTGGCCTTCCCGGAGGCTATTTCCTCCAAAGCCTTCCTCCTGGGTCCTGAGCCCAGGCCTGATACCAGCAAAACCGGATTTAAGCCCAAGGAATCCAGGCCTTCCCTTAACCTGGAAAAATGCTGAAAGGCCAGGATTTCCGTGGGAACCATAAAGGCCACCTGGTATCCTGAAAGGGCCACCACCACCGCCGAAGCGGCCGCCACCGCGGTTTTTCCACTACCCACTTCTCCGTGAAGGAGCCTTCTCATGGGATAGGGCGAGCGGAGCTCTTCCAGAATCTCCTCCAGAGCCCTCTGCTGCGAAGGAGTAAACCGGAAGGGGAAAATGGAAAGGACCCTGGAGAAGACCTGCGGCCTCGTATCATAAATTCTTAACTTCGGCCTCCGGCCTTTTTCCATGAGCCAGCGAACCTTCAACTGATAGAAAAAGGCCTCCTCGTAAATCAGGCGGTGATGATAGGGGGTGATGGCCTGATTCAAATCCTGCAGGGAAGCATCCTCCGGGGGGGAATGAAGGTAAGACAAACTGTCAGCCCGGGACGGAAGGGAGTATTTCTTCACCAGAGAAGGGGGTAGGTTTTCCTCTATTTCCGTCTGGCTCAGGGCCTGCAGGACGAGCCTTCTTATGGTTCCAGAGCCCATGCCGTATATCTTCTCATAAACCGGCAATAGGCCCCGGGGTACCCCCTCCTTTACCTCCGGAGAATAAAGCACAGGTCTGTCCCCCTCCTTCCTCACCCTCCCCCTCATGTAATACCTCCTGCCGGAGAATATTACTTTGAGAAGCCTCCTCTGGTTAAACCAGACGGCCTTCCCTTCCCCGGACTCATCCCTTATCTCCGCTTCCAGAATGAAATACCTCTTTCCCCTCCACCATCTTCTCCTCACCACCTCCACCACCACCTCCGCATCGCCCCGGGCCTGGGAGAGGGGACGGATTTCCCCCCTCCTTTCGTACCTCAGGGGAAGGTAAAGGAGAAGGTCCTCCACGGTGCGCAACCCTTTTTGACGGAGGAGAGCAGCCCTCTTTTGACCTACACCCTTGAGGCGGGAAAGGGAGGAATGGGGGGTAAGCATCAATAATAAACCGTGACCTTCCCCCGGTGGACCTCCACCCTCTTCAACCCGAAGGGAAGAGGCTTCCACCTTTCTTGATCGAAGTTAAATCCCGTGGCGTCTTTTAAAACCGGGAGCAGGGTGGAGAAAAGCTTCGGGTTAATTTTCGTCCTTCCCAGGAAGCTTTCCTGCAATTTCGTCCTGTATTTGTCCCCCGCCTGAACTATGCTGAATTTCATCCTTATGGGGATAATCTTCCATCCCCTGGCCCCTATTTCAAAGCCCGGGATGGGCTTTTTGAGGATAAGGCCTCCACTCAGGATAACGGCCCCCTCCTGAAGAACCACCCTGACCCCTCTGAAAATGACATCCCCCTGCCTTTTTTCCAGGGCATAGTTTATGTAGGAATTTACCTCCTGCTGGGAGAAATCCTCCTTTTTGGAATAAAGCCACCTCAGAAACCTTTTGCTTTCCCTTTCTATCCTGAGAAGCCTGTCCTCCACCTTCTTGGCCAGGGCCGGATCGTAATCCCTGGGAAGAAGGAAAAGGGAAAGAAAAATTAAGGGTATTAACCTTCTCAAAGCAATTCCCCTGCCATGGCTCTGAGCCGGGCGATCCTCTTTTCTACGGGAGGATGGGTGGAGAAGAGGCTTGCCAAGGAAGAGGAGGAAAATCTCGGAGCCACTATGAAAAGATGGGATGTGGCGGGGTTGCCGGAAAGCGGAACCCTGGAGGAAAAATAGTGCAATTTTTCCAGAGCAGAGGCCAAGGCCAGGGGGTCGCGGCTGATCTTTGCCCCTGTCTCATCGGCTAAGTACTCCCGGCTACGGGATATGGCCATCTGGATTAAAAATGCCGCTATGGGGGCGAGGATCAAAAGCACCAGCAGCTCCAGGGGATTGGTATCATCGTCCCCAAAGCCGAAAAATCTGGAAAAATAGGCCATCCTGGCCAGGAAGGTTATGGCTGCCCCCAGGGTGGCGGCTATGGTCTGAACCAAAGTATCCCTGTTCCTTATGTGGGAAAGCTCATGGGAGAGGACTCCCCGAAGCTCCCTCAGGTCCAGGGCCCTTAGGATACCCTCGGTGACAGCAACGGCGGAATGGGAAGGGGACCTTCCGGTGGCGAAGGCATTGGGGGCTTGCTGGGGCACCAGATATACCCTGGGTTTGGGAATACCCGCCACGGCGGCCAGCTCCTCCACAATTTGATGTATTTCCGGGGCCTCCTCAGGGCTCAACTCCTTTGCCCTGTAAAGGGAGAGAACTATTTTGTCCGAATACCAGTAGGAAAAGAAATTAAAGGCCCCGGCGAAAAGAAGCGCCAGGAGCAGCCCTGTTCTTCCTCCCAGGGCCTGCCCTATCCAGAGGAAAAGCACCGTAAGGACCGTCAGCAATATCAAGGTTCTGAACTTCATATAAATATTATACCAGGTGGCGGGGACCGGTTGAGCTCCGGGGTGAAATTTGTTTTAATTTCACCATGGAAAGGGTAAGGAAGATTCTCAAGGGTTATAAAGGGGGAATAATAGCCTTTTCCGGAGGCAAGGACTCCCTGGCCCTTTGTCTCCTGGCTAAGGAGGTCTTCGGAAAAAACCATCTCTGCATAACGGTAAAATACCCCTACACCCACCGATGGACCGTGCAGAAAGCCGAAGAACTGGCGAAGGAGTTCTCGCTGAACCACAGGATAGTGGAACTCCCACTTCCCTATGAGCTTCGGGAGAACCAGCCCCTTCGTTGTTATTGGTGCAAGAGGAGGATGTTTGAAAAGCTGACGGAGTTCAAGGAGGAAGGCTGGGGAATTTTTGAGGGGAGCCTTCAGGGGGAAGAAGCCCGGGAGGGCCTGAGGGCAGCCTGGGAGGTAGGGGTCCTTTCCCCCTTAGCCGAAGCCAAGGTGGGGAAAAGGGCTGTCATGAAATTTCTTAAGGAAAGGTCCGTGGAAGAAATACCCTCGGAAACCTGCCTTTTAACCAGGCTCCCTTTGAGGGCGAAGTTTGACCAGGCTCTGCTCCGCAGGCTGGAAAGCCTGGAGGACTTTTTGAGGGAGCGGGGGATTCCTGCTCCCAGGGCCCGGTGGCATTCCGGGGTGGTGAGGCTGGAGGTCAAACCCGCCTACCAGCGGAGGGTTATGGCCATGAAGGGAGAGCTCACCTCTCTGGCTAAGGAACTGGGCTTTGAATTCCTGGCCCTGGACCTGGAAGGTTATAGAAGGGGTTCCATGGAATTCAATCCCGGAAAAGGGTGAGGAAGACCGAAGCCTTGGTGAAGAGGTAGGCGGCCCTCTCCACCTCCTGCGGATCGGAGGAAGTTCTTAGAACCTTCAAAGCCCTCTCCTTTTCCGCCTCCAGTTCCTTTCTCTTGAGTTCCTCCGGCCTCCAGGCCATTTTGGCCAGAACCTCCAGCTTCTCCTCTTCAAAGCGGAAAAATCCCCCCTCCACCGCCACCCTCTCCTCCCCGAAGGAAACCACCCCCACCCCCAGGGTCCCCATCACCGGAAAATGACCGGGAAGTATACCTATGTAGCCCGCCGGGGTTGGAACCTGCACCTCCTCCACTTCCCTGTCCAGCAGCAGCCTCCTCTCCGGGGTTATTATGCTTATTTTCATTTTCCCCTCTTTTTGGCCTCCTCCCATTCCTCCATAACTTCCTCTATGGTGCCCTTCATGTAGAAGAACTGCTCTGGAATCTCGTCCAGCTTCCCTTCTATTATCATCTTAAAACCCTTTATGGTATCCTGGATCTTCACATACCTCCCCGGCCTTCCTGTGAACTCCTCGGCCACAAAGAAGGGCTGGGAAAGGAATCTCTGAATCTTTCTGGCCCTCTCCACCGTGAGCTTATCCTCTTCGGTAAGTTCCTCCATTCCCAGGATGGCTATTATGTCCTGAAGGTCCTTGTATCGCTGGAGGATTCTCTTGACCTCCATGGCCACATTGTAGTGCTCCACTCCCACCACCCTGGGGTCAAGGATTCTGGAATAGGAGGTGAGGGGGTCCACCGCCGGATAAATTCCCATCTCCGCCAGCCTCCTGGAGAGGTTGGTGGTGGCATCTAAGTGGGCGAAGGCGGTGGCAGGGGCAGGGTCAGTGAAGTCGTCGGCAGGCACATATATGGCCTGGACCGATGTTATGGAACCCTTCTTGGTGGAGGTTATCCTCTCCTGAAGCTCCCCCATCTCGGTAGCCAGGGTGGGCTGATACCCCACCGCCGAGGGAATTCTTCCGAGAAGGGCAGAAACCTCAGAACCTGCCTGGGTGAACCTGAAGATGTTGTCTATGAAGAGGAGAACATCCGCCCCCTCCACATCCCTGAAATACTCCACCTGGGTTACGGCAGTAAGGCCCACCCTGAGCCTGGCCCCAGGGGGTTCCGTCATCTGACCGTAAACCAGTATAGCCTTGTCCAGAACCCCGGATTCCTTCATCTCCAACCAGAGGTCGTTTCCCTCCCTGGTCCTTTCCCCCACTCCTCCAAAGGCGGAAACCCCTCCGTGCTCCATGGCCACATTGTGTATGAGCTCCATTATTATGACGGTTTTCCCCACCCCGGCCCCACCGAAAAGCCCTGTTTTCCCGCCTTTAAGGTAGGGCTCCAGAAGGTCTATGACCTTTATACCTGTTTCAAACATCTCCATGGTGGTGGACTGCTCCTCTAAGGGAGGGGCCGGGCGGTGAATGGGATAGTAATCGTCCCCCTCTATGGGACCAAGCTCGTCTATGGGCTGGCCCACCACATTCATCATTCTTCCCAGAACCTTTCTCCCTACCGGGACCTTGATGGGACCTCCCAGGTCATAGGCCTTCATTCCCCTGACCAGCCCCTCGGTGGGATGCATGGATACGGTCCGGACCCTCTTTTCCCCCAGGATCTGTTCCACCTCGGTGATTATGTCAATGGGCCTGGGGACCTCAAATCCCTCGGAGGTAATTCTTATGGCATCGTAAACTTCAGGGACCCTGCCATCGGGAAATTCCACATCCACCACGGGTCCCACCACCTGAACCACCCTTCCTATGTTCCTGTATTTGCTCATCGTCCCTCCTAAATCTGGCTTTTCTTCATGGCCTCTATGGCAGTTACTATATCAAGGAGTTCCTTGGTTATTTTCTCCTGACGAAGCTTGTTCATCTGAAGGGTAAGGGTCCTTACCATCTCCTGGGCGTTTCTGGTGGCCTGGTCCATGGCGATCATTCTGGCAGCGTGCTCTGCTGTGGAACTTTCCAGAAGGATCCTCCAGATCTCCAGCTCAAGGTAATGTTTCATCAGGGCGTCCACCACCTCCCGCAGGCCGGGTTCAAAGATGAACTCCTGGGGAGCGCCCTTCTCAAAGGGGGGGATGGGGATGAACCTTTCTACCGTGGGGTAATACCTTCCCACGGAGAAGAATTGGGTGTAAAGAACGAACACCGAATCCCATTTTCCAGAATAATATCCTGAAAGAAGGTAATCGGTTATCTCCTTGGCGTGGGAGAAATTGAGCTTCTGGAAGATGTTAAATATACTCCTTTCTATTTTGTAATTCCTCCTCAGGCCTTCCTTGGCCTTTCTTCCCACCACCGCTAAAAGTGCCTCCGGCCTGGGATGGAGGAAATCCACTGCCTTCCTTATAACATTGTAATTGAAGGGACCACAGAGGCCCTTGTCCGCAGCGACGACCAGGAGCAGGGGTTTCTTCTCCTCCGTGGGCTGGAAAAGCCGATGGGCCTGGGGAATGGCGTAGGCCAACTCGGAAAGCATGAGCCTTACCCTTTCTGCGTAGGGCTTGTAGTTTATCACCTTGTTCTGGGTTCTTCTGAGGCGGGCGGCGGAGACGGTCTTCATGGCCTTGGTGACCTGGATTAGGTCCTTTACCGCCCTTATCCTTCTTCTGAACTCCTGAAGGTTCCTCATTCTTCCTTCTCTATCCCCTTATCCTTCATGAATATTTCCTGGAATTCCCTAACCGCTTCGGCCATTTTCCCCTCCAGCTCCTCGTCTATGTCCTTCTTCTCCTTAAGCTCCCTGTAGATTTCCGGATGAATCTTCTCCACATAATCAAGGAGCCCCTTTTCAAATTCCTTTACCATCTCCACAGGAATGGGGTCAAGGTATCCGCGGGTTCCCGCGTAAACCGCCACGATTTGCCTCTCCACGGGAACGGGCTGATACTGGGGCTGTTTCAGAAGCTCCGTAAGCCTCTTACCCCTTTCCAGCTGGGCCTGGGTAGTAGGGTCAAGCTCTGAGCCGAACTGGGCGAAGGCCTCCAGTTCCCTGAACTGAGCCAGCTCCAGGCGGAGCCTTCCCGCCACCTTCTTCATGGCCTTTATCTGGGCGTTGCCGCCCACACGGGATACCGATATTCCCACATTTATGGCGGGCCTTATTCCCCTGTTGAAAAGGTCCGTCTGAAGATATATCTGGCCGTCGGTTATGGAGATAACATTGGTGGGAATGTAGGCGGAAACATCCCCCTCCTGGGTCTCAATGATGGGGAGCGCGGTGAGGGAGCCTCCTCCGTGTTCGTCGTTGAGTTTGGCCGCCCTTTCCAGCAGGCGGGAGTGGAGGTAAAAGATGTCTCCGGGATAGGCTTCCCTTCCGGGAGGACGGCGAAGAAGGAGGGAAATTTCTCTGTAGGCAGCGGCGTGCTTGGAGAGGTCGTCGTAGATAACCAGGGCGTGCCTTCCGCTGTCCCTGAAGTATTCCCCCATGGCACAGCCTGCATAGGGGGCAAGGTACTGGAGGGAGGCTGGCTCCGAAGCCGTGGCGGCCACCACTATGGTATAGTCCATGGCCCCGTAGTCCTGGAAGGTCTTTATAACCTGGGCCACGGTGGATGCCTTCTGTCCTATGGCCACATATATGCAAATAACATCCTGCCCCTTCTGGTTGATTATTGTATCCACGGCAATGGCGGTTTTTCCCGTCTGGCGGTCACCGATTATAAGCTCTCGCTGCCCCCTCCCTATGGGGATCATGGTATCTATGGCCTTTATCCCTGTCTGGAGAGGCTCCTTAACCGGCATGCGCTCCACGATGCCCGGAGCAAGCCTTTCCACCGGAAGGTATTTGTCGGTCTTTATGGGACCTCTTCCGTCCAGGGGATGACCCAGGGGATTTACAACCCTGCCTATCAAGGCCTCCCCCACCGGAACCTCAAATATCCTCCTGGTCCGACGGACCTTGTCCCCTTCCCTTATTTTTTCGTATTCTCCAAAAAGCACCGCCCCCACATTGTCCTCTTCCAGCTGGAGGGCCACTCCGTAAACCTTGTGGGGAAATTCCAGAAGTTCCCCGTACATCACATTCTCAAGGCCATACATCCTGGCAATGCCGTCCCCTGCCTGCACCACCACCCCTTCCTCCTCCACATCGATCTCTGGTTTGAACTCGGAGATCCTCTGCTGGATTAGCTTGCTTATTTCCTCAATTTTTATTTCCATCCTATTCCCCCTCTATTATTTTTCTTTTTATAAGCTCCAGCTGTTTCTCTATGGAGCCGTCGTATACCGTATAGCCCTTTTTCAAAATAAGACCACCTATAATGGAAGGGTCCACCAGGGTTTTTATCTTCACTTCCCCCTTAAATCTTTTCAAAAGGGCCTTTCTCACCCTGTCCACCAGGGCTTCCGGGGGAGGAACTGCGGATATGAGGGTGAACTGGTGAATGTTGTGGGCCGAGTTCCAGAATTGGTGGAAGAAATCCAGAATCAGTGGAAAAAGGGCCATGCGGTTTCTCTCCGCTAAAAGGCCCAGGAAGTTCCTGACCTTTTTCTGAAAATCGGGGGTTATCTCCTCCACCAGGGTCTTTTTCCGGGAAGGGGGAATAAAGGGGGAGGAGAGAAATTCTCCCAAGGGCGTTTCCATGAAGGCCTTTAGAAAAACCTCCAGCTGGAAATTCACCTCCTGATATTCCCGGTCCTTCACCGAGGCCACCAGGGCCCAGGCATATCTTCTCGCCACAGCCCTTCCCCTCAATTTTCCATCTCCTCTATGTATTTTTCCATAAGCCTTTCATGGAGTTCGGGGGTCATTTTCTTCTTTATCCTCTCCTTAGCCATCTCCACCGCCAGCTCCGCCGCATAGGCCCTGAGCTCCCTCCTGGCCCTTTCAAAGTAAGCATCCATTTCTTCCTTAGCTATTTTCTTTATTTTCTCAGCCTCCTCCTCCGCTTCCTTCAAAATCTTCTCCCTTTCCCTCCGGGCGTTTTCCAGGGCCCTTTCTTTGAGCTCCTGGATCTCCCTGGAAAGATTTGCAAGCCTTTCCTCCGCTTCCCTCAGTTTCTCCTCCGCCTCCTTGGCCCTTTCCTCTGCCTCCTTCAACCGGTTTCTTACCGAGGAGGAATAGTTCAGAAAGGCCTCCTTTATGGGCTTTCCAAGGTAGTAAATCAAAATCCCCAGCAGGATGGAAAAATTAAAGGTCTTCCAAAGAAAATCCGTAAGCTCCGATGCCAGGAGCCTTCCCGGCAGGGCGAGAAAGAGAAGGGCTACCAGGAAAGCAATTTCTTTTCTATCTCTTCGGCTATCCATTCTATCCTCTCCTTCAGGGATTCCTTGGTTTTCCGCAGCTCACCCTGAATTTTCTCCTTGAACCTCTCCTCTTCCCTGGCCAGAGCTTCCCTCAAGGCCTGGAGCTTCTCCTCCCTGGCCCTTTCCGCCTCCTTTCTTATTTTATCCACCTCCTCCAGGGCCTCCCTCCTGGCCCTCTCCAGCTCATCCTTTATAATCTGTATCTTTTCCTCAAAGGAAGAGGTGGCCCTGGCGTATCTTTCCTCCCTTTCTGCCAGAAAACTCTCTCTTTCCTCTATGACCCTGCGATAGGGATCAAAATACAGTTTTTTGAGCAGAAGGAAGGTAAGCCAGAAGATAAAGAAAATCGCTATAAGGGAACCGTCTAAAGTAAGAGTCATAGGTTCATTATGATATCAAAAAAAATTTAAATTTCCAATGCCACGGCTTTGACCCCGGCCGGGATTTATGGGAAAATTTTTGACCTGATAAAGGAGGTTAGCAAATGAGGAAAACGGCCTCAGTCTTTCTCCTTCTCGTCTTTTTTGCACCGGGCTTTGCCTGTACCAATGTTTTAATAACTAAGGGCGCCACCGCCGACGGCAGCACCATGATAGCCTATGTGGCGGACTCCCATACCCTATACGGCGCCCTGTACTTCATCCCGGCCCAGGACCACCTCCCTGGAGAAAAGGTGGATATTTACGAATGGGACACCGGCAAATACCTGATGAGCATTCCCCAGGTTCCCCACACCTATCAGGTGGTGGGCTTCATGAACGAGTTTCAGGTTTCCATCGGGGAGACCACCTTCGGAGGAAGGCACGAGCTGCGCTCCAAGAAGGGTATAGACTACGGAAGCCTGATGTTTCTGGCCCTTCAAAGGGCCAAGACAGCCAGGGAAGCCATCAAGGTAATGACTTCCCTGGCGGAGAAATACGGTTATTACAGCGAAGGGGAGAGCTTTTCGGTGGCGGACCCCAGGGAGGTCTGGATTTTAGAGATGGTGGGGAAGGGAAAGGAGAAGGGGGCGGTATGGGTGGCCTGCAGGGTTCCCGACGGCTACATTTCCGCCCACGCCAACCAGTCCAGGATAAGGAAATTCCCCCTCCACGACCCGGAAAAATGCATTTACTCTAAGGATGTGATTTCCTTCGCAAGAAAGATGGGATATTTCAAGGGAAGGGACGAGGACTTCAGCTTCGCCGACGCCTACGCTCCTGTGGACTTCGGGGCACTGAGGTTCTGCGAGGCAAGGGTCTGGGATATCTTCCGCAGGGCAGCCCCATCCCTTCACCTTCCTGACGACTACATAAAGGGAAACCCCAGAGCGAAGCCCTTGCCCCTCTGGATAAAGCCGGACAGGAAATTGACGGTGAGGGATGTTATTCAGCTTTTAAGGAGCCATTTTGAGGGCACGGATCTGGACATGGCCAGGGACATAGGCGCAGGACCCTTCTGCCTTCCCTATCGCTGGAGGCCCTTGGTCTGGAAATACAAGGGGAAAAAATACTTCAACGAAAGGGCCATTTCCACACAACAGACGGGGTTTTCCTTCGTGGCCCAGATGCGGGCCTGGCTTCCCAACCCCATAGGCGGGGTTTTATGGTTCGGGGTGGACGACACCTACAGCAATGTTTATGTTCCCTTCTACGCCGGGATAAGGAGCGTGCCCAGGGCATGGTCCGTGGAGGGAGGGGACTTCAACCACTTTTCCTGGGACTCCGCCTTCTGGATCTTTAACTTCGTGGCCAACTACGCCTATTCCCGATATTGCGACATGATAAAGGACATTCAGAAGGTGCAGAGGGAACTGGAAGGGAGTTTCTTCGCCTCCCAGAGGGAAGTTGAAAACACCGCCCTGGCCCTTTACAAGCAATCGCCGGGCCTTGCCAGGGATTATCTAACCCGCTATTCCCACCGCCAGGCAGAGTATGTTCTCCGTCGCTGGAAGAAGCTCGGGGAGTTTCTCATATGGAAATATTTAGACGGGAATGTAAAGGACGAGTTCGGAAGGGTTACCCACCCGGGCTATCCCAGGCAGTGGTACGAAAGGATAGTTAAAGAGACCGGCGATAAGTTCCTCTACAGGGAGAAGAAAAGACATTAATCCACGAAGGGATTTTCGTAGGAAAGAATTACATCCGCCACCTCGGGCCTCATAAGAAGCTCGGGGGGCCTCTCTCCCTTCTGGAGAAGTCCTCTTATTTTAGTTCCGGAAAAATTAATGTGTTCCTCCTCGCCGTGGGGACAGGTCTTGTCGTTGGCCACGGAGTTGCACTTCTTGCAGTAGAAGAAGCTGCGGAAGAATATGGGCTGAATTCCCAGGTCCGGGTATTCCTTGAATATCTCGTGGGCGTCGTAGGGACCGTAGAAATTGCCCACGCCGGCGTGGTCCCGTCCTACTATGAAGTGGGTGCAGCCGAAATTTTTCCGGATTATGGCGTGGTGGATGGCCTCCCTGGGGCCCGCATACCTCATCTCCATGGGAAGGATGGAAAGGACCACCCTGTTTTTGGGGTAGTAGTTTTCTATAAGGGCTCTGTAGGCTTGAAGGATAACCTCGTCTTTGAAGTCCCCCTTCTTCTTCTTGCCTATTACGGGATTTATGAAAAGCCCATCGGCCACGGTGAGGGCAGCCTTCTGCACATACTCGTGGCCTATGTGGGGAACATTTCTGGTCTGGAAACCCACCACCTTCTCCCAGCCCCGGCTTTCAAAGAGGACCCTGGTTTCCTTGGGGGAGAGGTTAACCTGGGGAAAGGGCTCCTCTATTCCGTCCAAAAGGAGAATATCCCCGGAAAGGAGGTAGTCCTTCATGGCGAAGGTTCTCTCCACCCCAGGATGGGCCCTGTCGGTGGTTCTGTAAACCTTCAGGGCAAATTCCTCTTTATCCCAGGAATATATGCTCTCTATTTCCAGAAAGGCCACCTTCCTTCCGTGGTGGGTGAGGATAACCCCATCGTGGGAAATAAGGCGCTGTCTCTCGGCCTCGTCCACATCTAAAACTATGGGCACCGTCCAGGGAATACCGTCGGAAAGCCTCCCCTGGTCCAGGACGCTTTGAAGGTCCTTTTTGTTAAAAAAACCCGTGAGGGGTGAATAAAGGCCCCGGGCAATGTTCACAACATCCTTGGCCCTCTCGTAAGAAACTTCCAGGGTCGGATAATCCCTGGAGAGAACCTCCTCCCTCTCCCTGGTGGAGGCCACCCTTTCAATTAATTTTCCTCCGTGGGGTTCTATAAGCATGGCTCACTCCAGATAACCGAGGCTACGAAGCCTTTCCTTTATTTTTTCCTTCTCTTCCGGGGAAAGGTCCCGGGAGGTCTCCTGGGCCAGAGGGGTCAAGGCGCTGAGGACCAGTTTTTCAAGGCTCATCCCCTTCTTTTCAGCCACCTTTCTTAGTCTTTCGGAAAGATATCCTGGAATTGCCACGAACTCTGGCTTTTTCTTCTCTATGTATCCCAGTTCCTCCAGCTTGCGGATCACCTTGGAGGCCGACTCCTCTATGGTTTCCTTATCGGTATCCACTATAACTTCCGGATGGCGGGGCTCCTCGTAGGGGTCCGAGATGCCGGTGAAGTTCTTTATCTCCCCGGCCAAGGCCTTCCTGTACATACCCTTGACATCCCTTTCAATGCAGACCTCCACGGGACAGCGCACATAAACCAGAACGAAATCCTTTATTTGCTCCCGAATTTCCTGGCGTATGGCCTCGTAGGGAGAGACAAAAGCGGCGGTTACAATGGCCCCTGCCCTGGTGAGGAGGGAGCAGACGAAACCCACCCTCCTTATGTTTTCGTCCCTGTCCTCCTTGGAAAAACCCAGTCCCTTGGAGAGATATTTTCTCGTAACATCTCCGTCCAAGGACTCCACATAATAGCCCCTACGCTCCAGCTCCTCCCTTACGGCCTTTGCCAGGGTGGTCTTTCCGGAGCAGGGAAGCCCGGTAAACCATACGGTAACTCCCTTTGGATTCATATCTCCTCCTTAAACCTTTTTCTAAATTGAAGAGAAGTATTTTATTTTAAAAACGGGTAAACTTCAATTTTTTCCTTACCTTATCTTAAGGGAGGAAAGGGCGATGAGGAAGAGGAGGAAGGATATTATCCAGAACCTCACCACTATCTTGGTCTCCCCCCACCCCATGTGCTGGAAGGTGTGATGCAGGGGAGCCCTGTAGAGCACCCTCCTCTTGAACCTCCTTATCCCTACGAAGTCCTGAACAAAGGTGGAAAGAAGTTCGGCCACGAAAACCCCACCGGCGATCAGGAAAAGGACCTCCTGCTTTAAAAGCACTGCCTGGGTGGCCATGAATCCTCCCAGGAGAAGGGAGCCGGTATCCCCCAGAAAAACCTGGGCAGGATAGCTGTTATACCAGAGAAAACCTATGCCGGCGCCCACTAAGGCGGCGGAAAATATAACTATCTCATGGGCCCCAGGGATAAAGGGAAAGAGCAGATAACCGGATATCTTTACATTTCCCATTACATAGGCAAATACCCCGAAGAGCCCGATGACCATAAGGGAGGGCACTATGGCAAGGCCGTCCAGGCCGTCGGTGAGGTTTACCGAATTGGTCACCAGGGCGTAAAAAAGGGTGATGAAAAGACCGTAAAGCAGGGGAGGAAGAAGCAAAACCGGGTTTTTGACGAAGGGAAGGTAGAACCTGAAAATTAGCTGCCCGGGAAGGGGGGAGATGGCCGGGGTAAGGATTACCAGGGAGGCCAGTACTCCGAAGGAGAGCTGGGAGAAAAGCTTGGGCCATCGGCTTATTCCCTCCCCCACCCTGACCTTCAAAACATCGTCTAAGGCTCCCAGGAAGGAAAACCAGAGCATGGAAAGGAAAAGAATGTAGACGAATTTATTGGAAAGGTCGCACCAGAGAAGGGCAGAGATCCCTGCGGAGAGAAGTATAATGGCTCCCCCCATGGTGGGGGTTCCGCTTTTGGTTCTTGTGTAATCCATGTAATCCCTGGGGTTGTCCCTGAGCCCCCGGCGGTAGAGGAATTTTATAAGGGGCCATCCCAGAAAAAGGGCGAGAAGCAGGGATGTTAAGCCCGCAAAAATGGTTCTGGAAGAGACATAAACCAGGAGCCTGGAGGCAGGAAACTTGCCCAGAAAAATCTTTCCCAGAAGGTAAATCATCCTTCCTCCATAAGCCTGGCTATTTTCTCCCTTATGGGAAACCTCGGCTGGAAGCCTTCGCTAACCACAATTACCCCCATGGCCTCCTTCCGGGCTTCTTCCCCGGTTATCACTCCCCTATCCCTTAAAATAAGAAGGGCCTCCACAGAAGCCAGCCTCAGGCGATAATTTATGTGCTGGTAAAAGGGCCTTATCGTGGGAAGGACTTCCCTTCCCCCTGTTTTAGCCAGGGAGATTATGGCCTTCTCCTTAACCTCAAACCATTTATCCCTGAGCAAAGCCAGAAGGACTTCCTTTCCCTCAGGGTAGTTGCCCAGAGCTTCTGCCACCGCAGAGCGAACTTCAAAATAGGGGTCAGAAGCCGCTGCTCTCAGGGCCTCCAGGGTGGAAGGTGCGGGGGGGAGTTTTCCTAAGGAGGCGGCGGAGTTCCTCCTTATAAAACCGTTTCCTTCCCTGAGAAGCCTTTCAAGAACTGGCCTGAACTCTTCCAGGCCCATTTCCCCCACCAGCTTAACCCCCCGGTTGACCTTTTCCCAGCTGGGGCTGAGGAGAAGGGCCTCCACTTCCTCCTTGGTAAGCTCCCCCCTGCGGCCCTTTCCCGCTGGAGCAGAGCCGTTTCCCCCTCTGGTTATGAAGTAATAAACCAGGAGAAATACGGCGGAAATGGTCAGGGAAACGCTCAGGGCAAAGAGGTTAGCGAAGAACCGGGAACCCAAGGAAATTCCCGAAAAAAGCCTGTAGAAAAGGTATCCGCTGGCTACGCTGAAGACGGCTCCCAGCCCCCAGCGGACAAGGGAAACAAAAATTTCCCTCCATTTTATACAGACCCCATCCTTTTTCATCCTTTTGTTTAGTATAAAAAATCTAAGGGCTACGGCAAAATAAAGGGAAAGGGAGGTGGCCAGGGCCAGGCCTGTGTATCCCATTTTCCTTACGAGTATTATGCTGAGGGCCACATTCAGGGATATGGCCAGGGCGTTGGTCCACATGGAAAGGTGGGTCTCCATCCTGGCGGCGAAGAGCTTCCCGGCCATGGCGCTGAGCCCCCAGGCCAGGATGCCCAAGGAATAGAAGGACAGGGCAGCGGAGGTCATCTGCAGGGCCCTGGTTCCAAAGGCCCCCCTTTGAAAAACCACCGCTATAATGGGTCTGGCGAAGGCAAAGGTAAAGACCGTGGCCGGAAGGAGAAATACGAAATGATACCTGAAACCGCGATGTACGACCTCCGAGGCCCGCCCCACATCCCCTTTGTGAAAATTGTGTGAAAAATCCCTGAGAACCACATTGTTTATGGAGTTTCCTATAATGTTGGCGGGAAGACGGAAAAATATGGCTGCGAAGTAAAGGGCAGCCACCGTCCCATCCTGAAGAGGGGTGGCCAGGATCTTGTCCACCACATCCGAAAGTCTTGAGAAGGAAACATCAAGAAGTATGGGCAGGGTGAGCAGGGCCACCGTCAACACCCCGGGATCCCATCTCAGCCCTTTTTCCCCTCCTTTCCCCATATAGCCCTGCTTGAGGTTGGCAAGAAGAAAGCCGCTCTGTAATACCCCCCCCAGAAGGAAACCTATTCCCAGAGAGTAAAAGGAAAATTTTCCGTAAAAGAGCAAGAGGCCGAGTATAATTCCCACGCTGTAAAGGGCAGAGGAGCCCTCCGCGGTGGCGAATCTGTTGTTGCCCTTCAGTATGGCCCCTGCCCATCCGATTACCGTAACGAAGAGCAGATAGGGGAGCATCAGTCTGGTAAGGGTTATGCCCTCTTTCAGCACCCCTTTTTTTACAAATCCAGGGGCTATGTAGTGGAACCAGTGGGGAAGGGTAAGCTCCAGAATGAGAACTATCAGGGCCGTGGCCAAAAGAAAAAAGAGCAGCACCGACATGGCTAAGGACCTGCCCCTTCCCCTTTCCTTAGCCTTAAGGAAGGAGGGAAGGAAGGCGTTGTCCATGGCGTTTTCTCCCACGACCCTCCTGAAGAAGCTGGCCACAGTAAGGGCCACGGCAAAGATGTCCGTGGCTAAGGAGGTTCCGAAGTAACCCCCTATGAAGACCTCCCTCAAAAATCCAAAGACCCTGGAGATGGAAACCCCCAGGGCTGAGGAAAATACCCTCCTGGCGAACCCCGGTTCCCTTTCAGTCACCTCCCTAACAAGTTCCCCGAAGCTTATCTCAGGTTCCCTCACCTTCATCTTACTGTAAGCCTCTTCCATCCTCTGGCGGTTAGCCACCGCCCGCTCTAAGGCCGCCAGGAGCTTTTTGGGGTCCACCCCCCGGGGGCCCTCCACCACCACTTCCCCTGCCCCTATTTTTTTAAAGAACATGGCGTTGTGGAACTGGTGCTCCGCTGGAAGTCCCATCTTCGGGACCAGCACCGCAGGCTTTCTCACCCTTCTCAATTCCTCCACCGCCCCGGCTCCTGCCCTGCATACCACCACATCCGCCGCGGAATAGGCGTTTTCCATGTCCTCAATGAACCTCCTTAAGAGGTAGGAAGGACTCCCCCAGGTTCCCTTCTTCTTTAAAAGCTCCACCGTCTCCTCAAAGGCCCTGTATCCCGGCGTGCCTATTCCGCAGGAGTGAAGGACCCGCCATCCCTTCCTTAAGAACTCCGTAGAAAGCTCCGCCATGGCTTCGTTGATGTTGCGGGCTCCCCGGCTTCCTCCGAAGGCTAATATCACCACCCCCTCCCGGGGAAGACCCAGTCTATCCCTGGCCTCTTCCTTGGGAATCCTCTTTATCCTCTTCCTCAGGGGATACCCCGTGTAGTAGGCCCTGGCAGGAAAGACCTGCTTCGTCTCGGGAAAACTCACCGCCACAGCAGAAGCCAATCGGGAGAGAACCCTGTTGGCTCTGCCTGCCACTATGTTCTGTTCGTGGAGTATTACAGGTATACCCCTGAGTTTCGCCGCCAGCACCGCCGGCACGGAAACATATCCTCCGCTGGATATCAGAACCCTGGGCCTGAATTTGCCCAGAACCCTCCAGGCCTTCAAAACCCCGGGGATAAGTTTAAGGAAGAACCTGAAAAATCCCGGGATGTCCCATGGGGAGGCAGGAAAAGGGGCGGCGGAAACCGCAACGAACCTCATCCTCTTCACCATCTCCGCCTCTGCTCCCCTCCGGGTGCCTATGTAGAGGAACTCTCCTCCGTGGAGAGATTCTGCTATGGCCAAGAGGGGATAAACATGCCCTCCTGTCCCTCCTCCGCTCAGGGCGATTTTCATAAATCCTATATTACCATCAGGACCCAGGGCCGGCAATTGAAGGGACGAAATTTGAAATTTATTCAAAACCATGTTAAAATAAGAAAAATTTTTTTAGCAGGAGGTTAAAAATGCACGGTGAACTTCAGGAGATAGGAGAGGAATTCTATCTCTTAAGGAGCGAGGAAGAGGACTTCCATCGCAACATCTACATAAAGAGGTTCGTCGGGCCCGACGGGGACAGCCTCAACATGATAATGGACCCCGGCACCCCCCTGGATTATCCAGCCCTCAGCAAGGCCCTGAAGGACCTGATAGGAGGAATAAGAAACCTGCACATCATATTTTTAAGCCATCAGGACCCGGATGTTTCTTCAAATGTAGGAGCCATTCTGGCCTCGGCCCCCAGGGCCCTGGTATTCACCTCCATAGATACCTGGAGGCTGGTTAAAATGTACGGAATTCCGGAGAATAAATTTAAGCCCATTGAATCCTTCAAAAGGGAACTGCTCAAGGTCAAAAGGACCGGCCACTGGATACAATTCGTCCCGGCCCGATATTGTCATTTCAGGGGCGCCATGATGCTATACGACCACGAAAGCAGAATCCTCTTTTCAGGGGATTTCATGGCCGGGGTAAACACCAGAAAAGGGCCGGGAATTTATGCCACAGAAGAATCCTGGGAAGGAATATCCCTATTCCACCAGATATACATGCCATCCAAAAAGGCCATCCAGAGGACCGTTGACAGAATCGGGATGCTCAACCCCCTGCCTCAGGTAATCGCTCCTCAACACGGGGATGTGGTGAAGGGGGAACTGGTGGACGAATTTTTGCACAGACTTTCTTCCATGGATGTTGGACTGGATACGGAGGAAAGCATTGAGGCTGAGAAGGAAAACCTCTATGTGGCATTAAATTCTTTTCTTGACATGCTGAAGCTCACCTATCCTGCAGTTCACTCAAAACTGATTTCCACTCTGACCACCGCCGGGGAATTCACCACGGTATTTAAAATTGTAGGAGACAATGTGCTGGAGGTAAAGCTTCTCCCGAAAACTGCCCTGGAACACTTCTGGAAGGCTATGAAAAGCTCCGCTGAGGCGGACCTTCACGAAGAACTGGCAGGGCTATTTGTAAATTCCCTGCGCAGTTTTGGAGTAGAACCTCCCCCTGAGCTTTCACGGCCGGCACCCGAGGATAAGACCCTGACCACGGAAATGGTAAACCTGGATAAAATCTTCGGCTGAAACCTATTTAACCAGAACTTCCGCCGGAGCCCTCAGGCTCATCCAGGCTCTGGTTAATCTGTCCTTTTTCAATTTTTCTATGAGGAAAGGAAGTTTGAAAAGGTAGTCAGGGGAAAACCCCAGGTAAAGGTAAAGGCCGGTGTAATAAGCTCTGTTTATCTTCCTTTCGCCGTATCTCAAAATTCGGCTGGCCAGGGATATTTTCAGGCGGCGGAATTCCCGGGGGTTCAGGGCAGCGGGAGAAAATGCGGAAAGGACCTTACCCACGGCTTCCCTGACCTTTTCCACGGAACCTTTATCCGTGGGTATTATTATCCTTAACCAGCCTTCCCCGTTGCTGTAAGGGATGAAGGAAACCTCCACGGAATAGGCAAGCCCCCGCTTTTCCCTCACCTCCTCCACCAGAGCGTCCCTGAGGGCCCAGGCCAGGAGTAGATAGGAAGGATAATCCCGGACCTCCCACTTAAACTTCCAGCCAAGGCCGTAGGAAGCTCTCTTTGGCCGGGAGAGGTCTTCCTGGCCCTGCGTTCTTATCCGGGACGGCCGGCCTCCCCGGTTCCGGAGGTTTTTAAGACATGGGGGAAGTGAAGGCCAGGAAGCAGTGTAAACCAGGTTGGAAGGGGAAAAGGCCCTCCTTCTCAGCCTCTTCAATCCCTCAAGGTTTGCTGAAGTTATTAGTTTCCTGTCTCCGTAGAGGGGGCAGGAAAGGGGAGGGATGAAGAGGGAAGCCCTGAGGCGCTCCTCCGCCATCCAGGAAGCCCTGGACTGCAGATACCCCAGCTCCCAGAGGACCTCCTCCTTAGCCTTTTCAAAGGCCCCTGGAGAAAGGGGCAGGTTCAGGGCGTCGCAGAGGAACTCCTCCAGCCTTCGGGGGGAATATCCTTCCATCCTTATGTAAGCGTAATCCTTACTGAGGTAAAAGTCGTCAAAGGGGAAAAAGGGATAATCGGTAAATTGAACGGTAAGCCCGAGGCCCCTCGCCTTTTCCTCTGTCTGCTTTTCCAGGGTTTTCATCAAGAGGTGAAGCTGGCCAGGGAAATCCTCCAGCCAGGGGCGCTTCCCCACAAGAAGGTGGGCTGCATGGACCTGCCCCATTGCGGAAAAAAGGGCATACCTGAGGCCGTTGGGAAGGCGAGAGGAGGTAATTTCAGGAGAAATGGCCTTGAACAACTCCTTTTTAAACTCCGGACCCTGAAGAAGGGCATAATACTTTCCTTCATTCTTCGCCCTCTCAACCTGCTTTCTTGCCTCCTCCAGCTCCTTCAAACCCGCCTTCTTCACTTCCATTAAAAACGCCTCCCATCTTCCGGGACAGAGAACCTCCCACCCCGCCACCTCCCTGGCAAGATGGATTTTCTTTTCCAGCAGCATAATTCTGGAGGAAAAATAGGAATTTCTGGCGGAGGAAAGTTCCCGCCTGGAGATCGGCCAGGAAAGGGCCGCCGAAAGGAGGTCGGGAATCTTTTTGGGGTCCACGCTTTTCCTTAAAAGGCTGGAAAAATGGAGGAAGGATACGCCCCTATGCTTTTCGTATTCAGCGGAAAGGCGAGGGAGGGAAAGGAGCCTGCGGAGTCTGGAGGAAAGGACCTCTGCCAGAATTTCGTAGGGACCGGAGCCCTCCTTACAGGGGGAAGGAGCTCTAAAGGCAAGGTCCAGCCTCCTGACCGGTCCCTGAATCGACTCCACCCTTCCCCAGAGGGGAAGAACCTTCTTAATTTCCGCATCCACCCCCTTTCTGGGAAAGGAAAAAAGCCTCTCCAGCTCTGGCTTGATTTCCTTAAAGGAAAAATCCCCTATGATTACAACCCTCATCCTGGAGGGGGCGTAATGACGGGCCCAGAAGTCCATGACTTCCTGTCGGCGGAGGTTTTTGATGACCTGGGGATAACCCAGGACCGGCTCCGCATAGGGGCTGGCCCGGAGGAATCTCCTGTAAAACTCGTAGGCGCTGCTGGAGGCGGGGTTGGCGTAATCCTTCAATATCTCCTGGTATACCACCTTCTTTTCCTTTTGAAACTCCCCCTCCGGGAAGGAACTCAAAAAAAGCATCTCCCCCATTAGCTGAAATGCCTCCGAAAGGGCAGAGGGAGGAGCCACGAACTCAAACACCACATAGTCCTTCCTGGTGAAGGCGTTGTAATAGGTGCCTATGTCAGCAAAGGACTTTTCCAGGGAATCCCTGTCTCTGCGGAAGGTTCCGTCAAAGAGCATGTGCTCCAGGAAGTGGCTGAGGCCCCTTTCCGCCGGAGCTTCGTAGGCGGAACCAGCCTCTATGCCGATGGCCACGGAAACCAGGGGGTAAGATCCGTCCTCCTGGTAAATCACCACTGTGCCGCTTGTCAGTTTGACCCTTTGAAAGGCCAGGAGATAAAGGCTCAGGACAAAAAACAGGATAAATTTCCTCATAGTTAAATTTTACAGAAGGGCCAGGGCAAAGGGAAATTTTCCTTTTACTGAGAAGATATGGGGAGCTTTACCCCGGCGCTGGAAAGCCTGTAGAGCATGAAATCGTATCCTCCGTAGGTGAAGGAATTGGTGCTGCCGAACACATATATGTGTCCCTGGGAATCGGTTATCACCGCCTCGGCATTATCCTCCCCGGTCCATCCTAAGTGTTTGCCCCAGTTCTTAACGAACCCCTGGGTGAGGTCGTAGACCACCGCGTCTGAGCCTCCGTAGGTGTAGCTGTAGCTGACGCCCACCGCCACCAGTTTGCCGTCGGAATTGAGGGCTATCCCATGGCCCGTATCGTCCTGGTCTCCGCCGAAGTGCTGCCCTGAGACCTTGCTTCCATCCTCAGGGTTTACTTTGTAAACCACCAGGTCCCAGCCTCCTTTGGTGAAGGAGGTGGACTTGCCCACAAAATAGAGATAACCTCCGGCCAGCAAGGCGTCGTGCCCCACATCGTCGTTTCCCCCACCGAAACGGGCTCCGTAAAGGCGAACACCGCTGGAGGAAAGCTTCCAGAGGGCTATGTCCTTTCCTCCCACGGAGAAGCTGGAGGTTTCTCCCACGATGTAGATGTTGTCCTCCCTGTCCACCGCTACCCCGTAGGCCACTTCGTCAGACGCTCCACCCAGATGCTTCATAAATACCACATCGCCGTTTTCGCCGCTGAGCCTGTAAACCACCGCATCAAGACCACCGTAGGTGTAGGAGGCGGTATAACCTACCACCACCAGGTCTCCGTTGCTTAAAACCGCCGCGGCTAAGGCAGCATCGTCCTGGTCTCCACCCAGGGTTCTGGACCATATCTCGTCGCCGGAGGGGGTAAGTTTCTTCACCAGGATGTCCTGCTGACCGTCCTGCACGGAATAACCGGCTATGAATATGTTATCGGAGGAATCCACAGCCACGGCCCTGGCGTGCTCCTCCCCCATGGTCCCGTAATTCCTGTGCCACTCCTTGCTTCCGTTGGGATTTACCACATAAAGGAGCATGTCGTATCCCCTCCAGGAGATGGAGGTGGTGTCCCCCACCATCAGGAGGTCTCCCTGGCTGTTTACCGCTATGTCGTAGCCCATGTCGTCACCGGCGCCTCCGAAGTGGGCTCCATATCCGGGGTGAACATAAACCGTTATTCTTCCGGAGCCCGCATTGGAGGCGGTATCATAGGCAATAACCTTTATCACATGCTCTCCCAGGGTGGCCGTGGTGGTATCCCATTGCCACCTGGCGTCGCAGGAGACGGCCCCTGAGCAATCGTAAGTTTCCTGGTAAACATCGTCTAAGTAAAACTCCACCGTATTGACCCCGTCCGGGTCCTCAACCCTAACCCTCACCCATATAACCGAATAGACCGGAGAGTTGTCCTGGGGGAAGAGGAAGGTAACCGAGGGTCCAGGACCGGGGGTGGGTGGGAGGAAGAAGTCCAGGTACTTCTGAATTATCCCGGGCCTGTCCTCGGAGGGAGCTCCGCCGAACTCGTGGGAAGCTGCTATGGTCCTGTAGCTGCCGGTATCCCTGGCCACCCCGGTGTAGTAGACAGGGGAGCTGTTTTCCCAGATGTTGAAGGAATCGGACTGGTTGGCCCCTAAATGGTCTATGTAGTTGTTGTCGCCTCCGTAGGACCAGCTCATACCCTCGGTGAAGGTGCCGGAAATTCCCTCTACGGTGGCCAGGTCCCCGCTTCCGTCGGCACAATTGTTTCCGTACTGGCCGGTGACGGTGCCGAAGTAGGGGTGGACCGAGGTATCAGGGTCCCAGCACCAGGTATCCCCTCCCTCCATGTAAACCTTCCCTCCGGCATCTAAGTAATCCTTAAGCACATCCCCCTCGGAGGAGGAAAGCACATGGTTCTGGGGATATATTCCAAGGCAAACCCAGACGGCAGGCACCTTCGGGTTTATGGAAGCAGGCACCGCGGTTTCGTATTGCACATAATAGCCCTTGTTCTCCAGTTCTTCCTTTATGTAATTGCAGCTGTTTTTGTTGCCGTCCAGGTCCAGCACCAGCATGGGAAGGTTTCCGTTGTCGGTGTTGACGGTTATTTGCTCTGAGGAGGCCTGATTGGAGGTATCGTAGGCAGTGGCCATTATCCTGTGGTCCCCGTCCACCACCGAGGAGCTGTCCCAGACGAATCCGTAGGGGGCCTCCCGGTCCACGAACTTCAGGACCCCGTCTATGTAAAACTCAACCCTGTCTATCCCCTGGTCGTCGCTGGCGCTGGCTGAAATGGAAACGGCCCCGGAAACCGTGTCCCCGTCGGAGGGGGAGGTGATGGAAACCGAAGGGGGAGAGTCCCCTTCCACTGCAAATTTGAACTTTCCTATCCTGGTTCTCCAGGAGGAGCCGGTTACGCTGTAGTACTCGTTGGTGTACCAGAAGGTCAGGTCGTCGTCCGGGTCCACCGTCAGGTAGGTGTAATCCCCCCACCTGCCGGTGTTGGTCTGGGAGCCTCCTCCTTCGTAAAGGGCCACTTCCCCCTGGGCCAGGGTCCCCAAGGGATCCGCAGCCTTCCTCCCGGCGTAAAAGATGGAAGGATAAGTATAAGGGGAGGACTTGCTATAGCCTACCGCAATGTTTCCGCTGGCATCGCAGGCGGCGGAGCCCATCCACCGATGGGCGGAGTCCGGAGCATAGGTGCCCTGCTGATAAACGGTAGGGGTGCCCCCGGGATCCCTTATTTCGTACCAGCGTATCCCGGCGTGGTCTCCCCCGGCGTCCACCGTGTGATTCACCACTATGCTCTCGTGGTCGCCGTAATTCCAGTAAAAGGCAGAATGCATGAGCCTGGAAGAGAGGGGGTCTAGCCTCTGGGAAGTGGAGGGCTGGGGGATGCAGTCGTCGTAGTCACAGAGGTTGGAGTCAAAGCTGGCCACCTCTATTACGGTGGGGCCGGAAATGCTTCCCTGGGAGTTTTCAAAATCCACATCCAGCGCGTAGATGGCCAGGGAGTCCTGGTCAATGCCTCCCCAGGCATCGTCCCCCATGGTTATAAGGTATTCAGGGGAGCCTGAGGGAGGGGGTGTGGGGCTCTTGGCGTTGGCCGGCAAAAGGGACCAGGCGTAAGGGTCGCTGGAATAGTCCAGAAAGCCCAGCATTCCGGCAAGGGTGCCTCCGGCCATGGAGTTTTTGTCTAAGGCCCAGATGGTGACCCCCAGATAACTTCCCCCGCTGTCCATGTCGTAATCGTTGAAGGTGAAGTAATAACCGTCCTCCCAGACACCTGCTTTAGGATAGGCATTGAGAACATTGGAGGAGGAGTTTACCCCGTCGTTGTTTTCAAAGTTCAGGGCCCATATGTACCAGCCTCCGGAAACCGGGTCGTTGTTGATGCTCATGGCTATGCACTGGTAGTGGGGGGCAGTATCCACATTCTGAAAGGCGTGATCCGTGAGAAGCCAGCGGTCAAGGTAGCGGTCGTAGAGGACTATGGGGTCGCCCATGTTGCTGTCGTCGCATGGGGTACCTGTTCCGTCAAAGAGGTCGTCAAAGGTAAAGGCCGCCACCAGCTCCCCGGTGGCCTTGTCAAATATGCCCACCGCGGTGTTTATGACCTGGATGTAGTATCCCCTGTTTTCTGCGCCCACATTGCTCCTTCCCACATCGCCGTTTACATCCGGAGGCCAGCCGGCGCCCCAATTGGCCAGGTCAAGGCCATCAAAGGTGAAGAGGGGTTGCGGCATGAGAACGCTCCCCGGCCTCGTCTGAACCACAGGGTCCGCCTTTCTCTCCTTAAATTTTAACAGGAACTTCCTCCGAAGTTCGGGCATTTCTCTTCTGGGGAAGGAAGGACTCCTTCCAGGGGGGGTGGCCCTGAGCCTTCTGAGGTCAACCTTCCGCAAAAGCCCTCTCCTGGGCCTCATCCACCTCAGTTTCGCCTTATTTACAGGGGGGGTGGCTAAGAGATTAAAGCCAAAAAGAAAAAGCCCGAAGAAAAGGAGAATTTTCTTTACGGAGGACTCCATAACACACCTCCGTTTTTCCTTGTTCTATATATATTTTAGAAATTTCTCGGAAAAAGTCCAGATGCAATTTAAATTTAAAAACTTTTAATTTTGAGCAGGCCCTTCAACTCTTCAAACCTTCTTTCCAGGGGTTTTCCTATAGATAGCCCAGGTCGTGGAGCCTCTCCTCCAGGGCTCCCTCTTCACCGTAGGTTTTGCCCGGTTCCCTGCGCGGATCCATCTTAACCCTTTTCTCCTCCCTGGAACCCGAAAATTCTTCCCGAAAGGCCTCCTTAACAACTCTTCCCTGGGCATAATCGGGGATGGCAAGTCCCAGGTACCAGAAAATCGTGGGAAGGAGGTCTATAATATGGGCATCTACCCTACCCCTTTTAACCCCCTTCCCCTCAACTATCCAAATCCCCTCTATATGATGGGTTCCTGTATAATCGGCTCGCACATAATTTTTAACATAGGGCTTGTTTCTATCCACGGAAAGATAAGGAGAAAAAGCATAACCCTTCTCTGGAACGACCACCAGGTCAGGAAGCGATGCTAAGTTAGAGGTTCCAAAAGCTTCTTCTCTCAGAAGAATCTGCTTTACCCCCCTTTCATCCTTAAGGGCTTCCTTTATCTCCTCCCTTATTCTGAGATAGTCCTTTTCCTCCACTATTCCGTTGGGCTGCCTTCCTTTAAGGTTAATGTATATGTTCCCATAAATACCCCCATTTAGGGAAAAGGCTATGCTCTCGGATATACCCAGTTTTCCCTGGCGACGCAGGAAAAGAATAGATTTTTCTCTCTTTTCCCAATCAACAAACCACCTCATGAACTTTACAAAGAAATTACGCCTCATTCCCCTCAACAACCTCCAGATAACTTCTCCTGCGAGAGAACGGGACTCTGGCCTAAAAAATCCGTGCTTAGCAAGAAGAGAGTTGAGCAATATGGTTGTGTGAACTTGCATAAACCCGTGGTCTGAAAGGGCTATTTTGAGAGAGACTCCTCTCCTATCCGCTGCTTCCAAAACTTGACCTATGGCCTTGTCCAGCTCCTGGTAAAACCTGTAGGCTTTCTCCATGCAAGGAGGATGGTGATGGGGATGGGTCGGGTCAAGGCAATGAAAAGCAAAATGCTGAAGGACATCGGTGGAGAAGAAATGAACCATGGCAAGGTCCCATTCCATGGTGGAGAGAAGGTAAGAAACTACATCGGCTCTCAACTTCACGGTTTTTCTTAGCTCCTGGAAAAATCTGTCCAACCCGTGGAGGACATAAACCTTTCCTGTGGTTACTATCCTGTATTCCCCAAACTCCTCAAGGATTACCTTCCCTAAGGAGGGGGGATAGGTGAAGCGGGAGGTATCAGGGGTAAGCATCCCGGTTACCATAAAGCCACGAACAGGAAAGGGGGGGTAGGTAAGGGGGACATTTACGCTTATAACCCTCAGGCCCATTTCGCTGGCCAGTTCCCAGATGGTTTTTTGCTTTATGGAGGCGTTGGTGACGAAGTATGTGCCGTAGGCTCCGTCGTAATTGTTGAACTCTACTATCCCATGTCTGCCGGGGTCAAGACCCGTCATAAAGGTGGTCCAGGCGGGAGCGGTCAGGGGAGGGATGGTGGACTTCAAAATCCCCCACGCTCCCCCATCCACCAGGGATTTGAGGTTTGGCATGTATCCCTTTTCCATGATGGGTTGGAGAATCACCCAGGTTCCGCCGTCAATGCCAATTAAAAGGACCTTACCGCTCATCCCTAACCTCCCCCATGAGCCCCGCAAAAAGCAGGACGAGGAAAACGCCCAGGAAAAAGCCGGCTAAGGGCCAGGAAATTAAAATGGAGGAGCTTTTGTTGGGCAATTTTCGCCACTGCATCTGGGAGAAAACCGCCTTCTCCTTCACGCAAAGGGAATCCCTTTCCGCCTCTAAAAGAAGGTCTCCCTTTACCAGAGATTTACCCCCGGCGGAGCAGAACTTCTCCCCCAGCCATGAGGGCTTCTGGTTTATTATGCTCTGAAGTCTCTTCAGCCTTATCTTCTCCTCCCTCAGCCTCTCCAGGTTTATCTCGTCCGCGGCATCCCTGGTGGTAATTCGGTAGCGGAAGACGAATTCCTGGGCCCTGGGGGGAAGAATCTCCACCTGCTGAAAGAGGAAGGAATCCCTGGAAAAATCCCGGGGGTAATAGGGCTCAAGTTTTTTCAGGAGCTCAATCCTCTTCTGGAAGAAGACCCGGTTCCTCCTGTTCTTCACCATCCCCCAGGCCATGTTATCAAAGACGACGGCCCTTTTCGCCATGAATTTTGAGAGGTTGAACTTTATGAAAAGCCCCTTCAAGGTGCTCAGGGCTGTTTTTATAGCCCCCTCTTCTCCCCTCATGGAAACCGCCACCACCTTCTCACCCTGAACGGCCTGGGAAAGGGAAACGCCCCGGAGAAGGGGCCTCACACTGTGGAAAAACAATCCTTTCTGAAAGAAGTAGGATTCCTCCTCCTCGCTTCCCGCACCGAAAAGGAAGGAATTGCCCAAGGAAGATATGTTCAATTCGTAAATCTGAGGAGAGACCCTGAGGGAATAAACCGCCAGAAGGAATCCCGCCAGGGTCAGCCCTAAGATTATATACTTTCCCTTCCAGAGAATCTTCCAGAGCCAGGAGACACTAATTTCCCTCATGGAAACCTCCTTTAAGATTGTATCTTATCAGAAGCCCGGATATGACGAAAAAAAGGAAGGCTGTAAGGGATGGGGCATCTATGTCCTCAAAGCCCATCCAGCCCAGCATACAGAGCAAAGAAAGGGCCAGGAAGGGTAAGTTTCTTTCCTTAAAGAAGGCCCTAATCTGAGAAAAAGCGTAGGCAAGAAAGGTGAAAAACCCAAGAAGGCCCGTCTTCAGGAGAACCCCTATGTAGGTGGAATGGGAACCCAGGGGCACCCCCTGAAGAAACCTGGGCTTTATTCCTATGCCAAAAAGGGGACTTTCCTTGAAAAACCTAAGGGCCTCCCCGTAATCCAAAAGGCGGGACTCGGTGCTCCCTCGGGCTATTCGGGTAAAGATCGCCACAGGGTTTATAATTCCGAGGACGGAAAAAAAGAGAAGAAGGAAAACCAGGGATAGCAAAATCGCCCCGCCCGCAGGGGGTAAAATCAGAAGCTCCGCAGCGATGAAATTTCCCAGCCCCAGGAGAAAGGAAGCCCTGGACATGGAAAGGAGGAGCAGGAAAAGGGCCGCCAGATTAACCGCTTGCTGCAGCCAGATTTTCCTCTCATTCTGGTAAAGGGTCAATGTGGCCCCCCAGAGCAGGAAAACCAGGCCGGCAAAGGCGTTGGGGTAAGGAGAATAAAAGGCCACCCTGGGAAGGAAGTCCAAGGGCCACCTTCCTATTATGTGCATTTTCGCCTGGAAAAACTGTCCCACCAGGCTGGAATGGAGCTGGGGGGGATTAAAGAAAGTTCCGAGAAGGGTGGGAAAGGAAAGCCATCTGGCCCTGCGATAAAGGTAAATGTCCAGAAGGGAAAGGGCCAGGGTAAACCAGAAGAGGAAGGCCCCGGACCTGAGAAATTCCTTAAGTTCAAGGTCCCTGTCCCGGTAAATTCCCAGGATTAGTAAAAGGCCCATAACCCAGATGCTCAGGTTGTAAAGGGAGGCCAGGGCCCTTTCCAGGGGAAATTCGGCCCAGTGTAAAAGAAAGGAAAAGGCATAAATTGAAAGGAAAAGAATAAGAAAAAGAGAAGGCAAGGGCAGCCCTGAGCCCTCCTTTTTCATCACGGAGAAAAAATAAAGAAAGGCGGCCATGTGAAAAATCACAGGCAAAAGCCCCAGGACCCACCACAGGGGCACCAGATAAAGGGTAAGGGCCAGGACTTTAGAAGGTTTTATCTCTTTCAGGATTTCATCCTTCATTGAAGTGAATTATATCACCGGACATAGCCCAGGGAACGAAGCTTCTTAAGAAGATCCGGAGAAAGGTTTCTCTTATGTGAGAACCTACCCAGGAAGGGAATTTCCCGCAAAAGGGGGGCCAGCCGCTGGAAAACCTCCGGGTGGTTTTTAAGGAGGTTTTTTCTCTCAAGGGGATCCTCCTTCAGGTCAAAAAGCTCAAATTCCTTCCTTTTCCCGTTCTTCATGATCAGCTTCCAGGGCCAATCTATCACCGCGACCATTCCGCGAACCACCTTGTAAGAGGGCTCCCCAAGATAGGAAAAAATTCTTCTTCCCTTTACCCCTCCCGTGATGGTCTTTGGAAGGGGTACGCCATCCATATCCGGAGGAGGCTCCAGTCCCACAATTTCCAGAACTGTGGGGGCTATATCCACCAATGAAACAGGCTCTGTCTCCACATGGCCTGCCCAGCGGTTGTGGGGAAATTTTACGATGAGGGGAACCCTTATAAGTTCATTGTAGAGACTATGGCCATGCTCCCAGCCTCCGTGGTCCTGGAATTCCTCCCCATGATCGGAGGTTAAAATGATGGTGGAATCCTCATAGAGTCCCTTGGCCTTCAACCATCTCAGAAATTCACCGAAACGATAATCAAAGGTATAGACGCCAGCATCGTAAATGAGCCTTATCTCGTCCTTGATGGCCGGGGGTACCCACTCCCTGGAAAACCCTTCCAGGAGCAAAAACCCCAGAAGGTTAATTTTAGAATCCCTGGGAAATCGCCCCACCTCCTTCCAGAATCTGAGGGCCAGGGGAAATTCCGGCCTGTAGTCGTTGTGCACCTGATATGTGTGGAGAAAGTAGAAATCGCCCTTGTAGGGCGAAAAATCGCGGGAAAGTTTAAAGAGCAACTTTGCTGATTCCCTTATGTAGGGGTCCCTCAGGTTCTCAATGTAGGCGTAGAACCCCCGGAAAAAGCCAAAGGAAGCTCTCAAAAAGATATCCCCGTTTACGGAAAAGGACCTGTGGTCCCTCCCCAGAAGTTCAGGAAGAAGTTTAACATCCGGGGGTATTCCCCGGGGATAAAGGTCAAGGGATATGCGGTAGGGATATTTCCCGGAAAGCATGGAGGCGTGGGAAGGCAGGGTCCAGGGGGAAGTGGAAAAGGCCCATTTAAAAACCACCGCGTCCCGGCTGAAGCGGTCAATCTCAGGGGTGGCTTTGCTTTCAGGATTGTACACCCCCAGGCTGTCCCACCTCAGGGTATCCGCCACCACCAAGAAAACCGGTCCATCCCCCCGGCCCGGAACAATAACATCCGGCTTGAGCAAAACACAGGCCCTTCCGGCAAAGCTTACATCCACCCTATCCCTGGGGGAAAAACTCAGATGTAATTTTATTCTTTTTAGCCCTTCTGTGGAGCCTGAGTAAACCTTTTTGAAGTTTCTTCTAACCTCCAATTTGCAGGCTCCTATGGCCAAAAGATTCACAACCCCCTCCCCTCTGATCCCTGGAAACAGGGAAACCCTGGCTTTCCCCCCTTTCAAATAAAAACCCCTGGATACTGTATGAAGATAGCCTGCCGCCTTCTCCCCTTGCCTTCCATTATAGAAGGTGGAGAGGAAAATAGGGGTTATTAGAAACAGGCTCAGGGCTAAAGCCTGGCCAGTTCCCTTAGCTTCCATTCCTCCAGCTCTCTCAAAGCCCTGCGGGAAAGGGCGAGCCTTCTTTCCTTACGGCTCCTTATTTTCCTTTTAATGGGAGGAAGCAGTCCGAAGACGAAGTTCATGGGCTGAAAATTCCTCCAGTCCGCGTGAGAAACATAATGGAGCAGGGAACCTATGGCGGTGGTAAGGGGAGGGGGTTCTATCCCCCTGCCCTTCACCATGGCAGCGGCGAAGATCCCCGCCATAATTCCGGTGGCGGCCGATTCCATGTATCCTTCTACCCCTACTATCTGACCGGCAAAAAGAATTTCCGGCCTCTTGCGAAACTGAAGGGTCCGGAGGAGAACCGCCGGAGAATTAATGTAGGTGTTTCTGTGCATCACCCCGTACCTTACGAACTCCGCCCTGTGAAGGCAGGGAATCATTGAGAATACCCTCTTCTGCTCTCCCCACTTAAGCCTCGTCTGAAAACCCACCAAGCTATAAAGGGTTGCTGCCAGGTTGTCCTGTCTGAGCTGAACCACGGCGTAGGGCCTGCGGCCCGTTTTCGGATCCGTCAACCCCACGGGTTTTAGAGGGCCAAAAATCAGGGTTTGAGGTCCGCGCCTTGCCAGCTCCTCTATAGGAAGGCAGGATTCAAACAGGTGTTTTTCAAAATCGTGAAGGGGAACGGTCTCCGCCTCCACCAGGGCTTTCCAGAACTCCATGTATTCCTCCTCGCTCATGGGACAGTTTATGTAATCGGACCCTCCCTTTCCGTACCTTGAAGCCACGAAGGCCCTATCCATATCTATGGAGGAGGCGGAAACGATGGGGCTGGTGGCATCGTAGAAGAAGAGGTTTTCCCTCCCGGTAAGCTCCACTATGGCCCTGGAAAGCTCCGGGGAAGTAAGGGGACCGGTGGCTATGATGACAGGCCCCTGGGGAATGTCCCTGACTTCCTCCCTTATTATCTCCACCCCGGGCTGGGATTCCAGGGCTTCGGTCACCTCCCGGGCAAAGACCTCCCTGTCCACCGCTAAGGCCTGACCTGCCGGCACCGCCACCTTCCTGGCCACTTTCAACACTAAGGAATCAAGAAGCTCCATCTCCGCCTTTAAAAGACCGGAGGCCGTGGAGAGGGAGGTGGCCCCAAAGGAATTGGAGCAAACCACCTCCGCCAGATATCCCGTGGAGTGGGCAGGGGTCATCCTTTTGGGCCTCATCTCATAGAGCTTCACCTTCACCCCTACCTTGGCCAGGGCGTAGGCCGCCTCAACCCCGGCCAGGCCTCCTCCTATAACCTTAACTTCCATGGGACCTCACCTCGGCGCCGCATTTTGGACAGAGGAGCTTTCTGCCCTTCTTCAGCATGTAGGGGAAACCGCACTCAGGACAGGCCTGCCTCACAGGGGGATAAGGGGTGAGGAAGTCGCATTCCGGATAATTGGAGCACCCGTAAAAATACTTCCCCCCCTTTCCTTTCCTTTTTACAAGATGACCTCCGCAGCCCTCCTCAGGACAGGGAAGGTCTTCGGTTTCGTTGTATATGTAATTGCACGAAGGATAATTGCTACAGGCGATGAACTCCTCCCCCCTCCTGCTCCTTTTCACCGTCAGGGGAGAGCCACACCTGGGACACCTCAGGGATATGGCCTTTGTAATAAGGTCTGAAAACTGGGATTTGTACTGGCAACGCTCGCACTGGAAATAAAGCCCGAACCGGCTCCTTTTGAGGAGCAGTTCCCCTCCGCAGGCAGGACAGCGGAGGCCGGTGGGGATTCCCAGGGTAACGGAAGGCATTTTCTCCTGAGCCCTTTTCAAATTGTCCTCCAGGGTTGCGTAAAACCTTCCCACCACTTGGGACCATTCCCTCTCCCCCTTTTCTACCCTGTCCAGTTCCTCCTCCACCTCTGCGGTGTACCTGTAGTCCATTATGTCGGGGAAGCTTTCCTTTAAAAGCCTCACCACCAGCCTACCCAGGAAGGTGGGGACAAATTTACCGTCCTCCTTGCGGACATAGGTCCTATCCTGGATGGTGGAAATAATGGTGGCATAGGTGGAGGGCCTTCCTATTCCCTTCTCCTCCAGCTCCTTCACCAAGGTGGCTTCGGTAAACCTGGGAGGAGGCTGGGTCTCCTTTCTCTGGGATTTGACCTCCAGAAGCTGCAAAAGGTCCCCAGGCTCCAGGGGGGGAAGTCCCTCCTCCCTGAAGGAGGGCTCCAGTAGCTTTCTGTAGCCCGGAAAGAGCACCTGCCTTCCTTCGGCCTCTAAGGTATACTCGCCGGCCTTTATCTCCACCTTTGTCTCTCTGAACCTGTATGGCTTCATCTGGGAAGCCACGAACCTTTTCCAGACTAAGGTGTATATTTTAAGCTCCTCGGGTTTAAGCCTCCCCCTCAAGCTCTCCGGGGTAATTTCCACATAGGTGGGCCTTATGGCCTCGTGGGCCTCCTGTGCCCCCTTTTTCGCCCTGAACTGGTTGGCCTTAGGGGGCAGGTAGTCGCCCCCGTAATTTTCCCCGATGAACTTCCTGACGGCCCTCAACGCCTCCGGAGACACCCTGAAGGAATCGGTCCTCATGTAAGTTATAAGGCCCACAGGCCCATCTCCAAGGTCAACCCCCTCGTAAAGCCTCTGGGCTATTTGCATGGTCTTTTTCACAGGGAATCGGTAAAGTTTGAAGGCCTCCTGCTGTAAGGTGCTGGTAATCAGCGGCGGCGGAGCTTTTTTCTCCCTTTCCTTGGCCTCCACCTTCTCCACCTTGAGCTGGTGGTTCTTTATAGCATGGACGGCCCTTCTCGCCTCTTCCTCGCTGGTTATCCTGTACTTCTTCCCTCCCTTCCCGGTGAGTTTAGCGGTGAACTCCCTATCCTTTTTGAGCCTGGCTTCTATGACCCAATATTCTTCCCTTACGAAACTTTCCCTTTTCTCTTCCCTCTCGCAGATCATTCTCAGGGCAACGCTCTGAACCCTCCCGGCGCTGAGGCGCCCCTTCAGTTTCTTCCAGAGAAGAGGGCTTATGAGATAACCCACTAAACGGTCCAGAACCCTGCGGGCCCATTGGGCCTTTACCCTGTTCATGTCCAAGTTAGAAGGGTGGGAAAAGGCATCCCTTATGGCCCCGGCTGTTATTTCGTGGAACATCACCCTGTAAATCTGGTTATTTACAGGCTCCACCTCCTCCTTCAAGTGATAGGATATGGCCTCCCCTTCCCGATCGGGGTCGGTGGCCAGAAAAACCGAAGAGCTCCTGCCGGCGGCCTCCTTTATCTCATTTAAAACCTTTTCCTTGCCCGGGATAACTTCATAATGGGGGAGGAAGCCATTTTCTATCTCCACCCCCATCTCGTTCTTGGGAAGGTCCTTAACATGGCCCATGGAAGCCTTTACCAGATATTCTTTCCCCAGGTACTTGCCTATGGTTTTAGCTTTGGCCGGAGATTCCACTATCACCAGTTTCTTAGACAATTTTCCTGTACCTCCATCCGGAAATCCCAATTATAACACCTTTCATTTCTAAGGATAACAGAAGGGGAAAAAGTCTTTCCGGAGAAAGGCCGCTGGCCTCGCTGAGAAATTCCACATCCACCTCCTGGCCAGGGGGGAAAAACCCCAGGAGGAACTCTTCTTCCTCAGAAACCTCCACCCGGGGCTGAGAGTATTCCCCTATTATGTCCTCCACGGAAAGAACCGGTTTTGCTCCCTCCTGAATGAGCCTGTTGGTCCCCTGACTGGTGCTTCTGTTTATGTCCCCGGGTACCGCGAAAACATCCCTTCCGTACTCTAAAGCAAGGCGGGCGGTTATAAGGGCACCGCTTTGAGGGGGAGCCTCCACCACCAGGGTGGCAAAGCTCATTCCTGCTATTATCCTGTTTCTAAGGGGGAACCGGAACCGGGCCGGGGGGTCTTGGGGAAAAAATTCGCTGACCAGGGCACCCTTTTCTGCAATTTCCTCCGCCAGGGATCTGTTGGAGGCCGGGTATATGTGAAGGGCACCTGAGCCCAGCACCGCCACGGTCTTCCCTCCCCTGAGGGCTCCTTTATGGGCCCAGGTGTCTATACCGTGGGCAAGACCGCTCACCACGGTTATACCTGAGGAAGCCAGCTTCCAGGAAAACTCCTGGGCTATTCCTCTGCCGTAGGAGGTGGCCCTGCGGGTCCCCACCACGGCGATGCAGGGGGGTTCTATTTTCCCCTTGACGAAGAGCAGGATGGGCGGATGGGAGGTCTCCCGGAGAAGGCCCGGATACTCGTCCTGGTCGTAGAAAACCAGCCTCCAGCCGCTCTCCCTAGCTTTTTCAATCTGATGGAGAAGGTCCCCAAGAAGGTTGCCGTCCTCCAGCCTCCGGGCTTTCCTTCTGCTGATGCCGAACCTCACCAAATCATCCGGGGAAATTTCCTTAGAGAAGGCCAGCTCCACTAAGGGCTTGGGTGTGGGGTTAATCAGCCTGTGGAGAAGAATCAGTTTTTCCCTCATCTGGCCGGGAAAGAGCCCTCCTTATTTTCCACATCAAAGGCCGTCCGTAAAAATCCTTTCCCCCGGGGAGGAAGGACTTTTTCAAGTATACGGGCTGGCGGGCCACCGCCACAGGGAAGAAGAACTCCCTGGAAGCCATGTACTCGTAGGTGCTGGAGAGGACCCTTTCCAGCTTCTTTTCATCCTCTCCCATGTAAAGAAGTATTTTTTTCTTGAGTTTACCCAGATAGGGATAAAATCTTTCCAAACCATACCTCTCTATCATCCCCACCACCTCTTCGGCTTCGCTCCCCACAAAGGCCGCCTGGGATGGAAAAAGGGCTGCATTGGCCCTGCCGGCCAGCAGCTCTCCCAGGGGGTTCTCGCTGATGTTTGCCTCCAGCTTCACTCTGGCCAGGGAAGCGGTATCCTTGAGCTCCTGGGCCATGGAGGCCAGAGCAGGGGAGACGGCCAGAATTACCTTTCGGCGGAGGTATCCCCGGACCCTTCTCAATCTTATAAGGGGAAAATCTAAGGAAAACTGGCTCAATTGCGATGGAAGGTAGGAATCGGCTCTGGTCTTCCAGGAAAGGGAGCTCAAAAGGGAAAATATAGCCCGCCGGGAAAGCTTTCTCCATTTTCTCGGGGATACCATTAAATAAACAAGGTAGCTGACGGAAAAGGCAGCCCTGGCCTCAAACCCCTGGGTAAAGCTCATGTCCGGAATCTCAGGAGGATAAACCAGCAGCACCCTATCAAGAAAGGCCCTTCCCCCCGGGAAAAAGGGATTGGCCTCAAAGGAATTGTCCTGACGGGGCACGAAGGGCCCGGAATATTTACCCTCCCTCCTCAGGAAAAGATAGGGGGTGGAAAGTAGCAGGGGAAGGTTAGCGGAGGAGGCAACCTCTATCACCACCCTGTCCGGGGGCTCAACCCCTATGGATTTTATAATGTTCCTCAGAGAAAGAGCTCCCGGACGGTTGCTGTGTATGAATGAGTTTATGGAGTTGGCTATATCCTGTGGGAGAATAGGGGTGGCGTCTGCGTAAAGGATACCCTCCTTTAGCTTAAAATACCACCGTCCCTGCTCTTCCCACCAGCGGGAAAAGAGGAAACTCCAGGGCTTCCCCCTTGAATCCAGATAGAAGATGTTTGAAAAAGCCAGACTATCCTTCAGAAGCCCATCCCAGAAAAGGGGATTTCCAGAGGCAGGAAGCTCAAGCTTAAGCTCCCCTCCGTAGCGGGGTCTGGTATAGGGGAAAAGAAGGAAAAGAAAGAGGAAAAACACAGAACACTTCCTCATTCTATCTTTATCTCCTTTATCCAGAATCTGGAGGCTTCCTTCTCCAACACCATCACGGTGCCCGAGGCCGTGCGACTCATGTAAACGATTTTTCCTGACTGCTTAAGTTCCCCTCTCTTTTCCAGGGCGGAGAAATCCTGATACGATATCCTCTCCCTTTCTCCAAAGCCGGTGGAGATAAAATAATCTCCCCAGCACTCCATCTCATCTCCCAGGGACTGGCCAGGGGATGGAATTTCTTCCTCACCCTTGAAAACCCTTCTTTTTCCCTCTTCGTCCACTATGTTTATAAGCCCCTGATAAACACATATATCGTAAAAGGGAGGAAAACCCCTGGTTTCTGCCAGGGTCAGGTCCTGAAGGGAGGCGGGGAGGGAAACTTCCCCCAGAACAGGGGCAAAGTAGTTTTTACCGGGGGCAAATTTACCCAGGAGAATTTTTCCCTCCTCCTCGGCCAGAACCAGCCAGGGAAGGACCATGGCCGGAGCAAGGTCTGAATACCGGAGGTAAAGGTAGGAGGCAGAAGAACTTATTCCAACATTCAAGTAAACCCCATCCTGCAGACTCACCTTGCCTATGAAGCCCCGCAGGTCCTGGGAAGGATAGGCCGGGCTCGGCCAGGAAAGCTCAGCCTCCTTCACCTTTCTGAGAACACCCCCCACCTTCTTGAGCTTCAATATTTTATCCGGATAAAGGAGGAATATATCCTCACCGTTTTTCAGAACCGCCAGGGGCTCGCCGGGAACCTGCGCGTCCCAGAGGACCAGCAGTGGAGAAGCCCCCGGGGCCGAAAGCTCAAATTCCCTGTAAGCTACCTCCTCCACCTTACCGGAGCACGAAAGAAAGTCCTGAAACCTTCCGTCCCTGGAGTAAATTCTTATAAAAAGGTAAGCGTCACCGGCCAGCTCCCTGTAAACGATCCTCAGAAGGTAATCGTATCCCGGGGGAGGGGAAAAAAAGCCTCCCCGCGAGTCAAAGCCCAGAACCCCTTCGCTGGGCATAAGGTAATCGGAAAGTCTGGCGGCTATGAGCTGGTAAAGGTTTTCCACAAATCCCTGGGACCTCAGGGAGTGATTTCTTATGGAGGCTATGGCCAATCTGGGAAAAATTTCCCTGGAAAGCACGAAAGATTCTACCTTCAGGCTGCATTCCTCCACCAATCTGGAGGGAGGCTGGGCCTGCAGCACCGCAAAAAATACCAGCAGCAGGATAAGCTTCCTCACCAGATAAATTCCTCCTCCAAGAACCTGGTGGTGTAATTTCCGCTCCTGAACTGGGGGGACTTGAGAAGGCTCAGCAAAAGGGGAAGGTTGGTTTTAACCCCCACTATGGAAGTGTGGTGAAGGGCAACCTCCAGTTTATGCAGGGCCTCCTCCCTGTTCCTTCCGTAGGCAATGAGCTTGGCTATCATGGAATCGTAGAAGGGGGGGATCTCATATCCCTGGAAAACCGCCGTGTCCACCCTTATCCCGTTTCCTCCGGGAAGGAAAAGAAATTGTATCCTTCCGGGGGAAGGGGCGAAGCTTCTCGGGTCTTCAGCGTTAATCCTAGCCTCAATGGCGTGGCCAAAGGGCTTTACATCCTCTCTGGAGAAGGAAAGTTTTTCTCCAGAGGCTATCAAAATCTGCTCTTTAACCAGATCAAGTCCGGTGACCTGTTCGGTGATGGGATGCTCCACCTGAATTCTTGTGTTGGCCTCTATGAAGTAGAAATTTTCATCCTCGTCCACTAAAAATTCAAAGGTGACCAGGCTTCTCAAACCCAGCCTTTCGGCGGCCCTCTCCACGGTGGTCAGCATTTTCTCCCTGGTCTGCTGGGAAATGAAGGGGGAAGGAGCCTCCTCCACTATTTTCTGGTGCCTCCTCTGCATGCTGCATTCCCTGTCCCCCACGGCAATTACCCTTTCCCCGTCCCCGATTATCTGAACCTCCACATGGTGAGCCCTTTCTATGTACTTCTCTATGTAAAGGTCCTGGGAATTGAAGGCTAAATAGGCCTCCCTCTGGGCAGTCTTGAAATTTTCCTCCAGCTCCGCCGGGGAGTTTATTATCCTCATACCCCTTCCTCCCCCTCCGGCCACGGCCTTAAGAATTATGGGATAACCTATTTTCTCAGCTATCCTCCTGGCTTCTCCCACCCGGGTAACAACCCCTTCGCTACCCGGAAGAACGGGAACGCCCAGCTCCTCCATGGTCCGCCTGGCCCTCTGCTTGTCTCCCATGAGCTTTATGTGCTGCGGAGAGGGACCCACAAAAATAAGACCTTCGGCTTCCACTATCTCAGCAAAGCGGGGGTTTTCGGAGAGAAAACCATAACCGGGATGAATGGCATCGGCCCCGGAAATTTCCGCAGCGCTCATTACGGCCGCCATGTTCAGATAGCTGTCCTGGGGTTTTGCAGGACCGATACAGTAGGCTTCGTCGGCCAGCTGAACTGGCATGGAATCCCTATCCGCCTCGGAAAAAACCACCACGGTTTTTATCCCCAGTTCCTTGGCCGAGGCCATAATGCGGAGGGCAATCTCCCCCCGGTTGGCAATGAGAAGTTTTTTAATCATTGTCCGGTATAATTGCGAACAATTTCTGTCCGAACTCCACCGGTTGAGCGTTCTCCACCAGCACTTCCTTTATTACGCCGCTTACATCCGCCTCCACCTCGTTCATGAGCTTCATGGCTTCAATAATGCAAACCACATCCCCTTTGTTCACATGGTCCCCTTCCTTGACGAAGGGGGGAGAGGAGGGATCAGGGGCCCGGTAAAAGGTCCCTATCATGGGGGCCGTAATGTAATGAACCTTTTCCTCTGACTCTTCTTTCCTGGGCTCCTGGGAAAGTGCCTGGGACGCAGGGAGCTGAGCCGCCTCCACCACCTTCACCTCCGGTTTGGGTTTAACCAGCTTAAGTCTTAGGCCCTCCACCTCAATCTCAAATTCCTCCACCTGCTTGGAGAGAATAAAGTCAACCAACTCTTTAATTTCCTCTATTTTCACTATACCCTCCTTTCCTAAGGATTTTATCTTAAGGAATTTTCAGGGACAAGAAATTCAGAGTTCTATTTCAGAAGCCGCCATCTGAAGGTAGAATTTTATTTTTCCCTCATATCCCCCTCTGCCCAGGGCTATCAGGAAAACATCCTCGCCCACAGGAACCACGAAGATACTCCTTTCCCCGGCCTTCACCGACATGTAGTTTATCGGCTGGATTTCGTAGGAGAGGGCGCTGGAAACCAGGGCCATTATTCTGGCAGCCATCTCCTCGGAATCCTCCCTTCCATCCCTGGACACCACCTCTATGGGAAGACCGTCGCTGGCAGCCAGCAATACGGCCTCCAGCTCCGGGTTTTTCTCCATAACTTTCTCCAGAGCCTCTTTATACATACTAAAGGCCTCCCAGCTTTTCTTTCATTCTGTTCAGGGTTTTAATTATGCGAATTGTTTTAAGCTTCTCCTCCAGTCCGGAATCCCGGGCGGCGAGCTTTTCGTATATTCGCTCCGCCTTCTCCAGCTCCCCTTGCTTCAGGAGCACAAGAGCCATGGATTCGGTCTCAAACACGGGCTCTTCCTCCTGTTCCGCCTTCTCCTCCTTAAATTCCTGCGGGGGAGCCTGGGGCTCTTTCCTGCGGAGAGGCTCAGGGGTAAAATTCAGGGGAGCCTCCTGCTGGGCAAAGGGCTCCTCCTCTGGCTCCAGGGGCTGTTCTACCTCCTCAAAGGGAACCTCCTCTTTAACGGTTTCCTGCCTTATGCTTTTTTCCACAATATCGTTTATCTCCTGAAGCCTGCGCTCCACTTCCTCGTCAAAGGGGTCAAGGAAATTAACCTTGAGGAAAACCTCCTTGGCATCCAGGTATCTACCCCTGCTGAAGAGAATTTCCCCCCGAAGCTTCAGGGCCCCCAGGGTATTGGGGTTTCTGGAAAGCACGAACTCCACCTCCTTTAGAGCCTCTTCTTCCTCCCCTTTCTGGTGAAGGAGTTTGGCAAGGTAAAGCCTGGCCACCAGGAAATCAGGATAGGCCTGCCGGCACTCCCTCAGCAGAGCAATGGCCTCTTCCTCTTTTCCCCCTTCTGCCAGCTCCTCTGCCCTGCGAAGGTATTCTCTTCTTTCCATTAACGGAGAATTTTTATCGGGGTTATCGCATAGACCTCGGAAAGGTTATCTTCAGGCCACTGTTGCCCCCTCCAGGTGGCCTTTATCAGAACGGTCATCTCGTTAATTATGTATGCGTAGATAATTGGATTTCCGGAATCGTCCTCCTCTCCGGTGTCGCAGTAAACCTTCAAATCGCCTACATGGGGAGGCGTGTACTTAGCTATGGCCACGCCGTTGGCGTTGGTGGTGGCCCTCACGGACTTCACCTGGTCCCCGTTTAGAAGCCCGTAGCCTCCCCCGAACCAGCAATTCCAGCCCTCCTGCGGGGTAAAGGGAATATTAACATCGTAAATGTAGAAATAAACCGTTCTGTTGGCCATGGGGCCTTTGTCGTAGCTGTAAAGTCTGGCCCTCAGGGTGACTTCGCTATTGGCAGGGTTACGGAGAGGGTCCAGGGCCTGAACCACCGAGGGATGGGCGGAAAGGGTGAGAACATAGGCCGTGGAGGAAGGACCGAACATATCCCCGGGTCCCGGAGATTCGCTCCTCTGGCAGGCAGAGAAGCTCAAAAGCCCGATTATAAGAAACACAAATATTATCTTTCTCATCCTGGTCCTCCTTCTCTTACTCTTTGTTAGCATAGTTGGCAAAAACCACGGGGATGGTCCCCTTTACATAAACCTTGTGTCCTGAAAGGTCTTCTCCGTAAAACTCCACCACGGCAGTAACCTCCAGTTCCTTTTCCTCTGAAGCGTACCTAAGCTCCACCAAGGGCCTTTCCATCTTGGCATTGGCCCTTACCAGAACGAAGACCACCTGGTGTTCGCTTCCGTCGGGCGGGATCATGATCGATATCCTTCCCCAGAAGGAACGGGGCACATCAACACCTTCCTGATTCCTCCCGTCTGACCTGACATAGCTCACATGGTACTCCTTAAGCTGCACATTCTCATAGAAGGAAGGGGTGTCCTCATTGGGGTTGTAAGGATAGGATACTATGTAGGCGTTCCCGTAATCGTTTTGTACTGTGGTCTCTCCTGTGTCAGGATTTTCCAC
>JALSNJ010000004.1 GCA_026987025.1 Candidatus Aminicenantota bacterium | reverse complement strand
CAAAGGTGAAGGCCGCCACCTGCTCCCCAGAGGCCTTTTTGAAAATACCTATGGAGGTATTCACCGTCTGAATGTAGTAGCCCACGGCAGGGGAGCCCACATTGGTCTTTCCCACATCCCCGTTGGTATCGGGAGGCCAGCCATCCCCCCAGTTGTTCTTGTCAAGCCCTGCAAAGGTGATTATTGGAGAGGGCATGAGAATCCTGCCGGGCCTCCGCTGAACCACGGGGTCAAAGTCCCTGGTCTTTACCCACCTGCGATTGATTTTTCGGATGGGAATAACCCTTCTTTTGAAGTTGGGAAGCCTTCCCGGTGGAATCCTCCTGAGCCTCCTTACATCAATGTTCCTCACCACGGCCTTAAGACCCTTAAGAATCTTTGCCGGACGAATCACCCTGGGCCTGGGCTTCGACGCCCAGAGGGGAAGGCCCAGGAACAGGATGAGGACGAGGGTGAAAAACTCCACCCTCCTTTTGAATCCTTCCATGCTGACCTCCTAAGGGTTTTATAATTTTATTTTAGGAACATCGTGAGGAAAAAATCAAGGATTAAAGGCATTCTTAATCAAGAAATATGGAAAAGGGAGGGCAAATATTCCGCCCCCCTCCCCGGGGCTAAAATACTCAGGGGATTGGAAGCCGGGCCCCTCCTTGACATAGGCTGCGGCTATGGAAGGCTCCTGGAACACCTCAGGAATTTAGGCTTTAGTAATTTGTTCGGTATTGACTTCGTGGAGAAGCCCCTGAGAAAAATTGACTTCGCCATGGTGGCGGTGGGAAGGGCCGAGGCCCTTCCTTTCAGGGATGAGGCCTTTGCCGGGGCCTTTCTGGTGGGGATTCTCTCCTCCATTCTGGAGGACGAAGGGAGGCTCAGGGTTTTCCAGGAGGCCTTCAGGGTGTTGAAGAGGGGAGGCAGGCTCTTCCTCTCCGCCTTCGCCGTAAACAAACACTACGCTGAAAAATACAGGAAAGGCCTTGAGGAGTTCGGAATCTATGGGGTCTTCCGCTCTTCCCACGGCGGGGTTTTTCGCCATACCACGGAGGAGGAACTCCGGGACCTCTTTGTCAGGGCAGGCTTTAAAATTTTGCGGATGAAAAGAATGCCCTTCACCACCATGCACGGGAACAGGGCTGAAGGATTTGTGGCTTTAGGGGAAAAGCCTTAGGCCCGGTGGAAGATAGGAGCCTGCGCGGACCAGCCTCGGGTAGGTTCCTGTAAAGTCCACAATGGTGGAGGGCCTGGGGTCCCTTTCCTCGCCCCAGATAACCAGGTCCACCATGGGAAGGAAGTAGCTCAGGGCCCTGGAGGGGCTGAAGACCTGGCCAGAGAGGTTGGCGCTGGTGGAGGCTATGGGAAAGCCCAGGTCCCTCAAAGCCTTCCTCAGGAATTCGTCGTCAGGGATTCTCACGGCAATTTTCCCCTCCCTGGTTATGTAAGGGAACCTGACCTTGGAGGGCAGGATGGCGGTTATGGGGTATTTTAAGAAATCCCCCCACATCTCCCTGAGGGAAAGGGGTATGTGGGAAACTATTTCCGAAATTCCTTCAGGGCTGGCCAGCACCAGGAAAGGGCTCTGGGGCCTCCTTCCCTTGAGGAAGCCCAGCCTCCTCAAAGCCCTGAGATTGAAGGCAGGGGCGGCAAGGCCGAAGACCGTATCCGTGGGATGAAGAACAACCCCTCCCCTTCTTATTACCTCCACGAAGAGGGGCAGAGCCTCCTTACTTTCTTTTCTTAAAAATGTCCCCAAGGCTTATTATGGTTTTCCCGTCGGTGATTATAGTCTGAACCGATGGGGCCAGTTTCTTTATGTATTCGTACTGGATAAGCTGGGGGTTCTCCGCCAGGGCCTTCCCCTTGAGTCTTAAAGCCTCGGCCTCGCCCTGGGCTTCTATTATCTTTCTCTTTTTTTCCATTTCCTCCTTCTCAAGGACATACTTCATCCTCTGGGCCTCCTGCTGGGCTATTTGCTTTCGCTCTATGGCCTTTTCAAAATCAGGGGTGAAGCGAACATCCCTGAGCAAAACCTCGTCCAGGATTACGAAGTTCTCCTCAAACCTCTTCCTCAACTTTTCCTCTATGGTCCTCTGAATTAGCTCTCTCTTCCCGGAATATATCTCCTCCACTGAATAACCTGAAATGGTAAGGCGGGCTATGCTCCTTACCTGGGGCCTCACCACCTTATTTATGTACTCCGGCCCTATCTCCCTATGGAGCTCTGTCAACCTTCTGGGGTCCGGATGAAATCTCACCGAAATGTCCAGAAAGACAATAAGTCCCTCCTTAGTAAGGGCCTTGAGGCTGTCATCCCCCTTTACTTCCCCTTCCCACTGGGTTTTGCTCATGGTGTAGGTCTGGACCTTCACATCGTAAACGGTGGGGGTCTCCACGAAGGGCACCAGAATGTGGAATCCGGGCTCCGCCACCCGGAGGTTTCCGCTTATCTTGTTGAAAATGACGGCCCTTTCCCCGGGATCAACAATTATGTATGTCCTGAATATAAAAACCAGAAGAAAGAGAACTGCAAAGAAGAAGGCAGCGGCTTTAAGATAAACCTTAAACCTATCCATTTTATCCTCCTATTATTTCTTCCACGGTAAATATGCTGGAGAAGGGGTAAAGGGATTTTATCCTATCGCCTCCTCCCCTGTCCAGAACCGCCAGGACCTGAACAACCTTACCCCCGGCGGCCTTTACCTCCTGGGCTGCCTTAAGGACGGAGCCACCGGTGGTCACCACATCCTCCACCAGCGCCACCCTTAAACCCTTTCTGAACCACCCCTCAATCCTCTTGCCCTTCCCGTGCTGTTTTTTCTCCTTCCTTATGAGAAAACCGGGTACGGGCCTTGAAAGGAGGTGACTTTTGAGGACCATGGCGCTGACGATGGGATATGCTCCCATGCCCATCCCCCCTATGGCCTCCACGCCGGGATCCAGTCTTTCAAGAAGAAGGGACGCTGAAAGGTCCAGGCCCTCAGGGTGAAGGCTGGTCATCCTCAGGTCAATGTAAAAATTGGACCTCTCGCCGGAGGCAAGGACGAAGTCTCCGAAACTTAGAGATAGCTCTTTTATAAGCTCCTTCAACCTCTCCCTCATGGCTCCTCCAGCCTCTCCCCCAGAAGCTCTCCCACCTGCTCCAGAAAGAGAAGTTCCTCCTGGGTGAAGTTCCTGGCGGGCTGGCGGCATGAAACCTCTATAACACCTATAACCCTTCCCCCCTTCAAAATCGGCGCTGCCAGGAGTTTGAGTATGGGACCTTTGTTCCTAGTCAGCCTGTCAAAGAAGCCGAGGTGACGAACATCCTGAAAATTGTTGGAGAGAAAACCTTTGGCTGACTTCATGACCCTGACGGCCAGGGAATCGGAGGAGGTAATGGGAATGCTGCCCGCATCTACCAGAGGCGAAGGGTAAACGAACTTCAGGGACTCTTCCTGCGGGTAATATAGTAAAACAGCCACCTCCTCGGGGTTTACCTTCAATTTTTCCACAATGAGCTCCACGGCCTCCTCAATGGCCTCTTTTCCTTTTTCCTGCAATTTCCACCCCCTTTATTTCCATTTTGTAAAACCTGGAGAGAATACGACGAAAATTCTCCCCTTCCAGGGCCATACGACGGGCTCCCATAAGGCACAGACCCGCCCCTGACCCCTTACCCACTCCGATGAAAAAAAGGCCCTCCAGGTTTCCGTCCTCGTCGTATTCCCTGTCCACAAAAAACCATGTGGAAGGCAGGGCCAGAAATTTCCTTATTTCCTCCTCGTTCAAAATGTAGAACTCCCTCTCCCCCTCCACCTCAAGAAATTTAACCCTCCCGGAGGGATATCTTTCCTTTACGGTGAGGTTCTGCACTTCCCCCACCGGGAAAAAATAATTCAGCCTTGCCTTGAGGGAATCAAGGCTGTACCTCTTCCTCCAGACAAGCTCTTCCCCTGCCCCGGAAAAGCCGTCCCCCATAAGGGCGGATATCTCCCCGGAGGGCCCTTTAAGATAGGAAATTTCCTCGCCGTGAAAAACCAACAGAACCGAGGCAGGAATTATGCCCTGTTTGTTTACGCGAAAAAGGATGGGTTCTTCAACTCCGTGCCCATCCACGGTTACCTTCCCCTGAATCACCTTTACCCTGCCCCTGTGCCAGGGCACGGCCTTAAGGTAGGCCAGGGAGGAGTACAAAAAGGAAGCTGCATCCCCCTGGGTTATTTTATCTTCTCTCAGGTCGTCTTCGTTTATAATGGAGGCATCCAGGAGGTATTCCAAAGGCTCAGGGGTTTCCCCGGGTTTTAGCTTCATAAGGGTCCTGCCTAGGGCCATCAGGAAGGCTCTTTTACCTTCCCCCTCCACGGGATAGAATTTTGGGGCGGAAACGAACCTTGAGAAGTTCCACAGCCACTGCTGAGCCTGGCTTTGCGAAAGGGGTCCGTCTTCGTCCTCCACCACTAAAATCCCCAGGGCCTCCAGGATTGAAAGGCCCGGGGAATAATGAGGTGGGTCAGAGGTGAGGACGGCCCTGGCCCTTTGCCAGCACCTGAACCTTCGCAGGTAGGGAAGGCCCAGGTCCTCGGTTTCTCCGCCGCAGGAAAGGGTATATGGAATGGGTCTCAGCTTCCCCCCGTAGAGCAAAACAAGGCCTCTGGTGGCATCCACAGCCTTAGAGAAATCCGCCCTTTCCCCTTCCAATCCCGTGTATCCAAAGTCCTCGGCCCTTAAAGGAAAGCCCCGGGCCAGGGCATTGGTTCTCAGCACCAGGGTTAAAGCCTTGGCGGCCTCCAGGGGCAGGTTTTTCCATCCCTCGCCGCATCCCTTAAGGAACTTTTCTATCCCGAGGCGGTTTATCACCTCCAGGCCCCTGGCAGTTTCCCTTATGAGAAAATTCCCCCTGAATTTTTTCCCCTCAAGGGAAAGAAAACCTGACTCCGGCAAAACCCTGAATTCCTCAGCCTCATACCACTTCTTTCCCAGTTTCACCCTTATACCCTTTGATTCCTTTTCCCACAGCACCACCACGACGCCCTCGCCCAGCTTACTGATTTCTTCCCTGGCCCTTTCCAGGGAGGAATACCTGCCGTGGAAAAGGTGAAGGGTTTCCCCCTTCTTCAGAAGAAATTCTTCCCCGGATAGGGATAGGTTCTTCTGATGGACTTCACCTAAGTCCAGGGAATAGTACTTCCTTCCCCTTTGAGCGTAAAAAACCACCGGGGACGAAAGGCGAAATTTCCTCCTTCCCAAAACCACCAGGAATTTTTCCCCTGATACTCTGGCCCTCTGTCCCTGGTAAAGGAGAACATTTACGGGAAGCTCTGGCTGGGGCAGGGAACGGGGAGAACATCCGGAAAGAATTAAAATTAAAAAGAACAGGGGAGGAACAACTTTCCTCATCCTGGGCATTATAACAAAAACTTTCCCTTCCTCCCACCAGTTTAAAATCTTATAGTCTCAGAAGAAAGTTTCTCCCCAAATCCTGCTCCTAAATTTTTAAGATTAGATTCTGAATCGGGTATAGAAACACAATAGGTATTAATAAGCATCCTCTCTCTGCCGATCTGCAGTTCTTCTAAAAGGGGGGCGTTAAGAAAATCAAACCGCTCTGCCATCCCATATTCTTCCTCCCAACCTTCTATTTTCTCCCAGGCATTTTCGCCGGCAACCTCATTGGTGGTTCCAACGGTCATGGCAAAGAAATCCTCGTATTTCTTTAAAAAGTGAATGTGGTCGTGTCCATAGAAAAAGCCCTTCACCCCGTGTTTGAGGGCCATTTCAGTGATTTTTACCTGCTCTATTTTATCCGGATTAAGGGAGTGCCGGATGTAATCTTCCCTGGTAAATAAAGGCCCTCTCCCGTAGGCCTTTCCCTTCTCCCCTTCAGGACCGCTGGGAAAACCCCCGACCACATGATGAAAGAAAATGAATCTCAAAGGGTATTCTGAATTGCTCAGAACCTTTTCCAACCACTTAAACTGGGGGATTCCCAGGGTCCAGTGGCTGGGGGTCCTGGGAGGCTTGTTGGTATAACCGACAACATTAAGAACGATGAATTGTAGCCAATCCCCGACCTCTAAGGTGTAAAAATCCTCCAAGGGAGAGCCGCCTTCCAACTCTCCTGGTTGAGGAAATGTTATTTTTCTCCACCTTATAGCAGGATATTTAGCAACGCCTTTTTCTCCATCGTGATTCCCTATTACTTGATAGACAGGAATGAGGGGAGTAAGAATGGACCAAATCTTCCGCTCTCTTTCCCACAGTAATTTAGCGTTCTTTTCCCTTTCGCCTCTCCTGAGCCCCTGCCTTTTCAATCTATAATTATCCAGACCCACATCGTCTCCTAATTTTATTATCAAATGGGGCTGAATTCCTCTAAGGACAACGAAGGAAAAGGCCTCCGCTAAATGGAAGGAGTTCCTAAGATGTAGAGAATAGGTGTTAGGGTCATCCTCCTTCAATGCCCATAGAGGGTCTGAAAGGGCTTTCCTGAAAAAATTGTGGAAGAATCTACCTTCCCAACCTTCCCTTACAGGATCTTCCCTTAGTGGAATTGCCCTATCAAAGTGATCGTCAAAAACATGGCCGTCTGCGAAAAGGTATGCTCTTATGGGTCCAGGGGAAAACAGGAAGTTTTTGACTCTTCTCACGGGAGAAAGGGGCCTGAATTTCTTGTCCCTTGAGTAAAGAACCTGATAAAAGACCTCCTCCCCGTCGTAAACAGGCAGGTGAACCCTTAGTGTTCCCTTCACCCCTTTAAAGACCCTGGGCCGAGTCCTGTTAATAGACCTGAGGGAATTGCTATAATAAACTTTAATGTCAACTCTTTCCTTAAGGAAAAGGTCAAGCAACATGGCCCCAAAAGGGTACTTCCGGAAGCGGGAACCTATCCTGTCCATTCTTCTCAACAGGACAACCCTTTCTCCGTAATTGAATTCCCCGGGCCACGGGAAGATGTAATCCGGGCTCTCAATGAACTCCTGGAAATGTTCCCTTAGATTCCACTCCCCTTTACCTTTATGTAAAGGAACTCTTCCCTTTCCGAAAAGGAACGCTGAAAATAAATACTTTAAAAACTCCCTCCTGTCCATAAAAAAATATTATAAAAAATCCCCGGCTAATGATAATATCCGCTTCCGAAATTGCTTGCCTTTACAAAAACTTTCCCATCCTCCCATCAGGGTCTACAATTTAAGGGGATAAATGGAAAAATTCCGGAAGGCAGTTTTTCTCGCAGGTGGCGGACTCCTCATAGGGGCAATTAATCATCCCCTTTTTTACCGTTATCCCTTCCTGGCCACCATCCCCTTTATCCTTCTTCAGGCAGGGGTAATAGCGGCCGGGGTCCTCCTGGCAAGGAGGGATAAACTCCTGGCCTTCTGGCTCATACTATTTGACCTCTACAGCCTTTTCCTTTCCTCCAAGGTTCTGTACTTCTCCAGGGCCCACTTTCTTCGCTCCGAGCTTTTCCTTGAAGGTAAACCCACATTGTTCTTTTTCTGGTTTCTGATGCTCTCCGCTGTCTTCCTATGGGGACTACTGGTTATCTCTGCGAAAATAGGCAAAACCCCCCTTCTTCTTCTGGCCCTACTGCTCATTTCTTATAACCTATACTTCTTCAGGGGAAGGGAAAGGTTCGTGGTGAAACCCGGTGAACTTCTGTGGGACGGATACAGGGTGGTTAAGTTCAGGCACAGGGTATCCCTCCTTCCGCTTTCCCACGCCGGGAAACTTTCCATGCCCAGGGGGAGGTTGGTCATCAGATTAAAGAAGGCAAGGCTCTACGGATTTAAGAACTTAACCATATTGCGAACCTCTGAACTGGTGGTTAGAAAGGAAGGGTTCTTTCTCAGGATAGGGGCCGAAAGGTTTCTTTACTTAATTCCATGGCCCCTTCTGGAATTTTTCCTTCTGCCCCTGGCTCTCTTCCCCCTTATTCTCAGGAGAAGGCTCTTGCCGGGCGGAAAATACGCCCCATATGTCCTTATACCTCTGATGGGAACGGTTTTCTTCCTCCAGGCAGAATACTTTTACAGGGCTTCTCCCCGGCCCTTCCTTTACTTTGATACATGGGAATATGTGGTAAGGGCGGAAAGCCTCCTCAGGGGATTTTCCTACGGGGAAGAGATCCTGGTGGGGGGAAATGGACCGTGCCACTGGCCCCCGGGCGCTATAATTTACAACGCCCTCTTCATCAAATTCTTCTCAAGAAACTGGCACCTTTACATCCTCCTTCGGACTCTGCTCTTTATAATGTTCCTGATAATTCTCTACAATCTGGCCAGGAAACACCGGTTGCATCCCCCGGGGGCCCTTTTGATGGCAGGCCTCAGCGGCTACACCATTTATTACGCCAGCGTGGAGTCCGAAGGAATTTTCCTCCCCGTCTTCTTTTTGGCCCTCTACCTGGCGGAAAAAAGAGAGGTGCTGAGCGGCTTCCTCCTGGGCATATCCTCCTTAGTCCGGCCCTTTGCCCTGGGCTTTTCCGTGCTTTGGGCCTGGGTTAAGGCAAGGACAAGGGGACTGCTTCTCCTGTCCGCCTTCCTCCTCACCGTACTCCCCTGGATAATACGGTGCAGCCTCCGGGAAGGGAGGCTGGTAATTATAACCAGGGCGGGTCCCGTGACCCTGCTGGAGGGAAATTCACCCTTCTCTACGGGAGGGTGGAAGGTTCCTGCCTCCATAATAAGGAGGTGGAAGGCCATGGGATACGGCCACAATTCCCTCAAGGACATAGTTTTATACAACCTGAAACATCCGGGAAATGTCCTCAGACTGCTCCCCCGCAAAATATACTGGGCCTTCTGGGAGGAACCCTTAAACCGCCAGTGGCATCCCCCGGGTAGTCCGGGGACGAGGTTGTACGGAATCTCCCTTCTAAGGTTCAAATTCTTCACCCCCTTCTCCGAGGCCCTCAAAATCTTCCTTTACTTCTTCGCCCTCCTGGGCATGGGGAAAGCCGCAAAAGAGTGGGAGCAATGGAAAATACTCCTGAGCACCCTTGGGGGATTCGTAATAACGGTCCTGGTGTTCTTCGGGCTTCCAAGATATACATCGCCCTTCGTCCCGCTGGTTTATTTGTTCTTCTTGAGGGGAATAAAGGATGAAATCTGAGGTCCTCCTTCTGCTTTCCCTGTTTCTGAACATAAACCTTAAACCCGGGGAAAACTTCACCCATTCCAGGCTTATGAAATGGAGGGGAAGGGTAATTCTGGCCTCAACCTCCAGGGTTTTCTTCCTTGACCCTGAGCTCCGCAGGGCAACTCCCTTTCCCTTTCCCGGAACCAGGCTCATGGGAGAAAAATTACAGGGAGATTTTCTGTTCATTCCAACTGTTCAGGGTTTCCTATCCTGCATGGACCTGAAAACCGGGAGGAAAAGATGGGTTTTCAGGGCGAGGGATTCCTTTTTCGCCGCCCCCCTTGTTCTGGAGGATTCCCTCTGGATAGGAAGCGCCCAGGGCTTCCTCTTTAAATTGAACCTGAAGGAAGGAAGCCGGGGCCTCAAATTGAAATTAAAGGGGCCCGTGTATCAGGAAGGGGTGGTCGCCTGGGGAAGGATGTTCTTCAAGGACATAAGGGGAAATTTATACGGGCTCTCCAGGGAAGGAAAAATCCTTTGTTCCCTTTCCTCAGGAGAAACCGGGGGAGGTCCCATGGTGAAATGGGGTTCCTCCTTGGCGGTCCCCATGGGAGATAAGCTCATACTCGTTGACAGAAACTGCCGGAGGAAGGGGGAGATCAGGTTCAGGGAGAGCATCCTCCCCGCCCCTGTGGTGTGGAAAAATTCTTTGGTGGTGGCCAGCGGAGGTAAAGTGGCGAGGTTTTCTAAGGAAGGAAGGTTCCTCTGGAGCTTCCGGGCAGGGAAAAAGATAGTGGCGGAACCGGTCCCATGGAAGGATTTCCTTCTCATCGTGGACAGCGGAGGAAATTTTTATGTGCTCAACGACAGGGGAGAGAGGATTTACGAATTCCGCATGGGAGAACCCTCTTACACGCCACCCCTCGTTTTTAACGGCGGAAAAATACTACTGCTGAGCATCAACGGAAAGCTCATCGTGCTTCAGGGTGATAAAATTATTTTATGAAGGTTCTGGTGATAAGGGTAGGGAGGGACCCCGAAGCGGCTCTTATGAAGGGTTTGAGGGAGTTGTGCCGGGGGGACAAGGGATGCCTCCGAACGCTCTTCTCCTCCGGTTCCCTGGCCATTAAGGTCAATACCCTGGGAGGAAAGCCCCTCTCCTCGTCCCCTGAAATAGCCCTTTCTCTGGGAAAACTCGCCCTTCAAAACGGCGCCGGAGAAGCGATCGTATGGGACAGAAGCGAATGGGAGATGAAGAGGGCCGGCTACAGGATAAGAAGGAGGGGAAAAATAAAGGTTCTGGCCACCGATTCCCCAAGAATGGGCTACTGGGACGAGCTCTTTTCCTACGGTGAGGTGGGCTCTCTCTTCTCAAAAATTCAGGTCTTTGCCGACGCCTCCATCTCCCTGGCAATTTTAAAGGACCACGACATCGCCGGAGTGACTCTCAGCATGAAGAACTACTACGGAGCCATCCACAACCCCAACAAATACCACGACGATGGCTGCGACCCCTTTATCCCCCAGGTCTTCGCCACAAAACCCATATCTTCCCTTCACACCCTTTCCATCATAGACGCCACCAGGGCCCAATTCCACAGAGGACCTTCCTACCACCCCAGATGGTTTGCTAAGCCCGGTTTTATAATAATGGGCCAGGACCCGGTGGCCGTGGACCACTTCGGATGGAAGCTAATAGAAAGACTCAGATCCAAGGCAGGGCTCCCCTCCCTCAAACAGGAAAAGAGGTTTCCCCACTGGCTTGCTACCGCAGAAAAAATGGGCCTGGGGAAAACCCGTTATCAGGTGGTGGAATTATGAAAAGAAGGGAATTCATAAAACTCATAGGCACGGGCCTGGTTTTTTCAGGGCTGGAATTGGAGTCCGAGGCGGCTCCGGCCCCGGACCTTTCAAATCACAGGGCCCTTTACTGGGAGAAGCTTCCGGACAGAAGGGTAAGATGTCTGCTTTGCCCCAGATACTGCGTGGTGGGCGACAGGGAAAGGGGGTATTGCGGGGTGAGGGAAAACCGCGGAGGGAAATACATATCCCTGGTTTACGGCAGACCGGTTACCCTTGCCATAGACCCGGTGGAAAAAAAGCCCCTTTTCCACTTCCTCCCTGGCAGAACGGCCTTTTCCATAGCCACCGCCGGCTGCAATGTAAATTGCAAATTCTGTCAGAACTGGCAGATCTCCCAGGTAAGGCCGGAGCAGGTGAGGTTTTACAAAATTTCTCCAGAGAAAACGGCTTACTTGGCCTATAGGTACAATGCCCCCATTTTAGCTTACACATACAGCGAGCCCATTATCTTTGTGGAATACATGCTGGATACCGCCAGAGAAGCTTCCAGGCTCGGAATAAGGAATGTGATAATAACCGGAGCCCATGTAAATCCCAAGCCCTGGAAGGATATACTGGCGGCCATGGATGCGGTAAAAATAGACCTTAAGGCCTTCAGCGAGGAGTTTTACAAAAAAATAGTCAGGGGAAAGCTGAAGCCGGTGTTGGATGCCATCGTTCTTGCTGCGGAGAGCGGCAAATGGCTTGAAATCGTTTACCTGGTGATTCCAGGGCTTAACGATAACATGAATGAGATAAGGAAGATGAGCCGCTGGCTGGTCAAAAACGCCGGAAGGGACATTCCCCTCCACTTCTCAAGGTTCTTCCCCATGTACCTCCTCAAAAACCTCCCCGCCACCCCCATATCCACTCTGGAAAGGGCCAGGGAGGTGGCCATGGAGGAGGGCCTCAGGTTCGTCTATGTGGGAAATGTTCCGGGCCATCCCGCGGAGACCACCTATTGTCCCAGGTGTAAAAGGCCGCTGATAAAAAGGGTGGGCTACGAGATAAAGGAGAACAACATAAAACATGGGAAGTGCAGGTTCTGCGGGGAAAAGATCCCAGGGGTTTGGTCTTAGCTTTGCCGCCGGCTTTGCCTCCTTTACCTCTCAGATAATCTTCCTGAGGGAGGTTCTCTCACTCCTTCCCTCCAACGAAGTCGTCATAGCCCTGTATTTTACTTTTTACCTCCTCTGGTCCGGTCTGGGCGCTCTATGGCTGAGGAAGGTCCCATCCAGGCTTCTTTTCCTGCTGGTCTCCCCCCTTTTCTTCTTCGCCCTTTTCCTGACCAGAACCTTATACCCCTTTTTCCGCACCTCCCCCGGAGGCCTCCCTTCCCTGGGGATTTACCCTTTGCTCCTTCTTCTTATGGGGGGATTTTCCGCCGTGGGAGGGGGCTTTTTCTCTTCCCTTTCTGAGGAACTGGCAAACCCTGCCTTAGTTTACGGAGCGGATTCCTTGGGTTCCTTCTCAGCTTCGCTTCTCCTATATCTCGTCCTTCTCCCCCGGCTCCACTCCTTCCAGGCCGCCTTTGCAGCTTATTGCATCTTCGCTTTAATGCTCTTTTTCCTGAGGCTGAGGCCCCAGGCCACAGCAGCTTTGTTTCTGGGCGCCCTTCTCCTGCTTACAGAAAATCCTACCTGGAAAAGGCTGTTTTTGCCCTTGGAGGTAAAGGAAGTCCGGGAGTCCCCCTACGGAAAAGTAACCCTCACCCAATATAGAGGGCTTTACACCATTTGGGAAAACTCCGAGAAACTTTACGACTTTCCCCCCTCCCCTTCGGAGAAGTTGGCAATGTTACCCTTGGTTCCAGGAGGGAAAAAGGTTCTCCTTATAGGAGGCGGAGGAAGGTGTCTGAGGTATTTAAAGAAGGTGAAGGGTCTGGAAATAACATACGCAGAGCCCGACCCCGCCCTGGCCTCCTTAGCCGCGGGTTTCTTTGACCTTAGGGGGGTGGAGCTTCTCCGGGAAGACGGCATGAGGGCTGTAGAAAGAATGGAAACCCATCAGGACCTTCTCATTCTTGACCTTCCCCCTCCTTCCTCATCTTCCTCGGTAAGGTTCTACACCGAGGAGTTCTTTAAAAGTGCTTCCCTTAAGTTCCGGAGGGTGGCCCTTTCCCTTCCCGGGGGTGAGTATTATTCAGATGTGGACTCTGCGGTTTTAAGTTCAATTTACCGCTCTTTAAAGGGGGCCTTTCCCCACACGGTTATCATCCCGGGCCAGAGCCTTTTGATAGTGGGAAGCACAAAAAAGCTAAGGCTAACCCCCGGGGACTATGCAGAATTTCTGATAAAAAAGGGCATCCAACCGGAATTTTACCTGCCCATCCAGATGGAGTTTGAAACCAGCCCTCTGGAAATGGAGAAACTAAAACAGGCCCTGGCCAATAAGTTTCCTCCCAATAGAATACGCCATCCCCTCAGCTACCTTTTCTCAATGGTGAGGTGGATAAGGCATTATTTCCCTTCCTTTCCGTTTCCACGGAAAACCCCTCTGCTCCTTTTTCCCCTTATACTCCTGCTGCCCGGAATACTCCTTAGAAAGGAATACCTGATGGGGGTAGTAAGCTTCGCAGCTTTCTCCCTGGAGCTCCTTTACCTTTTGCTCTTTCAGTATAGTTACGGGTACATTTACCTTCAAATTAGCCTTTTCGTGGGCCTGATGATGGCCTTTCTGGGCCTGGGCTCCCTTTTTATCAGGAAAAAGGCGGCCCTCCTCCTTCTCCTTTTTGCCTCGGCCCTTCCCTTGGCGGCCGGAAACCTTCCCCCCTGGACCTTTTACCTCAGCTTTGCCCTGCTGGGGGCCGGGGAAGGAGGGTTCTTCGGCTATCTCTCCCGGCGAATTTCATCGCCGTCCAAGATGTTTTTCTGGGACCTTCTCGGGTCATCCCTGGCTGGATTTATTTTAGCCCTGGCCTATATCCCACTTTTTGGCTTCAATTCTCTCTTTGCGGGGATTTCTCTCCTTCTGGTGCTCTCCCTTTTCTGAAATTTTCCAAAATCCAATCCCCTATGTTTTTGTAAAGCTCAGGGTTGGGCTCCTTACCGGTGTATATAAGGTGTCCGTAAAGGGAAACCTCCCCGGTGGGCGAAGGAAGAAAAAGGTGGTCCCCGGGGATGGTTAAAAATTTAACCCTTTTCCCAGCCTGCACAAGAGCAGCATATAGGCGCTTTGCCGAGGAAGGCGGAGCCTGCATATCCTTATCCCCGTTTACCATAAGAACCCTGGAGGGGGCATGGCTCACAAACTCCAGGGGGGAGGTGCCCATGAGCTCCCTGAGGTAATTCAGAAAGGGGGTAGCCAGAATTTTTTTTTCCCTTTCAGAAAGTTTCCCTTCCGTTAAGGCTCGCAGAAGTCTTTTTTCTTCCTTCAGCGCGGCCTTCCTGTAATCCTCAGGCATGTCCTTAAGAGCCCATTTAAGCTGATAAAGAACGAGGTCGCTGCCCCTCTCCCCATAGGCCCCAAGAAGAATGAGCCCATCCACCCTGACCTTGGCGGCAGCCATGAGAGCCACCAGGGTCCCAAGGCTGTGGCCGAGAAGGAAAATGGGCCGGGAGCCGAACCTTTTCCTTAAAAACCTGACCTGCATGGAAACATCCCGAACATAAAGCTCCAGGGAGGGCTTAGCTCTGGCGGAACAGCCCACTCCCCGGTCGTCGGTGCGCAGGCTGGCTATTTTTCTTTTAAAGAGAAAATCGGCTATCCTGGCGAACAAATAGGTCTTGAGTCCCCAGCGGCCGGGGCTGTTTTCGTTCCTGTCTTGAGGCCCGGAACCGGTGATGAAAACCACGGAGGCCAGGGGTTTCGGTGGAGACAGCAGGGTACCGCACAACCCTCCGATTTTCACTTCCTCCCCCCGGAGCGGGGAATAGGAGCGGGGTTTGAGGGAAAATTTCTGTTGATTCACGAAAATTTGATTTATGGGGTCCATCAGGGCCACGGGCTTTCCTTCTTCGGTTTTTACGAAAAAGCCCTGGGAGGAGGAAATTTTAAGGTAGTAAAGGTTCCTACCCACTGGCAGGATTTCTGCGGCGGTGGTCACCGGTTGGGAATAAAAGTAGGATGGGGGAAGGAGCAAAAGGAATCTCTGTGGCAAAACCTCCCATTCCCTCTGAAGAATGGACAAGGAAAGAAAGGGGTTCAAGTGGACGAAGGCTTTGAAGTCCCTTCTGGAGGCCGAAAACTCCGAAGCGTACGGAAATAGCCCCGAATACAAGGTTCCCTTGAACTGTATTTTCCCCGGGCAATACCGGAGCTGGCCGTCCACCACCATGGCCTGTTCCCTTTTTATTGTCAAACAGGAGCCATGGCGACGAACGGTCTCCACGCCAGGACGGCTACCCTTGATCTCCACCCTATCTCCCTTAGATGCAGGAGGCCTCCCCAGAGAGAAGCCCTGGGCAGGAACCTGCACATAATTTTCCCCTGTCCTCACCCTTAACCCTGCTATCTTCAGGGAGATTTCGCCGCCCCTTCGCTCCACTTCGGCTTCCAGGGTGGTTTGGGGAATGATATAAGCCCTTATTTTTCCAAGATTTGAACCCTTCAGAAGGCGATAAGCCCATAAATAGGGAGAGAGCGGACCGTTGGGAAGCACCAGGGTGGGGCCAGATATCCTGACGGAAAGGGGGAAGGTGGCACCCCCAGCGGTGATAGTCCCATGGAGGGCTTTACCCTTTCCCTTGGCCAAAATCCTCCAAAACTTCCCCTGCACAGTTCCGGAAAAGAAGAAATACACGGGCCTGAGGTCCCTATAGCAGATCTTCATCCTGAACTCCATGGGGATGAAGCCGTAGTTACCCCGGGACTCCATGCAGTTCTCCCTGAAGCTTACCTCTTCCCAGCCCACCTGTTTTCCCTGAAGGAAGACCGGATACCTTTTCGCCCAGAGTCCCGTTAACAAAGTTAAAATAAGAGCTAACTTTAACTTCCTCATACTTCACCTCCGTTAGATAATTTTAAAACCGTCTAATTATTTTGTCAACTCCTTTTCTTTTTGGGGACAGACCCTTTTAAATTTTCCTTTCAAATTTTCTCCCCAAAAACAATCCGCAGGGCTAACATTTTCCCCTCACCCTCCCAGAAACCCCCTCTGCACGCTCTCTGCAAGCAATTTTAGAAACACCTTCTCTTTTCCTTCTCCCTCAAGCCCTTCCCTCCCCAAAGGACAAATCAAAATCACCTCAGAACTTACCTCTGCCCATTGCTTCTCTTTAAAAGCTTATTCCGAACCAAGGTTGACGGTCCTGTTGGAAATTAGATTCCCCATACAAAAACAAAGTAGTCCTAACTACACCAAAACCAATCCCCCGACTTCCATTTTCAACCTTCGCCTGTGGGCAAAACGGGAAACGACCCCCTCCACAAAAATCCTGCTACCGTAAACTAAACCCTCCCCCCGATACCTTATGGCACAAAGGGCTACAGGCTCTTCCTCTTCCTCCACCTTCCCCTTCCCTTCCCGCTCGAGCCTCCCCACCTCCAAAAGAAGCCTCTCATACGAATTGAAATCCATCCCCACAGCTTCTTCCAATGGATAAAGCCATTCTCCCTTGCCTGCACGCCTTCCCGTATAGCTCAGCCATCGGTAGTCACTTACTTTCTTTGACAGCCCAGCCCTGACTCCGTTCAGATCTATGTATAGGCTGACAGCTAAGGCCGAAGACGAATCCAATACTATGCTCTTGAACCTGTCGTAAAACACATGGCCGCGTCTGCCCCGAAGGCGGTTGTAGTACTGGGAAAAACGCTGATTCAGCTCCTTCATAAAATACGATATGTCCGAAAGCTTGCCTTGCCAGTAAGACCCTGGGCGACTATAAACTACCCCCGGAGAGTAAAGTAAAAGAGCCCTCTCTACAGCCTCAGCCTCACTCAAACTATCCTTCCCCTCCACCTTCACAAGAAGATGAAAGTGATTGCCCAAAAAAGCATAGCTTACAACACGAACTGCAAAAATTAAGGTTAGCTTTTGCAGAAGGCGCAGGATATACTCCTTCTCGGATGGGTTAAGGTAGGAAAGCTCATCCTGAAGATGGGAAATAAGGTGATAGTAAGTGGGGGAAGGGAATTTTAGAAAAAAACGGGCTATCCGTGCCATGGCTACCTCCTGGAGGATTATATCATAAAGGGGTCTGTCCCTTAAATTGAAGGATAAAAAAATCCCGCCCCCGAAGGGGCGGGACCGATTTTATGTGCGGGGGCTTAGAACTCGAACCTTACGCCGAGGATGGCGGACCTTGGTCCGTGGTAAGCTGTGGCCTCTCCGTAGTAGGGGTTGGAGGGCTGAGCGGGCTTTTCCCAGGGAGGATAGATGGTGCTGGGGTTGTCAGAGTAGCCGTAATAATGCTCGTTGTCGTAGATGGTGTAGAGGGCAGTAATCTCCCTGGAGTTGTTCACATTGAAGATGTCGGCCAGAAGGGTGAGTTTGTACTTGCCGGCAAGCTTGTAGGAGTAGGCGATGTGGAGGTCTATGTGGAACTGGTTGGGCATCCTTCCGGTAGTTCCCCTCTGGTCAAGGAAGGCAATGGGCCCGTACCACTCGTTCCTTCCCATGGCAGTGTAGGGCTTTCCGTTGATGTACCTTACGGAAGCTCCCAGGGAAAGGCCGAAGGGGAACACATAGACTCCATCAAACTTAAACTGGTGCTTCCTATCGTTGGGAAGGTATCCCTCGGCATTATACATGAGTTCAGGGAAGTCAAATTCTGCGGTGATGTTGGGGTCAGCCTGGCCGTATTCCTCAAAGGCAAGTCCAGGTATGTTTCCGTAGGCCCTTCCGTAGGTGTAGGAGGCCACGAACTGATAGTTGTGGGAGAAGTGCTTGGTAAGCACAACTTCCACGGCCTTGTACCACCTGAGGGCCTTGGGGAAGTGGAGGTACTCATCCGGGCAGCGGCTGTAGTCTGCAGGCCTCTGGATGTTTTCAGGCTCCCATTCTCCGGGGTTGAAGAGGAAGTACATCTCACCGCCGTCAAAGGAACCGTCCTCCACTATCCTTCCCAGTTTCCTGTAAATCCCCCTGATGCTTATGGTGAAGTCCTTGGAGATCTCCCTTTCAATTCCAAGAACATATTCGTTCTGATAGGGGGGCTTAATTCCAGGCTGAATTGGAGGAGGCTCATGCCCTATGAGCCAGGTGTAGAAGAGGGTTCCATCCAAAGTGTAGAAGTAAATGGTGTCCTCCTCGTATCCGAAGGTTCTGGCGTTTATATCCATGGGAACTATCTCGTAGAACCTTCCGTAGGAACCGAAGAGTTTGGTGGTTCCGTCGCCAAAGACATCCAGGGCGAATCCCACCCTGGGTGCAATCATGTCGGAGAACTTCCAGGAAATGACGGCCTCGTGGGGTTTGAAGAACTTGGAGGGGTCGGTGGCGTGGAGAATTTCGCTCTCGGCCCTGACGCCGATGTTGAGGTGAAGCCTTCCGATCTGCCAGGAATCCTGGATAAAGAGGGCGAAGTCGTCGGTGTAGGCATCGCCCTTGGTGGTCCTGTAGCGCTCATAGTAATAGCCGAAGGGCTCCCTGTAAACCCTATAGAAGCCTCCGGTGTAGTGGTCGTTCCTGTCCTCTATGGAACGGAAGAACTGGATTCCTGCCTTTATGGTGTGGTTGCCCCAGAAACGGGTGATATCAAATTTCGCGGTCCAGCGGCTCTTGTCAAAGGGGTCGGAATACCACCCGAAGCCCCCGGTTCTCCATCCGTGGGGATAGCCAAAGGAACCGTACTGGTATATAAAAACGGGCTCGTCAAGGTTTCCGCTGGCAGGGAGAACTTTGGTGTGGTCAAAATACCTTCCCACCAGGGCGGTAACTATCCAGTCGGTACCGAACATACCCTCATACTTGGCGGAGAAGTTGTAGGTTCCGCCGGTGTCCTTCCTTCTCCAGTCGCTGTTGGGGTCTCTGAGGGTCCCGGGGTTTCCTCCCTCACCGTGGCGGGGGTCTCCAAAGACGGAGAGGGTAAAGGTGTGGTTCCTGGCCAGGAGGAAGGTCAGCTTTCCGGAGAAGTTGTAGGTGGTCTGTTTGTAGTCAGCATTAACCACCTCGCCGGTAACGGCGTTTACAGGATTATAGTAGGTGGTCCTGAAGGAGGGGGTACCTGCCACGAAGAACCATATCTTATCCTTAATGATGTAGCCGCCCACTCCCAATCCGAAGTCATAGTAGTGGAACTTGTCAATGGCGCCGCCTCCGAAGATGGTGACCTTGGGCTCTGCGTAGAGTTTGTCAGACCTGTAGTTGAAGAGGAAGCTTCCGTGGAACTCGTTTCCACCGCTCTTGGTGATAACATTTACGACGCCTCCCAGGGCTCCGGGGAATTCCGCTTCGTATCCACCGGTTTTTACCTGAACTTCGTCAATGTACTCGTAAACGATGTTGGTCCCCACATGCCCCAGGTCAACATCGGTGGTATCCAGACCGTCAATTATGTAGCGGTTCTCAAGTCCGGTGGCGCCGCCCACGGAGATTCCGAAGGCTCCAGCGTTGACGGAAGGCGCCATGAGAACCATGGCCTGGAAGTTCCTTCCCTTGGGGAGGGCGTCAAAGAACTCCTTCTTAACATTCATGGCCACCTTGGTGTCGGTGATGTCCACGGCGGGGGCAGCGGCAGTAACCTCAATGGTCTCGGAAATTTCACCCTGTTCAAGCACAAGCTTCACGAAGGTGGTCTTCTCCAGATAAACCACGACGCCCTTCTTTTCGGCCTTCTTGAAGCCCTGAAGGGTAGCGGTGATGGTGTAGGTTCCGGGAGGAATTTCGGGAACTATGAAGTTTCCGTTGGCATCGGTGACAACCACCCTCTCGCCTATAAGTTTGGGACCCTTAACCGTCACGGAAACGCCGGGAAGCGGATTTCCGGCGGTATCCGTGACAACTCCTTTAATGTTTCCTGTTGTGGCCTGGGAGAAAGCAAAGCCCACGACCAGCAACAGGGCTACAAGTCATACAAGGACTTTTCGCATATACACCTCCTATTTTTACTTTCGGGTTTTCTTTTATGCAAAAAACTTGCCGTTTTTCTCGTGAAAGGGAAGGCTCCTATAGCCGAAGAATTTTTCCTTACATGATGTGCGTTCAATTTTTTGAATCAAAATTTTAATTTCCCCCGGTCTTCTTTTTGGGTTTAAGCATAGCCTCAATTTCAGGGACAAGCCCCTTCACTTCTTTGTATTTCGTGGAATTCTCATCAGCCATGGAAAGAAATTTCTTGAAGGCTTCAAGGCTTTTCTTCAGCTCCGCCTTGGCTAAGTAGACATACCCAAGTTTGTAATAAGGGAGAGCCCAGGAGGGCTTGAGCCTGGCGGCGAGCTCGTACATCTCAAGGGCTTTATCCAGGTTGTTCTTGGCGTAGTAAATTTCCCCGAGGTTAAAGGCCACTCCAGCGTTGTTGGCATAGGCTTTTATGGACTTCTCGTAATACTCCTTGGCCCTGGCATAATCCTTCCTCTTTACATAGCAGTTTCCTATCCCCGCATAGGCTCTGGCTATAATGTCGTCCACCACCTCGTCGCCCAGCTTTTCCCTTTGCTTTTCTGCCTGCTGAATCACATATTTAAACTCCTGTTCAGCCCTCTCGTAATCCTTCAGCTCGTAGTAAATGTTCCCCAGGTTTATGTGGAGTTCAAAAACATCGGGATGGTCCTTGAGGATTTGCTGGAATTTCTCCAGGGCTTCCTGGTATTTCCCCTCCTCAAAAAGGCGGTTCCCTTCCTCCAGGTTCTTCATGGCCTTCTTGTCGGAAAGGAGTGCCTCTAAACCCGACATTTTCCTCAGGGTTATGGTTATGTCGGGATTTCGGCTCAACTGATGAACATATTGTTCTGCGTAGGAAGGGAAATAACCCTTGGCCCTGGCGGTAATTCTCCACATTCCGGTTCCCAGTCCCAGAATGGCCCACTTGCCTTCTTTGTCCGTCCTGGTGGTTCTCTTAAATCCGGTCTCTAAGTGAACCGCCTCCACAGTGGCATCGGGGATGGGCTTGCCGAACTGATCCAGAACCACCCCCTGGATTCTTCCTTTGCCCCGGGGAGAATGTTGGGCCAAAAGGGGAAGTATAAGAAGCAAAGGCAAGGTTAAAATAAGGGCCTTTCTCATGTCCCCTCCTATTGAATTACCTCAAAGGGAACGGTTTTTTCTATTTCCTCCCTGGCGTTCATGTCCTGGATCTTTATGTGAAGTTCGTATTTGCCCGGCTCCAGGGGCATGCCGTGGCTCTTGAGGGGAATGGGCTGATAGACCACAGAATAGGTAAGCTGCTGTTTGGGGAATTTGGTAATGTCCTTACCTTCCTTTTTTATTCTGTAGGAAATCACTATGTTGTAGGTATTGGCTGGCTTCTGAGCCTGGGCTCCCAGGATGAAGAAGAAAACAGCGGGGGTTTTTCCCACCTGGATTTTATCTTCCAGATACGGTTTAACCATGTAAAGACCCAAGGGGAATTCCCCGTGATAAACCCTGAATTCCTTTATCGGTTCCGGAAGTTTCTCCATGCCCCTCAGAAAAATTATCGGGGTGGTGGAAAGTTTCCTTAAGTTCAAAAGGTTCCCCCCATCTATTTCCCTGACTTTCACGGAATATTGCTTCAGGTCGTTGGTTCCCAGGAGAATCGCCATCTTATACTTGCCCGGTGTGAAACTTATGGGAAAGGAGTAAACTTCGGAGGAAGTTTCTATGGGCGCGTAAAGGTCCTCCACCTTCTTGCCCTTCCTGTCGTAAAGTCTGAGGAAAAGGTGAACGGGCTTGCCTTCTTCTATGGCGGGAAGGGAGGCCTTCATAAACTGAACGAAGTAAACAGCACCTCCCTGGGCCGGATAGTAAAGGTCCCTGAGGAAGTTGACCTTAAGGTCATCCCTTGCCAGTTCTCCCTTTACCGCTTTGTCCAAGGCCTTGGAAACTGCCTTGGGAAACTTGGGTTCTTTGGCCAGAAGAATTCCAAGGCCCCAGAGGATTATAAAGACCCAGATAAATCTCTTCATTTAGTCCTCCTTTAAATTAAATTTGATCTTTTTCACTGAAGAGGCTCCCCCAATTATGTCGTGGACTTCCACCTTCAGTTCGTATCTTCCTGCTACAAGCGGAAGCTTAATTTCAAGGGAAGAAAGTTTGTTTTTCAAAAGGGTTAATTTATAGTTTTTTGAAATTTCAATTTTTTCCCCACCGGCCTTCCCTGAAACTCTCACCCTAATTTTGGCGTAGAATTTTCCGTTCTCTTTGATATAGTTCAGCTTCTTAAAAGGGAGAAGAATGCTGAGAACCAGAGCGTCCTTTTCCACCCTGGGCTTAAGCGAGAAATTGAATATCCCCACCCTGCCGTACTTTTTGAAGGCCTCGGAGGCAGAATTTATGGCGTCAATAAAGGCAGCGGAGGATTGGTCCCACAAAATCTCGTAATGTCCGGTCCCTATTTTATCGGCGAAAACCACCCGAAACCCTCTGTTTTCGTAAACCCAGATTTCGTATCCCTTGTAATTGGGAAGGTTGGATAGAGGTTGAACATATCTTTCCGAAGGAGGTCCCAGAAGTATATAAACCATTCCCCTGTCGGTTTCCCAGCCGGGGACCGAACCTTCCCGGAAAAGTTTATCCGCTATACGGAGTCTCCGCATATAGGCTTCTTTAAACTCGTTTTCCGGCGTGGATGGGTCCGGATCCCGGGCCCTCCAGAATTCCTCTATAAACCTTTTCCTCTCCTCCGGGGTTTTGAGGGAAAGGAATTCCTTCTTTTCCTTAGCAGTAATGATGTACTTTACCTGGGAGAGGAACAGTCGGCTGGTGGGATCCAGCGATGGAGTTGTCTTAAGCCCGCATCCACCCATCAAAAGGGCCAGGGAAAAAATAAAAACGAAATGCCTTTGTTTCTTCACCTGAGCATCTCCAGCTTCTTCTTGATTATATCTTGATTGGGGTCTATCTCCAAGGATCTTTTCATAAGGAGCCTGGCGTTCTCCTTGTTGCCCTTTTGAAGGTAAACATCAGCCAGAAGGTTTATTATCTTGAGGTTGACGGAATTCCTCCGGTATCCCCGGTTCAAAATTTCTATGGCCCTGTCCAGCTCCCCCCTTTCGTAATATGTCCTTCCGGCCAGGAAGAACATTTCCTCCGTAGGGGAAGTGGCCTCATGGAAAACCTCAAGGGCTTTATCCGGTTTCCCCACCCGGAGATACGCCTTCATTAGCCCCTCCAGGGCCTCAGGCCGGGAGGGTGAAAGCCTAAGTTCCCTCTGGTAGAAGGAAATGGCCTTCTGATATTCACCTGTCTCGTAATATTGGGTGGCCAGGGAGTGATAAAATCCCGGAATTTCCTTCGCCTCAACAATTTTTGAGATCAGGAAGGGAGTAGGTTTGTACGCCAAGGGGGTTATCATGAAATCGGTGCTTTTTTCCTCCAGTTTTATACCCGCATAATAAAGGGATACCTTTGCCGTGTAGGAGGCAGGCTTCAATTTTCCGAGGTCATAATAAAAAACCCCAAGTTTAGGGTCCTGTAGCCTCAATTTTGTTTTTTTGTAAAGGTTACCGTCCTCGTCCACAAGGGCTAATTCCAGGGAAATTTTAGATAGATCCTCGCCAGCGGGCACATTAACCTGGCCGTAGAGCACCACATTTTCCTTCGTCTTGTAGATCTCGTCCGCATAAGGGTAGAACTGATGCCTTCCTATGGAGTAAGGCTTGAGGAAAAGACCGGAGGCCCTGGGCTTCAAAGAATTGCTGGTGCCCAGGGCAAGAATGTGGAGCTCCTTTTCAGAGGGTATTCTTATCCTCTTCTCCACCAGGGAAAATTCCTTGGAGGATTTGTTTTTAAGGATTATAACCAGGGAGTAGTCTCCTGGCACCACTGGAATAATACCCTCAATCTCCACCGAGGACCTTTTGAGGAGCTCCACCTGAGACCGGCTGAAATAAAGTTCCAGAGGCTGGGTGCTTTCCCATATTCCTTCTCCCTTTTTGTTTACCAGTTTTGCGTAAATTTCCATGGGGGCATAATACCTGTCATCGTATCGGGTTATGGAGAATTTCTTGGGGGATATGGCGAAATGAAGTGCATAGAAGCCCTCTGGATGGCGGAACAGGTCCAACCTTGTCTGGTTGGGCACATATATAACCGATTCCTCCACCTCCACCAGCCCTTCCATATTGGCTATTCTGTCGGCGTATTCGGTGTTTACCCCTTCGTAGGGTGAACGCTCTATCTCCGAAAGTATCAGGGAGGAACGGGCAGAGGAATAGCCGGTGGCGGCTTCCCCGGGGATCATGCTCATAAGGGCGTCGGCCAGGGAAGGGGCGTATTGCCTTATTATTTTATAACCCTGCATTTTGTCAAAGGGGTCTCCTCCCCATGTGGGGATCAATTTCTGGGGAGCATCTATGCCGGGGTAGTAAAGCTTGTATTCAAAGGTTCCCGGGTCCTGGTAGAAAACCAGGCGGAACTGCGAGGGAAGGCCCTTGGCAGGATCTCCCTGATAATACCAGACCTCCACGGGGTAGAACCTCCCCATACCGTCGTACCTCTCTATATCCTGGGGCTTTCCAAGAAGGATGTAAAACTTTCCCCTTTCGGTCATCCAGCCCGGTTTTCCCTCATCGCGGAAAAGCTTTTCCGCCATGGCCAGCCGCCGGTAATGTTCTTCTTTATATTCGTTTCTTGGGGTTCCGGGGGTTGGGTCCCTCATCTTCCAGAACATCTTGATGAAAAGGTCCCTCTGCTTGTCGGTCTTCAATTTAAGAAAGGCTTTCCTCTCTTTATCCGTGATTATGTAGCGAACATCCCTTTCAAGCCACATTCTGTACTTCTTGGGAAGGTCCTTCAGGCCCCTGGGGAAAACAAAACTCGCAAGAAAAAACAACACCACGGGGAAAACAAAGCTCCTTTTCCTCAATTTTCCCTCCTTCATAACAAGGGAATTATACCACCTCCCTCAGAAGGAAAACCGCCACCGCCGAAGAGCGGGAATGGGAAATGGAAAGGCTGCCGGCCAGGGGTTTTCCTTCAAGATAGACTACTGGCCTTCCTCCCTCCCTCCTTATCTCTATGGACCTCCATCCTGGATTCCTGCCCAGGGCCTTTATTACTGCCTCCTTGGCAGCGAAGGTTCCCGCAAGATGGGGAACCGGGTCTGAAAAGTTGTGGCAGTAATTTATCTCCCGCCCGGTAAAAATTCTTCCCTGAAGTCGGGGGTTTTTAAGCATCTTCTCCCTGAACCTATCCAGGTCAACTATGTCTATTCCTATTTTCATCTGAGCTTCTCCTTCAGTGCCCGGGCGGCCTTTCTTCCCACCAGGCTCGCAAGTTCCTCCTCAGGGGCGAGCTTTATTTCCTCCAATGTTTTGTATTTTCTGAGCAGGAGCAGGAGCCTCTTTTTTCCTATGCCAGGGACCTCCTCCAGAACGGTTTTAAACTCCTGTTTTTTCCTTACCCTCCGGTGAAAGGTTATTGCAAAACGGTGGGCCTCGTCCCTTATTTTCTGAAGAAAGGCCCTCGCCGGGTCCCCTTCAGGAAGCACCAGATCCCTGGCGGGGGTGAAAATCCTCTCCTCCCCCTTGGCCAGAGAGATAACCTGAGCCTCCAGGCCAAGTTGCCTCAACCCCTCCATAGCGGCGGAAAGTTGCCCCCTTCCTCCGTCTATGAGCAAAAGGTCGGGCAGGGGATGCTTCCCATACCTTCTAAGGACCATTTCCTTTATGTTGGCAAAATCGTCGTTTCTTTCCTCCAGTTTGTAATGTCTGTACTCGTCCTTTTTGGGCCTGCCTCCCTCAAAAACCACCACGGAACCCACCACCTCCTTGCCGGAGAAGTGGGAAATATCCATGGCCTCAACCCTGTAGGGAACGGACCTGAGGGAAAGGGCTCTGGCCAGGGCTTCTTCTGGCCTCACCTCCTCCACCATAGCTTCAGCCTCCCTCTGCAGGGAGGAGGCAAGAAGGTTCTCCATCTCCCCTTTGGGGGTCTCAATAGCCGGGCTGGCCGACAGTTTCTCCCGGAGGAACTCCCTCAAACTTTCCCAGCCCACGAAGGTAAATCCGGTCACTATCCTTTCCGGCACTTGGGGATGAGCCTGATAAAACTGAGCCAGGGCATTGACAGGGCTGGGGGAAAGGTCTTCTCCCTGATAGGAAAAGGATTGCCTTCTGTTTCCCCTTATCCTTTCCACCCGAAGTGCCCACCTTCCCCCCCGGGATGCGAATCCGAAGATGTCCACGGACCCGCTGAGCCGGTAGGAAGGGGACCTGGAAAATTCCTCCACCGCCAGAAGAAGGTCCCTGAAATAAGCAGCCCTTTCAAAGTTCTGCCTCCGGGAAGCCTCCCACATTTCCTTCTCCAGCTTCCCCTTTATTTCACCTACCTGGCCCCTCAGGAAGGCCACGGCCCTTTCAACCTGCCTCCGGTAATCCTCCCTGGATATGTATCCTGCGCAGGGGGCAGAGCACCTTCCTATGTAGTAATCAAGGCAGGGCCTGGCCCTGCTGGCGTCCATCTTCTCCCTGCATTGCCTCACTCCAAAGAGTATGGAAACCAATCCCTTGAGCCTCCGAACCCAGGAGGCGGGAACAAAGGGGCCGAAGTAAAGGCTGCCCTTTCTTCTGGCCCTGCGGGCTATGTATATACCGGGGAATTCCTCCCCCCAGGTTATCTCTAAGTAAGGATAGCTTTTGTCGTCCCTTAGCCTTATGTTAAATCTGGGCTGGTATTTTCTTATCAATTCGTTTTCCAAAAAGAAGGCATCCTTCTCCGTGGGGGTCTCAATCCAGTCCAGAGCTTCCGCCCGGGAAAGCATCCTCAGGGTTTTAGGGTCCCTGGTGGAAAGATAGCTCCTGAGCCTTTCCCTGAGCTTTGCCGCCTTCCCTATGTACAGAGGGTTTCCCCCACCATCCCTGAAGATGTAAACGCCAGGGGAAAGGGGGGCTTCCTCCACCCGCTCCCGAAGTTTTTTCATAGGAATCTTCCGGCCACCAATCCCAAGCTTATGAGAAGCGCGCTGAGGTTGTATCCGTTTATGGTCTTTATGACGGCCGGGAGGAATTTTTCATGGGGTTCGTTTAAATGTGAACTCGCATGGGAAAAGGCGGAAATCAGGGGGAGAAGGGCCGGTAAAACCAAAAGGCTAAGGCGGGGAAGTTTCCCGGTTAAAACTCCGTAAAACAAAGCGGCGAAGGAAAGAAGAACCAGGAGAAGATAAACATAGGGAGCCCTTTCCCTTCCGAAAAGGTGTATCCACATGCGCCTTCCCGAAAGCCTGTCCGCCTCCTCATCGGCAAATTCATTTATAAAGAGGATCAAAAGGGTAAGAATCCCCATGAAGGCGGCCAGGGGAACGATGTGGGAGGTTAATTTTCCGCTCTGGACGAAGTAAGCCCCTGCCACCATGAGGCCCCAGGCCCCGGCCACGGCCACCTCCCCCATGAAGAAATTCACCAGTTTTATTCCCCAGTTGTAGGAAAAAATCAAGGCCACTCCCACCAGGCCGAGATAAAGAAGGGTATTGCCGGGAAGAATGTGGTTGAGGTAGAGGCCGATGCCTCCACCCAGGAGAAGCAGAAAAAGGGAAGCCCTCAGGGCGGAAGAGGGTTTTATCCTTCCCTCCAGGAGAACCCGGCTCCCTCCGGAAAAGGGAGGAATTGCCTTGATGTTGGCCTGGTCCGTTCCCGCCCTGAAGTCAAAATAATCGTTGGCAATGTTTTCGGCTATGTGAAGGAAAGCACCGGCAATGAGAACCGCCAGAAACCTCCAGAAGTGGAAGCTCCCATCGTGCCAGAGGGCATAAAGGGAACCTGCGAGTATGGCCCCTACGGTTACCGAAAGGAAGGGAAGCCTCGCCAATCTAATCCAGTCCTTCATTTTCTCCTCCTTCAAAAAGGCTGAGTTGCTTAGCCCTCTTGATATTATAATACATATTATAATACGAGAAAATCACCTCCTCCGTGGGCTTCCTTCCCGCCGGATAGCTGACCACCACTTCCCTTTCCCCCACCTCCTCTATCCATCCCAGAAATAAGTCCATTCCATCTCTTCTAAAGCTCACCAGGTTCCCCGGGGAAGGGGAATATCCGGGCCTTATGGGGACAAGATTTTTACGGGTCACCACCCCCCTCTCCGTTTCCCGAAAGTAGGCATGAAATTTCCCCTCCCTGTACTTCTCCCTCTCAGCGGGTCCCCTCCTCCTTGCCTGGGGGGATTTTTCAGAAAATATAACCCTGCAGGAGAGGGAACGGAGGTATGCCTGCCAGTGGGGCTCCTTGAGGGAGAAGGCTATTACGAGGTCTGGCCTCAAGACCTCCATTATGTTGGCCTTCAGCTCCAGGCCGTGGGGAACTTCCACATAGCCGGTGGTATCGGCCACAAGCCTTCCTCCGCGGTTAAGGCGGCTAAGGCCGGCCAAAAACCTGAGGGGAGACACCCTGGGGGAAGTAAAACCGTAAAAGAAAAAGCGGTGAACCCTTCCGCAAAGGCAATTTATGGTGGTGGGAAGCCCTAAGGTGGATTGGCCCACATCCAGGTCTAAGGCCGAAAACCTATACCCCCTCCTTCCCCACAGCTCTATGATTCTCCGGAAAAGATGGGATTTTCCGCTGTCAACGGGGCCCAGGATCAGGATTCTCCTGTGGGTTAACAAAACTCTTTCCTCCATAGGGGAATTTTAATATAATTGCACCCATGATTTACCATGAGAACATCCTCTTCACCATAGGGGAGACTCCCTTAGTAAAGTTGAACAAGATAACCTCCGGCCTCAAGCCCACCATTCTGGCCAAGATGGAAAGCCTTAATCCCGGGGGCAGCATAAAGGACAGGATGGCCCTTTACATTTTAGAAAAGGCCAGGCGGGAGGGGAAATTGAAGCCCGGAGGCACCATAGTGGAGGCCACCTCCGGAAATACAGGGGTTGCCATCGCCATGTACGGAGCTGTGATGGGATACAGGGTTATAATCACCGTCATAGATAAAATATCCCAGGAAAAGCTGGACCACCTCAGGGCCTTCGGGGCGGAGGTGGTCATGGTGAAGGGAACCCTCGCCGACCGGGACAGGAAGGCCAAGGAAATTGCCGAAAGCATTGAGGGAGCCTTTTATGTGGACCAGCACGAAAATTACGGTAATGTGGAAGCCCATTATTATCTGACCGGCCCGGAAATCTGGCGTCAGACCCAAGGAAAGATCACCCACTTCGTGGCAGGGATGGGCACCGGGGGAACCCTCATGGGGGTGTGCAAATACCTCAAGGAGATGAACCCGGAGATAAAATGCATCTGCGTTGACCCGGAGGGTTCGGTCTTCTACGATTATTATCAAAGCGGAAGGATAGTAAACCCCAAAGATTATGAAATAGAAGGATTAGGGGACGAGAGGATTCTTCCCATAATAGACTTCTCCATAATTGACAGGATGATAAAGGTAACGGACAGGGACGCTTTCCTCCTCACCAGAAGGCTGGCTAAGGAGGAGGGGGTCTTCGCCGGGGGCTCTGCCGGAGCCAACCTTTACGGGGCATTGAAGGTGGCCCAGGACCTGGACCCCGGGGATGTGGTGGTAACGGTAATTCCGGATACGGGCTTTAAGTACCTATCAAAGATATTCAACGATTCCTGGATGAGGAAGAAGGGATTTTTACCCGAAAAATAGGACTTTTTTATCGTCGGGTTTGACAAAGAAGGGCTCTTGATTTATCTTTTTATTGTATGGAAACAAAGAGATGTCCACGCTGCGGAAATGAGGTAGAAGCCTCCTCCCCCACATGTCCTTTCTGCGGATATTCCTTTGAGGAGGAAGAGGATACTGCCAAGGTAAGGATAAAGGTAAACTCTGACTACGAAGAAGTGGTCCCCATTATGGAAAAAATCGGGGACAAATACGAGTTTCTGGGGATAATCGGAAAAGGGGGGTTTTCCAAGGTATTCCTGGTCAGGGATAAGCTCCTGGACAGGAAGTGTGCCCTTAAGGTCCTCTCGCCGAAGGTCCTCACCGATTCGGAGATGCTGGAAAGGTTCAGGAGGGAAGCCAAGATATACGCTTCCTTGGAGCATCCAAACATAGTCCCCATTTACGAGGTGGGCATTTATAAAAACATAGCCTACATCCTGATGAAGTTCATTGACGGGATAACCCTTAAGGACCACATAAAAAAATACATGGAAAAACACCACAGGCCCTTACCCATAGATGAGATAGCGAAGATAAGCCGGGACATACTCTCTGCCCTTCACTATATGCATTCCCGGGGAATAATTCACAGGGACATAAAGCCCGCTAATGTGATAATAGAAAAACAAACGGGAAAGGCCATACTGGCAGATTTCGGACTTGCCAAAAGGCTGGACGAAAGCGGAAGCCTGACCCGCTCCGGAGAGATGCTGGGAACCCCCTATTATGTATCCCCTGAACAGGCCAAAGGGGAAAGAACAAACCCCCAGTCGGATATTTACTCCTTCGGAATAACCCTCTTTGAGATGGCCACCGGGAAGGTGCCCTTCCTCGGGGAGACCCCCTTTCAAATACTGATGAAGCATGTAAGGGAACCTTTGCCTTCCCCCTCCAAGTACAATCCGGAGATAAGCCCTGAGCTGGAGAGGATAATCCTCAAGGCCACGGACAAAAAGCCCAAAAACAGGTATAGATCGGCTCTGGAGATGATGAGGGATATAGAAAGGCTCAGCCTTCACTCCAGGGGAATGGGAGTTTATTCCTCCAGGTCAAGGCTTTTTTCCTTAAAGAACCTGGCGATTATCCTTACGGTGGCCCTGCTGTTCCTGGGGGCCTTCAGGTTCAGAAGGGAAATAAGGGATTACTCTCTTAAAGCCCTCCGCTGGGTAAAGGGTCTGGTCTCCAGGCCTTCTCCCCGAAAACCCTCTCCCCCCTCCCCTGCGCTTCCGGGGACCATCTCCTTCACCCTTTTCACCGACATTCCCTCTAAGGTTTACTCTGGAGGCCGCCTTCTGGGCTCAACCCCCCTTCAGCTGAAGAGGCCCCCCGGCACATATCGGTTCAAGTTCGTTTCCCAGGCAGGGACAAAATACAGGACAGTAAGAGTTCGGAAAAACATGAAAAGGGTGGCTGTTTTTTTCAAAACCGCCTTCATAGGAAAAATAGACTCCAGCCCCACAGCGGAGGTTTACTTAGACGGTCGCCTTTTAGGCCCCACCCCCATCAAGAACCTCAAGCTCCTTCCCGGCCCCCATACCATCAAGGTTGTAAGAAAGGGCTTTAAATCCGCTGTGAAAAAAATAATCCTTAAGGACGGGGAAAAAATCCGGGAACTCAGGTTTCGGCTGAGGAAAATCTCTAAAGAAGAATAGCGGCAAAGGAAGCGGTCATAAAGCTGGCCAGGGTTCCGGCTATAAGGGCCCTTATGCTCAGGCGGGCCACCACCTCCTTTTTGGATGGGGCCAGGGCCCCTATACCCCCTATCATTATGGCTATGGAGCCGAAGTTGGCGAACCCACAGAGGGCGTAGGAGGCTATGGCTATGGACCTCTGCGATAGGGTGTGGTTTACAATGTGGTTGTGAAGCTGAAGGTAGGCCAGAAACTCGTTGAAGACCGTTTTTATCCCCAGAAGAACACCCACATCCCTGGCTTCATGCCAGGGAATTCCCATAAGCACGGCAAAGGGGGAGAAAACCCACCCCAGGAGCCTCTCCAGGGTAAGGCCGGTGGGAGAAAGCCAGGAATTGACCATGTGGATGAGGGCCACGAAGGCTATGAGCATGGCGGCTATCTGAAGGGCAAGGTTCATCCCGTCGGAAGCCCCCTGGGCAGCGGCCTCAATAAGGTTGTGGCTGGCCCTTTTATAGTGAACCTTTGCCATGCCAGAGGCCGTTTTGGGGACCTGAGTCTCCGGTACCATTATTTTGGCCAGGGCTATGGCAGCCGGAGCGGACATTAACGATGCCGCCATAAGATGGCCAGCGGAGGCCCCGAAGCTGACATAAGTGGCCATTACAGAACCGGCTATGGTGGCAAGGAAGGCCGTCATTACAACGAAGATCTCCGAATCCGTCATCTCCTCCATGTAATCCCTGAGGCCTGTCACCGTCTCAATGCCCATGAATATAAAAAGCGAAGAAGCAAAGGCCTCGGCTCCGGAGATCCCCAGGGTTCTGTAGAAAATGTGAGCCAGAACTTTTATGGTATACTCTATGATCCTGAGGTGAGCCAGGATGGCCATGAAGGAGGATACAAAAATAATCACCGGCAGCACCTTGAAGGCTACGATGGCCCCTATTTTAGTGTCCTTCACCAGGGAGCCGAAGAGGAACTCGGCCCCCCTGTCGGAGTAGCTGAGGAAGGCCATAAAAATGTCGTTAAGTATCTTAAAGAGTCTGTATCCAACCGGGGTTTTCAGCATAAAAAGGGCTGTGAGAAACTGAAGCCCCAAGCTTATCCCCACCGTCTTCCAGGGTATCCTTTTTCGGTTCAGGGAAAGAAGATAGGCTATAAAGAGAAAAACCGCTATCCCGAAGGCTGAGGCCAATCTGCCCATTGCCACCTCCTGAGCTCAGATATTTTTTTACCAAAAAAAACGGTTTAAACCAAGGCGAATCAGTTTCGGGGGGAACAGATTTTGGGTTAAAATTTGGGGGATGCTCTATTTAATACTGATTTTGCTCGCCCTGATGCTGGTCCTCCTCGTCCTCGCCCTTAAATGGAGCTCCGCCCAAAGGCAATGGAAGGAGGAGTTCCTGAGGGAACTCATTCCCATCAGGGAAAAACTCCAGGCCACGGAAACCAGGCTGGGGGAAAGTTTGAACTTTTTAGGGGAGGAAAGCCGACGGGCCACTCAGCAACTGATAGACGCCCAGAAGACCCTGGAAAGGCTCTCGGAACAAACCCGCCGGATAATAGAGGCCACCGATAAGATGAGGGACCTCTTTACTTCCTCCAGGGAAAGGGGGGAAATGGGGGAATTTCTCTTAGAATCCATTCTGGCCTCGGCTCTTCCAGCCCACCTATGGGAAAAACAGGCGAGCCCATGGCCTTCGGGAGAAAGGGTGGATGCCCTGGTCAGGGTGGGGAAGAGGTTCCTTCCCATTGATTCCAAATTTCCCCGGGAATCCTTCCGAAGGTTCTACCAGAGCGGCTCAAAGCAGGACTGGAAATCTCTGATAAGGGAAACAAAGAAGCAAATTGACTCCATATCCTTCAAGTACATAAAGCAGGAATACGGTACCACGGATTTTGCCGTTATGTTCCTGCCATCGGAAGCGATTTTCTCCCTCATAGCTTCCCCCAAGGACCCCTTCGGAGGGGCCAACGACCTCTGGACCTACGCCTTAGAGAGGAGAGTGCTTCTGGCCGGTCCCTATTCCATTCTGGCCATCATTTCCATGGCAACCTCCATGTCCGAAGCCGAGGCCATGCTTTCCAGGGTGGAGGAAACCAGAAGGTTCATCAAAAACGCCATATCCCACAGTAAGGACCTGGAAAACCACCTGCAACGGCTAATAACCCATCTCAAAAACGCCTTAAATGTAATCCCTGATATAGAAAGGCAAAACCTTCAGCTCAGGTCAAGCTTAGAAAAGACCTTGAAGGAGGAAAAATGAAAGTTCTGGTGACCGGAGGGGCGGGATTTATAGGTTCGCATATAGTGGAGGCCTATCTGCAGGAAGGATACGAGGTAATCGTGGTGGATAACCTTTCCACAGGGAGAATTGAAAACCTCCCTGCGGAAGTCAGGTTTTACCTTCTGGACATAAAGTCCCGGGAAGCAGCGAAGCTCATCAGGCTTGAAGGACCTGAGGTTATAAATCACCAGGCAGCCCAGATATCCGTTCCCCTATCCACCCAGGACCCGGCCTTTGATGCCAAGGAAAACATATTGGGCACCATAAACCTCCTGACCGCAGCGGCAGAGGCCGGAGTCCGGCGGTTCGTATTCGCTTCCACCGGAGGAGCCATATACGGGGACACCCGGGGAAGTAAGGCTACGGAGAGCTGGCCTGCGGCACCGGAAAGCCCCTATGCCCAGTCCAAGCTCAGCGCCGAAGGATACATAAGGCTCCTAAGCAAGGGAAAGTTCTCCTACGCCATTCTCCGCTACTCCAATGTTTACGGACCCAGGCAAATACCCCACGGGGAGGCAGGGGTGGTGGCCATTTTTTCCTTGGCCCTTCTGGAAGGAAAAAGCGTCAAGGTTTACACATATCCGGACATGGAAAGGGGAATGGTGAGGGATTATGTCTATGTAAAGGATGTGGCCAGGGCTAATATACTGGCTTCCTCAGGAAGGGACAATATAACGGTAAACATTTCCACCGGGGAGGGAACCCCAACCCTGGACCTTCTTGAAAAACTGATGAAGGCGGCGGGAAAAAGGGTAAAATACGAATTGGCCCCTCCCAGGCCAGGGGATATAAGACATTCGGTTCTTTCACCCGAAAGGGCCAGGGAGACGCTGGGATGGAAGGCCCAAACCTCCTTGGAAAGGGGCCTGAAATGCACCTTTGATTACTTCCGGAGATTTCGGTGAACTCAAAAATAAAGGGTATACTGGCTGCTCTGGGTTCTGCCCTGGGATATTCCTTAGTGTACATTTTCGCAAAGCTCGCCCAGCGGAAACTTCCCACCGAACCCTTCCTCTTCTGGTGGTTCTTGATGGCCTCGCTCTGGAGCAGCTTTATAGTCCTATCTCAGAAGGAAGGTTTCAGGAGGCTTGTGGTTTTTATTAAGGAACACCCCTTCTTCTTCCTTTACTTCGGCCTTTCCGAAGCCTTTGCCACCTTTCTCTTCTTTTATCTGGTAAAATTACTGAACCCCTCCTTCATCTCTTTCATAGTAAACCTTCAGCCCCTCTTCGTTATTCTGTGGGGCTACCTGATCCTGTCCGAAAAGCTCAACATATACGAGGGAACCGGGGCAGCGGTGGCCATCGCCGGAACTGTAATCCTCACCCACGCCGAGGCCGATGTAAGCGGTGTGCACCTTTTCCTGCTTCTTCTCATGGTAGGGATATACTCACTGAACACCGTCATAGTGAGAATAAAGGTCCAGGGAATCCCTCCTGTTTACATAACTGTCTTCAGGGTTTATGTGCTTTTTACCCTCTACTCTGCCGTTGTCTTCCTTTCCCATAGGTTCCGGCTTCCCGACCCCTTCTCCCTCCTCAACATTGTGGCAGGTTCCCTCTTAGGCCCTGTCTTGGCCACCACCATGGTTTTCCTGGCCCTTAAATATTTGAAGGCCGCCAATGTTTCCATCATCAAAAGCATCCAGCCCTTTATAGTTCTTCTCCTGAGCTATGCAGTGCTGAGCCAGGGCCTGAGACCCTCGCAGATATTAGGAGGGATTTTGATAATAGCGGGGATAAATATTTTGATCGTTGGAAATAGAGCCAGTATAAAAAAGGCCCTTACCAGGGGTTAAGGAGGGAGAAATGAGGCTCAGACCCTTGTTTTTTCTGTTTCTAATTTTGATCCTGGGCTTTAATTTGTCTTCATCAGAAACCCTGAGACTGGAGATCCCTCCCGGTGGATGGAAGCTGGTGGGGGAAGAAGAACCCCACTTACCTCCCACGGTATTTATGGCCATAAGAAGAGCGCCCCGTTGGCTCAGGGATGAACTTTACTGGAAGATGATGGATCTCTCCATGGTTAAACTGAGGCTAAACGGTCAGGTAAGCGCCACCCTTTTTGACGCAAACGGAGACGGTCTCAAGGACCTGGCGGTTGGAACCTCCGATGGACTCGTTAAATTTTTCATAAATATTGGCTCCAGGCACCATCCTGTATTCAGCGGAGTTCATACTTACATTCCTCCTGAAATAGATGTGGTGGACAGGGCCGTGCCCTTCGCGGCGGATGTGGATGGCGATGGAGACGAGGATCTTGTTCTGGGAAACAGCAGGGGACAGGTCATCCTTTTTGAAAACCAGGGGCTGAAGGGAGGGGTCGTACGGTTCAAAGAAAGACAGGATTACTTCCAAATAAGAGTTCCCAGGGAAAAGAGAAAAGATAAGGGCAAAGAATATTCCATCATAGATGTGGGAAGAAATTCGGTCCCCATTCTTTTCGATTGGGACGGTGACGGAGATCTGGATTTAATAGTAGGCTCCGGGGATGGGAAGCTAAGGCTTTTCCTCAATCTGGGAAGCAGAATCAATCCCCTCTGGAAAGAAGTTAAAGAAAACTCTCCCTTTCAGGGCATAAAAGTATCAAAAGACGCCGCTCCCATAATTTATCGTTCCTATCTGCGGGGGGAGAAGATCCTCACCCTTCTGGTTTTCAATGGTTCCGGGAAGGCAGCAGGATACTTCTTCAAAGATGGGAAATGGGTGCTTTCCAGGTTGGTTGCAAGCTATTTGAGGCCCTGGCCCCCGGAAAAAGATAGGGCAATTCCATCGGTGGTGGATGTGAACGAGGACGGCGTTGAGGATGTGCTTCTGGGAACAGCCTCCGGAACTGTCCACCTTATAAAAAACATTCCCTTTAAAAACGGCCTCTGCAGAGGGTCTCAGCAGTCCTTTCTGGTGGCGGGGAGCGAATGGCTTGGGGGATATGACCTGCTGAAGGGAGGGACAAGGTCCCTGACCTTCGTGAAGGTTTTCAATCCGAGGTATGCCGTGGAATACTCAAGGTTAATACTGAGTACGGAAAAAAGGCTGGTGGACGAGGTGTGCTTTGTCATCGCGCACACAGCCCCCCGGGTTTTGAGGGTTATGGTGGACGGGCCCCAGGACAAGGATGGGATATCTTACACCCCCCGGGTGCTCCTGGAAAACGCCAGGTGGATATACAGAGCCGCCCGCACCCTCCCTTACGCCAGGCTGGTGGAGAGCAGAGATCGCACCACCCTCTCCCTCATGCTCTCGGACGGGAGATGGCACGAGCTTCCCCCTGAAATTTATTATTGGTATGTGGTCCATCCCAGGTTGAGATTTGAAGTTCCTTCCCACTACCTGGGAAGCTTCTGGAGGGAATTTTTCTTCAATGACAGAAAATACGGAGAAACGGCAGCTGAGGCCGTCCTAAAAGCCAAAAATGCCCGCCAGGCTGTGGAAAACCTTTGCCTCTGGTCAAGGAAATTCGTGGAATGGGGAGAGGAAAGCCACGACAAACTTCCCCGGGAGCCTTATTACGCCAACTACGGCTCCTGCGGAGAGTGGAGCATCTTCGCCACGGCCCTGGGAAGGGCTCTTCTCATACCCACAAGGCTCGCCAACGATTGGGGTGAGGACCATGTGTGGAACGAGTTTTACGAGGTCGGGGGATGGCATAGATGGGACCTCAATTTTCCCCCCGGAGATTCGCTGGATAAACCTGAAATATACGAGGCCCGGTGGGGAAAGACCGTTTCCACGGTCTGGACCATCAGGGGAGATGATTCCATTGTACCCATTTCTCAAAAATACACCGGGTTGGCCAGGGTAAGGCTCAAGCTTATTGACGCACAGGGGGAGCCGGTGGCCGGGGCCCTGGTGGTAGTCATGTCCTTCTGGGCTGTGGAGAGGAAGTACGACAAAGTCCCATTGCTTTCCATATGGGGAGTCAGTGACGAAGAGGGAAAGGTGGAATTTTTCTTGGGGGAAAACAGGTACGAATTCGTGATATTCCCGCCCCAGGGAAACCTAAAGAAAACGGTACTTGAAGACCCCGAGGGGCGCCACAGGCATATTCGCGAAGGAAAAACCTATTCTCTGCGGATTGTGCTTGATTCAGCTCCGAAGGAGCCCGAATACAGGGTTCCAGAGCTTTCGCCGGAACCCGGCCGATTAAAACAGTGGAGGGTGGAGGCCCTATCCTCGTTCCTGAAAGTGAGGGTTCCTCTGAAGTACCCGGCCAGGTACCACTACATCACCGGAAACGAATACGCGGTCCCATCGAAGGGCAAGCTCTTTTATTTCGTGTGTGAGGAAGAGGAGTTCAGGAAGTTCGTGAGAGGCAAGCCCTTCAAAGCCCTGGCCTACGGACGGGTTAAGGGAAAAATCTCAGTTCCTCGCCAAGGCCTCCTGGTCCTCTGGAATCAGAGCAAAGCCACATGGTTCAGAATTTCCCTCCACTGAAGAAGCCTTGACCGGGAAGGAAAGGGCTTCTATCATATAAACATGCTAAAAAGGGCCTTTTCCTTGCTTCTGGGGGCCCAGGTTCTGTTCTGCGCCACTTTAAGGAAGGTGGAACTCACCGAAGAACCCAATTATGCCAGGGTTATATTCACCCTTTCGTCCAGGGTAAAATTCAAGACGGGTAAAATAAAATACAGGGAAAAAACCCTTCTTTATGTGGACTTCTATGGAACCTATCCGGGAAGGGTCAAGAGCAGATACTATTTTGAAAACCCTGAGCTCCCACTTATAAGGGTATCCAAAAAGGACCGCAGGAGGTTGAGGGCAGTTCTTTATCTCAAGTCTCTTCGCAAATACAGGGTTTTCTTCCTTCCCTCGCCCCCAAGGGTGGTGGTGGATATCTTTTTCCGGGGGAAGGAAATCCCCCTACTCCAACAGCTGGGCCTTAAAGTGAGGAAAATAGCCCTGGATCCGGGCCACGGGGGAAAGGACTCTGGCTGCGTTAACCAGAAGCTTCATCTCCAGGAAAAGCACATAGTTCTGGACATAGCCTTCATACTGAGGTCCCTGCTGGAAAACGACGGCTACAAGGTGATATTGACCAGAGAAAGGGACAGCTTCCTGCCCCTGGAAAGGAGGACGGCCATAGCCAACGGTCAGGGGGCGGACCTTTTCATATCCCTCCACATAAATTCTTCCCGAAACCCTAAGGCAAAGGGAATAGAGAGTTTTTACCTCAACTTAGCTGCGGACCCGGAAGCGGAAAGGGTGGCGGCCAAGGAAAACGAAACCTCAGGAAAAACCCTGTCCCAGCTGGGCGACATTTTAAAAAAAATTGTTCTAAACGAGAAGATCCGCCAGTCCAAGGCCATGGCCGCAACGCTTCAGAGGGTTCTCATCCGGGAACTTCGCCGTTTTTATCCGGATGTGCGGGACCTGGGAGCCCGGGGAGCTCCCTTCTTCGTGCTGATGGGGGCTGATATGCCGGCGGTGCTGGTGGAGATTTCCTTCCTTTCCAATCCTGAAGAGGCAAGGAGGCTCCGGGACCCCCTTTATAGAGCCCGGGTCGCCTACGCCCTTTATCTGGGAATAAAGGAATTCATAAAGGAGGTGGAGGGAAAATGAAAAGGAGGGATTTCTTCAGGTTCTTGATGGGCTCGGCGGCCTATTTTCTACTGGGCGGAAAGGAAAAGCCCCAGGCTGTGGAGGCCAAGGGGGAGGACCCATACGAAATCACCCGAAGGGCCCTGAGGGCCTTTGGCCTGGAAAGGGTGGCCTCCCGGGGGGATGTGGTGCTTGTAAAACCCAATATAGGATGGGACAGGAAGCCGGAGCAGGCCGCCAACACCAATCCTTATGTGGTAAAGGCCGTGGTGGAGGCCGCATACGAAGCAGGGGCCAAGAAGGTTCTGGTCCTTGACAACCCCTGCAACCCGGCCAAAAGGACATATTACCGCTCTGGAATAGCCAGGGAGGCGAAAAAGGCCGGGGCCGAGGTCGTATTTCTAAGGGAAAGCCATCTGGTTAAGAAGAAAATAGGTGGGGAATTTCTAAAGGAATGGGAGGTCTACCGGCAGGCCCTGGAAGTGGATAGAATAATAGATGTTCCCATAGTCAAGCACCATTCCTTAGCCGGTGCCACCATAGCCATGAAGAACCTCATGGGGATCATAGGGGGCCGGAGGGGATACCTGCACCGCCATATCCACACCGCCGTGGTGGACCTCACCGCTTTCTTCAAACCAACCCTCTATGTTATAGACGCATACAGGGTCCTGCGGGCCCACGGGCCTGTGGGGGGGAACCTCTCCGATGTTATCTTAACGAAGAGGGTTCTGGTCACATCCGACCCCGTGGGGGCAGATGCCTGGGGAGCACGCCTCTTAGGGCTTGAGAACCCTCCCTGGGTAAAAATAGGGGAAGAAAGGGGATTGGGGCTGAGGAAAATGAAGGTCCTAAAAATATGAAGTACAGGATCCTTCGCTGGGCAAGAAGAGCATCCCAGGCTTTCTTTTTACTTTTGTTTTTCTATCTCTTTCTGAAAACAGGTTTTTTCGGAAGCGATGAGCTCTCACCCTGGCTTTCTTTCTTTTTCCGCTCGGACCTTTACGCTGTGGGCATATCCATTCTGGCCTCCAGAACCCTGGCCGCCCTCTCCCTTTTTTTCCTGGCCATGGCGGCCTCCACCCTTTTGCTCGGCAGAGCTTTCTGCGGTTGGGTCTGTCCCTTGGGCACCCTGAACGCCCTGTTCTCCTGGCTTTTCAGGGCAAAAAAGAGGAAATTCAAAAAACCTCCCCTCAAGTATAAATACCTTCTGCTTTTGATCTTTTTCGTAGCCGCCCTTTATGGGATGGGATTGGGGGCTGTTTTAGACCCCTTGGCCATCCTGTTCAGGGCCGCCGCCACCGCCATCCACCCCGGGGCCAACTTCATAGCAGAAAAGCTGTCCAGGCTTATTCCAGCCCTGAGTTCCTATACCCTGGTGGAACCTCATCTTTTCTACGGAGCCCTTTCCGCCGGCCTTCTCCTCCTGGCCATCCTTCTCCTCAACTTGGTGGAAGAAAGGTTCTGGTGCAGGTACCTATGTCCCTACGGAGCCCTCCTTTCCCTTCTCTCCAGAGCCAATTCCCTGAAACTCAAGATTGACCTTAAAAAATGCACAAAGTGCGGAATATGCGACGCCATATGCCCCGCCTCGGCCACGCCCTTCTCAGGATGGAAGCCTGGAGAATGTTATCAGTGCTTCCGCTGCCACGAGGTATGCCCGGAAAAGGCTATTTTCTCCGAATTCTCCCTTAGAAAAAATCCCAAAGCTCAATCCTTAAACCTGAGAAGAAGGGAAGTCCTCCTCACCGCCGCCTCCTCCCTCCTTGCCCTTCCTCTCCTTAGAGCGGAAAAAAGGGTTTTGAGGCCTCCGGGCGCAACCAAGGACTTTACATCCAGATGTATAAGGTGTGGGGAATGCGTGAAGGGTTGCCCCACCGGAGTTCTTCAGCCCATGGGCCTTTTTTACGGCCTGGAAAACTACTCAACCCCTCGCCTGGCCACGGAGCTAAGTTATTGTGAATATGACTGTCTCCTTTGCCAATACCTCTGTCCCACAGGAGCCATTGGGCCCTTCAGGCCCCAGACGAAAAAAATGGGGGTGGCCAGGGTGGACCGCTCCATATGCCTCCCCTTCGCCTACGGCCAGGAATGCATAGTCTGCGAAGAACACTGTCCGGTTCCAACCAAAGCCATAAAGCTAATAGATGTGGAGACCATTACCCCTCAGGGCAAAAGGGTAAAAACCAGGGCTCCGGTGGTGGTGGAGGACCTCTGCATAGGTTGCGGTATATGCGAAAACAAATGCCCCCAGTCCCCCAGGGCTATAAAGGTTTATCCTCTCTGAACCCACAGGTTGGAAAGAACCAGGAGGAAAAAGCCCAAAAGGAAGGGAATCCACGGAAAACCCATGGGGACAAAGCCTTCCAGCCCCTTTATGCCGGCCCTGGAAACCTCCCCCCAGGCCGGGATAATGAAACTGTATATTACAAAAAGACTTCCCCCAAAAAAGGAAAGCCCCCAGGCAAGGGGCTGACGCAGGGAAAGCTCTCTTTCCAGATAGAAAAACCCCTGTATTGAAAAAAGGAGGGCCACCGCCACCGGAGCCACCACCGGTCCTATCCAGGGAAGGGGTAGGAGAAAAAGAACATCCTGCTCTAAGGGAGAGGAAGGCCAGCCGAGGAAAACCTTAAGAAAAAGATAATAAAAAATATCCCACAGCCCGAAGACCAGGAAAAAGGCATAAAAGCGGTTTAACCACCTCTTTTCCGCCAAAAGGGCTACGGCGAAAATAATGACAAGGGTAGCAGCCTCCCGGCCGAGCTCTATAAGGGCGAATCTTTCAGGAAGAAAAACCAGGGGAAAAACTCTTCTGGGGAAACCCGAAAGCATCCTCAAATAGGCCACAACAGCTGCCTCCACATAGGCGAAGCCCATGGAAAAAAGGAGGAGGGAAGCCAGAGTCGTCCCTCGCCTCATTATTTCTTCTTAAGTCCTCCTACGATAAGCAAAATGAAGACCAATACCAGCAGGGGAAAGCTCAGGTAAAAAGTCCACATGGAAAGGCGCGGATTCAAATTGGACCTCAGACCCCTTAAAAAAAGCCAGAACTTACCGGCCTCACCGGAGGAGACCCAGGCTTCGGGGGCCGCCTCCATAACGAAGACAAAGCCGAAATACTGAAGGAAAGCGGAAGCCACCAGCAACCACATGAACAATCTCCTGGCATTCCAGTCCCCCTCGGTATCCCTGTGCACCTTGACCACCAGGGCAAAACCGAGCAAAACAATTCCAAGGGGAACGAAGGGAAGGGCAAGTTTTATGTCCCCGAAAATGTCAGGGTTAATCAGCATAACCCCTATCCCAAAGGAGGCGAAAAGGGACAGATCCCTGACCAGGAAAAAGATGATCCCGAAGTTCTCGGAGCTTAGCCTCAGCTTGAACTCCGAGGAGGTCCTGGAATAATAGGATGTGGCCAGATGAAGGACCAACCCCAGCAGGAGAAGAAGGAGGGAGAGCTGAAAGAAGCTCATGAGGCTCCAGACTTCCAGGGATTTTTCCATTCCCTCTTGCTCCGGGAAGGCGGGAAGAACCATTAAGAAAACGGCAATTAAATGAACAGCCTTTCTCATACTTATATTTTACCCGCTTAACGGAAAAACCAAAAAAGCGGGAAAATATTTGATTTTTTGAGGAATTGTTAATATAATAAAATACAGGAGGATAACATGAGCAACGCAGAAAAATTACAGGAAATTCAGAAAAAAATCTTTGAGGAAATACCCGGGGCCATAGCCTGCGCTTTAGTATCCGCCGAGGACAGCCTTCCTCTGGCCGGTGTTGTGAAATCCCCGGAGCTGGACCTGGACCTTCCTTCCAGCTATTACAACGAAGCCTTCAGAGCCGTCAGAAAAGCCTACGAAGCAGTAGGCTGGGGAAATCCCCTGGAGGTTCTCATAGTGGGGGAGGAGATAAATGTCCTTTTAATGTGTATCAGCCCTGGCAGAGTCTTCCAGGGAGTTGCTTTTACCGGACAGACAAACTTAGGATTTGTAAGGGCTGTGGTTAAAAAGTACAGGAAGAATATGCTGGAGCTTCTCCCCTGACTATTCCTTTTTCTCCCTGGGCTTGAACTCGTAGTCCACGAACTCCAGGATGGCCAGTTCGGCTCCGTCCCCCTTCCTCCTCTGGGGGAGCCGGATGATCCTGGTATAACCACCGTTTCTGTCCTGAAATCTCGGGGCAATGACCTCAAAGAGCTTCCAGACCGCATCCTTTTTAAAGAGAAAGCTGTGGGCTTTCCTCCGATTGGTAAGGCTGTCCTGCTTGGCTATGTTTACCATCCAGTCAGCGAATTTCCTGGCCTCCTTGGCCTTGGCCACGGTGGTTATTATCCTTTCGTGTTCTATCAGGGAGGTTACCAGGTTACGAAGAAGAGCCATCCTGTGGGCAGAATCCCTGCGGAGTTTTCTATAGCCCTTCCTGTGCCTCATTTCATCCCTCCATTTCGTTTTTTATCTCGTCCTCTATCTGCTTTATCAGGTCCGGGGGAAGCTCTGTGGATAAGGAGAGGCCGTGGCTTTCAAGAAGCGCCTCCACCTCCGCCAAAGACTTTTGACCGAAGTTCTTGGCCTTGAGCAGTTCGGTTCTGCTTTTCTGAACCAGCTGGTATATCCTTTCTATTCCTATGGATTTAAGGGCGTTAATGGACCTTACATGCAGGTTAAACTCGTCTATTTTCTTCTTGAGGAAATCCACCGCATAGCGAACCCTGGGCTCCTGAACCTTTTGAGGGGTCTTTATGTCCTCTCTCCTGGAGACCCCGAAGAATATGGAGAGGTGTTCCTGAAGTATCTGGGCTGCCCTGATGAGAGCCTGATCCGGGGAAACCACTCCGTTAGTCCAAATTTCCAGAATCAGCTTTTCGTAGTCGGTTCTGCGACCTACCCTGGCGGGCTCCACGGTAAAGTTAACCTTCTTCACCGGGGAATGGGAAGAATCCAGGGGAATGTATCCCACCGGCAGGTCCGGGTCGTAGTTGTCGGAGGCCGGAACATACCCCCGACCGTTGCGAACCCTCATCTCTATCTCCAGCTCCCCATCCTCGTCCAAGGAGGCTATGTATATTCTGGGATTTTTTATCTCTATGTCCCCATCGTGCTCTATGTCTGCGGCGAAAACCTCCCTGGGTCCCTTTGCCCTGAGCCTCATGGTCTTCTCGTAGGGAACCTTCAGGAGGATGGGAATGGATTTAAGGTTGAGGATTATGTCCAGAACATCCTCCCTTACGCCCGGAAGGGAGGTAAATTCATGGGGAGCACCTTCTATCTTCACGGCGGTTATGGCAGCTCCTTCAATGGATGAGAGAAGAACCCTTCTCAGGGCGTTTCCCATGGTGGTGGCATAACCCCTCTCAAAGGGGGAGGCGGAGAACCGCCCGTAGTTCTCCGTCATCTCCTCTATTTCCACCAGCCTGGGCCTCTGAAATTCCAGCGCAAAAATCATCCCTTACCTCCTTATTTGGAGTAAAGCTCCACGATGAGGTGCTCTTCCACGGGCAGGCTCACATCTTCCCTGGTGGGCAGGGCTACAACCCTGGCCTTCATGGCCTCCCAATCCACCTCTATCCAGTTGGGAGTATTGGCCTTGGTCTTTAAATCCTCAAGCATGGCCTTTATGTTCTCGTTGTTTTTTGACCTATCCACGAACTCTATTAAATCCCCTTCCCGGACCAGGTAGGAGGGTATGTCCACATTGCGTCCATTGACCTTGAAGTGGCGGTGGTTAACCAGTTGGCGAGCATGGCGGCGGGAGTAGGCAAAGCCCGCCCTGTAGACCACATTGTCCAGCCTTCTCTCCAGAAGGATCAACAGGTTATCGCCGGTCCTTCCCCTCATCCTTTCGGCCATTTCAAAATAGCGACGGAATTGACGCTCCAAAACCCCGTAGAACCTTTTAACCTTCTGTTTTTCCCTCAGCTGCCTTCCGTAGGGGGAAATTTTCCTCTGGGGAGTTCTACCGTGCTGACCTGGCCTGGTGTGCCTCTTTTCCAGGGGACATTTTTCTGAAAGGCACTTGGCCCCCTTAAGGAAGAGCTTCACCCCTTCGGCCCTGCAAAGCCTGCAAACCGGACCTGTATATCTTGCCATCTCTTACCTCCTTAAACTCTTCTGGGTCTTCTGGGTCTGCATCCGTTGTGGGGAATAGGGGTTACATCCTTTATGGATTTGACCTGAAGGCCGGCCTGATGGAGGGTCCTAATGGCCGCCTCCCTGCCGGGTCCAGGGCCCTTAACCCTTATGTCAATGCTGCGCATACCCATCTGCATGGCCTCCTGGGCCGCCTGTTTGGCTGCCATCTGAGCAGCCCAGGGAGTTCCCTTCCTGGTACCCTTAACACCCACCTTTCCGGCAGAGGACCAGCAAAGCACATTCCCATCGGGGTCAGTGATGGTTATTATGGTGTTGTTAAAAGTTGCCTGAATGTGGGCAATTCCGTGGGGAACGATCTTCTTTTCCTTCTTCTTTTTCCTGGTTTTTCTTCTTCTCTGGGCCATATCTTACCCCCTATTTTTTCCTTCTTTTGAGCATATTGCCCCGGGGCCCCTTCCTGGTTCGGGCGTTGGAATGGGTGCGCTGTCCCCTGACGGGAAGCCCGGCCTTGTGCCTGAGCCCCCTGTAGCATCCTATTTCAATGAGCCTCTTTATGTTCATGGCCACTTCCTTTCGGAGCTCGCCCTCAACCTTCTCCTCGTTCTCAATTATTTTCCTTATCCTGGTTAGCTCCTCCGGGGTGAGTTCGTTGGCCTTCTTCATGGGGTCCACCTCTGCCCTGCGAAGGATATCCATGGCCTTGGACCGTCCTATCCCGTAAATGTATGTGAGGGAGACGAAAATTCTCTTGTTGTCTGGAATGTTTACTCCAGCAATTCTCGGCATCTCTTTCCTCCTATCCCTGTCTTTGCTTGTGCTTGGGGTTTTTACATATTACCATAACCACACCCCTTCTCCTTATTATTTTGCAATCCTTGCAAATCTTTTTTACTGAAGACCTTACCTTCATTTTTCACCTCACCTGCTAAATCTATATATTATCCTACCCTTCTTGGGGTCGTACTTAGATATCTCCAGCAGGACCCTGTCCCCGGGAAGAAGCCTGATGAAGTTCTTCCTCATCCTGCCGGAGACATGTGCTAATATTATATGACCGGTTTCAAGTTTTACCCTGAAGGTGGCGTTGGGCAATGCCTCGGTGATGGTGCCGCGTATCTGTATGAAATCGTCGGACCTGGCCATCACTCCACCACCGTAAGAACCTCTGCCTCCCCGTCCCTTATCACCACCGTGTGTTCAAAATGAGCCGAGGGAAGGCCATCCACCGTTACCACCGTCCAGCCGTCGCTCTTCACCCTTACCCTCCAGTCCCCCATGTTCACCATGGGTTCAATGGCAATGGTCATCCCTTCCTTGAAGACCGGCCCCCTTCCAGGGATGCCGAAATTGGGGACCTGGGGCTCCTCATGAAGATGGGTTCCTATGCCGTGGCCGGCAAAATCCCTCACCACGGAGAAGCCCCTCCTCTCCACATAGGTCTGAACCACATGGGAGAGATCCCCCAGCCTAGCTCCGGCCACAGCCTTTTTAATGCCCTGATAGAGGGCTTCCCGGGTGGTCTTTATAAGCTGGCGAGCCCTCTTGCTCAGGGGTTCTATACCCACGGTAAGGGCTGAATCTCCATAATAGCCGTTTTTGAAAACCCCGAAATCAAGGCTGACTATATCCCCCTCCTTAAAAACTTTTTCCTTGGTGGGAATACCGTGAACCACCTCTTCGTTGACGGAAACGCAGAGGGCCGCAGGATATTTTCTTCCCCCTGAGGGATGAGGATAGCCTTTAAAGGCAGGGGCGGCCCTGAGCTCCTTCAGTCTCCTCTCGGCGTATTCGTTTAGCTCGTAGGCGGAAACCCCGGGTTTTACCCTCTCCGCCACCTCCCTGAGTATAAGAGCCGTTATCCTGCCTGCTTCCCTCATCTTCTCTATCTCTTCCTCGCTCTTTATGGTTATCATGCCACCCTCTGAATCCTGGAAAAGACCTCCCGGGGAGAGCCCACCCCGTCCACCACCTCAAGAATCCCCTTCCCCCTGTAAAATTCCACGATGGGCTCTGTCTGCTCCCTGTAAACCCTTATCCTTTCCCTGACCACCTCTTCCCGGTCATCTTCCCTCTGGACCAGCACAGCCCCGCAGCGGTCGCAAACCCCATTCTGCTTGGGGGGAGATGTAAGGAGGTTGTAAACAGCCCCGCAGTTGGGACAAACCCTCCGGGCAGAAAGCCTCTTCACCACCTCTTCCTCCGGTACTTCTATATAGATGGCCCGAAGTTCAAGGCCCATTTTTTCCAGGGCCTCTGCCTGGGCCAGATTTCTGGGAAATCCGTCCAGAATACATCCTTTAGCGCATTCTTCGCTCTTTAGCTTATCCTCCACGATGCCTATGACTATATCGTCGCTTACCAGCTCCCCCCGCTCCATGGCCTCCTTAGCCTTCCTTCCTAAGGGTGTGCCCTTTCTGACGGCTTCCCTGAGGATGTCGCCGGTGGAGACCCTGGGTATCCCCAATTTCTGGGAAAGAAGTTCGCCCTGGGTTCCCTTGCCCGCTCCAGGAAGACCGAGAAGGATGTAGATCATCTCCTCCCCCTTACCCTGACTCCTTTTATGAAGCCATCGTAGCTCCTCATTACCAGCTGAGCCTCTATTTGCTGCAGGGTATCCATGGCAACTCCCACCACAATGAGAAGGGAGGTTCCGCCGAAGAAGAATTGAATCCCAAGGCCTGTGGTAACCCATGTGGGGGTGACCCTCTCCAGCCAGGGACCCACCCAGGGTATGGCCCCCACCTTGAACCCGAAGTAAAGGAATTCAGGGATTATGGCCACCAGAGCCAGATAGATAGCCCCCACGAAGGTTAACCGGGAAAGAATCCTGTCTATAAACTCAGCAGTGGGTTTACCCGGCCTTATTCCAGGAATAAAACCGCCGTATTTTCTTATGTTGTCCGCCACATCCTGGGGATTGAAAATTATGGAAACATAAAAATAGGTGAAGAATATAATCCCTATAAAATAGAGCAGACTGTACAGGGGCATTCCCCAGCTGAGCTGCTTGGCCAGGGCCTCAAACCAGGGATATTTCTTGGCAAGGCCCTGAAAAGCGCTGGGGATGGTGACGATGGAGGATGCGAAGATGATGGGTATGACCCCCCCGGTATTCACCTTTATGGGGAGGTAGGTGGACTGGCCTCCGTAAACCCTCCTTCCCCTCACCATTTTTCCGTACTGGATGGGTATCCTGCGGTAGGCCCTTTCCACGAAAACCACCACACCTATGATGACCAGCATCAGAACCACGAAAATTATGAGACTTATTACGCTTATTTCTCCGTTTACCACCTGACGGTAAACCTGCTTGAACTGGAAGGGAAACCTTTTTATTATCCCGGCAAAAATCAGGAGGGAAATTCCGTTTCCGATCCCCTTCTCGGTGATCTGTTCTCCCAGCCACATGAGGAAAATGCTGCCTGTGGTCAGGGTAAGCATGGTGAGGAGCTTGAAACCCCAGCCAGGGAAAAGCACTATACCGCCCTTCATGGCTTCCAACATGGTAGCGATTCCCAGGGACTGAATGAGGCATATGAGGACGGTGCCGTACCTGGTGTATTCGGTTATCTTTTTCCTGCCGTACTCCCCTTCCTTGGAAAGTTTCTCTATGTAAGGGGATACCACCACCAGAAGCTCCATAATTATGGCGGCGGAAATGTAGGGCATAACGCCTAAGGCGAATATGGTCATCTGGGAAAGGTTCCCACCCGAGAAAAGGTCTACCAGCCCTAAGAAACTCCCCTGAACCTGCTTGAAAAAGGCAGCCAAGGCCTTTCCGTTTATTCCCGGAGTGGGAATGTGGCCCCCCACCCTGAACACCGCCAGGGCACCTAAGGTGTAGATTATTCTCTTCTTTAGCTCAGGAATGGAGAAAATGTTCCTTATGGCATTGGACACCTCAACCTCCTATGACTATGGCTTTGCCTCCGGCAGCCTCAATTTTCTCCTTGGCCTTCTGGCTGAATTTATGGGCATGAATGGTATAGGGCCTTGAGATCTCCCCCCTGGAAAGTATCTTCACCGGGAGGGAAATCTTTTTTATTATCCCTTTCTCCTTCAGAAGCTGTGGGGTTATCTCCGTCTCTTCCAGTCCTTCTATTTTCTCCAAGTTCACGATCTGATACCTTACTGCGAACAGGGCGTTGTTGAAGCCCCGTTTGGGTATTCTCCTGTAGAGGGGCATTTGCCCACCTTCAAACCCCCATTTGCGGGAATATCCGCTGCGGGACTTCTGGCCCTTGTGTCCTCTGCCTGCGGTCTTTCCCAGGCCGGAGCCCGGACCTCTGCCCACCCTCTTTCTCTCCTTAACCGCCTTTTCCTTGGGTCTTATCTGGTGCAATCTCATTTTACCTCCTCCACTTTAACCAGATGGGGAACCTTGGCCACCATACCCCTTATGGCCGGGGTGTCCTCCCTTATAACCGAGTGATGGAGCCTCCTGAGGCCAAGACCCCTAACGACCTCCCTCTGGTATTCTGAGCGGCCTATAAGGCTCCTCACCAAGGTTATCCTTATCTTTTTCTTGACCTTGGCCATATCTCCTGCACCTCCTTTCCTCTTTCTTCGGCGTATTTATAGGGATCAAGGAGCATCTTCAGGGCTTCCATGGTGGCGTAGGCGTTGGTAATGGGGTTTCTTGAACCCAGGATCTTGGCCAAAACATCCCTCACTCCGGCCAGCTCCAGGATTTTCCTAACGGAGCTCCCGGCTATAACCCCGGTTCCCTCGGAGGCGGGTTTTATGATAACCTTGGCAGCTCCGAACTTAGCCTGCACAGCGTGCGGTATGGTAGTGCCTATGATGGGAACCTGAATCATGTTCTTTTTGGCCTTCTCAATGGCCTTCTGGATGGCCAAAGGAACTTCCCTGGCCTTTCCTTTCCCTATTCCCACCCGGCCGTTTTTGTCCCCCACGGCCACGAAAACAGAAAACCTGAGGTTCTTACCACCGGTTACCACCTTGGTGACCCTTCTTATGGAAAGTATCTCTTCGTAAGTCTGGAGCTCCTCCATCTTTTACCTCCTAAAACTCAAGGCCGGCCCTGCGCGCACCGTCCGCCACTGCCTTAACCCTTCCGTGGTAGGGATAGCCGTTGCGGTCAAAGACCACCTTTTTTATTCCCTTTTCCAGCAACATTTTTCCTATCTTCTCCCCCAGCTTTTCCGCTGCCTTGAGGTTTTTGCGGTTGTATCCGAATTCCCTGAAGTCTTCGGTGAGGGTGGTGGCGAAGGCTATGGTGCGCCCTTCCTCATCGTCCACCGCCTGAACATAGAGGTAGCGGTTGCTTTTGTAGACGGTAAGACGGGGCCTTTCCGCCGTGCCGAATATCTTTTTCCTTATCCTTTTCTTTATTCTCAGCCTTTTCCTTTTCTTTTCTTCAACCTTGTCCTTAATCATTACCTCACCCCCGATTTTCCAGGTTTTAGTCTGAGAACTTCGCCTTCGTACCTTATGCCTTTTCCCTTGTAAGGGTCAGGCTCCCGGAAGCGACGAATCTCCGCCGCCACCTCCCCAACCCTCTGCTTGTCTATACCCCTTATTATTATTTTGTTGGGTTTTTCCACGGTTATTTCCACATCATCCGGAATTCTGTAAATTACAGGATGGGAATATCCCAAGGCGAGGTGAAGCTCCTTTCCCTTAAGGTCCACCCTGTATCCTACACCCTCAACCTCCAGCCTTTTCTCAAAACCTTTGCTGAGGCCTATAACCGCGTTGTTGGCCAGAGCCCTGGCCAGGCCGTGATACGCCTTGGTCTGCTTGAGGTCGTTCTCCCGGGTAAAGACCAATTTGTTATCCTTAAGCTCCACCTTTATCCCCGGGGGAATGGGCGTCTCCAGCCTGCCCTTGGCGCCCTCAAAAATTATCTTCCGGGCCCCTTCGTCTATGCTCACCTTTATCCCCTGGGGAATTTCCACCGGCTTTCTTCCTATTCTGCTCATGGCTCCTCCTACCAGATATAGCAAATAACCTCTCCTCCAACCCCCAGCTTCTCCGCTTCCTTGTCGGTGAGAATTCCCCTGGAGGTGGAGAGGATCGCAATTCCCATTCCGTCCAGAACCCTAGGGATCTCGTCCTTGGAGCAGTAAACCCTCCTTCCGGGTTTGCTTATCTTTTTGAGCCCTCTTATCACCGGCTTATACTTCCCCAGATATTTCAACCTTATCTTCAAAATCCCCTGTTTGTTGTCCTCCTCCACCGAGTAATCCTCTATGTAGCCCTCCTGCTTCATGATCCTGGCTATGGCCACCTTCATATTGGAGGCAGGGATGGAGACCTCAGGCTTTCCCCTCTCCAGCGCGTTCCTGATGATGGTAAGCATATCGGCAATGGGATCCGTCTGACTCATTTTTAACCTCCTACCACGATGCTTTTCTTACCCCGGGAATTTCGCCCTTCAGAGCGAGCTCCCTGAAGCACAGCCTGCAAAGACCGAATTTTCTTATGTATCCCCTGGGCCTGCCGCAGCGGCGGCAACGGTTCCTATGTCTTACTTTAAATTTGGGCTTTTTGTAAAGTTTTGCCATCTTAGCCTTGGTAGCCATCATTACCTCCTGAAGGGCATTCCAAAGAGCCGGAGAAGCTCGTAGGCCTCTTCATCGGTCTCCGCTGTGGTAACGAAGGTTATGTTCATACCCCTGGTCTTCTCCACCTTGGTGTAATCTATCTCCGGGAAGATCAACTGGTCCTTCACCCCCACTGTGAAATTTCCCCTTCCGTCAAAGCTACGGGGGTTAAGACCTCTAAAATCCCTGACCCTGGGGAGGGCAAGGCTGATAAAGCGGTCCAAGAATTCATACATCCTGGCCCCCCTCAGGGTGACCATACAGGCGATGGGCTGGCCCTTTCTAACCCTGAAGTTGGATATGGACTTCCTAGCCCTCTTCATCACCGGCCACTGACCGGTTATCTGGGCCAGCTCCTTCATGGCCACCTCCAGCTCCTTCACATTCTGGGTGGCCTCCCCTACCCCCATGTTTATAACTATCTTCTCCAAGCGGGGGACCTGCATTATGTTTTTATACTTAAACTTCTCCATCAGGGCCGGGATTATCTCCTTCCTGTACTTCTCTCTAAGTCTGGGCTCGTAAGCCATCTCTTACCTCCTTAATCCAGTTCCTTTCCGCAGCTTCCGCATATTCTGACCTTTCTTCCGTCGGCGGTGATTCTGACCTTTATCCTCACGCCCTTCTCACAATTGGTGCAGTAGTACATTACATTGGAAATGTGTATGGGAAGCTCCCTTTCGGTTCTTCCTCCCTGAATGCCCCTCTGGGGATTGGGCCTTTCGTGTTTGACATGTAGGTTCACCTTTTCCACCAGCACCCTCTGTTCCTTACGGAACACCCTGAGAACCTTGCCCATTTTCCCCTTGTCCTTCCCGGCGATGACGATGACGAAATCTCCTTTCTTAAGCCTGGGCTTCATAGCTCACCTCACACAACCTCCGGTGCCAGGGAAACTATCTTCATGAATTTCTTTTCCCTGAGCTCCCTGGCCACGGGACCGAATATACGGGTCCCCACCGGGTCTCCGAATTTATCTATGATTACGGCGGCGTTCTCGTCAAACCTTACATAGGAGCCATCCTTGCGCCTTATTTCCTTCCTTGTCCTTACAATAACCGCCCTTACCACCGTTCCCTTCTTTATGTTGGAATTGGGTTCCGCCTCCTTAACCGAAGCTGTGATGACATCTCCTACCGTGGCGTATTTTCCGGCTCCTCCCCCTACCGCCCTTATCATCATTATCCTCTTGGCTCCAGAGTTGTCGGCCACCTTCAAAATGCTCTGCATCTGCAGCATGGCTCCCTCCTTATTCTTCTATCCTCTTGGCCCTTTCTATTATCCTGACCAGCCTCCAGCGCTTCCGCCTGCTCAGGGGCCTCGTTTCCTCAATGAGAACCACATCCCCTTCCCGGGCCTCGTTCCTCTCGTCGTGGGCCATGAACTTGGACCTTCTCTTTATGTATTTTTTGTAAAGGGGATGTTTCACCAACCTTTCCACCATAACCACTATGGACTTCTGCATCTTGGCAGAAGTCACTATCCCTACCTTCCTCTGTCTCCTACCCATTTTGGACCTCCCTCTCCCTTAAAACGGTGATAATCCGGGCTATGTCCTTCCTCACCTGTTTTATTTTCGCCGGATTGTCCAGCTGGCCGATGCTTTTTTGTATTCTCAGCTTAAAGAGCTGCTCCATTAGCTCCTCGTATTTGCTCTCCAGCTCCTCGCTGGAAAGTTGTCTCAATTCCCTCGCCTTCATGACTCACCTCGTATGGATCCTTTCAACGATCCTGGTCTTGAAGGGAAGCTTTCTGGCTGCAAGTCGCAGGGCCTCCTTGGCCAGTTCCTCAGGAACCCCTCCTATTTCGTAGATTATCCTTCCGGGTTTTATAACATCCACCCAGTATTCGGGGTTGCCCTTTCCTTTACCCATTCTGGTTTCCAGGGGTTTCTTGGTAACCGGCTTCCAGGGAAAAACCCTTATCCATATCTTTCCGCCCTTCTTCACGGCCCTTGTTATGGCGATCCTGCCGGCCTCTATCTGCCTTGAGGTTAACCATCCCCTTCCCACCGCCTGAAGGCCGTAATCGCCAAAGGCTACGAAGGTACCGCGGCTGGCCTTTCCCTTCATCCTGCCTCTCTGCATCTTGCGGTATTTAACTTTCCTTGGCATTAACATGGCTTACCCCCTTTCTTCCCAAGGTTCCTTCTTTCTCTCGCCGATATATTCCTGAACAGAAAACCTCTCCTTATCCTTATCTTCCAGATAAATCCAGACCTTCACACCTATTTTCCCGTAGGTGGTAAAGGCCTCGGCGAACCCGTAATCTATGTCCGCCCTTATGGTCTGAAGCGGAAGGCGTCCCACCAGATACCACTCGGTCCTGGCTATCTCCGCACCTCCCAGCCTGCCCGCCACCATAACCTTGATTCCCCGGGCTCCCAGGTTCATGGCGTTGTTCACCGCCCTCTTCATGGCCCGGCGGAAGGCCACCCTCTTTTCCAGCTGGAAGGCAATGCTCTCAGCCACCAGCTGGGCGTCCAGCTCAGGGCGACGAACCTCTATAACCTCCACCAGGATCTCCTTCCCGCTCCTTTCCGCAGCGAACCTCTTTATTTTGTCCAGCTCCGACCTTCCTCTTCCCACCACTATTCCCGGACGGGCAGAGAAGACGGTTATCTTCATGAGATTGCCCACAATGCTCACATCTATCCTGGAAATTCCAGCGTGATAGTAGTTTTTCTTTATGTAGTCCTTAATGGCCAGAACATTGTGGAAATCCTCCACAAACTGCCTGCCCTTTCCGTACCAGTTGGACTTCCAGGTCTTATTAAAACCAATTCTGAAGCCATAGGGATGAGTCTTCTGGCCCACTTCTACCTCCTTTCGTCCAGTTCTATGGTTATGTGGGAGGTTTTCTTCCTTATTATCCTGGGAACCCCCCTGAAGCCCGGCCTGAGCCTTCTATACATTGGGCCCTCGTCCACATAGATTTTTTCTATGTAAAGTTTATCCACATCCACATTGGGAAACTTAACCTTGGCATTGGCTATGGCGGAGTTGAGGACTTTTTCAATAAGACCCGCCGCCTTCCTCTTGCTAACGAACTTGAGGATGGTGAAGGCCTCTCCCACATCCTTACCCCTTACGAGGTCCGCCACCAGCCTGACCTTACGCGCTGACATGGGCAGGTATCTTCCCCTTGCTACTGCTATGGCCATCTTTACCTCCTACTTCTTTCCTTTTCCGCCGGGATGGGACCTGAAGGTCCTGGTGGGGGCGAACTCACCCAGCTTGTGCCCCACCATCTGCTCGGTAATGTAGATGGGAATAAACCTTCTGCCGTTATGAACCGCAATGGTAAGGCCCACCATTTCGGGAATTATGGTGGAACGCCTTGACCAGGTTTTTATAACCCTTTTCTTGGAAGGGTCCCTTTGCTGTTCCAGAACCTTTTTTAAGAGATGATCGTCCACAAAGGGCCCTTTCTTCTTTGACCTTCCCATTTTTATCTCCTTCTCTTGAGTATGAATTTCTGTGTTCTCTTGTTCCTTCTGGTTTTGTAACCCTTGGTGGGTTGACCCCATGGGGTAACCGGATGACGGCCTGGATGGCTCTTTCCTTCCCCTCCGCCGTGGGGATGGTCCACGGGGTTCATACAGGTGCCGCGGACATGGGGCCTGCGTCCCAGCCACCTTTTCCTTCCCGCCTTCCCTATGACTATGTTCTCGTGCTCAATGTTGCCCACCTGCCCAATGGTGGCCCTGCAACTAAGATGAATCAGCCTTATCTCGCCGGAGGGCATCCTCACCTGAGCGTAATCTCCTTCCTTGGCTAAAAGCTGGGCCCAGCTTCCGGCCGAGCGGGCTATCTGTCCTCCCTTGCCCGGGCGAAGCTCTATGTTGTGGATGGTGGTTCCCACGGGTATCTCCCGAAGGGGCATGGCGTTTCCCGGAAGTATATCCACCCTCTTGTTGGAGGAGATGACCGTATCGCCTACCTTCAGGCCCACCGGCCAGAGGATATACCTCCTCTCCCCATCGGGGTACTTCACCAGGCAGATCCTGGCCGAGCGGTTGGGGTCGTATTCAATGGACTCCACCACCCCGGGGATGTCCAGCTTGTCCCTCTTGAAGTCTATTATCCTGTAGCGGCGCTTGTGACCACCGCCGCGGAACCTGACGGAAATCCAGCCCCTGTTGTTCCTTCCCCCGCTCTTCCTCAAAGGAGCCGTAAGCGGCCAGTAGGGTTCCCTCTTGGTGATTTCCTCAAAGGTATAACCCGTCATAAACCTTCTTGAGGGAGTGGTCGGTTTGTAGGTCTTTATACCCATCTCACACCGCCTCTATGAATTCAATCATTTTTTCTCCTTCCCTGAGCTTCACATAAGCCTTTTTCCAGTTCTTGGTTCTTCCGGCCCTGAACCTTACCCTCCGCCTTTTTCCGCGGACCTTCACCGTTCTTACCGACTCCACCTTCACATTGAAAAGCTTTTCCACCGCCTGCTTTATCTGTATCTTGTTGGCTTTGGGGTGGACCTCAAAGACCACGGTCCGCTCCTCGTCCTTAAGCCTGGTGGCCTTCTCCGTGATAATAGGCCTTATTATTATCTGTCTCGGGTCCAGGTTCATTTTAAAGCCTCCATTTTTTTGTTAAAGGCCCTCTCGGTGAATATCAAGTACTTCCTTTTCAGCACAAAATAGGCGTTGAGCTGTTCCGGCCTCATGACCTCAATTCTGGGGATGTTCCTGAGGGAGAGGAAAAGGTTTCTGTTTTCCCCAAGTTCCACGAAGAGGGCATCGTCCACATTGAGTTTTCTAAGCACCTCGGCGGCCTTTTTGGTCTTGGGCTCCTCCAGCTCAAACCTGTCTATAATGAAGAGCTCGTCGTCGGCCAGCTTGGCAGCCAGGGCGGATTTCAGGGCGTTTCTTCTGGCCTTTTTGGGAAGTCGCCAGGACCAATCCCTGGGTTTCGGGCCGAAGGTAATTCCTCCGTGACGCCAGAGGGGAGAGCGGATACTCCCGGCCCTGGCCCTTCCGAGGCCCTTCTGTCTCCAGGGCTTGCGTCCTCCTCCGCTCACTTCTCCCCTGGTTTTGGTGGAAGCGCTGCCCTTCCTCTGGCTGTCCAGGTAACTGCGGACCGCCTCCCAAATCAGGTGCTTCTTTACAGGATAGGAAAAAACATGCTCAGGGGGGTCCAGCTCCCTGACCAGCTCTCCCTCGGTGTTATAAACCTTTATCTTCTTCATTTCCCACACCTCTTGGACTTTTTAACCAGAATGTAACCGCCGGCAGGTCCAGGAACGGCTCCCTTAACCAGCATAAGGTTTTTATCCTTATCTATTTTGACCACCCTTAGACCTATTACCGTGACCCTTTCGTTCCCCATGTGTCCTGGCATGCCCTTTCCCTTAAGAACCCTTCCGGGAAAGGTGGTGGAACCCACGGAGCCGGGGGCACGATGGAATTTGGAGCCGTGGGCCGCGGGGCCCCCGGAATATCCGTGCCTCTTCATAACCCCCTGAAATCCTCTACCCTTGGAGGTTCCCGTAACATCCACCCTGTCCACCCCCTCAAAGATCTCCACGGTAAACCTGTCGCCCTCCTTAACCTCCCCTTCCAGTATTTTGAACTCCCGCAGGAGCCTCTGGGGAGGGATGTTGGCCTTCCTGTAGTGCCCCTGCATGGGCTTGTTGGCCCGCCTGGGAGGCTTCTCCTCCAGAAGGGCTATCTGAGCCGCCCTGTAGCCGTCCCTCTTCTCGGTTTTCACCTGCACCACGGCGCAGGGTCCCACCTGAAGCACGGTCACCGGGATCACATTTCCCTCTTCATCAAATATCTGGGTCATCCCTATTTTCTTTCCTATGAGTCCCTCAATAACCATTTCAATCCTCCAGGGTCTTTATCTCCACATCCACCCCTGAGGGCAGTTCCAGCTTCTGGAGTTCGTCTATGGTCTCGTCGTTGAACTCCTTGATCTCTATGAGCCTCTTGTGGATGCGTCGCTCAAAGTGCTCCATGGACCTCTTGTCCACATGGGGAGAGCGAAGAACCGTGAAGATCTCCCTTTTGGTGGGAAGGGGTATGGGTCCGGTAACCTTCGCCCCTGAGTTTTTAGCCCTCAAAATTATTTCCGCCGCAGAGCGGTCCACCTGTCGGTGATCGTATCCCTTTAGTTTGATCCTTATCTTTATTCCCATTTTCCTACTCCAGTATTTCCGTTACCGTTCCTGCTCCAACGGTCCTTCCACCTTCCCTGATGGCAAAACGAAGACCCTTCTCCATGGCTATGGGGGTTATAAGCTCCACCTCAAGGTTCACATTGTCGCCGGGCATAACCATCTCAACACCCTCAGGAAGCTTCACAGTACCGGTAACATCCGTCGTGCGGAAGTAAAACTGGGGCCTGTACCCGTTGAAAAACGGAGTGTGCCTGCCACCCTCTTCCTTCGTCAGTATGTAAACCTCCGCCTTGAAACGCTTGTGGGGAGTAACCGTCCCAGGAGCCGCCAATACCATACCACGCTCCACCTCGTCCTTGTCTATGCCGCGAAGCAACACCCCAACATTGTCCCCGGGCAGAGCCTCATCCAGAACCTTCCTGAACATCTCTATGGAGGTGGCCACCGTCTTCTTTATCTCCCCAAAGCCAATGATCTCCACCTCATCCCCAGGGCGAAGCTTCCCACGCTCTACCCTGCCGGTAACAACCGTACCCCTACCTGATATGCTGAATACATCCTCTATGGACATCAAAAAGGGCTTGTCTACATCACGCTGCGGAAGAGGTATGTAGGTGTCCATGGCATCCAGAAGCTCTAATATGGGCTTGTTGACAGGATCCTCAGGGTCCCCGTCAGACTCCAAGCTCTTAAGGGCAGAACCCCTGATAACAGGAACTTCATCCCCGGGAAATCCATACTTGGTAAGAAGCTCCCTGACCTCAAGCTCCACTAAGTCCAGTATCTCAGGGTCATCCACCATGTCCACCTTGTTCAAAAATACTACTATGTAAGGAACTTCAACCTGACGGGCCAACAATACATGCTCCTTCGTCTGAGGCATGGGACCATCCGCAGCAGATACCACCAATATCGCACCGTCCATCTGAGCAGCACCCGTTATCATGTTCTTTACATAGTCAGCATGTCCAGGGCAGTCTATGTGGGCATAATGACGA
>JALSNJ010000003.1 GCA_026987025.1 Candidatus Aminicenantota bacterium | reverse complement strand
CGTCTGAGGCATGGGACCATCCGCAGCAGATACCACCAATATCGCACCGTCCATCTGAGCAGCACCCGTTATCATGTTCTTTACATAGTCAGCATGTCCAGGGCAGTCTATGTGGGCATAATGACGATGCTCAGTCTCATACTCCACATGCGCTATCTGTATGGTTATACCACGCTGCTTCTCCTCAGGGGCCTTGTCTATATCCCAGAAATCCTTGTACTCTACTTTGTCAGGAAATTTCCTGTTCAATACCTTCGTTATAGCCGCAGTAAGCGTGGTCTTTCCATGGTCAACATGTCCTATGGTCCCCACATTCACATGGGGCTTCGTCCTTTCAAATTTTGGCTTGGCCATATCCTAACCTCCTTTAGGTTTCTTATTTATTTTCTAAAAATTACCACCTTCATAAGAGCCCACGGCCAGATTTGAACTGGCGACCCCGTCCTTACCAAGGACGTGCTCTGCCGACTGAGCTACGTGGGCCCAGTAAATGGAGCGGGAGACGGGACTCGAACCCGCAACCATCGGCTTGGAAGGCCGATGCTCTTCCAGTTGAGCTACTCCCGCTCCAGATGGTGGGCAGGGATGGATTCGAACCACCGAAGCCTTGCGGCAGCGGGTTTACAGCCCGCCCCATTTGGCCACTCTGGAACCTGCCCATCCAATTTAGCTAGCGGAGGGACTCGAACCCCCGACCAGCTGATTACAAATCAGCCGCTCTGCCAACTGAGCTACGCTAGCGTTCAAATTTGCATTTTACCACAAAGGACATCCCCCTGTCAATAAACAAAGCAGGGGGAAGGTTTATTATAGCAAAAAATGTTCCTGAATCCAACCTCTCCTCAGACCAAACCTCTCCATGAGCTCCAGAACCCTCTCGTATTCCTCCGGCAGGATGGGCCTGGAAAGCTCCCTTATGTCCTTCGCCCTGTATGCGGGGAAGTACTGGCTCATAAGGCTTATGGGAACCTCTGGGGAAAGCTCCCGGGCTATGAACCTGAGGCTTTCCTCCGAGCCCGCGATATCGTTGGGAAGAACCAAGTGTCTTATAAGAAGCCCCCGCACCGCCACCCCCTCCCTGTTGAGCCTCAGGGGTCCCACCTGCCTGAACATCTCCTTCAGAGCTTCCCGATTGTACCTGACATAATCCTTAGCTTTAGAATACTTCTTTGCCATAAGGTCTGAGGAGTATTTTATATCCGGCAAATATATGTCCACTATGCCATCCAAAATCTTAAGGGTTTCCGCCCTCTCGTATCCGGAGGTGTTGTAAACTAAGGGCAGGCGAAAGCCCCTCTCCACCGCTATAACCAGAGCCTTGAGGATGGAAGGGACGAAATGGGTGGGGGTTACGAAGTTTATGTTGTGGGCCCCCTTCCTCTGAAGGTAAAGCATCATGTCCGCAAGGTCCCTGTGGGTATAGACCTTCCCCACGCCCAGCTGGCTTATGGGATAGTTCTGACAGTAAACGCACCGGAGGATGCAATTGGTAAAAAAGATGGTCCCGGAGCCCCTGCTTCCGCTTATGGGAGGCTCCTCCCCATGATGAAGGTTGTAGCTGGATACCATGGGTTGAACTCCGCTCCGGCATACCCCCTTTTTCTTCAAGGAAAATCTATCCACCCTGCACTCCCACGGGCAGATGTCGCAATTTCTGTAGGATTCGTAGGCCCTCTCAGCCCTGTTCTTCAATTCCTTGAGGCCAAAATTCAGGTATGAAGCTCTAACCCAGGAAACGCTTTCTGACCTCCTCATGGTTCTTCAGGTAGTCCGGGCTGCCCCGGGCAATAACCCTTCCATCGTCAATTATATAAGCCATGGAGGCAACGGCGAACACATCCTCCACATTGTGGTCGGTTATCACTATACCTATTCCCTGGGCAGCCAGTGATTTTATCATCCCTTTGATCTCCCCCACCGTTATGGGGTCTACCCCGCTGAAGGGCTCATCAAGGAAAAGAAACCTGGGGGAAAGAAGGAGGGCCCTGGCCATCTCCAGCCTCCTCATTTCCCCTCCGGAGAGGGTGTCGGCCTTCTGATTGTAAAGATGGGAAAGTCCCATTTTTTCCATAACCCCCTTTACCCTGTGAACCACCCCGTTTTCCCTGGCCACCAGCAATAGGTTCTCGTAAACCGTGGCCCTTCTGAAGGCCGAATTTTCCTGGGGGAGGTAAAGGAGGCCCATCTTAGCCTTTTTGTGGGTGGGCACCAGGGTGATATCCTTTCCGTTGAGAAGGATTTTTCCATGATCCGGGGCCAGAAGCCCCACCAAACAATGGAAGGTCGTGGTCTTTCCCGCCCCGTTTTTTCCTAAAAGCCCTACAATTTCCCCTGAAGAAAACTCAAGGTTTACTCCCTTAAGGACCTGAAAATTCCCGTAGAACTTTACCAGTCCCTTTACCTCTATTCTATTTCGCATAGCCCAGGGTCCTCAGTTTCCTGATTTCGTCTCTGGAGGGTTTATAACCCGGCCCCCTCAAATAGAACTTTTCCATGGAGGAAAGAACCCGAAAAAGGGAAATACCTTCCCTCATGCTCCCGTAGAGGTTTTTGCCCTCGGCGGGGTCTTTGGAAAGGTTGTAAAGCTCCGCCATGGGAAGCCTGGGAACTCTTTTGAAGGCCGAGGGGGAAAGGTTCAGGTTGTGAATCAGCTTGTAATTCCCCTTTATTATTCCGGATTTTTGCGGGAAATATAGAGGGGGGCTGGATTTGGGGGTAAAAAGGAATACGAAATCCTTCCTGGGCTTCCAGCTTCCATCGCCCCGACCTCCGCAGGTCTTCAGGACTATCTGCCAGATGGAAAGAAGGGAAATTAGTCTGGTATCCTGGCCGGGCTTAAATTTACTGGAATGAACCAGAAGAGGAACATGGACTTCCTCTTCGTAAAGGGAATAGCCGTGCTCCCAGCTGCCGTGCTCGTAGAATTGCTCTCCGTGGTCTGAAAAGACGATCAGATGGGTTCTCTTCCAGAGCCCTTCCTTCTTCAGGAAACTTAAAAAGGGACCAACAAAATCCCTATCTATAATGGAGATTTCCTCCTCGTAGAGCCTCCGGGCCAGTTCCCTCTGTTGCTCAGGCAGGGGCTTAAAAACTCCGCCGACCCCTCCCACGGCGCTCATGGGGTCAAACCTTTCGTCCCCGACGAGGTAAGGGCTGTGGGCCTGATATGTGTGGAGGAAGAGAAAAAGGGGTTTGTCCTTGTTCTTCTCTATGAACTGGCGGGCCTGAAGGAAAAGTTTCCGGGAGGAGTGGCGGTCAAAAACATCGTAGGGTCTTACCGAATAAAGGAGAAAACCCCTGGCAAAGCCCATGTTGGGAGAGACCAGGCCCCCTCCGGTGAAGGCAGCGGTGTAAAAGCCCAGGCTCTGGATGACCTCTGCCACTGCCCTTTTTGGCTCTTCCCAGGGATATTTTGAGAAAAGGGCCGCCATATGGCCATCGTAGGTCCAGGGAACGGGGGTGTAGGCCCTGCGGAAGAGCAAAGATTCCCTGGCTAAGGACTCCAGGGCCGGAGTCCTGGCTTTCCCCCCGAAGAAGGGAAGGCTCTTCGCCCGAACGGTGTCCATGGAAAGGAGCACCACCAAGGGTGCCCTAGACGAGGGGTTGTAAAAATAGGGGTTGGTCACAAAGGCCAGGTTGCCGAATTCCCTCCCCTCCCTTCTTATCTCTATCCTGGTGGCCCAGGCCGGAAGTTCAAAATTCCTTAAAACGAAACCGGACTTCTGGAAGAATTCCCCGAGGACCTCCCTTCGGCGGGGCCCTATGGCCAGGACCCTGAATTTAAATCCTGGGGCAGGGAAGAGCAAACCCAGGGGGGGAGGAACCGGCATCACCGCCGTGTAGAATTCGGCCTTTTTTTTACCTCCGGTGAAAAAACTAAGGAAGTCCTGGGGGAAAAGGGGTATGACCTGAAATACCTTCAGGTTCCCAAGATAGGTAACAGAGGAGAACAGGTCCCGGACCTTCTCCCATCCCCGCTGGTCCAGAAGCTGAGCCAGAACCATCTTTTCCCTGGGCAACGGAAATTTACCCCGGAAGGGGAAGAGTTTAAATTTGAACCTCTGCCCCTGCCCTTCCCCCAGCAGATATATGCCCTCAGAGAGAATGGCAAACTCCCTGTCCGGCCTTCCACCTTCCCCTTCAAATATTACGCTGCGGCGAGGGATTATCAGAACCCGGCAACCGGAGGGAGGAAGCTGAATCTTCCCTTCCCATCTTATTCCTTCTCCGGGCTGAAGAGTAACCGTCTCCTCCCCCATCTGCAGGGGGCAGGTCTGAAGGAAAACTGAATAATCCCCTTCCTCCAGAGGGGTGGCCAGATGTTTTATAAGCTTGCCATGGCCGGTCCAATCCAGGAAATTCCATCCTATCCTTTGCCTGCCCCAGCTTCCCATGGGGGGCCTTCCGCATCCCCAGAAAAACACCGTCAATACGATCCAGAAGGAAATTTTTCTCACTTTTTCTATTTTATTATTTTTCAAAAACCGAATAAAGGGGAGAGGGGTCCTGCTTTTCCTCCCTTACCAGGCTTAAGAGCAGGGAAGAAGCTCCCTCCAGGTCCCGTTGACGGAGCCTCTTTAAAAACTCCCCGGCCCTCAACCACGGGATCAGGGTTCTCTCAGGGTTCAAAAAATGGAAAAGCGGCTCGGAGTAGGGCTTTTCGTAAAGAACCAGGGGGTATTTTACCGGGCCTTTTCTTACAATTTCCCGATAAACTATCCTTTCCCGACACTTGATAAGGGCCCTTTTGTAGGAAGGGGTGTAGGGATAGGGGATCAGGAAGGGGGAATTGGGGAGGAGATGAAACCGGGAAAACATCCTTATAAGCCTTCCCACCGCGGAAAATTCCTCCACAAACTCCCCCAGGCTGGAAAGGCAATCGGTGAGGATCCAGTAGTGATAATTTTCCACCCCCATATCTTCCAGCCTTTTCACGGCCTCCTCTATTTCTTCCTTCTTAGCCCTTTTAGCCAGACGCCTGGCTCTTGCGTTTATAAAGGCATCGGTGCCTATCCAGACCGTTGGCCGGGAGGAAAAGGGGGCCTCCCCTATGGCCTCCAGGGCCGAAGGGTTTCTGAGGCTATCCATGGATGTTTGGATCCCCCATAGTTTAATTCCCTCTTCCCTGAAAACGCGGAAAACCCTCCGGGCGTAGCCAGGCTCCAGGAGAATGTCATCGTCGACCAGGTTTACCTTTTCCCCTCCCATTTCCCTGTATTGTCTAACCCACTGCCTCACAAGAGGAAGAGGGGTCTTCCTCTGGAGCCTCCCATGAGGATGGGTGCAGAAAATACAGGAGCGGGGACAGCCCCTGGTCAGGACCAGCTCCAGCTCTCCTCCCTTCAGGAGAAGGGAAAAATCTGGAATCACACGACCCAGGTCCTCCCTTAAAGGTTCCGGTTCCGGTGGTTTCTCCTTTCCCATCCACCTTATACCCCACGGTCCGGGAGGTATCCTTCCTTCTTTTAGGGAGGAAAGCACCCCGGAGAAAGCCCTGTCCGCCTCCCCGGGAAAGACCAAATTGGCCCTTTGAAAGATGTAAAACACCTCCAGCGGGGCCATGGTGGGGGTTATCCCCCCCAGGGCAACCAGAGGCTCCGCAGGGAGGGAGTTTACGAAGCGGTAAACCTCCAGGAAGAAATCGTCAAGCAGGGTTATTCCTATGGCAAAATAGTCGTGCGGGTTTCTGGGAGGAGAAAGTTCCAGCCGGGGCACTTCAAGGTAGGAGAAATCAACGAAAAAACCCTTTTCCCTGAGCCCACCTGCCAGGAAAAGGACCGAAGGGGGAACCCTTATTCCCTTCCACCTTTCCTCTCCGCTGCGGGGAAAAAGGAGAAGAACCTTTTCCATTAAATCAGGACCTGGGTTTTAAAAATTCCTCCAGCCTCTCCCTTTCCCAGGTGTTTATTATGCGATCCGGGGGGATGGCGGCCTTCCTCGCCACCATAACCCCGTACCTCCTGAGTTTCTCCATGTTCACCGCCGAATGGGCGTCGGTGGTTATGGCGAAGTAAACCCCGTATTTCAGGGCCTTTTCCGCCAGATAATAGGGAAGGTCCAGCCGCTGGGTCTGAGAATTTATTTCTATGGCCACCCCCCTCTGGGCAGCCCTGCGGAAAACTTCGTCCCAGTCCGCCTCGGCCGAAGGACGCTTCCCCAGAAGCCTTCCGGTGGGATGGCCCAGAATCTTCACATACGGATTTTCCAGTGCCCGCAGCAGCCTCCTGGTCATCTCCTCCTTCCCCATGTCCAGTTTCAGGTGAGGGGAAGCCACGGCATAATCCAGCCTGGAAAGAACCAGGTCCGGATAATCCAGCCTCCCATCCTCCAGGATGTCCACCTCCGCCGAAGCGTAAACCTTGATGGGAAACTCCCTGCTCCTTATCAGATTAACCTGCTCCAGGAGCCTCTCAGCAGAAAGTCCACCGGCTATTTTGGAAGAGGCGGAATGGTCGGTAATGCCCAGGTAAGAATATCCCATCTCCGTGGCCTTTTTTACCATTTCGTCTAAGGTGCTCCTGCCATCGGTCCAGTCGGTATGGGCGTGGAGCTCTCCCCTTATGTCCTTTTCCTCCACTAAGGGGGGTATCTCCTCCGGGTTTAAATGCCTAACCTCCGGAGGGATAAAATCCAGAGCCAGGGCATGGTAAATTTCCTCCTCGCTGGAGTGTAAAACCCTGTTTTTGGTAAAAAGACCCTCTTCAGTGAGTCTGAGGCCACGGCGGGCAGCCCTCTGCTTTAACCACTCCCAGTGGGAGCGGGGACCGGTGAGGATTAACCTCCATATCCCACTCCTGGCCCTGTTGAAGAACTCCACCGGTATTCCCGAAGGGAAGAGGAAGCGGGTTCTGTCCCCGAGCTCCTCCCTGGGCCAGGGAAACCTGAGGGGTTTGGCGAAGTAGAGGATGTCTATGTCGTCAAAGAGTTCGTCAAACCTGCGAAAGCTGCCCACCGCCTCCGCCCCCTCCACCTCCTCCAGGGCCAAGGAGAGGGCCTCCTCCGCCTCCTCCAGGGTGAACCTGTTGAGATAAACCTTCATCCTCTCCAGGCTCCTTAGAACTTTCTCTATCTTCCTGGGGCCGAATTTGGGAAGGTCCCGGGCCCTTTCCGAGAGGAGGAACTCCCTCAGCTCCTCCACGGTATTTATCCCATAGGAGGAATAAAGCAAGCCCACGGTCTTGGGACCCAGTCCAGGTATTCTCAGCAATGAAAGAAGGGAATAGGGCATCTCCCCCAGAAGCCTTCTGTGGAGGTTGCAATCCCCGCTCTCCAGTATTTCCTTTATCTTCTTCTCTATGGCCTCCCCTATCCCCTCTATCCTCCTTAAATCTCCCCCTTCCCTCACATAATCCTCCAGCCTTCGGGGAAAGGCCCTTATAACCTCTGCGGCCTTCCGGTAAGACCTTATTTTAAAGGGGTTCTCCCCCTTTATTTCCAGAAAGTCCGCTATTTCGTCAAAGATCCTCGCTATTACCTGATTCTCCATTTTTAAATCTCCCCGTCCTCCTCCTTTATGTAATGGGCGCCTATGCTTCTTCTATTCATTCTGGCTGCCCTCACCACCTCCTGGGTCACGATTATTCCGTTTCTCAAACCCACTATGGCGTCGTCTAACCTGGCGGTTCTGTAAAAGCTCTCTATCCTGTGGTAAAGGTAGCGGAGGTCAGAAATGGCCCGCTGAAGTCTCCTCTCGGTCCTTATTATTCCAGCGTAGTTCCACATGGTATGCTTTATAAAAACCCAATCCTGAACTATGAGGGCCGGGTCCACCTCCAGCTCATGGCGGGGCCTTTTCCAGGGAGGTATCTTGTGGAAGGGAAGCTCCCCTTCTCCATCCCTTCTGGCCATATCTTCAGCGGCCCTCCATCCCCAGAGCAGCCCCTCTAAAAGGGATGTGGAAGCCAGGCGGTTGGCACCGTGAAGCCCGGTGCAGCTTACCTCCCCCACGGCATACAGACCATCTATGGAGGACCTTCCCCAGGTGTCCACCAGGACCCCACCTATGGAATAATGGGCAGCGGGAACCACGGGGATGGGCTGGCGGGTTATCTCAATCCCAAGCTCCTTGCACTTTTTGTATATGCCCGGGAATCTTTCGGGAACATTTATCTTCAGGGAAGAGAGGTCCAGAAGCACATAATTGTCTCCACGGCGGTGAAGCTCCTCGTAGATGGCCCTGGCCACCACATCCCTGGGGGCCAGTTCCCCCTGGGAGGTGTACTTGTGAAGAAAGGGCCGACCGTCCCTGGTGAGGAGCTTGGCCCCCTCCCCCCTTACCGCCTCGGAAATAAGGAAACCGTCGGCATCCCGGTGGAAGAGGGAGGTGGGATGAAACTGGATGAATTCCATGTGCAGGAGCCTTGCTCCGGCCCTGGCTGCCATGGCATAACCGTCTCCCCTGGCACCTTCGGGGTTGGTGGTATGGAGGTAAATTCGGCCTAAACCCCCGGTGGCCAGGGCGGTGAAGCGGGCAAAAAACCTCCTTATCTCCCCTGTGCTGTTGTCCAGAACATAGGCCCCCAGGCATCGGGGCCTCTTGTATGTCTCCAGGGGGTCTTCGGCATGGTGGGTATTGGTTATAAGGTCCACAGCGGTGTGGGCGGTGTAGATATCAATGGAGGGATGGGAATTCACCGCCTTCCATAGGGCTTCCATTATGGCCTTTCCTGTCTGGTCACCCACGAAGAGTATTCTCCTTCGGGAGTGGGCCGCCTCTCTGCCGTAGAGGAATTTTTCCCCCTGGCGGGCAAAGGGAACCTTCAGGGTTTTTACAAGGAACTCCTCCACCACCTTTGGGCCTTCCTCAGCGAGCACCTTCACCGCCTCAGGGTTGTTTATCCCCCCTCCAGCCCTTATTATATCCCGGGCAAGGAGTTCAGGGCTGTCATCCTCCCCCAAGGAAACCATACCGCCCTGGGCATAATAGGTGTTGCTTTCCGCCGTCCCCTTCCCTCTTATTATCAAAGCAACCTTCATCCCCAGCTCCGCTGCCCTCCATGCAAGGGTTCCCCCTGCTATTCCCCCACCAATTATAAGCACATCGTAATAAAGGGGATCGTTCATATAACCTCCAGAAGAAGGCTTATGTCCGAGGAACGGAAGGAATGGGTAAGACTCCCTACGGAAATCATATCCACCCCGGCCTCCGCAATCTCCCTGACATTCTCTAAGCTAACCCCGCCGGAGGCCTCCAGCTCCACCTTCCCCTTGGCCAAAGCCACCGCTTTTTTTATCTCCTCCAGGGGTAAATTGTCCAGCATTACCCTGTCCGCCCCTGCCGAAAGGGCTTCCTCCAGCTCCTGAAGGTTTTTCACCTCCACCTCCACGAACTTTCCGCTCTTCCTTGCCCTTCTTACCGCCTCTTGCACGGAACCAGCCGCCTCAATGTGGTTTTCCTTTATAAGCACCATTTCCCTCAGGTCAAATCTGTGGTTTTCCCCTCCCCCCATTTTCACCGCGTATTTTTCCAGAAGCCTCAAGAGAGGGGTGGTCTTGCGGGTGTCCATTATTTTAACCCCGGTTCCCTCCACCGCCTCTACGAACCTGCGGGTAAGGGTGGCTATGCCGCAGAGTCGCTGCAGGAAGTTCAGGGAAACCCTCTCCCCCTTGAGGATGGAGGAGGCTTCCCCTTCCACCCTGAAGAGAACTTCCCCGGGGGAAAATTCCTTTCCCTCGGCCTTTTCCTGAAGGAAAAAAAGCCCAGGGTCCACGGTTTTAAAGACCTTCTCCGCCACCCATCCCCCGGCCATTACCCCATGGGATTTGGCCACTGCCCTTGCTCTGGCCTTAAGTCCCCGGCCCACCACGAACTCCGTGGTTACATCATCAAAGGCCCTGTCCTCTTCCAAGGCATATTTGATTATCTCGTCAAGGCTGAGCATCAGAATTCAATGCCGAATTTTTTGTGAACCGGAAGGACGAAAACCAGGATCAGAAGAAGGTACCAGAGGAGCCAGTGGGCCCTTATTCCCAGAAAACTCACCGAGCGGGATGGGTAGTCTATGGAAATCCACCGGACACAGGAAGAGGCCATGGGTTTTTCCCAGGGGTAAAGGAGCATCTCCCAGGAGGTTCCGGAGAACCTCTTCTCCACCACATAAGTCGGCAGCTCCCCGCAGACCAGCCTTTTCTCCAGCCTTTCTCCCCGACATTGGATGAGCACCTTTCCTATCCCTTCCTTCAGGGGCCTTATCCTGAAATCCACCTCCTCCAAAGCCCTTACCCTTACCTTCAGCTCCTTTTTGTAAAAATCCGAAGGCAGGACATCCACATCCTCCTGGGCTCTTACCTTCATCAGCGCAGTTTCCCCTGGCCTAAAGGGCCTCGCTCCGTATCTCCACTCCATCTGAACGAAAAGGAAAAAGAGAAGGGGGAAAAGGACTAAAAGAGGAACAAGATTAAGGGCAAAGTAGCGCAGCACATTTCCCATGGCGGCGAAGAAGGACTTTACAATAACCCCGGGATGGTCCCTGTAAATCCTGATGGCAAGGATGTGGGCCTTTATGGAGTCCTTGGCCCTTCTTACCTGGGCAGGGAAGGAGAGCCAGCGGTAAACCAAAAGCACCAAGACAGAGGTTATTAGGCTGAGCCAAAGAACCCCCCAGAAGGGAGGTAGATTTCTGAAGGGAAAAAGGAGATAGTCGGTTAGAAGGGTGAAAAATTTAACCAGGAAGGTCATCAGGAGATGTAGCCCAATCCCTTAAGCCTTTCCTCCTCTCCTCCGCCTTCGCTCTCCTCGGTGTATTCCTTGTTGATGAGGTGTTCCACCAGCTCCTCCACCGAGGAATAGCCCTTCTTTTCCACCAGCTCCTTGGCCTTTTCGTAGGCTTCGTCGCTTATCTTTACCTTTTTAGCCATGACTCCTCCTATATAAGTGGTTTTCCTTTAAAATCCGGAGGTGTTTCCACTCCGAAAAGTTTAAGCACGGTGGCGGGAACATCCCACATGTGGGGCATCCTGGATATTTTAAAATTGCTCATGAAGGTGGCAAGAACATGGGAGGGGTCAATGCAGTGGTCACCGCTCCACCAATCAAGGTTGTCGTGGACGGCTTCCTTGGTTATTCCCCCTATGGCTGAGGAATTGTCCATCCTGTAGCCCCTGTTAAATCCTATAATTAAGTCCGGAGCTCTGTCCAGGTAATCCCTGGAGAAGGTGTCCTCCGAGATGAAGACCGCGGTTATGGGAGGCTGGCCGGTTTCAGGGTCCCTCAGGGCCAGGAGCTTCGCCTTTATCTCCTCCATAAGGGCCCTCTTTTCCGAGGGGGAGACCACCCCCTCCCCCTCCCTTCCCTTCAGGTTTATGTAAAGCCCGTTGAGGCCTATGGAGTAGGCCACCGATTGGGTCCAATCCGCCACCTCCACTATGTTGGCCTCCGCATAGTCGGAGACCGCAGGCTTAAGGTATCCCTGGTCTATGAGCCACTTGTTGATGTTGACTCCCCGGCGGAAGGGAGCAAAACCGTGGTCGGAAATCACCATGAAAGGAACATCCGGGGGAAGCTTCTTAAGGGTATATCCCACCACCCTGTCAAATTCCACATAAAGTTCCTCTATCATATTGCCGTATTTCCTGCTCTCCTCCGGGTGATAATAGGGATGCTGGGGGTCGGAAAGGGCCCAGAACATGTGCTGGCCCTGGTCCAGGGAGGAATAGTAGAAAAAGAGGAATCCCTTCTTAAGGGAGAGGAAACGCTCCAGCTCGTAATGGTAAATCCTGTTGCTCTCATCAAGAATGGACATGGACTGGGTTATGAAATCCCCCACGGAGAAGGTGAGGTTGGAAAGGGCTTTGGTGTCTGCAGGAAGTCCCAGGGTATGGAAAAGCCCCAGTTTTTCAGCCAGCTCCCTGGAGTAATCCTCCGGGGTGGAAATGGGAAGGGCAGGGTCCCTGGGGTCCACGCAGAGGGGAGAGACATAGAGGCGGAATTTTTCCCCGGCGCTCAGCAGGAGAAACCTTACCATGGCCGTTATATGCTGGATGCCCGCCACCACCTCAAACTTGAGCTCCACCCAGGGGCTCAGTTCCCCCTCCTTGAGGAGTATTTCGTTTCCCTGGATATCTATCCTCGCCGCCCGGGAGGACCTGTCTAAGTAAACCTTGAAGGGTATAGTAAGGGGCTCTTCCTCCTCCTTCAGGGGGTTCTGAGGTCCCTCAATTTCCGTTTCCATCTCGTCGTAATCGTTGAAATAGGCGTAGTAAACCCTGGCTCCGGGAAGGTCCGCCTGGGCCTCCTTCTCGTCGCTGGTGTAGAGAAAATATGTGCCGTAGGTTCCAAGAAGGTCCGGGGTTCCCATGCCGGCCAAGGTCCTGGCCTTGCTTTCCTCCGGAGGATAGTTGGAGGGAACCTTAAACACCGTGGAGTCAATGTCCGCTTCCTCTAAGTAATTCCAGAAGGCCTTTCCTCCCCGATTCAAAACTACCTTTCCGCCTTTGAGGGGGATTCTCCAGCTCCCCAGCTTTACGAAATGGCTGGCGGGAATGATATCGGACTGGGAAAACCTGGGCATGTAAGTTTTGGGGTCCCTGTGAATGAAATCGTAAATTCCGTATCCTCCGGGGTCCTTCCCCGTTATGAAACTCCCCCAGGCCACAGGGCTCTGGGGAGGGGGAGTGGTGATCATCTTTGAAATATAGCCCCTCTGGAGGAATTTTTTTATGTTGGGGAGCTTGCCTTCCCTCACCATCTTCATAACCCTGTTGGGATCCATACCGTCAAACCCAAGAACCAGAACCTTCCTCCTTGAATTGACCGAGGAGAAAAGGTTCCTGGAAAAAACCAGGGGGGCCACAAGCCCTGCCCCGGCCAGTTTTAAAAAATCTCTCCTCTTCATAGTTTCACCCCCAGATTTTTCCCCTCCACGAAGGCAGGGGTTTTAACTCCCAGAAGGTCGTAAACCGTGGGCGCTATGTCCATGAGGCTGGCCTCCTGGCTGGAAACCTTCCTGTTGCAGAAGAAAATTCCAGGAATCTGCTCCGAGGTGAAGCCGTGGTCTCCGCTCCATCTTCTGGTGTTATCCAATATTATTTGCCCCACCACCTTGCCCACGGCGCTTTCCCACGAAACCCTGTATCCCAATTTATAGCCCACTATTATGTCCGGGGCGTTTTTTACATAGGGACCTTTGTATATTTCCTCCCTCAGGAAGGCAGCTGCCACCGGATGCTCCCCTTTTTCCTCATCGTAGAGCTTGAGGAGCTTCTCCCTTATCTGCTTCTTGAGGCCCTCAGCTTCCCCGGGAGGAACTATTCCTTCCTTTTCCCTTCCCTTCATGTTTATGTAAATTCCCGAAAGCCCGAACCCGTAGGCCACGGTCCTTGACCAGTCCACATCGGAGAACCATTTGCCGCTGCCGTCCCTTCCCTCCTTCAGGCTCAAATAACCCTCCTTGAGAAGCCAGCCGTTTATGTTCACCCCCCTTCTGAAGGGACCGAACCCGTGGTCCGAAACTATGATGAGAACATCCCCCTTCCTTAACCTTTTCAGGGTCTCCCCCACTATCCTGTCTGCGTCCTGGTAAACCCTGTATATGGCTTCAACCACCTCCTTCTTCCTGCTGTCGCGGGGGGCAGGGGATTGGGGGTCAATGTATCTCCAGAACATATGCTGGATTCTGTCGGGATACTCAAAAACAGATATAAAAAGACCTTCCTTAGCCTTTGCCAGGGCATCAAAAAAGATCCTCTCCCTCTCCCGGTTGGCGTTGTAAACCTGCTGTATGTATCCCTCCTCGTCCAGGACCCCTTCGTTCAGAGCCCAGGTGTCCTCGGCCATGCCCAGGGTGGCAAAGGGGCCGTTCTTCTTGGCAAGGTAAACCGCAAAGATGGAGGGATGGGAAAGGGGCATGGCGGGCTTTTCGGGATTGAGGTTTATGGGGGAGAGGTAAAGCCTCAGGGGCGAGGTGGAATGTAGGTACCACTGGGCTATTCCGGAGACCTTCACGAGCCCAGCCCTGAAGTCCATCCTGAACCAGGGGGAAAGGACCCCCTTCTTCAACTCCACCTCGCCGTCCTCGGTCTTAATCTTCACCGTCTCGCTGCTTAAAGGCAAAACTCTGAATTCCTTTTCCAGAATCTCCCCCTTTTTAAATGGGTGGGGAGGCCCCGGGATCCTTCCCCTGTAATAACCGTTAACCCTCTCCAGTTTAAGGAAAACTCCCTCGGAAAGCTCAAAGTCCCCTGGTTTTCCCTCCTCGGAAAAATAGGTGAAGGTTCCCTGGGTTCCCCGAAGGTCCGGGGTTCCCAGCCCTGCCAGCTGAAGCCCGTAGAACTTCTCCGGGGGAAAGGTAAAGGGAACCCTAAGGACCTGAGCGTAAACCCCGCTGTCCCCCAGGACCTTCCACATGGCCCTGCTTTTCCTCAGGAGTTCAATCTTGGGCTTGCTTATAGGGATCTCCCATTTCCCTATTTTTATGTACTTCCTGGGAGGAAGGATCTCGGATGCCGAAAGCCTCGGGAGATAGGTCTTGGGATCCCTGGCCAGAAAGTCAAAGATATTGTGCTTTCCGGGGTTCACCCCGGTGGAGAAGGTGGACCACGCCACCGGAGATAGGGGTGGTTCCGTGCTTCTCAGGGGAAGGAAACTACCTTCCTCCGCCAATTTCTTAAAATTGGGAAGTTTATTCTCTCTGATAAGACGGGATGTCAGGCCGTAGTCCATGCCATCAAAACCGAGGATTACCACCCTCTTAACCTTCGCCTTCCGAAGTGCCCTGGCCCTCTTTATTGTCCTTATGATAACCCTTATGGGAAGGGTTATAAGGTTGAAAAGGGCCACGAAAAAGGCCAAGAAAACGAAGAGAAAGGAACCCAGGAAGGCAAAACCCGCCCCTGGCCCCACATAGGCCATAAGGGGAAGGGGAAGCAGAATCCCCGCCAAAGCAAGAAAAATCTTTCTTCTCATTTCCAACTTACAATTATAACTCCTTTTTCCAGCTTCTAAGGAAAACATATCAAACATATCCTCCTCTGTTTTTAAGAATTATTTTAATTTTAGAGAAAATTTAAGAAAAAGTCAAATGAAACCATTAGGTTGAAAATTCGTACATATTAGTGTAAAATTTAGACTAATTAGTTTAAAAGGAGGATTCATGAGTCAATGGAAGGAGCTGGCCAGGCAGGCTCAGGAAAGGGCAGTGCTTTTAGCAGCCACGGAAATCCTTCAGACCAAGGGCTTTGCCTTCACCACCATGGAGGAGGTGGCGGAGAAAGCCGGAATTTCCAAGGCTACCCTGTACAAACTCTTTCCGTCCAAGGAGGAGCTTTTGGAAAGGGTGGTAGAGTTTCACCACCATCAGGTTCAGGAGGAGCTGGAGAAAATACCCCCTGAGAACTTCCGCCAATCCTTTCCTAAGCTCCTGGACCTTTTCTTCTCGCAACTTGAGAAAAGGTACAACTTCGTCAAGCTCATGATGATAGAAGCCATATCCAACGGGCCTTTCCTCAAATCCAACAGGAAAAGGCTGCACGAGAGGATAATTCAGAACAGAAACTTTTACAGAAAAATCATCGGGGAGTTCGTGGCTGCCGGCAAAAGGGAGGGCTACATAAGGGAACCGCAGGAGGCCATTACCGGGCTGATATTGGCGGTTCTTAAAGGAGTAGCCTTAGAGCTCATTTTCTACGAAGAGGAGGAGTTCAAGAGATTTACAGAATTCACCAGGAAAAAAATCATGGAACTGGTGGGTTTAAAGGAGGGATAAAATGAGGAATCTTCTCAAAATTGGTATTCTGACTCTGGTCCTGTCTCCCCTGGCGGCGGGGCTCAAATTTGACCTCTCCTCCGCCGTGGACTATGCCCTCAAGCACTCCCCCACCTACCTTCAGGCGGTAAAGTCCACCGAGGCGGCCAAGGCCCAGGCCAGGAAGGCCTCCTCCCTCTTTCTTCCCCAGGTAAAGCTTCAGGGTCAGGACATCCTGAGGAAAAAGGTTTTCACCGTGGAAATCCCCCCGCTATTTCCCGGGGACCGGCCTAAAAAAGTTAAAATGGACTTCACCAGAAAGTACCAGTTCGGATTAAATCTTACCCAGCCGCTTTTTACCAGCGGAAGGCTCACCTCCACCTACAGGATAAATCAGCTTCAGGCAAAGGCGGCGGAGATGGACCTTCTTCAGAAGAGGCTTGACCTGATCTATCAGGTGAAAAAGGCCTTTTATTCGGTTCTGCTGGCGAGAAAAATGGTGGAAATACAGAAGGAATCTTCCAGATTGGCCTACGAGCACTATCGGCAGGTAAAGGCCCTCTATGAGGTGGGCTCCGCCACCAAATTTGAGCTCCTTCAGGCCAAGGTTAACTGGGAGAACACAAAGCCGGACCTTCTCCAGGCGGAAAATTCCCTGAGGCTGGCCCGACTTAACTTCAAAAATCTCTTAGGGCTGGAAGGGGACTTTGAACTGGAAGGAAATCTCTACTATTACCCCCTGGAGGTTGACCTTAAGACCTTAGAGAAATTTGCCCTTTCCCATTCCCCGGCCCTTCTGGCCATAAAGTACAGAACAGAGGCAGCAGCCCAGGGCATAAACCTGGCAAGGTCTCAGTTCGGACCGTCCTTAGCCTTAGTTTTTGATTACAATTTCCGCTCCCAGAACTTCAACTTCAAGGCTAACAACTGGGAGGACTACTACACCCTGGCCCTTTCCTTTTCCGTCCCCCTATTTTCAGGCTTTTCCAGGGTGGAAGACCTCAGGGCCGCCACCAGCCAGTTCTACTCCGCCAAGTACGGCGAGCAGGCCCTCAGGCAGGCGGTCCTTATGAGGCTCCAGGCCGCCTATCGCAGGGCGAAACAGGCCCAGGCCAGCTATCTTTCGGCCAGGGACACTGTGAAGGAAGCCAAGGAAGGGGTAAGGCTGGCCAAGGTTAATTACCAGCAGGCCCTTATAACTTCCCTTCAGGTGGAGCAGGCAAGGCTCTCCCTGAAGATGGCCGAAATGAACATGTTTAACGCCCTTTATCAATACAACGAAGCCCTGGCAGAAATAGAGAGCATCACAGGATACAAATTTGGAGGTGAAAAATGAAGACCGTCAAATATTCGGCTTTGCTCCTATCCCTGCTTTTTGCCTTCTGCGGAGGGCCCTCCGGAGGCAGGCAGGGGGTCAAGGAGGAGAAGGTTAAGTTTAAGGTAAAAACCCAAAGGGTCACTTACAGGGAGATAAGGAAGTCCCTCCTCTATTCCGGGACAGTGGAGGCTTATAAAAAGCAGAACATAATTCCCAAGATAAACGGAAAGATTAAAAGGATTTATGTAGAGGAAGGTCAGAAGGTCTCCGAGGGACAATTGCTGGCAGAGCTGGATACGGAGCAGGCGGAAATCCAGCTCCGACAGGCCGAAGCTGCCTTAGAGGCCGCCCGGGCCAACCTTAAGGATGCCGAAAGGAATTTCCATAGGGCCGTTAAACTTCTTAAGGAGCAGGCCATATCCCGCCAGCAGTACGAGAAAATGGAGCTGGCCTTAAAGGCTGCCAGGGCCCAAAAGAAGCAGGCTGAAGCAGCAGTGGAAATGGCCAGGTTCCTCATAAGGTCCTCCAGATTAAGGGCGCCCTTTTCCGGGATAATCACCAACAAATTAAAGGAAGAGGGCGATTTTGTAAATCCCGGCATGGGAGGGTTCGGAGGTGGGGCCGGAATTCTGGTTCTGATGAACTTTGAAAGGATAAAGGTCTATGTAGATGTAGCTTCCTCCAAAATTGACCTGATAAAGGTCGGAAACCCGGCCCTTATAAAGTGGAAGAACATAGAGCTTGAGGGCAGGGTTTTCTCCGTAGCCCAGGCGGCGGACCCGGCTTCCAAAACCTTCAGGGTGGGGATACTTGCGGAAAACAGGGACCTTCTCCTTAAGCCCGGCACCGATGTTCAGGTAAGGCTCATATTCGCCAGAAAAAGGGCCCTGGCAGTTCCCCTTTCCTCCCTGGTGGAGGGCAAAAGCGTATTTGTGGTGGAAAAGGGAAGGGCCATCAGGAGGAAGGTTAAGACCGGCCTGGTGGGTGATGAACTGGTGGAAATCGTTCAGGGTCTTAAGGAAGGCGATAGGGTGGTGGTGGAGAACCTCTTCGGACTTTACGACGGAGCCCTGGTGGAGGAGGAGAAATGAGTATCCCGGCCTTCTCAGTCAAAAGAAAGGTGACCATCACCATGCTCATCCTGATAATAGTGGTGGTGGGAGCCATTGCTTACACAAAACTGGGCCTTGACCTCATGCCCAGCATAGAGTATCCAACCCTGACGGTAATAACTTCCTACAGGGGAGCCTCCCCCGAAGATGTGGAGCAGCTGGTAACCAAACCCCTGGAAGAGATCGTATCCTCGGTCACCAGGGTGAAGGAGGTGAAATCCGTATCCCAGGAAGGCCTTTCCATGATCACCGTGGAGTTTGAATGGGGAACGGACATGGACGCCGCAGCCCAGGACATAAGGGACAGAATAGCCCGCTTCAGAAAATTCATCCCGGAGGAAGCAGAGGACCCCATAGTTTACAAATTTAACATCTCGGATTTCCCCATACTCTATTACGGGATAAGCAGCAAAACTCTGAGCCAATCCCAGCTTAAAAAGCTCTTGGACGACCAGGTTGTGGAGAAGCTCTCCAGGCTGGACGGGGTGGCAGCGGTTCAGGTTCTCTCGCCCCGGAAAAGGGAGATTTTAATAACCCCCAGTCTAAGGAAGCTGGCGGCCTACGGGATAGGTGTGGACAGGATAATCCAGGCCCTCAGGATGGAAAACATAAACCAGCCAGCTGGCTTTATCCTTTCGGCCCACGAGGAAAAGGACATAAGGATAAAAGGGCAGTTTGACAGCCTGGAGGACATAAGGCGGGTGGTGGTGGGAGTTAGCAAGGAAGGAAGGATAGTCCACTTAGGGGAAGTGGCGGAGGTAAGGTTCGGGGACTATCAGGAGAGGTCCACCGCCAACATAAACGGGGAACCGGCGGTGGTTATGCTGGTTACCAAAACCTCCAACGCCAATACAGTCCTGGTGGCAAGAAGGGTAAAGAAAACTCTAAAAAAGCTCAAAAAAAGGTTACCCTCCGATGTTGAATTTCACCTGGTCTTTGACCAGGAAAAGCCCATAACCCTCATGGCCATAAGGACCGTGGGTAACATACTGGTGGGAGGAATTCTGGCCATAGGCATTTTGTTTCTCTTCTTGGGAAACTGGAGACCAACCCTGGTTATTTCCCTATCAATTCCCCTTTCCATAATTTCAACCTTCATAGCCTTCTATGTGGCCGGCTATACCTTAAACCTCCTCACCTTAGGAGGGCTGGCCTTGGGGGTGGGAATGCTGGTGGACAATGCGGTGGTTGTCATAGAAAACACATACAGACATTTTGAGGAAAAGGGGCTTTCCCCGGATGAGGCCTCGGTGGTGGGGACCGAGGAGGTGGCCATGGCCATAGCTGCCTCCACCTTCACCACCATAGCCGTCTTCTTCCCCATGGTCTTCGCCAGCGGAATAACCGGAAAGCTTTCCCGGGCCCTGGCCCTTTCCATCTCCTTTGCCCTGCTCTCTTCCCTTTTCGTGGCTTTAACCATAACCCCCATGTTGACCTCCGTCCTCTACAGGAAGGAGAGGAAAAGAGGGAAGCTGGCGGAGTTAATGGGCAGGTTCTCCGATTCCTTCGTCAAAGGAAGGATGAGAAGGGCCTATGAGAGCTCCCTGAGATGGGTTCTCCATCACCGGGGAATTTTCCTGGCCGGGGTTTTCCTGCTATTTGTCCTTTCCTTCGGGGTTGTAAAAATCGTAGGCACAGAATTCATGCCCAAGGTGGACAGGGCCATAATCATGATGAAAATAAAAACCCCGGTGGGGACCCCCCTGGAAGTCACGGACAGGCTGGCCAGGCAGGATGCCAGGATCCTGGCCTCCTTCCCGGAGACCATTTCGGTCCTCACCAGCGTGGGAGTCACCCAGGAGGGAGGAATAGGAAGCTCTTCCTTTGAATTTTCTCCATCGGGCCCCCACGAAGCCATGGTCTGGGCCAAATTGAAGTACAGGGAAGAGAGGAGCAGGTCCATAGACGAGATCCTGGAGGATTTCCGGGCCAGAATACCCCATTACAGAGGGGTGGAAAACCAGGTTCTTGACCTGGGAAGGATGATGACCGGGGGAAGCCTTTATCCCGTGGAAATAGAGGTTTACGGCAAGGACCTCACTGCCATCCATACCGTGGCGGAAAGGGTAGCCAGGGTACTCCGCAGCGTAAGGGGAATGAGGGATGTGAACATGACCTACCAGGCGGGAAAGCCTGAGGTGGTTCTTCTTCCCCGCAGGGATGTAATATCCAGGCTCGGGCTTTCCACAGGATATATATCAACGCTGGTAAATTACGCCACCACCGGAGAGCTGGCCACCAGGGTAACTTACCGCGGGGACAATTACGATGTAAGGGTTCAACTGCCGAGGGACGAAAGGGAAAGGCTTGGCGAGCTTCTAAAATTCCCCATAATTACCCCATTGGGAAGCAGGGTTTACCTCTCAGACCTCGTAACCATCAGGGAAAGCAAGGGTCCCGTCAGAATATACCGCTCCTCCAAGCAGAGGGTCATAACCGTAAGGGCCAACATAGTGGGAAGGTCCTTAGGGCAGGCGGTGGCCGAAGCCAGCAGGAAGCTAAAGCCCATAGAAAAGAGCCTTCCTTCAGGTTATTCCTTAGAAATTGCCGGACAATACAAGGATATGGTGGACGCCATAAAGACCATGATACAGGTTTTCCTCCTGGCAGCCCTTTTAACTTACATGATAATGGCCGCAGAGTTTGAACACCTTTCCCATCCCTTTGTAATAATGTTCACGGTTCCCTTAGCCATTATAGGAGTCTTCTTGGCTTTCCTGCTGGCAAGAAAACCCATATCCCTTCCCGGTATGATGGGTATAGTAATGCTGGCAGGAATTGCCGTAAACAACGGAATAGTGATGGTGGATTATATAAATCAGCTGATACGGCGGGGCAAGGGCCGCTTTGAGGCCGTGGTGGAAGGAGCGGTCACCAGGCTCAGGCCAGTGCTAATAACGGCCCTCACCACCGTATTTGGCACCCTGCCCATGGCCCTTTCCAAAAGCACAGGCTCCGAAATGAGGGCCCCCATGGGCCTTGCCATCGTGGGGGGCCTTACGGTGGCCACCTTCCTCACCCTTTTCGTGGTTCCCATCATGTATACCTATATGAACAAAATCAGACCGGAATAAGTCTAAGGGAGGGGTCCATTTCCCCCCTCCCTTCTCCACGCCCGGTAAGAATAAGCGAAGAGAAAAAGGATTAAAAGAGAAATCAAAACCACCAGGAAGTAAATACCTGTTTTAACTGGAAGGAAAATAGCGGAAAGGGTCAATGCCAGTCCGGTAAACACGAACAGCCACCCACCTATTCTATGGGTTTTCCTCCAGACCTCCTCATTCTCTAAGGTCCAGGGAGTTCTTATGCCCACGAAGTAATTGGGCCTGATGGTGGGGAGGTAGTTGCCTATGAAAGCCAGGACCAGCCCGGAAAAGAGAAGGGCCAACCTGCTTACCGGCAAGCCAATAAAGTAAAAATAGGGAAGCAAGGCCAGGAAAAAAGGCAGGACAAAGAGCCCGGTGAATATCATGTGGTATCCCCGGGAGGACCACAGCCTCCTCCTTTTGGGGTCTATCCTGGGGATGAAAAAATAAAGAAAAAGCAGGAATAAGACCAGGAAGAGATTCAAACCCAGCAATTCCAGCTTGCTTCCCCAGCGGTCCACCCTGCCGGACATGCCAAAGTGAAGGGGGACCCTGCGGGGAAGTTTCAGGAAAAGGAAGAAGTTCGTTAAAAATCCTCCGGCGGCCAAGAAAAGGTTAAACCTCATATTTATCCCCCTTTAAAAATTTAGCAGCGAACTCAATCAGCTCCTGGAAAACCGTCAGCTCCAGGGAACAAAGGACCTCCTTCCCCCTCTTTTCACAGCTAACCACCCCCGCCCTTCTCATTATGTTGAGGTGGTGGGTCACCGTGGGCCGGGAAAGGCCCAGCTCCTCCGCCAGTCGGGAAGGCGTCCAATCCCTCTCCTGCAGCAGCTCCACCATCCTTAGCCTTACAGGGTCTGAAAAAACCACAAAAAGCTCCTTTATCCCCAAGGACCCTCCTTTTCACGGTTTTAAAACCATCAAATTTATTGTACTACCGGCGAAGAATTCTTTCCATCCTGGCCCTGTCCCGGGGAGGGATGTTTCTGCCCATCAACCTCAGGTATTCGGAGGCGTATTTTTTCGCTTCCCCGGGCCTTCCCTCCTTTTCCAGGGCCACCGCAAGGTTGTAGATGGCCAGGGCATATCGGGGATTTTTCTCTAAGGCCTTCTTCCATAGCTCTATGGCCTTTCCCCTCTCCCCCATGGCCTCGTAACAATCGCCCAGCCCGTTGTAGGCGGCGGCCAAGGTGGGGTCCAGCTCCAGGGCCTTTTTGAAATACCTGGCGGCATCGTCGTAAATATGCATGGACAGGAACAGGGATCCCAGGTTGTTGTAAACTAAGGCGTAGTTGGGCTCCAGGGAAAGGGCCTTTTTGTACGCCTGCAGGGCCTGGTCAAAGAGGCCCGCCTTCCAGTAGGCTATGCCCAAGTAGTTCCAGGCTTCCGGGTCAAAATCCACGATGGATATGGCTTTTTTAAGGATTTTTATAGCCTCCTCCGGCCTTCCCGCCTCGGTAAGGGTCATGCCGTAAAATGTAAAGAAGCTGTACTCCTGGATTCCCCTCTTTTCGCCGGTGCGAAAGACCTGCAGGGCCCTTTCTATGTCCCCTTTAGCTTTGTAAAAGGTGGCAAGGGTGATGTAAGCCTGGGGAAAATCCGGCCTCTTTTTAAGAACACCCTCCTCCAGCTTTATGGCCTCCTCAAGCTGCCCTCCTGAGTAAAGCTTCATGGCCTTAAGATGGGCCAGATGCACCGGAAGCAGGGTCTTAAGGTCGTCCTGGACGGTGAACTTCCCCCTGCTCCGAACCCTTCCTGAGACATATCCCAGGGAAAGAAGTTTTCTCAGGTCTCCCCTGGATACACCCTGGGCCTGAAGCTTCCCCTTAGAGAACCTTTCAATAACCCTAAAAAGCTCCCTTTCCACCTCCTTGCTTTTAGGGGTCCCGTATATGTTGTGCTTTTCTGAAAAATCCCTCCTGAGATCGTAGGCCTCCTTGATGGGGAGGTCTATGAACTTCAGCCTGTCCTTTATCAAACCCCTGAGGGGAGCCCAACCCCGGGAAAGAAAGGGGGAAAGGGATTCAAAGTAAATTTCCTCATCCCCCATGTTCCTTCCCAGCAGGGCCGGGAGAAGGGAGCGTCCCTGAACCTGCCTCGGCGGTTTCTCCCCTATTATTTCGGCTATGGTAGGAAAAATGTCCCAGTGGGCCACATAGGTTTCCACCCTTCTGGGCTTGAAAAGGCCGGGGGCGTAAAAAATCAGGGGAATGTGAATGGTGGAATTGTAGGCAAAGTAGCCGTGGGTAAGTTCCCCGTGGTCCCCCCTTCCCTCGCCGTGGTCCGCAGTTATGACCACCAGGGTGCTACCCTCCAGTCCTTTCTCCCTCAGATAGTCAAAAAGCCTCCCCAGCTGGGCGTCGGTGTAGGCCACCTCCCCTGAATAGGGGTCGTCCTCATAGAGACGGTCGTAGGGCGGGGGCGGGTCGTAGGGCTGGTGGGGGTCAAATACATGAACCCAAAGGAAAAACCTCTCCTTCCTGTGGGAATCCAGCCATGAAAGGGCGGAATTTATCACCTTCTCAGCCCTTCTTTCGGGGAAGAAGAAGGTTCTGGTGTTTTTGGAGGGGTATCTTTCGTCGTAGAGGTCAAAGCCCTGGGCAAGACCGAACCTGGAGTCCAAGGGAAAGGCTCCTATGAAGGCTGCGGTGGAATAGCCTCTGGCCTTCAGGAATTCCGCCAGGGTAATTAACCTGTCGCTGGCCCTGAAGCCGTAGTTATCGTGGATGCCGTGATAAAGCGGCAGAGTTCCTGTGAGAATGGAGGTATGGGATGGAAGGGTCATGGGCACATGGGCAAAGGCGTGGGTAAAAAGCACCCCCTTTTCCGCCAGGGCATCTATGTGGGGAGTTTTAACGGACCCTGGATTATAGCAGCTCAGGTGGTCTGCCCGGAGGGTGTCTATGGTGATCAAAACCACATTGAGCTTTCTCGGTTTATATCCTCCGCAGGAGAAGAAAAGAGCGCCCAGAAGTACCGCGGCCAGGAAAATTCTGGTCCTCATGTTCCAATTATACATCGGGAAGTTCCCTCAGGGCCCTATCTATCCTGAGGAGAACCTCCTCTTTTCCCAGAACCTCCACCACATGGAATATAGGGGGAGAAACCCGCTCTCCAAGAAGGGCAACCCTCAGGGGATGGATAAGCCTGGCAGCCTTCACCCCCATTTCCTCGGCCAAAGCCCTGAGGGAAGCCTCTGCGCTGGCCGCATCCAAACTATCCAGCCCGGCGTAAACCTGCCGCAGCCTCCTCAGCCCATCCTTGGCCCCTTCCTTCCAGTGCTTTCTCAGGGCATCCTCGCTGTAGTCAAAGTCGTTCCTAATGTACCTCTTTATCTTCCTGGCCATTTCCAGAAGGTCCCTGGACCTTTCCTTGATCAGCTCAATAACCCTGAAAACCCAGTCCTTCTTGGCTTCCGACTCCTCCTTAATCCCCTCCCTTTCCAGAAAGGGAAGGAGCTCCGGCCAGATATCCCCAGCTGAAAGAGCGGAAATAACCTTAGAGTTCAACCACGCCAGCTTATCCAGGTCAAATATAGGGTTGGATTTCCTCACCTTTTCAAGGGAAAACCTCTCCGCCAACTCCTCCATGGTATAGAAGTCCTTATCCTCACCCGGAGACCAGCTGAGCTGGGCCAGGAAGTTAACCATGGCCAGAGAGACTATTCCCCTTTCCCTGAAGGCAAGAACCGATGTTTCCCCGTGCCTCTTGCTCAGCTTTTTGCGGTCCTTTCCTAAGATAAGGGGAAGGTGAGCAAAAAGGGGAGGTTCCCAACCGAAGGCTCTGTAAAGAAGTATCTGCTTGGGCGTATTGGCTATGTGGTCCGCCCCCCTGATAACATGGGTTATCTTCATAAGGTGGTCGTCCACCACCACCGAAAGGTGATAGGTGGGGTATCCATCGGATTTGAGAAGAACGAAGTCCTCTATTTCATCGTTTTTGACGGAAACCCTTCCCAATATAAGGTCCTGATATTCCGTAACCCCGGGGGGCACCAGAAACCTCACGGCCCTGGGCCTCCCCTCCCTCTCAAACCTCTCCTTCTCTTCCTGGCTGAGGTGGAGGCAGCGTCTGTCGTATTTCCAGACCTTCTTCCCCGAAGCCCGCCTCCTTTCCTCTATCTCTTCCTTAGTACAGTAGCAATAATAGGCCTTCCCCTCCCGAACCAACCTCTCGGCCATCCTCCTGTAAATGACAAGCCTCCTGCTCTGATATATGGGCCCTTCGTCCCATTCCAGGCGGAGCCATCGCAGGGCCTGCAGTATCTCAAAGCTCATCTCCTGACTGGAGCGCTCCAGATCCGTATCCTCTATCCTGAGGACGAACTTCCCTCCCATCTTCCGGGCAAAAAGCCAGTTAAACAAAGCGGTCCTGGCTCCTCCCACATGGAGGTATCCTGTGGGGGAGGGGGCAAATCTAACTCTCACCATTTTCGTTCTCCTTTTCTATTCCTAAGATTTTCATCTTCCTATGAAGGTTGGAGCGGTCCACCCCCAGGGCCTCGGCGGTTTTGGTTATATTCCAATGGTGTTCCCGAAGCTTTCTCAGTATGAACTCCCTCTCAAAGGCCTTCAGGGCCCTCTGCAGGGACGAGAAGCGGAAAAATTCCTCCCCGAACCCCTGATGTGGAAGATAAAGGTCCCGGGGCTCCAGCACACTCCCCTGTCTTTTCAGTATAACCGCCCTTTCCACAGTGTTCCTGAGTTCCCTCACATTCCCTGGCCAGGGATAGGAGACCAAGGCCCTCTCGGCGGAGGGGGAGAGTTTCAGCTCAGGCTTGTTGTACTTGCTGGAAAACCTCCTCAGGTAATAACGGGCTATGGGTATTATGTCCTCGGGCCTTTCCCTGAGGGGCGGAATGTGTATGGGAAGGACATTTATCCTGTAGAAAAGATCCCGGCGGAAATTTCCCTTCCTCACCTCCTCCTGAAGGTTTTTGTTGGTGGCCGCTATGAACCTGGTATCTATCTCCACCACCTCGGTGGAGCCGAGGGGTTCAAACCTCTGTTCCTCTATCACCCTCAGTATTTTGGCCTGAATCCTGAGGCTCATGTCCCCTATCTCATCCAGGAATAGGGTTCCCCCATCGGCCATCTGAAGTTTTCCCTTTTTGTTCTTTACTGCATTGGTAAAGGCCCCCCTCACATAGCCGAAGAGCTCACTTTCCATGAGTTCGTCGGGGATGGCGGAGCAATTGAGGGGCACAAACCTCCCCCGGGCCCTCTGGCTTCTGGCATGTATGAGTCTGGCGATCAATTCCTTGCCGGTCCCCGTCTCTCCGGTGATGAGGACCGTCCCCTCCGTGGGGGCCATCTCTTCCACCAACCTCAAAATTTCCTTGGTGGCCTGGCTTTCCCCCACGAACTCCACCTCCTCCTGGGCCCTCAAAAGTATCTCCCTTTCCTCCCTCAACCTCTTTTCCGTCACGGCGTTCCTCGCCACCACGATGATCCTCTCCATGGAAAGGGGTTTCTCTATGAAGTCGTAGGCTCCCAGTTTTATGGCCTCCACCGCCGACTGTACCGTGCCGTGGCCCGAGATTATAACCACATGGGGTCTGGGTTCTCTCTCCACAACCCTTCTCAAAACTTCCATGCCGTCCACCCCGGGGAGCCATATATCCAGGAAAACCAGATCGTATGCCCTGCGCTCCATCATGGCCAGGGCCTCCTCCCCGGACTCCGCCAGCTCCACATGATAACCTTCGTCCTCTAAAATATCTTTCATCAGTTCCCTGATGGGCTCTTCGTCGTCCACAACCAGAATCCTCCCCCTTCTCAAATCGGAACCTCCATTATAAACCTGGCTCCCTTAGGCTGGTTGTCCTCCACATACAGCCTTCCGTTGTGTTCCCTTGCTATGTGCATGGCAATGGAAAGGCCCAGGCCTGAGCCTCCCTTCTTTTTGGAAAAATAAGGGGTGAAGATCCTCTCCTTGTCCTGGTCCGCAATCCCAGGGCCTGTATCGGATATTATAACCCGCCAGAAACCCTTCTCCAGGTCCAACTTCGCTTCCACCGATATACTGTCCCCTTCCCCCACGGCCTCCACAGCGTTGTTGAGTATATTCCTTATAGCCCTTTTTATCTGGTCGGGGTCAAAATAAAGGGTCTCGGGAAAGTTCTGTTCTATCTTCAGAGAAAAATTTATCTCAGGATAGGTAGCCCTGTAGGATTCGAAAAGCTCCCTCAGGAGTTTTTTCAACGAATAGGGAATTTTTCTCATCTGCGGCATTCTGGCCATCTGGGAGAAGTCCTCAGCCAGGGTCTTTATGGTAACGGTTTCGGAGAGAATCCTGCGGGCCTCCTTCTCTATTTCTTCGGGAGTAAATTTCCCTGAGCTTACCTTGGTTATTATCCTCTGGGCCGCCAGCTTTATGGGGGTAAGAGGATTCTTTATTTCATGGGCAATTCTTCGGGCCACCTCCCTCCAGACCTCCATCTTCTGGGTGTTCACCACCAAGGTGATGTCCTCCAGCACGGCTATATATCCCTGAACCTTTCCCTCCCTCTTTATGGGTACGAGATTAAGAAGAAGATGCTTGGAGCTTCCCCCCAGATTGAGAACCACCTCCCTGGACTCTATGGTTTCCCCCTTTTTTACCCCCTCCTCCAGAAGTTCCCTGAGCCCCTCATCCCCGATGGCCTCCCCCAGGGGTTTGCCCACCTTTCCCTCCAGGCCCAGGAGGGAAACAGCCGAGGGATTGGCCGAAATTATCCTTCCGTCCTTAGAAATGCCTATAACTCCGGGGTTGATGGTATCCAGAAGGACCTCAATGTAATTCTTCCTGGCCTCTATCTCCTCCCTCTGCTTCCTCAGCTCCTCCACCATACGATTAAACCCCTGAACCAGAAGCCCCATCTCGTCCTCTCCCCTGGGCTGAAGCTTCACGGAAAAATCCCCCTGAGAAAGTTTCTCTGTGGCCTCCAGTAGCTCCTCCACTGGCCTGGTTATGTTCTTGGCTATCTGAAGACCAACCCAGGAAGCGGAGAATAGAATCAAAAGGGAAAGGAGGAGCAGGAAAAGGATGTAGGTGGTCTTCATGGGATTTCTCAGCAGCTTTACCTCCCTGTAGCGGGTAACCACGGATTTCAAAAGGGCCACCTTCTGGGAAATGCTTTGAGGGAAAAACTTCCCCACCGCCACCACAAAACCTCCCCTTCCCTTGGGGGCCACGCACCTTATGAGGTCCCCCTTTTCCATAGTATCCACCACGCACTGAGCCTCTCCAATAAGGCCCCTCTTTACGGTCAGGGGAGGAAGGTCCCGGTAATCGTGTAGGGGAAGGGAAGGGTTTAGCAGGGTAAATATTTCCTCCTCCCCCGAGTATATCCCCACCAGGTCTATGTTGTACTCTATCATCCTGGTTCTTACCCTGGAGAAAAGGGTCTTGAAATCCTCGTTTCCCTGGATTCCCCTTCTTATGAGGTCCGCATAATGAAGAAGGTGGGGCTTCCATATATCGTAGAAATCCCTGGAAAGCTCGTCTATGTCCTTCATTATGCTGTCCATGGGGGTTTTGAACCAGCTCTCCACCGACCTCCCGATGATGTCGGAGGCAAAGAAGAAAATCATTATGGTGGGAACCAGGGTAAAGAGGAAGAAAAACATTACCAGCTTGGTCTTGAGCTTCGCTCCCAGCACCATCCTCCTCCGTTCCAGATAGAGCTTGAAGAAATTTCTCCCCAGAACAAAGGCCAGCACTAAGAAGAGAATTATCACTATGTTCCAGAGGAAAAAGAGGAGGAGGGTTTCAGAAGGTCCGGCGCTGGGGGAAATCCTGGATATGTAAACCTCTACGGCAAACAGGAGGGCAAAAACCCCCAATACAATCCCGGCGGAAATGAGAACCTTTTTCCTCAACACCGAAAATTATAACCTATAGGCCGCTGAAGACCCAGAACTCCGATTAATTCAGCAAAGGTACATGAAACGAAGAACAGCCAGGTGAAGGGAGTCCCAGGGGGAATAGCCCGTCTTTATCCTCCAGTCCAGAAGAAAAAGTTCCTCGCTGAGGTCCTTGCGGCAAATTCTTCCCATCATGTAATTCAGGCTTCCCACCACAAGCTGGGGGGACTGCCCCTTCTGCTTCAGGTCCTCCAGCACCTCCCACGCCTTGGGATAATCCCTGTTGGCTAAGGCCACCTCCAGCTCCCAGACAGGATACTCCCTGAGGGGAGCCACGGCCTTCTCCACATGGGAAAGGAGGATCTTCCCGCAGGGCAGGTGCTTCAACTTCTCCACCTCCCGCCAGAGGGCCAAGGTATCCTCCCCCACGGTCTTTACGATGTAAAAAAGGGCGTCGTTGGCTATATCCTTTCCCGCCTTTTTTAACTCTTCCCGTACCAGGGCTGCCCTTTCCCTCTCGTAGAGGGCCCTGTAATACTCCACGGTGCAGCGAAGTTCCTTCAGAAGGGCCTTCAGTTCGCTTTTTTCCGGATATTCCGAGGAAATAACCACCCCGGAGGAAATCACCTCCTTCACAACCTCCCTCTCCCCTTTCCTTATCTTCTCCTCCCTGCCGTGGAGTATCCTTATGCCCACCTGGGAGGATGAAAAAAGGGAAGGGTTCCTTATCTCCTCCAGTATCTCTTCCCAGCTGGTTTCGTAAAGGTAAAAGAGGCTGCCCCTGGCCAAGGATTTGAACCTTCTCCACCTACCCAGGGAATCGGGACCGTAGAGGTAAACGCTCTTAGAAGCCCTCAAGGATAGTACTCACCACTGACCTGGCAAATTCCCTGGCTATCCGGTCTATGGCATCGCTCTGCAGGGAAAGGAAATTAACGCCTCTGGAACCCTCGGCCTGGTATTCATCCCGAAAGGTATAGGAGGAGCTCTGGAATATTACCCTTTCCGTCCTCAGGTCCTTCAGGTAGAACCTGCCGGTTATTATTACGGAGAACCTCCTGCCCTCTCCCCCGGTGGTTATTCCCACGGGCACCATTCTAAAGGCAACAATGGTCCCGAGAAGCTCGGCGTCCGCCGCCTCCTCCCTGTCCACCACCTTCTTTCCTCTTCTTATCATCTCCTCCCGGATGGCGGCGGTGAAGAAGCTTTCCACCTCTGCCCTGGGGGTCATGTTCTTTATGGGGGGGATGTAAATCTTCTTTATGTAAGGGGGAAGGGTGGTTCCGGTACCGGCCAGATGGTATCCACATCCCGCTATCCAGGGAAGAAGGGCTAAAAACAAAAATCTTTTCATTTCACCTGGATGCTGTAAATCTTGCCGGGCACATATACTTCCTTTACCACCTCCTTTCCCTGCAGGAACTTCCTGACCCTTTCGGAGGAATGGACCCTCTCTTTAACCTCCTCCCGGGAGAGGTCCCTGGGAATTTTTATCTTATCCCTGACCTTACCGTTGATCTGAACCACCACCGTCACCTCCTTCTCCTCTATAAGTGCCGGGTCATAGGATGGCCAGGGAGCCCGGGTTATGAACCCTTCACCTCCCGCGGCCTCCCAGACCTCCTCTGCCAGATGGGGGGTGAAGGGGGAAATCAGGTGGAGCAGGGAAAGCAGGGCTTCCCTTAAAACCGCCCTCCCCTCAGGTTGCCCCCTCAAAACCTCTTCCCTTTCGGTCAGGAAGTTGTAGAACTCCATAAGGGAGGCTATGGCGGTGTTAAAGTGCATCCTGTCCTGGATTTCCTCGGTGACCTTCTTTATGGTTCTGTGGGTGGCCCTCCTCACTTCGGGATGAGCCTGCGGGGAAGGCTCCCGCCCCTCCCTCATCACATCCAGGTTCCTCTGGAAAAGGGCCCAGAGCTTTTTAACAAAGCGGTAAGCCCCTTCTATGCCCGCATCGCTCCACTCCAGGTCCCTCTCCGGCGGGGCGGCAAAAAGGATGAAAAGCCTCACCGCATCTGCCCCGTATTTGGCTATCATCTCGTCGGGCTCCACCACATTCCCTAAGGATTTGCTCATTTTCTTCCCGTCCTTGAGGACCATGCCCTGGGTCAGGAGGCGGGGAAAGGGCTCAGAGAATCCTATGAGACCTATGTCCCTGAGGAACTTGGTGAAAAATCGGGCGTAGATGAGGTGGAGGATGGCGTGTTCAACCCCCCCTATGTATATTTCCGGAGGGGCCCAGAATTCCGCCTTCTCCCTCTCAAAGGGGGCACGGTGGTTTTTGGGGTCGGTGTAGCGGAGGAAGTACCAGGACGAGTCAAAGAAGGTATCCATGGTATCCGTCTCCCTCTTAGCCGGACCTCCACAGCGTGGGCAGGTGGTCTCCACGAACGAAGGGGAGGTTTCCAGGGGGTTCCCTTCCCCTGTAAACTTAACATCCTTGGGGAGAACCACCGGGAGTTTGTCCTCAGGAACGGGAACTATTCCGCATTTTTCGCAGTAAACCACGGGTATGGGGGTGCCCCAGTAGCGCTGACGGGAAATACCCCAATCCCTTATCCTGTAGGAAACGGCCTTGTTTCCGAACTGCTGGTCCTCGGCAAAGGCCACCATCCTCCTTATGGCCTCTTCGCTGCGAAGCCCCGTATATCCTCCGGAATTTACCAGGATACCCTTTTCCTCATAGGCCTGCCTCAAGGGAAGCTCCAGCTTCCCGTCCTCGGGCATAATTACCACCTTTATCGGCAGGTTGTATTTCCTGGCGAACTCAAAATCCCTCTGGTCGTGGGCTGGAACAGCCATGATGGCCCCTGTTCCGTATTCCATCAGCACATAGTCCCCTATCCATATGGGAATCCTCTCCCTGTTGAAGGGGTTTATGGCATAAGCGCCGGTGAAGATCCCCTCCTTCTCCGGCTCCTCCTCCCTTTCCCTCTTAAGAACCCTCATCTCCCTTATTTTTCTATAGCACCACTGCAGGATCCTTTCCTTCTCAGGATTGTTCTTTACCAGGTCCTCTATCAGGGGATGCTCCGGGGAAAGGACCAAATAGGTGGCTCCGTAGATAGTATCCAAGCGGGTTGTGAAAATCCTTATCTTCTTGCCCAGGCCCTCCACCTGAAAATCTATCTCCACCCCCTCTCCCCTTCCTATCCAGTTTTTCTGCATGATTAAAACCTTCTCCGGCCATTTCCCTCTGAGGACCTCATGGCCCTGGAGAAGTTCTTCGGCGTAATCCCTTATCTTGAGAAACCATTGCTTGAGCCGGCGGGGTTCCACCGGCGAGCCGCACCTCCAGCATCTGCCGTCCTTGACCTGTTCGTTGGCCAATACGGTTTTACACTTGGGGCACCAGTTTACCCATTCCTCCTTTCTATAGGCCAGACCTTTCTCCAGCATTTTAAGGAAAAACCACTGGTTCCATCGGTAATATTCCGGGTCGCAGGTGGCCACCTCCCGGTCCCAGTCGTAGCTTATCCCCAGGCTCTTGAGCTGTTTCTTCATTCTGTCAATATTTTCCTTAGTCCACTTTTCGGGCTCTGCTCCGTGCTGGATGGCAGCGTTTTCCGCAGGAAGTCCCAGGGCGTCCCACCCTATGGGATGCAGAACATTGTACCCCCTCTTCATGTAGTAGCGGGCCACCACATCCCCTATGGCGTAGTTTCTCACATGTCCCATGTGTAGCTTGCCGGAGGGATAGGGAAACATCTCCAGGACATAGTATTTTTTACCCTTGAAGTCCTCCGCCCGGAAGACCTTTTCCTTCTCCCATCTGACCTGCCATTTCTTCTCTATTTCGGAAAAGTTGAACTCCATGGACAACCTCCAGGGGGTTTAAATGATATTATACCCCAAGGGAAGGCTAAGTAAAGGCCCTCAGCTTCCCCAGCCCAGTTTCTCCTTTAACATTTGATAATAACTCCTTCCCGCTGGCCTCACCAGAAGCAACCTCTCCCTGGCTTCCCTCACCGAAACCCTCTGTCCTTCAACCATCGCCTCCCCCCTCTGGCCGTCAAGGGTGAGATAGACTTCCTCCCCGCTTACCAGGCTCAAACTCACCCCGGAAGATGAGGGGATTACTATGGGCCTCTGGGTAAGGGCATGGGGACAGATGGGGGTTATGATTATGGCGGAAACCTGGGGGTTTATGATGGGCCCACCGGCGGAAAGGTTGTATCCCGTGGAACCGGTGGGGGTGGAAACTATTATTCCATCGGCCCTGATCTTGGAAATTTCCGTCCCTTCCACGCATACCCTCACGGTTATCATTCTGGCCAGGGCGCTTTTGTTTATAACAGCATCGTTCAGCACGAGATGGGTCCTGCCCTTAAATTCCACCTCCAGCATCTGGCGCCTCTCCACCATGGCCTTCCCTTCCAGGAATTCTCCCAGGGCCTCCTCCAGCTCCTCCTTTTTTATCTCAGTGAGAAAGCCCAGAAAACCTAAGTTTACCCCCAGCAGGGGGATTCCTGCCCGGGCTGAAGCATCGGCCACTGAAAGAAGCGTCCCGTCTCCACCGAGAACTAACAGGAAATCCACATGGAAGGGAAGCTGTCGGCGGGGATACCCCTCTTGGGCGCCCTCCACCCTTCCCTTCAGGTCCTCCTCCAGGACCACCTCCACCCCTTTCTTTTTAAGGAAGGAAACAGCCCTGCGAAGATAGGCCTCAAGGTCACCGGCGTGGCCTTTAGCTACTATTCCTGCCCTCACCTAATTTCTCCTTCAGAATACTTTCTATTTCCACCCCCGGGGGCTTCCTCCTGAAAAGAACGAAAACCTCCTGATTCCCTTCTTTGCCGGGAATGGGGATGCTTACCCCCCAGGGATAAAACCCCATTTTAGCTGCCCTGTGGCAAAATTCCTTTACCACCTCAATTATAACACCGCGATCCCTTACAACGCCGCCCCTCCCCACCCTCTCCCGGCCAGCCTCAAACTGAGGCTTAACGAGAACCAGAAGGGGAAGGTCCCCCAGGAATTCGGAGAGGGGTTTGAGTATTTTCAGGGCGGAGATAAAGGAAACATCCACGGTCACCAGCTCGGGGGCCTCAGGTATGGAATCCCTTTTAATGTACCTGGCGTTCAACTTCACCGGCACCACCTCCTCCCTCTCCCTCAGCTTCCAGTGAAGCTGGCGTGGGTCCACATCTATGGCGTAGACCTTCCTGGCCCCGTGTTGCAGAAGGCAATGGGTAAATCCCCCCGTGGAGGCCCCTATATCCCAGCACAGTTTCCCCCGGGGAGATAGGGAAAAATCCCTCAGGGCCTTCTCCAGCTTGAGCCCTCCCCTGCTTACATACCTGGGCCTGGCCTTTAATATGAGCTCCGTATCTTCATCTATCTTCTGGGATGGTTTTTCTATTCTAAAATGTGGGGTAAAGACTTCCCCGGCGTTTATCAGGGCCCGGGCCTTCTCCCGACTTTCCACCAGACCTTTCTCCACCAGAAGAAGGTCAGCTCTTTTTTTCGCCATAAAGAAATTCCTCTGCCCTGAGGGCCACAGACTCAGGGTCCAGTCCAAGTTCCTTAAGAAGCTCCTCCCTCGCCCCGTGGGGAATGAGGGCCGAGGGGACACCTATTCTTCCGAACTTCACATTTATCCCCTTCGCATCCAGAACCTCCCTGACCGCGGAACCAAAACCCCCATCTACAACACCCTCCTCCAAGGTAAGAACCGCTCCATGCGCCTTCGCTAAGGAACAAATGAGGTCCTGGTCCAGGGGCTTTATAAAGCGGGCATTTACCACGGTGGCCTCTATGCCCCGTCTGGAAAGGGTCTCGGCTGCCTCCATGGCCGGACGCACCATGGTCCCTACCGCCACCATAAGCAGGTCCCTGCCCTGGCGAAGCACTTCCCCCTTTCCTACGGGAATCCTCTTCAGCTCCCCGTCCATCTTCACACCGTAAACCATATCCCTGGGATAGCGGAGGGTGGAGGGCCCTGGATAGTAGACCGAAGTGTACAGCATGTGTCTCAACTCGTTTTCGTCCTTGGGAGCCATTATCACGAAGTTAGGGAATATCCTGAGATATGCCATGTCAAAGATCCCCTGATGGGTGGGGCCATCGCCTCCCACTATTCCTGCCCTATCTATTCCTATGGTAACCTGGAGGTTCATTATGGCCAGGTCGTGGTAAAGCATATCGTAGGCTCTTTGCAGGAAGGTTGAGTAGATGGCGGCCACCGGCAGGAGCCCTTCCCTGGAAAGACCGGCAGCAAAGAGCACGGCGTGTTGTTCGGCGATGCCCACATCAAAAAATCTGCGGGGGAACCTTTCCTTGAACTCCATCAATCCTGTGCCCTCTGGCATGGCGGCGGTTATGGCTATTATCCTTTCGTCCCGCTCGGCCATTTCTATCAGGGTTCTGGAGAAGACCTGGGAAAAGGAAGGCCTGGGTTTCTTTTTAAATTGACCGGTTTTTATGTCAAATTTCGGAGAAGAATGGAAAAGATTGGCGGACCTTTCGGCGGGTTTATATCCCTTACCCTTCTTGGTCACCACATGAAGAAGCACCGGATAGTCGTATTGCTTGGCATCCTCCAGGGCCTTCTTCAGGTGCCTTATGGAATGCCCGCTTATGGGACCCATGTACTTTATCCCCAGTTGCTCAAAAAGCATCCCGGGGACAAAAATCTTCTTCAGCTTGTCCTCTAAGGCCCTGCCCACCTCTATCATCTTCCTTCCCCCTGGAAGATGCTCCAGCAGGGCTGCCACCTGTTCCTTCACTTTGAGGTAAATCTGACCGGAAATTATATAGTTCAGGTATCCGGAAAGGGCCCCCACATTGGGGGAAATGCTGTATTTATTGTCGTTTAAAACGATGATGAGCCTTCTTTTGAGAAAGCCTATCTGGTTAAGGGCCTCTAAAGCCACTCCACCGGTCAGGGAACCGTCCCCCACCACTGCCACCACATGGAAATCCTCCCCCTTGAGGTCCCTGGCGGTGGCCATTCCCAGGGCCACGGAGAGGGCTGTGGATGCATGTCCTGCTCCGTAAATATCGTAGGGGCTTTCTTCAGGGGTGGTAAACCCACTTATCCCCCCCCTCTGGCGAAGGGTATGAAATCTTTTCCTTCTCCCCGTTATTATTTTGTGGGTATAAGTCTGGTGACCCACATCCCATATTATCTTGTCCCTGGGAAGGTCAAACACTAAGTGAAGCGCAAGGGTTAGCTCCACGGTGCCCAGGTTGGAGGAAAGATGGCCCCCGGTCCTTGAGACCACCTCTATGAGCAACCTTCTGATCTGCACGGCCAGGCGATTCAGCTCCTCCCAGCTAAGCCCTTTGAGATCCTTGGGGGAGTTTATCCTGCTCAGGATATCCTCTCTATTGTCCTTTCCGCCAGCCATCTTATTATCTCCCTCCCTGGGAATTCCTCCGCTTTTTCTTCTATGCTTTTAAGATACCCCAGAGCTAAAGCCCTGGATTTTTCCATACCCAAGATTTTAACCACATTGGGTTCGCCTCCACAAGTTTCGCTGTCAAGTATATCGTCCACGGCCTGAAAAAGAAGCCCCAGTTCCCTTCCCAGCTCAGCCCCCTTCCCAAGGATGTTTTGCCTTCCGGAGACAAGAAGGCCCAGGAGAAAGGAAGCCTCCATGAGCTTGGCGGTTTTTCTCAGGTGTACCTCTCTGACTTGCTCCAGGGTTTCGGCCCCGTGAAGGTCAAGGATTTGACCCCCGGCCACCCCCTCCATGCCTCCGGCCCTAGCCAACAACTTCACCGCATCCATTCCCAGATCAGCGGCATATTCAAAGGCAAGGCAGAGGAGGGCATCCCCCAGCATTATAGCCACCCCCTCCCCGAACTTCACATGGGCAGCCGGTTTTCCCCTCCTGAGCTCGTCGTTATCCACCGCCGGCAGGTCATCGTGGACCAGGGAGGAGGCATGGAGGAGCTCCACCGCCACCGAGGCATGGATAACCTTCCTGGAGGATAAGGGATAGGCACCGGCAAAGACCAAAAGGGGTCTTATAAGTTTGCCGGGGGGCCGCAAAACATAGGAAAGATACGGGTCCTTTATCTCCCTTAAAGCCTCCTCCACCCTCCGACGGAAATCCCTTATCTCTTCCTCAATCCTCATCCGCCTCGGTCCTGTGCCTGAACTCCTCGGTGCGGAACCCCCCTTCGGTTTCCATTAGCTTTTCCACCCTCATCTCTATTTCCTCCAGCTTCCCCTTCAGGGCTCTGGCCAGCTTTATCCCCTCTTCGTAGAGGGAGATGGCCTCCTCCAGGGAGGCCTCACCGGACTCCAGCCTGGCCACTATCTCCTCCAGCCTCTTAAGGCCTTCTTCAAACTTTATCTCCATTTACACCTCCTTTCCCAAAAGGAGCCTCACCCTTTTAAGTATAACATCGGGCTGGCCCGGGCTTTTCTCCACCTCCCTGAGTTGCTGACGGGAAAGTTCGTTTAAAATCCTCAAAGCCAGGGGTATGGGCGAATTTCTGGCCAGAACTATTTTCAACTTCACTTCAGACCTGAGGCCCCATTTGGTTTTGTAATAAAGGAAATTGTAAAAATCTCCGGGAAGATTTCCCCTTTCCAGGAGCCTGAGAACAGAGTGAAGGGTAAGGGAGGGGTTCTGGAGAAAGGCCTTCAGCACATCCAGGTCCCTTTCCTGAAGCATCAGGAAATGGGCCTGGGGGGGCAGCTGTCGGGCCAAGGAAATCCTGAGTCCCTTGGGGTACTTCTTCATCCCCTCTCCCAGGGCCATAATTGCCCTCTTCTTTATCTGGGGCTTGGCTCCCGGGCTTTTGCTCACCTGAAGAAGTTCCAGAGGAAGGAGGTGGGGAAGGAGGTCAAGACCCAGGTGGAGGGGTATGTTGGGATGGGTAACCAGAAGAACCTTAAACCTTCCCTTCCCCATGAGCTCCCTGTTACTGGAAAGGTGCTCTATTATGGAGGGGTCCAGGGCCCTGTTTCTCAGCAAAAGGAAGGCGTGCTCCTCTGAAAAATCCGGATGATTCACTCCCTCCCACTGTTTCTGGGGGGAGGCCGAAAGCAAAAGGGCCCTTAAATCGTCTACCATCCAAGGAATATTATAACCCCCACCACCCCTACCCACAGCAGGAGGTTGACCTGGAAATTCCGATCCTTAAGGATGATCTCCAGGGGATCTTCCCCCATTCCCTTACTGTGGGCCAGGTAGAGGTATCTTAAAATTCCGTAAAGAACGAAGGGGGTGGTTAGATAAAGGTGTTCTCCCAATTTATGCCTTATCTCCGGGGTAAGAGTGTATATTATGTAAGAGATCACTGTGGCCGCTGATATTATGTTTATAAACTGTTCCAGGAAGGAGAGGGGATAGCTCAAAAGGGCATGACGGGAAACCTCCTCCATCCTTATAAGCTCCTGGCGTCGCTTTACCGTTGCCAGAAACAGAGCTAAGAGGAAGGTTACGGCAAAGAGCCAGGGGGAAAGGTATATGCCCGAGGCCAGTCCTCCGGCCGCTTCCCTGAGGTCAAAACCCAGGGCCACGATGAAAACATCCAGTATAACCACCCTCTTCAGGGAAGATGAGTAAAGAAGATTGATGAGAAAATAGAAAAGCAAAATTAAGAAAACCGGCCTCCTCCATAGGAGGCTCACCGCCAGAGAAAGAACCGCCAGAGCCAGGGCCCCTGCCAGGGCGGGATAGGCCGGAAGCTCTCCCGAAGCTATGGGCCTGAGTTTTTTTACAGGATGGCGCCGATCCTCCTCCCGGTCAAAGAAGTCGTTGATTATGTAAACCGAGGAGGAAAGGAAGCTGAAAAGCACGAAGACCAAAAAGGCCTCCTCGCCCACCCGGGGCTGAAAAATTTCCCTGGAAAAAACCGCCGGCGCAAAGACGAACACATTTTTGGCCCACTGCTGGGGCCTCATGGCCTTTATAAATAGAAAAACCTTCCTCATCAATGGGAAAAATCCAAAAAGCCCGCATCCATTAATATTTCTATGAAACGCCTCCTGGGATCCTGGGCCCGGAGGATTTCCCTCCCCACCACTATGAAGTCCGCCCCGGACTGGAAGGCCTCGTAGGGGGTAGCCACCCTCTTCTGGTCTTCCTCTTTCTCCGCCAGCCTGATCCCTGGAACAACCTTCAAAAGCTTGAGATCCTTCAGAAGGAGAAGCTCCTGGGTAGAGCATACCACCCCATCCCCTCCCCCTTCCTCCACCACCTTGGCCAGGGCCTTCACCCCTTCCTCCACCGAGCCCATGCCCATGGCAACAACATCCTCGGGGGAGAGGCTTGTAAGCAAAGTAACCCCCAGAATTATGGTATCCTTTCCCATCTTCTCCCTGAGCTGGCGGGCCCTCAGGAAGGCTTCCTTGCCGCTTACAGCATGGATGGTGGTCATGTAGGGATTGTACTTGAAGATTTCCCCCAGGGCTGCCTCCACCGTGGAGGGAATATCGCCTAATTTCAGGTCAAGGAATACCCTTTTGCCCCTCCCCTCCAGAAATTTCAGGGCCTTGAAGCCCTCCTTAGCGAAGAGCCTCCAGCCGACCTTATAAACATAAGCTTCGGGGAATATGAACCTTTCCGCCTCCTCCAGACTGTCCACATCTAAAGCCACTATAACCCTTCTATACACCTTCAAACCTCCCTATTATTTCGCTGAAGTTATTATAACCTTCCTGACGGAGGAGGGAAACCGCCTCCTCAAGTATTCTGAGGGCAGCGGTCGGTTCCCTCAGGGTTGCCGAGCCTATCTGAACGGCCTTGGCCCCCACCAGCATGAACTCCAGAAGGTCCTCTCCGGTGGTTATCCCCCCTATCCCCACCACATCCACATCCACCGAGGAAGCTACGGTATAGACGGCCCTCAGGGCCAAGGGCTTTATGGCAGGGCCAGAAAGTCCTGCGAAAAGGGTGGAAAGGCGACTCTTCCTGGTCCTGAAGTCTACGGCCATGGCAAGGTATGTATTTACCAGCGAGACCGCATCCGCTCCGGCCTCCTTGCAGGCAGAAGCCACCTCCACCAGCGCGGAGGTATTGGGGGTCAATTTGGCCCAGATGGGCTTTTTTGTAATGCTCCGCGCCCCTCTGACGATCCTGTAGGACCAATCTGGCCACATGGCCGGACAGCGTCCCCCCTCCCTGACATTGGGGCAGGAAAGGTTCAACTCAAAGGCGTCCACCCTATCAAACTCTTGAAGGTAGTCCACGACCTGGAGGTATTCCTCGTCCTCCTCCCCGCAGGCATTCACTATGATGGAGGTATCGTAGCTCTCCAGCCGGGGGAGGTATTCCTGGGCAAACCTCTTCATTCCAACACCCTGTAGCCCTATGGTATTGAGGAGCCCACAGGGGGTTTCCCAGACCCTGGGAGGAGGATTTCCCATTCTCTCGTAGGGATAAAGCCCCTTCACCACCAGCCCCCCTACTCTGCTGAGGTCAAGGAAGGGGGAAAGCTCCACGCCGTATCCTGCGGTGCCGGAGGCCAGAATTACCGGGTTTTTTAGCTCAAGGCCTCCCACCTTCACCCTTGTATCCATATTATCTCCTCCCCTTTAAAAACGGGTCCCTCCACACATGCCCTCACCATTTTTTCCTCCCCACCCCTCTTTATCCTCACAGCGCACCCGTAACAAACCCCGAAGCCGCAGGCCATCCTCGTCTCTAAGGAAAATTGGGCCTCCCCTTTATAAAGCCTGCTGAACTCCCTCATCATGGCCCAGGGACCGGAAACATAGGCCATGGAAAAATCCCCCGCAGGAATGTGTTGGGTCAGAAGACCCCGCCTTCCTGCCGAACCGTCCTCGGTGACCACCACCACCTCCTCCGCCCTCCCTTTAAGATGGGGAAAGGCCTCCAGAAAAACCTCCTCTTTGGTTCTGGCCCCGTAGAGCAAAGTATAACCGGAGAGGCGGGAGGCTAAGAATATTAAGGGGGCGACCCCGGAACCCCCTCCCACCAGCAAAGTCCTCCCCATGTGATAGGAGAAGCCCTTCCCTAAGGGGGCTATCACAGCCAAGCTCTCTCCCTCTTTTTTTCTGGAAAGCAGGAAGGTCCCCCTTCCCACAACCTTGATGAGAAAAAGGAGGGAGTCCTCCTCCTGCATGGCTATTCCAAAGGGCCTTCCCAGGAAAGGTTCTAAGGAAGGAGAGGGGAAAAGCATGGCAAATTGCCCGGGAACGGCCTCTGGAAACTTCCCACCTACCTTCAGGAGAAAAAAATCCCGGGAAAGGGGCCGGTTCTCAAGAACCTCCCCCTGGATGAACCTCATTTTCTGGACGAGACCTGGACTGGCTCAGGGAGGGCAAGGATTATAGGTTGCTGGGACCGGTCCCTAAGGTCAGCCGAGACCACGCTTACTTCCCCCTGCTCTCCCTTGAGCTTGAACTTCAAAACGGCCAGTTGCCCTATTTTTACCGTGGCCTCTCCCTTTATGGTGAAGCCTACAAGAACCCTGTGGTCCTCCTTGTTTTTCAAGAAAGATTGATTATCCAAGAAGGCACCGGGGACCACATCCACCAGTTCCAGCTCCGGGGAAAACTCCACCACTATCTCCCCGGTCTTCACTGGTTCTCCCCTGTAGGTAAGGGAGAGGGAAAAATCGGAGCCCTTGGTCACGAAGACCCTCCTGGGGAAAATGTTAAGGGTTGCCTTCTTGCCCTTTTTCAACTGGCTGGCGGGAGGCTTTGAGGGAGCCGGGGGAGCCTCCCCCCTTTTGCCCTCAAGCTTGAGTCCCCTCCCTTCGGAGGTTATTATGGCTTTTTCCTCCTCCCTGCTGGGTTCCACATAGTTGACTATGTATGGGGTTATGGCTATGACCACATCTGTTTGTTCCCTTCTGGCCTCTGCGTTGGAAAATAGCCAACCTATGAGGGGAATTCTGGAGAAGAAGGGCGGGGATTTTACCGTCTGGGTTTCCTGATTTCTAAAGAGCCCTGCTATTATCACGGTCTCGCCTCCCTTTACCCGGGCCGTCATCTGAACCTCCCTGTTTCCGAGAACCGGCAGGTCGTTGTATCCCTTCCCCGCTATGGAGGAAACCTCTATCTTTATCTTGAGGGTCACCTCCTCCTTGGAATTTATCCTTGGCTCCATCTCCATGATTATCCCCACATCCTGATACTGGAAGGAGGTCACCGGCTGGATGCTCAGCCCCCCGGCGGCTATGGGGGAAAAGGTGGTTTGAGGAATGGGAACCCTGTTTCCGATTTTGAGGGTGACCTTGTCCCCGTCAATCCCCCTCAGCAGGGGCCTGGCCATCACCCTGGTTTCCGTGTTGGTTTCCAGGAACCTGAGGTAGGCCGTGGGCATTACAACAGCGATGTCGTCGCCGGTAAGGTTCCTCAGGGTATTGAGGGTTATTCCGGAGGAGCCTTCGCTTCCCCCGCCTGAGTCCTCCTGTGATGAGGAGCTCAGGGAAAGGGAGGCCCCCACAGCGTACTGGCTGAGGTCCAGGCCCGCCTGCATCAGTTTGGAACGGTTAACCTCTAAGATTTCCGCCTGGATTATAACCTCCCCCTTGGGCCTGTCCAGCCTTTCTATAAGCTGGGCGATATATTCTATCTGTTCGTCGGTTCCCTTAACTATAACAGCATTGAGGTTCTGGTCGTAGGATATGGTGATGGCCCGGCGCATTCTGGAGATGACCATGGTGGCCAGGGCAACCCTTATGCTCTTGACATCCGAATACCTCAGGTAGAAAATTTTTACCTTCTTGGCCAGGTACTGCTCCCTCTTCTGCGGAGTGTCCGGTATTATCAGGTAATTTTTATCGTCTATTTTGTAGTAAAAGTTCTGGGTGGAAGCGCAGAGAAGCCTCAGGGCATCCTCAAAATCCACATTCTCCATGGATATGGAATACCTTATGTTACGGAAACCCTCATCAAAAATCAGGTTAACCCCGGCGTATTTACCCAGGGCCTGGAATATGGTTTTGAGCTTGGCGTTGGAAAAGTGAAGGGACACCTTTGGCCTGGCCTTACGATAACGGGTAATCCTTCTCTTTTCCACCTTCTTTCCCGTAAGGGCCTCCACCCTCTTTAAAACCGCTTCGTTGCTGGGCTGATAGGAAAGGGCCTTCCTGTAATAGGCTAAGGCCCTGGATTTGTTCCCTTTGCTGAGGGCCTCCTCTCCCTTCATCCAGTAGTGTATGGCAGCGGAAAGTTTCGCCTTGTAAAGCCCTGCTTTATACTGAGGGTTCAGGGGATCCTCCTCCACCGCCTTCTGATATGCGGCCACAGCTTCGTCGTATTTTCCTTTAAGAAGGTAAAGCTCCCCCTGTTTGGCATAGGGGGACACCGTGGCGCAGGAGTAAAAAACAAGGCCGGCCAGTGCGAAAATGAGTATTTTTTTCATTCAGCCCTCCTTGATCTTGACTGTTATTTTCTTTTTCTTCTTCTCGTCCAGAAGTATAACCTTATCCGAGAATATTTTTACAACCCTGTATCTTTTCCCCAGAAGCTCTCCTTCCCTCACGGTAAAAACCTCACCGTTCAGGCTCAGGACCGCCACCGTTCCCTGGGCTCCCTTGGTATTGCCATAATATTCAATGACATCAGTGGGCTCCTGGATTTTTTGAACCGGAGAGATGGAGGGCCTTGAGGCGAGCTGAGAGGCCATGTAAAACAGGTTTCTTACCGGTTTCCGGTATTTCCTCGTCCTTAGATAATCGGTCCTGAGCGCCAGAAAGGCTAAAATCAAAGGCAAGGTCCAGGCTTTAACCTTCATGGAAAAAGGCCTCCAGATTTATATTGGCCCCCACCTTTCCCCCTCCCTTTCTCTTTACGCTCACGCTCTTTATGATAAGCATCTTATTTGTGCTCTCAAGATAATAGAGCAGGAGCCTTAGCCTGGGATAGGTGGTAAGAACCGTGGGCAGGCTTATACCTATTTTGTAATAACCGGATATGGCTTCCGAGGGGTTGGAGAAGCTAAGCCCCTGGAAGTTCACCCCGGCCCGGGAAAAGGCCTTTCTTATGATTTCCCTTACCACAACTATTCCGGAATCCCCCAGAAACAGGTTCTTTTTTCTGAACTCCTCCAGCTTCTTGCCTTCTTTCAAAAGGGCGTTTTTTCTCTCCCGGAGCCTCTGTAACTCCCTCTCCAGGGTTATTTTCTCACTCTGCATCCTTTGCCTTCCCAGCACCACCCTTCTGTAATCCCTGTGCATGGGAAGAAAGAGCGCCACCAAGAGGAGAAGGTCCACCAGGGCCAGCACCAGGATCTTCCTCCTCATTTCTCAACTCCTTTAAGGTCCCAGGCTATGGTGGCCACGCTACCCCCAGCCTTCCTTTCTTCCCTCATCAAATAGACCTGGTATTTACCCCTTTGAGAAAGCGAGTCCACGAAGGTTTTTATGGAGGAGGAGCTGGCAAAGTACCCTGTAAAGACCACCTTCCCGTTGGAGGAAACGGTAAGCTCCGTAAGGTATGCCCTGGAAGGAAGGGCCTTCTCAAGCATATAGAAGACCTCCGTGTAGGAAAAACCCTTCCTTTCAAGGCCTGAGTTGAGGAAATTTATTCTGGGAAGCAGCTCCTCTTCCAGATTTTTTATTTCCTGTCTTTCCTTTTCAACCCTGGATTTTATCTCCCCTAAGGAAACCTTCAGGGCTTCGTATTGGGGCCTTACAGACTTGGTTTTAAAGTAAAAATAACCTGAGAGCAGGAGAAAACTTCCCAAGAGAAAGAGCAGGCTGTAGTATAGGACCTTCAACCCCTCGTTCTCCCAGGAGAATTTCCTTTTTTCCAGAAAGTCCAGCTCTATTCTTTTCATTCCATTTCCCCCAGCACAGGAAGCCTCCAGCAGGGCTGGTCCATCTCTCCAATTCCTTCTAAGGACAGGGAATCCTTACAGGAGATTTTCCGGGTGTTTACCCCTAAGAACTGGTCTATCCCTTTCAGCTCCTGAAGCACCTCTTCCCTGTCATAAGGGGGCCTTATCCTCCTATAAACCTCCAGCCTGTGACGGCCTCCCATTACCACCACGAAACCATCCACCGGAAAAATAAAGCTGAAGTTATCAGGGGCTTCATGGCTTAGAAAATAGTTAAGGGCGGATATGGAACCGGGTTTTATGGAACTGAGCTTCACCCTGTTTTTCTGAAAAAATCCCCTGAGGGCATCCAGGCCATCCCTTCCCATGGTGGCCACCACAAACCTTCCATCCTCCAGATAATGGTAAGCCACCACCACTTCTCCCTTTCCCTGGAACCTCTTTTTCATGTAAAAATAAAGTATTCTCCGCCTCTCTAAGGTGGAATCCGGAACCTGGGGAAGGTTTACGAAATTTATAAAGAAGGAATTTTCCGGAAGAAGAAGCCCCACCCTGCCCAGGGGTCCCATCTCCTTCTCAACCTCCCCCAGGATTTCCTTAAGCTGCTGAGGCTTAAATCCTAAGTGAAAGGGAGAAACCTCCGAGAAAACAGAAACGGGATAACGCCGGACCTCCTTCCCCTTGCCCTTCTTCCTTCCAACCACCAGGCTCTCCTTCCCAAGGAACAAAAAGGTCCTTCCCTTGAACATCACTTCTCCAGGCTTACGAAGGTAACTTTGTTGAGCTCTTCCATGGAAGTCTCCCCGGCCAGCACCTTGTCCAGGCCGTTTTCCCTTATGAACCTCATGCCAAGGCGGCGGGCTTCCCTCTTTATCAACCTTGGGGACTTCCTTTCCACTATCATTTCCTTAATTGTATCAGAAAGCTCTAAGAACTCCCCAATGGCCATCCTTCCACGGTAGCCCGTATGGGAGCAGAAATCGCAACCCCCGGGCCTGTAAAACACATGGCCGGCAAATCTCTCAGGATCCAGGCCGTTTTCCTCCATCTCCCGGGGGCTAAGCCTGGTTTCCACCTTGCAATAGGGGCAAAGCCTTCTTACAAGTCTCTGCGCTAAGACGGCGTTCAGGGCCGAGACCAGGCTATGTAGGTCTATCCCCATGTGGACAAACCTGCTGATGACATCAAAAACATTGTTGGCGTGAACCGTTGTCATAACCAGATGCCCTGTGAGGGCGGCCTGAACTGCTATCTCCGCGGTTTCCGGGTCCCTTATCTCCCCCACCATTATCCTGTCGGGGTCGTGCCTGAGAATGGACCTGAGGCCCCGGGCAAAGGTAAGCCCTTTTTTCTCGTTAACGGGTATCTGAAGTATTCCCGGAATGTTGTATTCCACGGGGTCCTCTATGGTTATTATCTTCTCCTCCTCGCTGACTATCTCGTTCAGCGCTGCATAAAGGGTGGTGGTTTTCCCGGAGCCGGTGGGTCCGGTAACCAGGAACATACCGTAGGGAAGTCTTATATGCTTTCTTATTTTCCTTACTATGTCCTCATCAAAACCCAGCTTGTCCAGGGTAAGCTCCTTGAAGGAGGAGGCTAAGTGTTCCTTGTCCAGTATCCTTATAACGCATTCTTCCCCGTGAATCCCTGGCAGTATGGACACCCTGAAGTCTATCTTTTTTCCTTTGATTTTTAGCTGGAACCTGCCGTCCTGGGGAACCCTCCTTTCGGCTATGTCCAGGTCGGCCATGACCTTTATTCTGGATATAATACCGGGATGAAATTTTTTGTGAATGGGCTCCATGGCCTGGTAAAGAACTCCGTCTATCCTGTACTTAACCTTGACATTTCTATCGGTGGCCTCAATGTGGATGTCGGAAGCTCCCCGATGAACGGCGGTAAAAACAATGGAATTTACCAATTTTACGATGGAGGCCTCCTGGAGGGTAAGGCTCTCCACCGAGACCTCCTCCTCCCCTACTTCCATGACCTCCTCGCCGGCAAACTCCGCGGAGGCTTCCTCCAGAACCCCCTTTATGAGGTCCGCCCTCCTCAGCTCCTCTTCAAACTCCTCCTCGGATATTTTCACCGGGATTATCCTGGCATTTATAAAGGATTCAATTTCCTCCCGATGGATGGGATTTTCCGGCTCCACCATGGCCACCTGAAGCCTGCCGTCCTTCCAGCCCAGGGGAAGGAACTTTATCCTGTAAATCATCTCAGGAGGGAACCCCCTGGCGGCCTCCAAGTCTATTCTCATCTCACCCCCCTGGCCAATTCAAATATAGGTAGATAAACGGAAAGAAGCATTATGCCCACCACCACCCCTAAGAAGAGGATGGTGAGGGGTTCTATAATTCCCAGGTACCTTCTCACTTTAAACTCAAACTCCTTTTCCAGATAATCGGCACCCTGAAAGAGAAGGTCCGAAAGCTGACCTGAACCTTCCCCCACTCTCACCATCTCTACCCCCAGGTCCTCCACCGCTCCGCTTTCCTCTAAGGCCTGCGAGAGGCTGATTCCCTGACTTACTTTTTCGGGAACTCCCTTTAGCCTTTCCCTGAGATAACCGTTGGGGGAAGCCTCGGCGGCCGTTACCGCAGCCTGCACCACAGGGATCCCACCGTCCAGCAGGAAGGAAAGGGTTCTGAGGTAGAGGGAAGAGGAGATCAGGAAGATGCCCTCCCCCAAAAAGGGGGCCCTTAACTTCGCCCTCTCCACCCACATGTGAAGGGGCTTTATCCTGAAGGAATTCTTATATCCGAGATAAAGGAGAATCAACCCCATAATTATAGTTAACCAGTGGGACCTCATAAAGGAGGAAAAGGAAAGGATGAACAGCGTAAGGGCCGGAAGCTGAAGCTGGGCCGTTTTGTAAAAGGAGGCAAATCTCGGAATAACGAAGGTGGTAAGGAGAAAAACCAAAAAAAGGGAAACCGTCACCACCACCGCGGGATAGGTCAGAGAAGATTTTATCCTGGAGGTGGTGGTCTCCATAAAATTGGCGTAATCCAGATATCTCTCAAGGGTATAGGCTATCCTGCCGCTCCTTTCCCCGGCCGCCAGAGCTGTTATGAAAAGAACCCCCAGGTCCCTGGTGTAGGGCCTGAAGGCCTCGGAAAGCTCAGCCCCGTCTATCACCCTCTCCTTGGCCCCACTCAGGATTTCCAGCATCCTGGGATTTTTAATCCTTGAGCCTATTATTTCAAATATTCTTACGAAGGGAACCCCGGCCTTGACCAGGGCCAAGAACTGCTGAGTGAAAATTATCCTGTCCCGCCATTTTAATTTTGAGCGGGAAAGGGAGAACTTCCTCCTAAGCTTTAATACGACGATCCCCTTCTTTTCGTAGAGCTTGCGAACCTCATCCCCGTCGCTGGCCCAGCACTCCTCCGTCCATACCTTTTCCTCAGATGCCAGTTTAACCACAAACTTTGGCATTAACCTAAGGGACCCTCCTGCTCAGAGACTTCTGGAATAACCGAAACCTCTATCTTCACATCCTTGGGAAGACGGGAGGCTTCAAAAATAAACCTGGCCGGGGGGTTCTCCGGGAAAAACCTCTGGTAAACCTCGTTCATCCCCTTGTATTCGCTGAGGTTGGAGAGGGCCACAAAGACCATAACCACCCTGTTCAGGTCGGAACCTGCATCTTCCAGTATGGCCTTTATGTTGTTGAAAACCCTTTCGGTTTGCCTCTGGATGGGCGGGCCACATACCACCCCCTTCTCCGGGTCTATGGGGAGCTGGCCGGAAAGGAAGATAAAACCCCCGGAGATAATGGCCTGAGAATATGGCCCCATGGGCTTAGGCCCCTTTTCAGAAAAGAAAGGCCTCATTTTAACCTCCGTATTTTTCCATAAACTCCGAAAAGAGCTCCACATCCCTTTTACTGCCTATAACCAGCGGGGTTCTCTGGTGCAGATTATCGGGAACGATATCCAAAATCCTTCGCCTTCCGTCGGTGGCAGCTCCTCCTGCCTGCTCAACTATGAAGGCCAAGGGAGCTGCCTCGTAAAGGAGTCTCAACTTCCCCTTGGGATGTTTTTCATCGGCAGGGTAAAAGAAAATCCCTCCCTTAAGGAGGTTCCTGTGGAAATCCGCCACTAAGGAACCTATGTATCTGGCAGAATAGGGCCTGGAAGTTTCTTTATCCTCCTCCTTGAGGTAATCCACAAATTTCCTCACCGCCTCGCTCCAACGGTTATAATAGCCCTCGTTGGCGCTGTAAATCTTGCCCTTCTCCGGAATCTTAATGTCGTGATGGGACAGGATAAATTCCCCCACCGAAGGGTCTAAGGTAAAACCGTGAACTCCCTGCCCTGTTGAGTAAACCAGCATGGCGGAGGAACCGTAGATCACATAGCCCGCTGCCACCAAGGCGGAGCCGGGCTGGAAGAAATCCTCCTCCACAGCATCCCCTTCTCCGTTCTGCTTCTTCCATATTCCGAAGATGGTCCCCACGCTAACATTAACATCAATGTTGGAGGACCCGTCCAGAGGGTCAAAGGCGAAGAGATATTTGCCCCTGGGAACATCCTCAGGAATGGGAATAACCGAAGCGGTCTCCTCAGAGGCCATCCCCGCAAGGTAGCCTCCCCTTCCCAGAACCCCAACGAAGGTTTTGAGGGCAAACTCGTCCAGCTTTTGAACCTCTTCGCCGAAAACATTGATGGTCCCAGCGCTTCCAAGAATTTCGGCGATCCCAGCCCTGTTGACCTCCCTGTAAACTATCTTGGATGCGGTGGCTATATCGCTAAAAAGGCTGGAAAACTCGCCGGTGGCCTGAGGATATTTCCTCTGTTCTTCAATGATGAACCTTGAAAGGGTTATGTATTCCTTCATTTTCCCCTCCCTGAGAATTATATAATTTATCCCTCCCTAAAACAAATCAGCCAGGAGGGATTTAAGCTCAAACCTTCTTCCGTTGTCCGCCAGGAATCCCTCTAAGAGGCCGAGGTATTCCTTTGCCCTCTCCCTTTCCACCACCGCCCCTATCACATCCTTCTTTCCCCCGGCGTAAAAACCCAGGGCCCTGGCCCTGCGAACCAGGGGGGAAAGGTCAAAAATGGAGGTTCTCAGGTAAAAATTAAGGAACTCTCCCTGGAGGCCCACCACTAAGTTCAAACTCTGCGGGGTCTGAGAGAAAAGCCGGCGGGTAAGGTCCGAAACTATCCTGAACTTGGACGGGGTTAAGAGGAAGTTTAAACCTGGAAAGGCTCTGACCTTACCCAGCTCCCTCCTTATCTCCTCCTCCACCATAGCTTCCACCTCCACCATTTCCTTCTTTTCAAGGATGGAAAGGAGCGGCCTTTCCAGCAAATACTTAACGGTAGAGTAAACCCTCTCCCTGTCCCCGGTTTTGTACTGAAGGTCCACTATCTTAACTGCCTTTACGAAGCGGTGAAACCTCTCCCCGTAAAATTCCCTTATTTCCCTGAGCAGGGGATGGTCCTCCTTCAACTTAAAGCCGTTGTCCCCGTAAAGCCCCAAGTACTCCATGTCGTTGTGGGGGAGGGAAAAGAGCTCTGTAAGAACCCTGGTGTTGGAGGGAGCCTCCTTCCCCTCTAAGGTGGGGTTTATTGTCCTGACCCCATCCACCTTTGAGCCCTGATGGTGGTCCACGGCGGTGAAGGGCCCCAGAGAGTTCAAATACCTGAGGTCAGGTTCAGGTAGGCTCATGTCCAGAAGAACCACCGAATCCGCCCTTTTCCTCTGTATTTCTTCCCTGTCCTTCTGGCTCAGGAAATAATTTCCTATTTCCGGGGTAAAGTAAGAAAAGGTTCCCCCATGAAACCTGCTCCAGAGCACCGCCGAGCCTATCCCGTCCGCATCCCAGTGATGGATCACCAGCTCCATAGAAAGGATTTTACCCCAAAATAGGTTAAAATAGAATCCATGGGAATTTCTGCTGTGATAATAACCCTCAACGAAGAGGAAAGGCTTCCCCGCCTGCTCCGGACCCTGGACTTCGTGGACGAAATCGTGGTGGTAGACGCCTTTTCCCAGGACAGAACGGTGGAGGTTGCCGCTTCCTTCGGAGCCAAGGTTTATCAGAAAGAATGGGAGGGCTACGCTTCCCAGAGGAATTATGCCCTGGGGAAGGCCACCCATCCCTGGGTTCTCTCGGTGGATGCCGACGAGGCCATAAGTCCGGAGCTGAGGGATGAAATCCTCCACCTGAGCTTCTCCGCCGATGGCTACCTGATAAGGAGGGAAACCTACTTCGCGGGAAAACCCATGCGCTGCTGCGGATGGTGGCCCGATTGGGGGGTAAGACTTTTTAAAAAGGAAACTGCCCGATGGGAGGGGGAGCTGGTTCACGAAACCCTGGTCTTTAATGGGAGGGCCGAAAAGCTCCGGGGAAAGGTGTTGCATTACCCTTACGAGTCTGCCGGAGAGCTCTTCAGGAGGATGAGCCGATACGCTGAACTCTGGGCAAAAAGGGAAAGGGACAGGAACCCTCCCTGGTGGAGGGTGTGTGCGGAGCCTGTGGGGATTTTTTTCTCCTCCTATTTTCTCAAGGGAGGATTCCTCGCCGGATGGCGGGGGTTTACCGTATCCTTTGCCCAGGCCTATTATTCTTTTTTAAAATATCTTTTCGTAAAGGAGGGAAAATGGACATTGAAAAAATAATGGAGGAAGCCCGAAGAAGGATAGAGGAGAAGAAAAAAAAGGGATATTTTACCGAGGAAGAGATAAGGGACATAGAGGAGATGGAGTTGAGGATCCTGCCGGATGAGGCAGAGGTCCGTTCCTTCTACGAACCCCACATATTCCAGGAAGATTACCATCCGCCCCGGGGGGTGAAAAAAATATTGAGAAATCTCTTCAGGGAAAAATTCCTCAGGGTTTTCTTCTTCTTTATGAGGCCCCTTCTATCCCCTGAAAAGATAGGGCAGACGGTGGAATACATAAGAATACTTCACAATCTCTCCCACAACCTCGTCACAGAGCTCTCAAAACAGAGGGTAAAAACCTTAGAACTTGAGGCCAGGGTAAAGGCCTTAGAGGAAAAGGTGGATGTACTCCAGAGGAGAATAAGGGTATACGAAAACAAATGAGGGTGGCCATTGTAGTTCAAAGGTACGGCCTTGGAATAGCCGGGGGAGCTGAATACCACGCCCGCCTCATCGCGGAGCACATGAGCAAGCATTGGAATGTGGAGGTTCTCACCACCGACGCTGAAGATTACCTCCGATGGCGGAGGGGGAATTTCCCTAAGGAGGAGGTCCTCAACGGAGTAAAGGTAAGGCGCTTTGCAGTGGAGAAGGAAAGGGACCTTTTCAGGTTTGCCCGGCTGCAGAGAAAGCTCCAGAGCCTGGAACATACCTGGAAGGAGGAGGAGGAATGGATAGATGAGGAGGGACCCTTCGCCCCTTCCCTTATTAAATATATAAGGAAAAACAGGGAAAATTACGACCTCTTTATATTCTTCTCCTACAGATACTACCAGAGCCTTCGGGGAATCCCTGAGGCGGAGGGTAAAGCCCTATTGGTCCCCACCGCAGAACACGACCCGGTTCTCTACTTTCCCTTAGCCCGGAGGGTCTTCAGAAAAACCACCGGTTTTCTCTACAATTCCTGGGAAGAAAAGGAGCTTATAGAAAAAATTCACGGGATATCTGCCCCCCATGTGGTGGTGGGGGTTGGGATAAAGGAGGTGAAGCCCAGGGGCGGGAAATTTTCCAGATTCTCCCCCTACATGCTCTACATAGGAAGAATAGACAGAAACAAGGGGGCGGAGAGGTTGTTTTCCTATTTCCTCCACTACAAAAGAAAGCATCCTGGTCTGAAGCTCCTCCTGGTGGGAAAGCCCGTCCTTCCCATACCCCGGGACCCGGAAATAGTTCACCTGGGCTTCCTTCCGGAGGAGGAAAAATGGGAGGCCCTGGCGGATGCCCTATTTTTAGTAAATCCTTCCCACTTAGAGAGTCTATCCATGATCCTTCTGGAGGCCTGGTCCATCGCAAAACCGGTTCTGGTTTACGGGGGATGCGAGGTACTTCAGGGACAGGTAAGGAGGAGCGGGGGCGGGCTTTATTTCAACAACTACTACGAGTTTGAGGAAGCCCTGGAAATACTCCGCTCCGACGGGAATCTGAGAAGGGAAATGGGGGAGGCCGGCAGGACCTATTACCTGGAAAACTACCGGTGGGAGGTCATAGAGGAAAAGTACCTAAAACTGGCGGAGGAGGTCCTTTGAAGGTTCACCAGATGCTGCCGACCTTCAGTTACGGAGACGCCATAGGAAATCATACCCTGGCCATAAGGGAGGCCCTGAGAAGGGCTGGCTATTCCTCGGAGATCTTTGCCTATAACCACGACCCCAGGCTGGCGGGCCAGGTCAGGTATTTTGCGGAGCTGGAGGAGGAGATGGGACCTGACGACATACTCATTTACCACTACTCCCTTTCCTCCCCCCTATCCCTGCTTTATATGGAGCTAAAATGCAAGAAAATTTTAATTTACCACAACATAACCCCCCACCGCTTCTTCTACGACACAAATCTGGCCTTAGCCAAGGAATGCTACATGGGGAGGAGGTTTCTTCCGGACCTTGCCCCCTATACCCACTTAGCCCTGGGAGATTCTTCATACAACGAAGCGGAGCTCAAGGAAACGGGGTTCAAAAACACCGGGGTTCTTCCCATAATTATAGATTTTGAAAGGCTTTCTTCCCCGCCGAGCCCTTCCTTCGCCAGAGCCTTTGCCGACGGAAAGAAAAACCTGCTTTTTGTGGGGAGGGTTATAAACAACAAGAAGTTTGAGGACCTGATAAAGGTTTTCTATTACTATCAAAGGTATTTCAATCCAGAAAGCCGGCTGATCCTGGCAGGGAACTATTCCGGGTTTGAAAGGTACTACATGGCCCTGTGGGACCTGGTGGGGAAATTGGGGGTGAAGAATGTGGTATTCACGGGACATGTGAGCTTCCGGGAGCTGCTTTCCCTTTACAGAACGGCGGATCTCTTCCTTTGCATGAGCGAGCACGAGGGCTTCTGCGTTCCCCTGGTGGAGGCCTTTTTCTTTGAACTTCCCGTTATAGCCTACAAATGCTGCGCCGTGGAAGAGACGGCCAACGGCGGGGGAATCCTCTTTGAAAAAAAGGACTTTCCCCTCATCGCCGCAACGGTCCACCGGGTTCTCAGCGATGGAGAACTAAGGAAAGAGCTCCTGGCTAGGCAGAAAAAGGCCCTGGAGAGGTATGAAAAGGGGAGGATAGAAAGGATCCTTTTGAACTTCGTAAGACAGGTGGAAAAGCTATGAGAATTGTTCAGCTGGTTCCCGCCTTTTCCACAGGGGATGCCATAGGGGAAAACTCCTTAGCCCTGGCCAAATACTTCAGGGAAAAGGGCTATGAAACATGGATAGAGAGCCCGGACATAAGGACCCCCCATCCCATGGTCAGGGAACTGAACTTAAGGGAACTTTCCTCCCTGGGGCCGAAGGATGTGGTCCTTTATCACATTGCTGTGGCCACCCCCTATGCCCAGGATTTCCTCTCCCTCAGGGCAAAGAAGGTTGTTATCAATCACAATATAACCCCTCCGGACTTCTACAGGCCCTTTTCTCCTGAGATAGCCGGGCTTCTGGAGGCCACCCTGAGGGAACTGAGTTTCTTCGTTGAAAACAAGGACAAAATTTCCCTCTTCGTAGGGGATTCCCACTTCAATTCCCGGATGATGGAGGAAATGGGGGCCGAGGCGGTAACGGTGCCCTTAGCTATCAACTGGGATAGGTTTAAAGGACCAATAAATCCCTATTTTGCTGGAATTTTCCAGGACCATAAGGTAAATTTCCTCTTCGTGGGAAGGGTGGTCCCCAACAAGAAGATAGAGGACCTCATAAAATTCGCCTTTTACTTCAAGGAAATGATCTCCCCGGCCATGAGGCTCATAGTAGCCGGAAACACCAAGGCCCTGCCTAAATACACCTATAGTCTCATTGACCTGGCCCACCGGTTTCACCTCTCCGGGGACGAAGTGGTCTTTACCGGTTGGGTGGCAGAGGAGGAACTCCGGGCCCTTTACAGGGTAGCCCATCTTTTCGTCTCGGCCAGCGAACACGAAGGCTTCGGAGTTCCTTTCTTAGAGGCCTTCCATTTTTCCCTCCCCGTTTTAGCCTTCAGGGCCGGGGCAGTGCCTGAGACCGTGGGAGATGGGGGAATTCTGCTGGAAAGCAAAAATCCGGCCCTCTGGGGGGAGGTGGCCCGGCTGATCCTATCCCGGGATGGTTTAAGACAAAAACTCATAGACGGGGGAAAGCAACAGCTGAACCGCTATAAATCCCTCCACAGCCCGGAAATGCTTCTGAGCCTCCTGGAGTCTCTTTAAAGGGCCCTGGCTACCGTAAGGGCATAAACTTCGTATCCTGCCTGAGAGAGAACCCTGGAGGCTTCGCCTATGGTGGCTCCGGTGGTCCAGATGTCGTCCAGAAGAAGAACCCTTCGGCAATCCTCCCGGCGGGCCACCGCAAAGCTACCCACCGGATTTTTCAGCCTTTCCCACCGGGGAAGCCCTGCCTGGGGAGGGGTAAACCTGCTTCTCCTGAGCAGCCTCCTTACCCTTAATTTCCGCATTTTCCCCAGGGCCTTTCCCAGAAGATAAATGTGGTCATAACCTCTCTGCCTTAATCTCCGAGGATGGGTGGGCACAGGAACTATGCAGTCCACATCCCATACTTCCCTCACCCCTTCCGAGACAAACTTCGCCAGGGGTTTCGCCAAACTCTCATGGCCGAAAAATTTAAACAGCAGAATCGCCGAACGAAGGGGTCCTTCGTAAAGCCCCGCGGAGCGATGGAGCAAGAAGCTCCTTTTCTTAAGGCAATCGGCGCAGGGAATGGATAGGGCCGTGGGGGAAAAATAGGGCTTACCGCAAACAGGGCAGTGGGGTCCGCTGTGGTGAGGAAATTGAGAAATGCAACGGGAACATATAACCCTCTCGCCCGGCGCCAGGTTCCTGCCGCAAATCCTGCATTTTGAGGGAAATATAAAGAGCTCTGCCCTCTGCAGGGCCTCAATAATAATCTTCACCGGCTTCGGCTTCCTTCTCCGCCTCCAGCCTTTCGGCGCATTCCACGCAATAACGGGTCCAGGGCACGGCGGTAAGCCTCTTCACGGAAATGGGCCTGCCGCATTCCTCGCAGATGCCGTAGGTTCCCTCTTCTATTTTCTTCAAGGCGTCCTCTATGTCCTTTAGAATCTCAGCCTCCTTTTCACCCAGGGCTATTTTGTATTCCCTGTTAAACTGGAAGGCCGCTCTGTCGTAATATTCTATAAGGGTTTCCCCCTCCTCGGAGGTCTCCCTCCCCAGCTCCTCCAGCTTGGAAAGGATTTCCTCCCTCTTCCTGAGCAATTTTCTCTTTAGCCTTTCCAGCTCCCTTTTTCTCATGTTTTCCTCCTTATTTTGGATATGGATGGGAAAATATTATGCACAATGCCCTGAAAATCTGCTCCGCCAGCATTACCCTTGCCACCTCATGGGAAAAGGTCATCCTTGAAAGTGAAATTATTTTAGCACAGCCGTCAACGGAAAACCCCCGGGCTCCCCCCACGGCGAAGACCACCGGCCGCCCCTGACGGAGGAGGTCCCTGAGGAACCTGGCGAATTCCAGGGAATCCATTTCCTCCCCCCCGGGGGAAAGCCCGACCAGGACGGCCTCCGGATACCTCCTGCGAAGCTCCTGGCACGAAGATAGCCCCTTTATATAATCTACAGAGCAGGGGAGGAATTTATTGCTCATTTTGCAGAACCTTTCGGCCATCTCCCTAGCCTGGGAAGACTTGCTCCTTCCTGCAAAGACCAAGACGAGCTTCACTTCTCCACCAGCTTCCTGAGGGTTTTCCTCGTTATCCCCAGGGCCTTAGCCGCCCTGGTCTTGTTTCCCCGGAAGATTTCCAGAACCTTCTTGGCGTAAATCCTCTGCACTTCCTGGAGGGTAAGGACCTCACTTTTTGGGAAAAATAGGGGACCTGGCTCCGGAGCAGAAAGATAATCCTTCCCCAGGGCAATTTCCCTCTCCACTAAATTCTTTAACTCCCTGATGTTTCCTGGCCACGGGTAGGAAAGGAGACCCCTCCTATCCATACCCTTAAACCTTCCCCCCGAAAAGTGCAGAATCAGGGGCAATATATCTTCCTTTCTCTCCCTTAGCGGGGGAATCCTCAGGCTAATGTGGAAAAGGTGGAGGTATTTTTCGTAAACCTTCCCCTCCGAGACCGCTTCCTGAAGGGGGAGGGAACCGGATGCCACCAGGACGAACCTTGACTCCCGAATCGCTGTGCTTCCCAATGGAGTGTACCTTCCGCTTTCCAGAGGATCAAAGAATTTGGCCTGCAGGTCCATGGGCAGGCTTTCCAGCATGTCAATGTAAAGGGTCCCCTCCCTGGCCCTATCCAAGAAACCCTCCTTGTCCTGGAAGGCATCGGAAAAGGCCCCTTTCTTATAGCCGAAAAATTGGGCTTCGGCCAGGGTGGTACTTATGTTGTGGAGGCCGAGCTTAAGGAAAAGCCCCTCTCCTCCGCACAACCTGTGGTAATAAAGGGCAAGGGTATCCTTACCTACCCCGCTCTCACCCCACAGGTAAACCCTCAACCTGCGGGCAGCAAACCTCCTCAGCTCCTCCAGAATTTCCCTGGTAAGGGGATCCTCAGCTATTATCCTCATCTATCCTATAGAGATTGCCGTCCATCCACAGGGATTCCAGGTCGTAGTACCTCCTCTTTTCCTCAGTGAATATGTGGACCACGAAATCCCCGTAATCAAGAAGAATCCACTCCCCCCGCTCCTCCCCTTCCACCCCCAAGGGGGAAACCTCTAAGTTCTCCTGAAGAAAATGACTGAGGGTCTGGGAGTGGCGGGTGGAGGAGGCGGTGGCTATTAGAAAATAATCGGTAAAGGAACATATACCTTTAAGGTCAATGACCACCAGGTCCTGAGCCTTTTTTTCCTTTAAGGCCTGCAGGGACCTTTGGATGTTTCTGGGAAATTTCATCTATAGAGCACCTCCTTGAAAATGTATTCCAGGACCGGCTCCGGAACCAAATATCTTATGGAAAGTCCCCTCCTTATCTTCTCCCTCACCATGGAGGAGGATATGGGCAGGGTGGCGCAGGAGAGGTAATAAATTCCGCGCCCGCATTCCCTCTCCCCCTCCCTGAGATATTTTATTTTTAAACCCATCCTTTCTGCCCAATCAGGAGGTGAAAAGGGGGTCCATTTTCTCTTTATAACTATTATGTCGTTTTCCCGAACCAGAGACTCATAATCCCTCCAGGTGGGAAACTCGTGGAAGCTATCCTCACCCACAATGAGGAAGAAACTATGGGAATAACTTTCCTTGAGGGCCCGCATTGTATCCACCGTATAGGAAAGGCCCTTTTTGGCCTCAAAATTGCTCACTTCAAAATGGGGATTCCCCATAACGGCTAAGGAGGCCATCTGTAGCCTGGTGGAAAAGGGATTTTTCTCCCTGTCCCTCTTGTGGGGAGGGTCCTGGGCCACCATGAACCACACCCTGTCCAGGCAAAGGCTTTCTCTGGCAAGTTCCGCGGCCCTGAGATGACCAAGATGGGGGGGGTCAAAGGTTCCTCCGTAAATCCCTATTCTCATGCGCCTATCAAGCCGTAAAGCCCCTCCTTGAGTTCCTCAATTCCCTCGCCGCTCAAGGCTGAAATGGCGAAGAACTTGGCGCCCATTTTTTCCGCTAAATCAATTATATCCGAAAAATCCCTTTTTTCCGATGGAATAAGGTCTATTTTGTTAACGGCTATGGCCTTAATTCTCCGGGAAAGGGCCTGGCTGTAAGAGGAAAGCTCTTTCCGCAGCACCTCCACCTGCCGGGAGGGCGGGGGAGCACCGGGCGCCAGGTCAAGGAGCAAAAGCACCACCTTTGTCCTTTCAATGTGCTTTAAAAATTTAATCCCCAATCCCGCCCCCTGGTGGGCGTTTTCTATAAGACCGGGGATGTCCGCCACGGTAAAGGAGCGGTGCTCGTCCAGCCTCACGATTCCCACATGGGGAGAAAGGGTGGTAAAGGGCCAGGGCTCCACCCTGGGACGGGCAGCGGATATTCTCCTGAGGAGGGAAGACTTGCCTGCGTTGGGAAGACCCACAAGCCCCACATCCGCAATTATTTTCAGTTCCAGTATGAGGGTCCTTTCCTCCCCCGCCTCCCCCTTTTCCGCATAGCGGGGAGCCCGATTGGTGGGGGTGGCAAAATGGGCATTTCCCCTTCCCCCCTTGCCGCCCTTAGCCGCCAAGAACCTCTGTCCTGGTTCCGTGAAGTCAAAGAGAACCTGTCCGGTTTCAGCATCCTTGACCACCGTCCCCACAGGAACCTTAAGGATAAGGTCCCTTCCCTTCCTTCCGTGCATTTTTTTGCCCCGGCCGTGCTGTCCGTCCTCTGCTTTAAAATAAGGGTTAAACCGATACTTTATTAAAGAGCTCATACCGGGGTCGGAAACCATGTAAATACTGCCCCCATGGCCTCCATCTCCCCCGTCAGGGCCTCCTCTCGGAACAAATTTCTCCCGCCGGAAACTTACGCAACCGTTCCCCCCCTTTCCGGCAACCAGTCTAACCTTGGCCTGGTCAACGAACATTAAATCTCAGGAAGGGATTACATCCACCACTACCCTTCCTGCAGAACGCCTGAAGGAGACCACCCCGTCCTTCAGGGCGAATATGGTGTAATCCCTTCCCAGGCCCACATTCCTTCCGGGCTTAAACCTGGTGCCCCTCTGACGCACTATTATGGAGCCGGCCCTGACGAATTGACCGGCGAAGCGCTTTACCCCCAATCTCTTGGAAATGGAGTCTCTTCCGTTTTTTGCGGAACCCCCGGATTTCTTATGAGCCATTTTCGCCCCCTATTATCTCGTCTATTCTCAAAACCGTGAGGAATTGACGATGTCCCTGCTTCTTCTTATAGCCGGTTTTGGCCTTCTTCTTGAAGACTATTATTTTGGGTCCTCTCTTCTGGGCGAGGATGGTGGCCTTAATCTTAGCCCCCTTCACCAGGGGTTTTCCAATTATGGCCTTCCCGTCTCCGCCGATGAAAAGCACCCTGTCCAGCTCAACGGTGGAGCCCTCCTTTCCCTCAATCTTCTCCACCTCCAAGAGCTGACCCTCTTCCACCATGTACTGTTTTCCGCCTGTTTCTATTATTGCAAACATTTCGTCTCTCCTTTTTTCCGCATAAAGATAACATATTTTTAACGGGGGGTCAAGGGTCAAAACACCAGGGCTCAAATTAACCATTAAATATTTTTGAAAAAAATTAAAATCGTTATATAATTTTAATAAGGGGGAGTAAAAGAAGGAGGTGGATTTCGAGAAAAAGCATTTTGCTT
>JALSNJ010000002.1 GCA_026987025.1 Candidatus Aminicenantota bacterium | reverse complement strand
TCTCCCACATCCTCCTTATCTCCGCAGCGTCAACTGTTGCTGGCATCTTCTCGTTCACCACCTCCACCGCGGCAAGGAGGGCCACCTTGGGCCTTGAAACCCCTAAGCGGTGGAAGGCCTCTATGGCGTTGCTTACGATCTGAACCTTGGCCGCCAGGTCCGGGGCTATGTTCACCCCACCGTCGCTCATCCCTATGAGTTTTTTCCTGTTGTGCAGCGGGTCCTCGGTAAAGAAAACATCGGAAAGGAGGCGGTCGGTCCGCAGGCCCCTTTCCCTGTCCAGGGCCGGACGGAGGAACTGGTCGGTCCTCAGGGCCCCCTTAAGCAAAACCTTAGCCTTGCCCTCCCTGGCTAAGGAGACCGCCTTTGCTGCCGCCTCCTCCGGGCTGGAGGCCTCCACCACTTCCGCCTCCATATCCGTGGCGTGCTCCGCCATGAGCTCCTTTATTTTAGCTCCCTCCCCTATGAGGATGGGAAGGGCTATGCGCAGCCGCTCCGCCTTGTAGGCGGCCAGGACCGCCGTTTTGTCCATGGCCCAGGGCACCGCCAGGGGCACAGGTCCCTTCTCCGCCGCCCTTTTCCTTATGCTCTCAAAGTTCAGCATTTTCAGCCACCTCCCTTCCGAGTCTGAAGGCCACCTTGTTGGCCTCCACCGCCTTTTTGGGAACCCTCCTTTCTATGACCCGAAGCCAGGTCTCCTCCGGAATATCCAGGCTTTTGGATAAAACCCCCAGCATGACCACATTCATGGTCCTTATGTTTCCGGCCTTCTCCGCCAGCTGGCGGGCGTCCAGGGCTATGGTCTTTACCCTCTCCCTGAGGAATTCTATTATCCCCTCAGGGTATTCCATGTAGCCAGAGGCCACGGGTAAAGGGTCTATTCTGTAGTCGTTTACGATGACGGTACCGTCCTTCCTCAGGTAGGGAAGGTTTCTCATGGCCTCCAGCTTTTCAAAGGCGAGGATAACATCCGCAGCCCCCAGGCCCACTATGGGGGAGTAGACCTTCTCTCCAAATCTCACGGTGGAGATAACATCCCCTCCCCTCTGGCTCATACCGTGTATTTCGGACTTCTTTACATCGTAGCCCGCCTCCATGGCGGCCTCCGAAAGCAGGTTGGAGGCCAGCAGGATTCCCTGCCCCCCAACACCTGCCACTATCACTGTTCTTGTTTCTTTACCCATCCTAATACCTCCTCTCCTGCTTTTCTTGCGTTGTCCGCATGGGGGTCCGCCAGGTAAATGGCGTCCACGGGACAGACATCTATACAGACCCCGCATCCCACGCAAAGGTCAGGGTTGATCCAGGTCTTCTTGTCCCTGGTAACGGATATGGCGGGACAGCCCAGCTTCCAGCAAAGGGTGCAGGAGGTGCACTTCTGCGGGTCGGCGATGGCATAGGTGTACTTTCTCCTTTTCATCTGGGGAAGAAGCACGCAGGGCCTTTTGGCTATGATAACCGAAGGCTCCTTCCTGTGTATTTCCCTGTTTATCACTTCCTTCAGGGTCTTCATGTCAAAGCTGTCCACTGTATAGACATGCTCTATGCCGATTCCCCTGACCACACTTTCCAGGTCAACCCTCCTTCCGGGAACCCCCTTGAGGGTTACGCCGGAGCCCGGGTTTTCCTGGTGTCCTGTCATGGCGGTTATGGAGTTATCCAGGATTATAACGGTGGTTATCCCGTTGTTGTAAAAGAGGTCTATGAGGGGGGTAACCCCGGAGTGGTAGAAGGTGGAGTCGCCTATTACGGCCACCAGTTTCTTCTTCCTGGGGTCAAGGCCGCGCATGGCCTCGGCTATCTCTATCCCGAAGGCGTTTCCTATGCTGCCGCCCATCTCCACGCAGGTGTCCATGGCGGAGAGGGGAGGAAGGGCACCCAGGGTATAGCATCCTATATCTCCGGTGACATTGGCCTTGAGCCTGTTGAGGATGTAGAAGACCGGGGTATGGGGACATCCGGGACACAGGGCCGGGGGCCTGTGGGGAATTTTCGGGATTTCAAAATACGAGGGTTTTTCGCCGGTGAGGGCCTCCCTTACTATCGTGGGGTTCAGCTCCCCGGTCATGGGGATTTTATCCTTGCCCACAATTTCAATTCCAAGGTTCATGGCCTTCAAATACATCTCCAAGTAGGGGTCCCCCTCCTCCACCACGAATATCTTTTTCACCTTGGAGGCGAATTCCCTTATGAGTCGGTCAGGAAGGGGCCAGGTCATCAGAAGTTTGAGGAAGGTGGCCTCGGGAAAGACCTCCTTGGCATGCTGGTAGGATATGCCGTTGGCCACTATTCCCAAGGAGGGGTCCCCTTCCTCTATGCGGTTTCCCCAGAAGGTCTCGGAAAATTCCCTCAACTTTAAGGTCCGCTCCTCCACCACCTCGTGCCTCTTTCTGGCGTTCACCGGAAGCAGGTTCCTCTTTTCAAAGTCGGGTTCGTATCCCTTTATTTCCACCTCCTCCCTCTCGCCCAGCTCCACTATGGAAAGGGAATGGGATATGCGGGTGGTGGAGCGGATGAGCCAGGGGGTATCAAACTTCTCGCTGAGGGAAAGGGCCTGCTTAGTGAGTTCCTTGGCCTCGTGGGAATCGGTGGGTTCAAACATGGGAACCTTGGCGTGGAGGGCATACCAGCGATTATCCTGTTCGTTCTGGGAACTGTGCATCCCCGGGTCGTCGCAGCTTACCACCAGAAGCCCCCCGGTGGCCCCTATGTAGCTGGCGGAAAAGAAGGGGTCCGCAGCCACATTTAATCCCACATGCTTCATGGCCACTAAGGAGCGGGCTCCGGCAAAGGAGGCCCCTAAGGCGATCTCCAAGGAGGTCTTCTCGTTAACCGCCCACTGGGCCCTTATCTCCGGATACTTACCTATGTTCTCCAGGATCTCCGTGGAAGGGGTACCGGGATAGGCGGTGGCGAAGTGTCCTCCCCCCTCCCAGAAACCCCGGGCTATGGCTTCGTTTCCAGACAAAATGGCCTTTTTCATTGCCCCTCCTTATGCCATGGCGGCGGCCATGAGGATGGAGTAGAACTTGGAATCGTCGTCGTCGGAGCGGGAGGTGAGTATGGCGGGAGCCTTGGCCCCTGCCACCATGGCGGCGATTTTTCCCTTGGCCAGGTAGGTTATGGTCTTAAAAACCGCATTCCCGGCCTCTATGTCGTGGAAAATCAGTATGTCAGCGTCTCCTGCCACCGGGGAATCCACTCCCTTTATCTGGGCCGATTCCCTGGAAAGGGCTATGTCCAAGGCCACGGGACCGTCCACCACCGCCCCCTTTATTTGACCCCTCCTGGCCATGACGGAAATTATGGCTGCATCCACTGTGGCGGGAACCTTATCTGAGACCTTCTCGTTGGCGGCAATTATAGCTGCCTTGGGCCTTTCAATTCCTATCCTGTGGGCCACATCAATGCAGTATTTGAGCATGGCTATCTTCTGCTCCAAGGTGGGCTGGGGGATGACCGCCACATCGGATATTATGAGGAGCTTGTGATATGTGGGAACCTCCACCAAGGTCACATGGGAAAGGACCTTCCCCGGCGGAAGAAGTCCATTTTGCTTGTCCAGGATGGCCTTCATGTAATAGATGGTGCTTATAAGCCCCTTCATCACCATGTGGGCCCTTCCGTCGTGGACCAGCTGAACCGCCTTTTTTCCGCAGGCCGCTTCGTCCTTCTCTTCCACATATTCAAAAATGGAGGGGTCTATTCCCTTCTCCCGGGCCAGGGCCTCTATTTTTTCCCTCTCTCCCACCATGATGGCGTTTACGAATCCCTCCTGAACGGCCCTGGCCACCGCTTCAATGGTATTGGGGTCCTGTCCCCGGGCAACGGCCAGGGTCTTCTTCTCCCTTCCTCTGACCAGCTCCTCCAAGTCTTTAAGTTTCCTTACTATCATATCATTCCTCCTTTTATGAATATTTCTTTGCTTTCTCTTCTCCCCTTAAAACCCTCAGGGCTCCGCAGGCCAGGGCCCTCATCTCGTCCTCCCCGGGATAGACCATTACCGGGGCTATAAAGGAGACCCTCTCCTTTATCCAGTTTACGAAAAGCTCAGAGTGGGCAAGACCTCCTGTAAGAACTATGGCATCCACCTCTCCTTTGAGAACCGTCGCATCCGCCCCGATCTCCTTGGCCACCTGATATGCCATGGCCTCAAATATGAGCCTGGCCCTGTCGTCCCCGGCCTTCACCCTCTCCTCCACTTCCCTCATGTTGTTGGTTCCAAGATAGGCCACCACACCCCCCTTCCCCGCCAGCTTTTTCTTCAATTCCGCCTCCGTATACTTTCCTGAAAGGGCCAGGGCCATGGCATCCCAGACCGGAAGCCCCCCGGCCCTCTCCGGGGCGAAGGGACCATCACCGTTGAGGGCGTTGTTCACATCCACTACCCTTCCCTTCCGGTGCACTCCCACGGATATTCCACCGCCTAAGTGGACCACGATCAGATTGACCTCCTCGTAGGCTTTCCCCAGGTCCTTAGCCGCCAGGCGGGCCACGGCCTTCTGATTCAGGGCATGAAAAATTGAGCGGCGCTCTATCTCCGGAAGCCCTGAAATCTTTGCTATGGGCTCCATCTCGTCCACCACCACCGGGTCCACTATGAAGGCATCGGCATTGTATTTTTTGGCTATCTCGTAGGCCAGAATTCCCCCTAAGTTGGAGGCGTGCTCCCCCTGAAGGCCAATCCTTAAATCCCGAAGCATGGCCTCGTTCACCCTGTATGTCCCCCCGGGTATGGGCTTCAGAAGTCCTCCCCTCCCCACCACTGCGTCCAGGCGCTCAATCTTTTTTTCCTTCAGGAACCGCAGAATAACTTCCTCCCGGAATTCGTATTGGTCCACTATTTTTTCGTATTTCTCCAGCTCCTCCTTCGGGTGGTGGAGGCTTTCCTTGAAGATTAGCCTGTCGTCCTCAAAAAAGGCTATTTTAGTGGAGGTGCTTCCAGGATTTACGGCAAGAATATTGAATCCCATCTTTTAATTCCTCCATAATTAAGTTAAGGTTAAATTTTATTCAATTTTCAGGGGCAGGTCAAAATTTCTTTGCAGACTTTTATTGACACCTCATTTCCTTTATTACTAAAATATCCGTGTAAATATTAAAAGGAGGCAGTCATGTCGGAAAAATTATCGGTGGAAGAACTCCTGGCCAAGGCTAAAAAGCCCGGTCAGGACGCCATGAGGCTTCACCCCTTCTACAGGGGAAAGATTGAGGTGGTTCCCAAGTGCAGGATAAGGGATTTTGACGACTTCGCCATCTGGTACACCCCTGGGGTGGCGGAACCGTGCAGGGACATTCACAAGAACCCGGAGAAGGTATTTGAACACACCAACAAGGGAAATTTCGTAGCGGTGATTTCAGACGGCACCAGGGTGCTGGGCTTGGGGGACATAGGACCTGAGGCAGGACTTCCGGTCATGGAGGGAAAGGCCCTGCTCTTTAAGTATCTTGGTGGGGTAGATGCCTTCCCGGTGATGCTGAGGACCAAGGACCCCCACGAGTTCATAAGGACGGTGAAGATCCTGGAGCCCACCTTCGGAGGGATTAACCTTGAGGACATAGCCCAGCCCAAGTGTTTCTACATCCTGGACACCCTTAGAAAAGAAATGAACATACCCGTATGGCACGATGACCAGCAGGGAACGGCGGCAGTAACCTTAGCGGGGCTGCTGAACGCCCTCAAGCTGGTGGGCAAGAAGATTACCGATGTGAGAATAGTCTTCGTGGGAGCCGGGGCAGCCAACATAGCCGGGGCGAGGATAATAATGAAGGCCGGGGCAAGGCCGGAGAACATAATCATGGTGGACTCCAAGGGAATCCTCCGGAGGGACAGGGAGGATATGAAGGACCTGGAGCTTCACTACCACGAGAAGTGGTGCATGGCCATGAACACAAATCCGGAAAGGAGAAGGGGAGGAATTCCAGAGGCTTTAGAGGGGGCAGATGTGCTCATCGCAGCCTCAAAACCGGGCCCCGGAACCATAAAGCCGGAGTGGATAAAGAAAATGGCCAAGGACCCCATAGTCTTCTTAGAGGCCAATCCCATTCCGGAAATGTGGCCATGGGAGGCCAAGGAAGCCGGGGCAGCGGTGGTGGCCACCGGTCGTTCCGACTTCCCCAACCAGGTCAACAATTCCTTAGGATTTCCCGGTATCTTCAGGGGAGCTCTGGATGTAAGGGCGAGGACCATCACCGACGAAATGTGCATTGAAGCGGCCAGGGAACTGGCCAGGGTGGCCGAGGATAAGGGCCTGCGGGAGGACTACATAATTCCCACCATGGACGAGTGGGAGGTCTTCCCCAGGGAGGCGGTGGCCGTGGGAATGAAGGCCATTGAACAGGGGGTCGCCAGAAGGCAGATATCCAGGGAGGAGCTCTACAGGGAAGCCGAGGAGAAGATAAAGAGGGCCAGGGAAGAAGTCCAGTTCCTCATGAAGGAGGGATTCATAAAGGTTACGGACTAAGCCGCCTTACCATTGCCTTCCCGGGGGGGGCGGGACGCCGCCCCCTCCCTCAGCCTTTCTCTACAAGGAAATTTTCCAGAACCAACAAATCCATCTCGGTCTCCAGGAAGGTGGAGTAGGCCTGCTCGGGGCTGGCCACAATGGGCTTCCCCTTGAGGTTGAAGGAGGTATTGAGCAGGACAGGAATCCCGGTGGAGCGGGCAAAATTCTTTAGCAAAAGGTAAAACCCGGGATTGAAATCCCGGGGAAGGCTCTGTGGCCTGGCGGTGCCGTCCACATGGGTGGCCGCGGGGATGAGTTCAGTCCTCACCGGCACCACCATTTGCATGAAGCGAAGGGGCCAGAGGCCCCCTTCCGGCATCTCAAAGAACTCCTCCGCCCTTTCCTCCAGGACCGTGGGGGCAAAGGGTCTGAAGGGCTCCCTCCTTTTTATCTTCAGGTTCACCACATCCTTCATATCAGCCCTCCTGGGGTCCGCCAGGATGGAACGGGCACCCAGGGCCCTGGGTCCCCACTCAAACCTTCCCTGAAACCAGCCCACCACCTTGCCGGCTGCCAGGGCCTCCGCCGCCCTCTCCAGAAGCTCCTCCTCCTCCATTTCCCGGGCCTTTATTCCGTGGCTGCTAATAAAATCCCTGACCTCCTCAGAATACTCCTTGCCCAGGAAGGGACTTAAAAGGGGTTGGGGACGGCGGGAGGTCTCCTCCACCCATGCAAGGTAAGCGGCCCCGAGGGAGGCTCCTCCGGCTCCGGCCTCCGGCTGGATGTAGAGGTTAAGGTTCATTTCCCGGAGCATCCGGTAATTGGCGGCCCCGTTAAGGGCCTGGGAGCCGGCCAAAACGAGATTCCTGCTGGATGCGCTCTCCAGAGCTTTAGCAGCCAGGGAAAGAAGGGCCCTTTCAAAAAGGACCTGGGCCGAGGCGGCTATGTCCGCAAAGCGAGGAATTGCCTTCTCTACGGGGCGATTGGAAGGCTCTCCCAGCAGGGAAACAAATTTTTCGGAGAAAAGGAACCTGCCCCGGGGACTGAAGAAATCACGGTTCAAACTGTATCCGGTGGAGGAGATCTCAATGGCTTTTTCCAGCTCCTCCACCAGCCGGGGCCTTCCGTATCCCGCCAGGCCCATAACCTTGTAATCGCCCTCACCGGGGCTGAAGCCGAGATACTGGGTGATGGCGGCGCAGAAAAGGCCCAGGGTATTGGGGAAATCCCACCTTTCCACAAGCTCCAGCCGGTTTCCCTCCCCCTTGAAGATGGCAGTGAATTTGTAGTCCACCACCAGTACCCCGGCCCTTTTAAAGGGGAAGGAAAAGAAGGAGGCTGCTGCCATGGAAGGAAGGAGGGGGTATTTCCTCACCCTTCCCTCCTCGGCTCCGTGGAAGGGCTGCTCCCCGGCCACGGCGTAAAGGTCAGGGGTTTTTCCACCTTTAACAAAATCCAGGGCCCTGCGGGGAAAGGATGGGTCCCTCTTTACCCCGGAAAAACGCTCCTCTGCCGCCGCCCTTTTAACCTTTCCTTCCTCCAGAAGAACTGCAGAGGAGACAGGATGTCCCCATGTGGCTCCGGCAATTCTCACGGGAATATTTTACCAGCCCCTCAAATTCCCCCGTGCAGACCAATTTTTCCTGGTGTTATAATTTTCCTATGTTCTTTTCCAGGGAGGCCAGGAAAAACTTTGACGCCCCTTTGGAGACGGGAACCCGCTTCCGCATCCCCCTTAACTTCCCCATAAGGGAAAATTTCCCTTCAGAAGCCCTGTACACAGGAAGGGCCGGCGCCTTCTTTTCTTACCTAAAAAGGGAATTTTTAAGGTTCGGCCTTCAATCCTTAGGTTTTCTCATGATAATGAAGCAGGAGGATTACGAAAGGTGGGGGGAGGCGGAGGATTACATAAGGGAGGAAATTGCCCGACAGGTGAGGGAAATAGGCGAAAGGATAGGGAAACATATAAACACCAACAAGTATTCGGTGAGCCTGCTCAGCGAAGCCACCATTTTAAGTCTCTTTTCCCTCCACGGCCTTCCCATAGAGTCAACCTACGATTTTTCCCCGGGGCAATTTGTCCTTATAGCAGCACCCTTCCTTTACAGGGAGGGAGATGAGGCGATAGGGGAGGTCAGGGCCCAGGTGAACGGTGAGGTTGAGGAAAGGGAAATATACTTAGGACAGAGCTCCTTCGTGGTGGGGGAAGAATGGTTCTACAATCTCTGGGTCCCTGCCATGGTAAAGGAAAGGATCAGAGCACCCCTGAGGTTTTCCATAAAGGAAGGAAGGGTAAAGCTCTCCAACATACAGGAAAGAGGGGGTAAGTTCAGGGCCATCGTGAAGGGAATAACTATCACCGTGGAAAAGGAACCCCTGGAGGGAGGGGCCAGCTACAGGGTAAAATACCAGAGGGATAAGTCCTCTTTGAGCCTGAGCATAAATTTTTACATGAACAAGCCCCTGGCAGAGGTTCCGGAGGAAGAGCTGGCCCTCCAGGAGGAAGCCTCCATCTACGAGGATTTTTCCGCCAGAACCGAGGACCTCAGCCTTCGCTACATCCTCCTCCCTAAACCCATAGGGCCAGTAAAGGAATACGAAGCCTTCATAGGACCCCAGGGGGAGGTTTTTGACGAGAAGTTGCTGACCTGCCTGGGGGTAAAGGTAAGCTCCTCCACAGTGGAGATCAAGGATTTCCGCATCCCGCACTATCAGAGCTTTTACAGGGAGTTCCCTGTGGGAGCCCTGCTCTACAGGGTGGGAACCAGAAAATTCTCCGAGAAGCTCTGGGGGGCTGGGAATCACTATTTTCTCTTTGAAATTCAACTTCCCCAGCCCAGGGCCTTTTACATTGAAGGTCTCCCCACCTTAGTGGGAAGGGACCCCTCCTGTCACATAAACCTCCCCTCGGCCGGCTCCCGGGACTTCAGAACCATCCACTCCTCCCGCTTCCATGGGATTTTCATAAGGGAAGAGGATAACCTTTATGTGGTAAACACCTCCGCCCATTTTAAGATATATGTATTCAGGGAAGACGAGGTCCTTCAAATCCCTCCCTTCGGAAAGGATGTTTACAAAAAAATAAAGAGGCTCTCCCTGAGGGAGAACTCTCTGGGCCATGTTTTAAGGGCCCTCTCCTACTCAGGCAAGGTTCCCTCTTATCTGAGTCTACAGGTGGGTGACCAGGTCCTGGTGGGAAATTCCGTCTTTGTGGTCCCTGAGGAATGATGGATAAAACCCTGGTCCTCCTGTTTCTGCTGCTCTGGTCAGGTTTTGTGGTTTTTCTCTGGGCTTCGGTTTTCTCCAAGAAGATAAGAGCCCTCACCGTCCTCCTCATGCTCCTTTCCCTGGCTGCCCTCATAGGAGCCGTAAATTTCGGATTTTTGAAAACCTTTCCTGTCCGGATAGAGGAATACTCCGTGGAGGGAAGGGACAGGGTATTGATAGGGAACGGACCGGGCTCCCATCTCGTGATTTTCAATCCGAAGAGCGACGACCCCCATCTGGCCCTTAGCTTCGGCAGGCAGGGCTTCTCCCTCCTCAACCTCAGCGAAAGGAGAAGAGCCCAGGTAGATGGGCTTTTCCTGGACGAGCTCAGATTGAAAAAGGGGGAATCCCTCACGGTGGGAGACCATCGCATTGCTTTCCTCTCAATTAAATTTCCCCTTCCCTTCTCCGCCACCGTGGCCCTGAACCTGGATGGAAAGAGGTTCCATCGGTTCCTGATGAACTCCAGGCTCAGGGCAAGGACCGGGGACCTGAGCTGGAGCCTCTCCTACATCCCCCCTTCCCTTCTGGGAATAAACCTCATGTTCTGGGAACTCCTGCTGGCGCTGGTTCTTTCCTTCATCGCTCTGTTCCTGCTCTTTAGAGGTTATTATCTTTCGGCCTCAGGGATTTTCCTCGCCCTGGCGGGAGCTTTCTTTCCCCTTCTCCTTATCCTGGCCCTTCCCCTTATATTCACGGCCCTTTTATTTGAAAAAAGGCCCGCGATGGCTCTACTGCTTGTGTTCTTCTCCCTGCCGGCCCTCTTTCCCGGGGAAATAAGGGCGAGGGTAAAGCAGGGGGGACGCCCCCACCATTTTGAAAAGAGGTTTTCCTACGGCGCCCACACGCTGGTTCTGGGAAGGACCCCTTACCTCCTGGAGGTAAAACCCTTCAGAATAAAACTCAAGCCCATGGGCATGGAAGGCTTCCGGAGAAAATTCCGCAAAATCATCTATTCCCCGGTGGAGGTGAAGGGGGAGAAATACCTTTATCTGCCCTTTCCCAGGGGATTCCATCCGGTCCCCTGGGAAGGAAGGAGGATTGTGCTGCAGGGGAAAAACTCCTCCTTGACCCTTTCCCCTGGAAGGTTAAATTTACTGAAATTTTCCCTTCCCCTTTTATTCCTGGCCCTCCTTTATTTTCTCAGTCTGGCCCTGGGAAGCGACTTCGTCCTGAGCACGGTATTCTTCTTCTTCCTATCCCTGGGGGGGATTTTTATAAAGGCAGCCTCGCTTTTTGACCCTTCCTTTTCCTTCATCGCCCCTTCTTACATTAAACTGGGAGCCCTGCCCGCAGCCCTCCTTTTCCTTCTTTTCTCGCCGGGCTTCCTCCCGAAGGTTAAAAGGACCCTGGAACTCCTCTCAGGCGGGCTTTCTCCCAGGGAAACCCTCTCCCTGCTCAGGTTAGAGAGGACCTCAGGGATAAACTTCTTTGAGGCCCTGAGCAGACCCATAGCCGGTGAGGTGCTCTGGGTGGATTTCCTCTTCCTGCTGTCCCTGCTCCTCATAGCCCTGCAATTCCTCATGGGTTCCGAGACCGGTATCAGAAGCTCAGGGCTTTCTCTGCAGTTCTTTGAGGCGGGAAAAATACTCCTGGCGGTTTACTTGGCGGACTGGCTCTTCCGCTCCCAGGAAAATAAATTCCTCTACCCCATCGCCCTCCCCTACCTACTCATATTCCTTCCCTTTCTTCTGCTCATTTTTACCCTGGGGGATTTCTCTCCCCTGGCCGTCTTTTTCCCCGCCATCCTGGCCCACTTCATCCTGGTGAACAAACCCCTGAGGGTCAAAATACCCCTGGCCCTGGTTTTTTCCTTGGCAGGGCTGGTAGGCCTCTGGCTCAGCCTGAAACTGCTGTTCCCTGCGGATGTAGCCCTCAGGTTAAAGGCCTGGATTACGCCAGGGCTGTTTTCCAGGGCCTCGGAACAGTTTATAAGGGCCTTCTGGCTTTTCCACTCCGGGGGGCTTACGGGAAACTTCCCCTGGGGCTTCGTTAATTCCCACTCGGTCCCCCTGCTGCTCTTTGACTTTCCCTTAGCCCTCTTCACCGCTAACTTCGGGCTGGCCGGAGCAGGCCTTCTGCTTTTTTCCCTCTTTCCCATTTCGGCAAGACTCTTTTTCCGGGCCGAGGCTGACACCTATCAGGGACGATGGAACTTTTATGTTCTTTTTTTCTCCCATCTTGTCTTCTTTTCCCAGGTTTTTCTCCCCTTCCTCATCCTTGTGGGAATACTCCCGGTGATGGGACAACCCCTGCCCTTCCTCTCCAAGGCCAACTCCGACCTCGTTCTTTTTGTGCTGCCCTTCTTTTTGCTTAACCTCTACCTTCTGGGGAGAGAAAATGATTAAAAGAACCCTTGCCCTTTTCTTTGCCTTTTCCTTCATAGGCCTCGCATCCTTCGGCGTAAGGGCCTATCTTCAAATGAAAATCCAGGACAGACCCGTATTCCTCCCCGGCTTAGGGGAGCAGCTCAGGGTATTGAGAGCCGGGGGCATCTTCGCAAAGGGAAGGGAACTAAAAGACCAGGATTGCTTCAAGCACAGGAACCGGTGCCTGTGCCTATCAACCCTGCCCCACCGTTTCAAAAAAGTTTTTGAAAGACCCCTCTTTTCCCTCCCCCGGATTTTTATGGCAGGGTCCGGACAGGGGTTTCCCATCAAAATAAAGGGATGGAGCCGCTGTCAAGGGATAGCCTTTGAGGTCAGGCTCAGGGCGGAGGATGTGGAGGTCCGCCCTTGTAGCGGAGGGTTCATCTTCAGAGGATGCGAGGGAAGAAGGGTGAAGCCAGGAAAGTTTTACGCCCTGAAGGAGGGCGAAGCTCTTTACCTTCCGGAGCTTCACTGCAGGATAAGAACATCCCTCTTCAGGGCCATCCTCCCCCGACGGCTGGGAAAAAGAACCAGAATATTCCAGGTGGAGAGAAAAAATCTTGTGGTGGAGGTGGAGACGGAGGTCAGGCCTTTAAGGGCCTCCCTCAGCAACTCCCTTACCCTGCCCCTGGGGGAAGGGATAAATATTTTTCATCCCCTGGGCAAAACCTTCCCTCTGCTTCCCCCCTATTTCTTTCCTCCCCAGAGGGATTCCTTCCTTTACCTTTTCTTAGAGAAGGGATATTACTCCTTGAAAAACGGGTTTTACAGGGCGGAGGGCCGGGGGGTTCTCAGAAAAATAGGGGAAAGGACAGGAGACTGGGGCTTCTTTCGCAGGGAAATAGAAAGGCTGAATTCCGCCATAGGCAGCGGGGGGATCCTCTCCCACATGCCCTGCTGGAGGGCCGGCCCCCTTTTAAAACTGAACTGGTTTTACACGGTGAACCCCGGCGCCCACTGGACCAGTTCCCCTTCCCTGTGGGAATGGAGAAGGGCGGGGAAAAGGGGGGAGTGGGTCTGTGGTCCCCTCTGGAACCCCCATTTTTCGGGGGAGAGGAAGGTCTATTTCAAGGCAATAATAAAGGGGCCTGGCCAGCTGAAGGTGGAGCCACCGGCCAGGGGCTTCCTGTTTCTAAACGGCGTCCTGCTGGGAAGGGGAAAGGTGAGACTTCGTGAGGGGAGAAACATTCTTGGCCTTCAACTAAGGGTGGAGGGCATGGGAAAGCCTCAGGGAAAGATAATGGTATACAGGGACCTGCAATTAAAACCCACTGCCCTGGAAAAAGCCGGACTTTCACGGGGGCGTCCCCCGCTCCAAATTATCTTCAACTCCTCCATACCTCTTCTTACGGTCCTCAGGGGAAATTACGAAGGGAAAATCATAGGGCTTCCCACCTATCTTTTAATAGAACCGCCCCTGCCCCTGAAAATAAGGATAAAGGGGAGGTTAATTTCCGTTCCCCTCAGGGAGACGAAAAACTCCCTTTACTCCCTGAGAGAGCTCCAAGGGGATTTCGCCCTGGGGGATGTGGTTATCCTCAAAGAGGGCAGGCTGTGGGTGCTCAGCTCCCCCTGGAAAACTTCCGCCGGGAGGGAAAACCTGATAGGCTGGAGGGACGGAAATTTAATCTGGGGGGGAGAGGAACACGGGGAAGGGGAAACCTTCTTCCGGGAAGGTAATCTTTTCCTGGTGGGTCCTGGAAAGAACAGCGAAGCCCTAAGAGCCATCCTCCCTTACATAAAGCGGTCCCTGACCGGAAGGGTAAAATTAACCGTGAGAAGGGACCTCCAGGAGCTGGCCTATGCCCTGTTAAAGGACAGACTTATGCGTTTGAAGGAAAGGGAAAGAAGAAGGGCCGGGGGACTCCTCCTGGAGGTTCGGGAGCTTGAGAAGAGGATTTCCCGGCTCAGGGAAACCTATGAGAGAACCAAGGACCCGGCTATAGCGGAGGAGGTCCTGAGCTTAGAGGAAAAGCTCACAGAAAATAAGTACCGGCTGTGGAAGATAAAAAATCCCTTCTACGAAGGGGCCGTGGTGGTTCTCAACGGGGACGGAGCTATCCTGGCATCGGCCAGCTACCCTCCGGATGGGCTGAACCGGGGATGGTGGGAAACCTACAATGTGGGTTCCACCTTCAAGGTGGTGGATTCGGTGGCCTTCCTCTCCTCCGCCTCCCCCCTGGTAAAAAGGCTCCTCAGGAGATTTCCCTTCGCCGGTCCGGGTTCAGAAAATTTAAAAGGGAAGAGGCTGCTTACAGGAAGGAGGATAAACTTTGACCTCAGAAACTTTCGTGGGGAAAGGGTCCCGCCGGGCGTGGACTTTCAGCAAGCCCTGGCCCATTCCTACAATGTATATTTCGCCTACATAGCCATGCACCTATACAGGCCCCTGCTGGAGGGAAGGGAGCAAGTGATTCTTCCCCTGGATGAAATGAAAAGGCAATTTCCCCTGCTGAGCTTCGCCGAAGCCCTGGGCTTTAACTCAAGGTTTGACCTTGCTCCCCTCCCTGGAGCCATCCTCTCCGCTCCCTCGGTCTTTCCGGTAAACGCCTATAGGATGAGCGAAGTGGCCCACTACTCCATAGGGCAGGCCGGGCTGCGTGCCACCCCCCTGCAGATGGCCTTGGTGGCCCTTTCGGTGGCCAGGGGAGGGGTCCTTCCAAGCCCCCACTTGGTGGAGGAAATATCCACGGAAGGGGAGGTTTTAAAATTTCATAAAAAAGAGGAAAGGGTCTTTTCCCGGAGAGTAGCTGGCAGGATAGAGGCCGCCATGAAGGCCGTGGTGGAGAGGGGAACCGCCAGATATGTTTTCAGGGACTGGCCCTGGAGGCATGAGGTTTACGGGAAAACCGGCACCGCGGAAACCTCTCTTTACAAGGACAATTCCATATTCATCGGGTTTTTAAAGCACAGGGGAAAAATCCTGGTCTTTGCCGTTTTTCTGCCCCGTGCAGGAATCGGAGCCAGGGAGGCGGCTCCCCTTGCCAGGGATATCCTGGAAGCATATATTAAATACCTGGAAAAATGACCTGGGAAGAATTTGCCACGAGAAGCAGAAAGGAGAGAACCTCCATATGGGTGGGAGGGGTGGTTTACCAGGTGGTGGATGTGCTGGACCTGCGGAAAAACAGCATGGTGCTCCTGGTATACCGCAGGGATAAGGGCTTCTCCGTGGTTAAAATTTCCAACTTCCCCAGGAGGGAGCCTCCCTCCATCCTGGAGGAGGGAAGCGAACATTTCCTCTCCCTTATAGGCTTCTGGAATGTGGAGGGGCTCAGGGTTCAGTCAAACTCCTGGGAAGGGGTGCTCCCCTGCAGGAACCTTACCCTCTGGGAGTACGCCGAGGGGGTCCTGTCGGAAAGGATAGGGAAGGCCTCCCAAAGGGAAGTCCTCCGCTGGCTTTTGGAGGTGGCGGAAGCCCTTTCTATAATTCACGCCAAGGGAAGGGTTCACTTAGACATAAAACCATCCAACATATTTCTGGTAAAAGGGAAGGTTAAACTGGGGGATTTTGACTTCTACTCTCCCCTGGAGGAGGTAAACCGCCGGAGAAGGGGCAGGAAGCTCTACATGGGAACCTTCGGTTACATGGCCCCGGAGTTCTTCCAGAAGGGGGAAATAACCGAAAAGGTGGACATATACTCCGCCGGGGTAACCTTCGCCCAGCTCTTGACGGGAGAGCCCTTTCCCCAGCTCAAAGGCAAGGACCCCTTAGAGTTTACCCTAAGGGTCAGGGAGCACCTGCTGGAATCCCTTAAAAACCGACGGGGAAAACTTAAGGCCCTCATACTCAGGATGCTCTCCATAGAGCCCTCCGCCAGGCCCTCTGCCAGGGACATCGTAAGGGCCCTGGCCCCCGGGGAAAAAAGACGGCCGGGAAGGTTCCCCCTCTTCCTGGCAGGACTATTGGTGCTGGCTCTCCTCTCCTCCGGGCTGTTTATTTTTCTCAGAAGAACAGGTAATGAAAGCCTCCACAAAGATTTAAGAAAGAAGACAGAGAAGGTGGGGGAAAAGCAACCTGCCAGGGGGGAAACTAAAAGGGAAAAAGAAGACAGGGTCTTCTCTATGGTGAAGGCCAGGGCCACCAGAATTTACAAAAACGAAAGGGGGGCCTGGGAAGCGGAGCTTCCCTACGGGATAAAGATGGTCTTCGTCAGGGGAGGAGAGTTTAAGGCCGGTTGCAACGAGGCTTACTGCATAGGAGAGTTCAACCCTCCCCACAGGGTGAGGCTGAATTCCTTATGGATACAGAAGTACGAAGCCACCTTTGCCCAGTTTGACGCCTTCTGCGACCAGACATACTGTGGAACATGGCAGGTGCTTTTCTATACTGTCAATAAACCTCCTGACTTCTTCATGGGTCGGGGGAGAAATCCTGTGACCATGGTGAGCTGGGAGGACGCCATGAATTTTGCCCTCTGGCTTTCCTCCCAGTTAGGCCTTCCCTTCAGGCTTCCAACCCAGGACGAGTGGGAGTTCGCCGCCAGGGAAAGGGGTAAGAACACTGTATACCCTGGATTTTCTCCGGGGAGGGCAGAGGACTACGCCTGGTTCGTCAACAACGGCATGCTCTACCCCAGAAGGGTGGGGCTGAAACTCCCCAACGCCCTGGGCCTCTACGACATGGTGGGAAATGTCCTGGAGTGGTGTATGGACGATTACGGCCCCGGGGAAAAGGTTCTCAAGGGGGGAAATGTGAATTCTCCCTTGGAGGGAATGAAGGTATACTTAGTATACCACGCCCCTCCCTCCCATCGGGACATAACCACGGGGTTTCGCTTGGTGATAGGGGAATACCGATGAGGGTAATGGAGATCAGGTGGGACGCTGTGGGCATATTCAAAAAAAGACCCAACAGGTTCTTAGGGATAGTGGACCTGGTGGAACCGGAGCTCCAGAAGGGGGTGGAGGTTCACATCCACGACCCTGGAAGACTTCCTGAAATTCTTTTTGAAGGAAACCGGGTTTACCTCAAAAGGGCCAATTCTAAGGGAAGAAAAACAGGATGGGACCTGCTGGCCGGGGAAGTTCAGGGAAGACCAGTATTTACCAACTCCTCCTACCACAGGAAGATATCCACCTGGTACATTGAAAATTTAAAGCCCTTCGGGCCCTTCCAGGAGCTGGTTCCAGAGTTCAGATTTGGAAGAAGCCGCCTGGATTTTCTCCTGAAAAGAGGGGAGGAGAAAACCCTGGTGGAGGTGAAGGGTTGCACCTTGGCCCGGGGAGAGGTGGCCCTTTTCCCGGATGCCCCCACGGAAAGGGGAAGAAGACATCTGGAGGAGCTCATAAAGGCCAGAAAAATGGGGATGGAGGCAGCGGTTATATTCCTGGTCTTCAGGGATGAGGCCCGGTGTTTCTCCCCGAATCAGGAGACGGACCCCCGGTTTTCCTCAACCCTGAATAGGGCCGTCAAAGCAGGGGTGAAGGTCTTGCTGCCGATTTTCTCCCTTAGAGAAGGTTTACTGCTATTCAAAGGACATATAGCTCTCTGTTAAATTCAGCGGAAGATGTAAAGGGCAGGAGGTAGATAGTAGAACTTCTGGCTCAAAAACAACTCAAGATTTCTCCACTGGCCCAGGGTATTCATAATAACCTCTAAGAGTCCCTTCTTCCTAGGATAAAACCTGACGGTATAAAATCTGAGCCTGGCCAGCTTAGAGGCTTCCTTCACCGCTTCGGGCAACCCCCCTATTCTGTCCACCAGGCCGTTCTTCAAGGCCTCCTCCCCCAGAAACACTCTTCCCCTTCCGATGCTATCTATGTAATCCTCGGATTTCTTCCTGCCCTGGGCCACCCTCTTAAGAAAAAGCCTGTAAAAGGCCCTCATCCTCCTTTTGACTATCTCAAATTGATATTCATCGTATGGGCTGAAGGTGCTGTTGAGCAGGGCTGTTCTGGTGAGGGAAATGTGGTCCTCATCAATGCCCAGTTTTTTCAGGGTTCCCCCGATGGAAAGCTTTCCCCCTATGATGCCTATGGACCCGGTGAGGGTAAGCCTTTGCGAGAGAATTTCAGAGGCAGGGGCGGATATGTAATATCCTCCGGAGGCGGCGTAGGAGGACATGGAAACCACCACCGGCTTCCTTTCAGCCAGGGATCTGACCGAATTTTCTATGAGCTCTGAAGCCAGGGCTGAACCCCCGGGGCTGTTCACCCTGAGCACCACCGCCTTGGTTTTTCGGTCCTTTTCCAGCCTCCTGAGAATCCCCCGTAGGGTGTCGGCGCCGATAACCCTGCCCAGCACAGGAGAGCTTCCGCTCTTCCCCAGGTTTATGGCGCCCTCGGCAAAGACCACCGCCACCTCCGCCGGGGCCGATAAAAACCCCCTGGCCGCCGCATACCTTTTGAGTCTCACCCTTCCCAGGCCCTGAAACTCCCTCTCCACCACCTGGTCCTCAGGGAAGACCCCGTCAAAGAAGGGGGAACCTTCAAATTCAACCCCCACCCCTCCGCCTTCCCCGTTCATAAACTCCCTCACCTGCTCAGGGGTAATTTTACGGCTGGAGGCTATGGCAGAGACCAGCTCATCCATTATGCCCTTCCCTATCCTGAGGAGCTGCTCCCTCTCCCAGGAAGTCATCCCCCTTTCTGTGTAGGAATTGGAGGCGGTCTTCCACTTCCCTATGTGGAATATTTGAACCGAAACCCCCCATTTGTCAAAAAGCCTTTTATAGTAAAGCCTCTGGGCGGCTATCCCGTTTATTTCCACGAAGGAGCCTGGGAAGGTGTAAATCTTGTCCGCCGAGGTGGCTATGTAATAACCCAGATCGTCCGCCCCTTCCACGAAGGCCACCACCTTCTTGCCGGTCCTGCGGAAGCTCAGCAAAAGGTTCCTGAGTTCCTCGGCTTTGCCCCAGCCGAAAATGGGAAAGGTTATCTTCAGGAAAACCCCCCTTATCTTTGAATCCCCCTTGGCTTTTTCTAAGGCCCTGTATATTTCCCGAAGGCTTACCCCGGAAAAAGGTGGGAAGGTCTGAGGAGGGGTTTCAGGGACATAGCCGCTCAACCTCAAAAGGAGGTAGGAGTCCCCTTTCACCACCTGTCCCTGCCTCTGGACCAGGAAAAGAAGGAGGGCCAAAAAGAAAAGGAAGAGGACCACTACCAGGAAAACAAGCTGGCTTTTTCTCATTAAGGATTATGCCGGAGGTGGGATTCGAACCCACACGGGATTGCTCCCGGGAGATTTTGAGTCTCCTGCGTCTTCCAGTTCCGCCACTCCGGCTAAAATAAAAATAAAGTGGACCAGAGGGGATTCGAACCCCCGACCCCTTGACTGCCAGTCAAGTGCGCTCCCAGCTGCGCCACTGGCCCACTCGGTTTTTTATATTACCACATTCCTCCCCGTTTTTCAATTCCCTGTATAAGTCCATAAAAATTTTGGGGACAGACCCTCTTTTTGCTATAATTCCCTCATGGCGAGACTTGCCCGACATTTCCTCAAATTTCCCTCCCCGGCCTACTACCACCTCATCTGCCACCTTCAGGACGAGCTCCCCTACCTTCGCCCCTCGGAGAAAGAATACCTCCTTCGCCTTCTCCGAAAGCTCACCTCCGTCTTTGCCCTCCGCCTCATAAGCTACGCCCTTTTGGGAAACCACTTTCACCTTTTAGTCCTCAGCGAAGGAGAAGAGGCCCTCGGCGAGGCCGAGGCTGTAGAAAGGGCCCTTCGCCTTTACTCCCCTGGGGTAGTTTTTCAAAGAAGCGGCAGCTACTGGAGGAGACGCCTCTCGGACATATCTCATTTCATGAAGGAGTTGAACCAGCGCTTTTCCCAGAGGTATAACCTTCTTCACAGGAGGCGAGGCCATGTATTTTACGACCGATTCAAGAGCATATTAGTGGAGGGTGAGGGGATATTAGCGGTTAGCGTTTATGTAGAGCTTAACCCTGTGAGGGCAGGTTTAAGCAAGAGAGTGGATGGTTATCGCTGGACGAGCTATGTGGGGAGGC
>JALSNJ010000001.1 GCA_026987025.1 Candidatus Aminicenantota bacterium | reverse complement strand
CAGGGAGGATATGAAAATTTCCTTGGTTTGATGAATTAGTATGTCGTTCAAAATTCTTTCGTCAATAAATCCGAGTTCCACCAGCCTCTTGCCGATCTTGGACTGGTACTCAGAGCGGAGGAGCTTCTCCACATCTTCCTGCAGGTGGATGCCAAATATTTTGACGAAGGTGCCGAATTTTTCGTTGGGGGCGTTGGATACTGAGTAAACAAGCCTGGAATTGAAGAAATAGTGCTCCCTTCTTATGCGGTCCTTGTCAACGATGAGCCTCCCGGTTTTGGAGCTCTTGAAGAACTTCCGGAGAAAAAGGGCTATATTTTCTATCTTCATAATCTAATTCAAAGGCAGCTGGCGGAGGGAGAGGGATTCGAACCCCCGTCCCGGCTCCCGCCGGGAAGCGGTTTTCAAGACCGCCGCCTTAAACCACTCGGCCATCCCTCCTCAACGATATTTTATCACCTTCCTCCTATAAGGGTCATCCCCCCCATGTAAGGCCTCAGGGCCTCGGGCACCGTGATGGTCCCGTCGGGATTTTGATAGTTTTCCATTATGGCAGCCACGGTCCTGCCCACAGCTAAGCCGGAACCGTTCAGGGTGTGGAGGAACTCCGTCTTCCTGGAGCCCTTCCTTCTGAATTTAAGTCTGGCCCTCCTGGCCTGGAAGGCCTCAAAATTGGAGCAGGAGGAAATCTCCACATACCTCCCGTAGCTGGGCATCCATACCTCTATGTCGTAGGTCTTGGCTGCGGAAAAACCCAGGTCTCCGGTGCATAGGGCCACCACCCTGTAGGGAAGCTCCAGCCTCCTGAGAACCTCCTCGGCATCTGAGGTTAGCTCCTCCAGTATGTCGTAGGAGTCCTCGGGTTTTGAGTAAATCATGAGCTCCACCTTGTTGAACTGATGCAGCCTTATAAGGCCCTTGGTGTCCTTACCCGCTGCTCCGGCCTCGGCCCTGAAACAGGGGGTGTAGGAAACAAGCTTTATGGGAAGGGAATCCTCCTCAAGGATTTCATCCCTGTAGATGTTGGTAAGGGGAACCTCCGCAGTGGGTATAAGGTACCAGGGCCTGCCCTCTATTTTAAAAAGCTCCTGCTCAAACTTGGGAAGGTTGCCTGTGCCTATAAGAGAATCCCGATGTGCTATAAAGGGGGGAAGGACCTCCAGGTACCCCTTGGAGGTGTGAAGGTCTATCATAAAGGCCACCAGGGCTCTCTCCATGGCGGCTAAGGGCCCGTAGCTCATGGCAAAGCGGGCCCCCACTATTTTTGCCGCCCTGGGAAAGTCAAAGAGGCCCAGCCGGGAACCAAGTTCCCAATGGGGAAGAGGGTCAAAATCAAATTTTCTCGGCTCTCCCCATCGGCGAACCTCTAAGTTGTCCCCCTCGTCGCTTCCCACAGGCACCGACCCGTGGGGGATGTTGGGAAGAGAAAGCATAAAATCGTGCAGCCTGGCCTCCACCTCCCGCAGCTCCTCCTCCAAGGTTTTGATCCTTTCCCCTATTTTCCTGGTTTGTTCCCTTAAGTCTTCCGCCTCCTTGCCCTGGGCCTTCAGTCTCCCGTATTCCCTGGACCTCTCCTTTCTCTCCCTTCGGAGGCCGTCAAGCTCCTTTATTATCTCCCTCCTTCTTCTGTCCAGTTCCAGAAAAACCCCTACATCTATGTCATAGCCCCTTTCCCTTAACTTCCTCTGGACAAAATCGGGCTCTTTTCTTAGAAGTTCCCTGTCTATCATCTAAGGGGTTTCAGGAACCAAGGCTTTCCAGGGCCTTCTTCTTGGCAGCCCTGCGCTCCATGATTTTCTTGTAAATCTCCATTTCCTTCTTGGCCAGCTTCAGGTAGTACTTCTTCTTGGCAGGATAGGCCTTGGCAAACTCCCTGTAAATCAGGTTCTTGTAAACATGAGCCTCGGCGTAATCGGGGTTGAGCTCCAGAGCCCTGTCCAAGGCCTTCAGGCCCTTCTTAAGAGTGGAGACCCTTTCCTTCAGGCTCATAACCCTTCTGATGTTGTAGCTCTTGGCCCAGCAAACCACAGCCATGTAGTAATAAGCCTTTTCTTTGTTGGAACTGAGGTAAAGAAGTTTAACCGCCTTCTGCCAAGCCGGGTCTTCGGAAAGCTTCATTAACTGGTCCCTTTCGGCCTCGGTCATGGTGCCTTTGAACCTGAGAACTTTGGCCTGGGAATCGTATTCTATCTTTTCGGAAAGCTCCGGCGGAAACTCAACCCCTGCGGGAAGTTTCTCCAGGGGAACTTCCGCTATCTTCTCCCCATTCTCCATTTTTGGCTCAGGAATAAGCTCCAGCCTCTTCTCGTGGGCGGCGATGGATTTGTTCATGAGCTCTATGGCTTTGTCAAAAATTTCCTTCTTGCTTTCCTTGGGAAGCTTTCCCACCTGGTTGGAGTAGAAATTGGCCAGGTAAAGGTATCCTTCGGGGTCGGTGGGATCAAGCTCTATTCTCTTTTTGTAGTATTCCTCAGCCTTGTCATATTTGCCGTATTTATTGTAGAACTCAGCCAGGACATAATAGTACTGGGGATTGGAGGGTTTTTCTCCGAAGAACATAAGATAATACTTCTCCGCATTCTGGAAGTCCCCGATCCTATCGTATATCTCTGCCAGGGCCTGGATGGCCTTCTTCTTCTCCTTCTCGTCCTGAACATGGTTCATGTAGTAGGTGTAGTGCTGGATGGCCCCCAGAATTCTCAACCTGTTCTCTATGTACTTTATGGCAAAGCCCACATCCTCCCTCTTGACTTCAGCAGGGGTCTCTTCCTCTGCCTTTTTCTCCTCTTCCTTGACCTCTTTCTTGGCCTTTTTGGCCTTTTTTGCCTTTATTTTACCCTTCTTTTTGGCCTTTTTAGCTTCTTCCTCCGCCTTCTTCTTCGCCTCCTCCTCCATTTTTTTCTTATACTCCTCAAACTCTGACTTTAGGCCGGGAAGCATTTCCTCAAACTTCTGATGGAAGTAAACCACCAGCTCATCCGGGGAGAGCTTTTTTCCGATTATCCTTATATCCGTTTTATAAATGGAATCGGTGCTTATGTCCTTTCCCTTCAGGGGCTCATACCACTCTGCCTTCAGAAGGTAATAGGAAGCCCTGAGCTTATCTTCGGTATCAAGCATGGCCAGGAATTTTACGAATTCCTTATCCAGCCCCCTCTTGAGTCCCAGGGCTATAACTGACTTCTCAGCCCTTTTCCTGAAGGCTTCGTTGTCCAGAGCCTGGCGATATAGACTCTGGTAGGAGGTGGCTAAAAAGAAATGGGCGGGAAGAAGCTCAGGATTGTACTTTAGGGCCTTTTCATATTCTATGGCTGCCTTCTTAAAGTCCTTTTGCATGAAATATTGATTTGCCCTTTTGAAATGGTCCTTCCACTTAAGCTCCTGGCAGCCTGGAAGGGTCAATAACAGGGCTATGGCGAAAATCAATAATCCATTTAGCCTTTTCTTCATAGTTTTACCTCCTGCGATTGTCAAGTTTAAATATAAAAGGATTTTCCTCCCTTGTCAACATGCTTGTGGTAGAATATTTCCCATGCGAAGGTGGAAGAAACTGGTCTTAGCAGCTGCCTCAGGGGCTATCTTTGGGGTTATCGTCGGGATCCTTTTGAGCTACAGCCGAGGCCTCCCCAGGATAGAGGAGCTGGAAAGAACCCGTATGGCCGAATCCACCCAGGTCTTCGCCGACGACGGAAGCATAATGGGTGGGTTTGCCGTAGAGAAAAGGATAGTGGTGCCTTCGGAGAAGATCCCCGACATAGTCAAGAAAGCCTTTGTGGTGGCCGAAGACCGGGGGTTCTACCATCACTTCGGATTCTCCCCAAAGAGAATTATAAAGGCCATTATAGTGGACATTACTAAGGGGCGGGCTGTTCAGGGGGCCAGCACCATCACTCAGCAGCTGGCCAGGATGCTCTTCCTGACCAGGGAAAAAACCCTTAAGCGGAAATTAAAGGAGCTCCTGCTGGCTATACAAATAGAAAGGAAATACACCAAGGATCAGATCCTTACCTTCTACCTGAACAACATATATCTGGGCCACGGCATATACGGAGTGGAGGCCGCCTCCAGATTTTATTTCGGAAAGCATGTTTGGGAACTGGAACCGCACGAAGCCGCCATGCTGGCTTCCCTCCCCTCTTCTCCGGCCAAACTCTCCCCCTATGTTGCCCCAAAAAGGCTTTTAAAAAGAAGAAACCGCATCCTCAGGGAAATGGCCGAAGAGCACTACATTACCCAGGAGACCTACCGCAGGGAAGTCAAGATGCCCCTGGGGGTAGTGGATATAAAGAAGAGGGAGTCCAGGGTTATAGGGGCCTACTTCCTGGAGGAGGTAAGGAAATACATAGCCAGAAAGTACGGACCGGAAAAGGTATATCGGGGAGGCCTCAGGGTATACACCACCATGAACCTGAGGATGGAGGAATGGGCCGAGGAGGCCCTGAGGGATGGACTTAAAGCCTTGGACAAAAGGCAGGGATGGAGAAGGCCAAAGAGAAACCTGCTCAGGGAGGGCGTGGACCCGGAGGAGTTTGAAGCCGAGGAATGGAAGGATGGAATAGTAGAGGGGAAAAGCTATCCGGCGGTGGTGCTGGAGGTGGAGAGAAGCAGGGCCAGGGTAAAGCTTGGAAAATTCTCCCCCTATCTTTACCTTAAGGACGCCGCCTGGACAAGGAGGTCCTCCCTCCGAAGCCTTTTCAAAAGGGGAGACATCATCCTCGTGAAGGTTGAGGAAAAAAGGGGGGAAAGTTTGAAAATATCCTTGGACCAGGAGCCCTTAGTGGAGGGAGCCTTCATAGCCATAGACCACAGAACCGGCGAGATAAAGGCCATGGTGGGAGGATACTCCTTCAGAAGAAGCGAATTCAACAGGGCTGTGCAGGCTCACCGCCAGACGGGCTCCACCATAAAGCCCATTATATATGCTGCTGCCTTAGAAAACGGCTGGACCCCTGCCTCCATTATAATTGATGAACCGGTAAGCTTCGTGGACCCCTGGACCGGCGAGGTCTGGGAACCTCAGAATTACGACCAGGTCTACAAGGGGTGGGTAACCCTCCGCAGAGGCCTGGAGGAGAGCAGAAATGTGGTAACCGCCAAGCTGGTGGCGGCCCTGACCCCTCAAAAGGTGGTGGAATACGCGAGAAAATTCGGTATCACCTCTCCCCTGAAGCCCTACCTCTCCATATCCCTCGGGGCCTTTGAATCAACCCTCTTAGAGATGACCTCTGCCTTCACGGTTTTCCCCAACGGAGGGGTAAGGATAGAGCCATATTTTATAAGGAAAATAGAGGATAGATACGGGAACCTTTTGGAGGCCCACAGGAGGAAGGTGCATGTGGTGCTTTCCCCGGAGGTCGCCTATCAGATGACCTACATTCTGGAGGGGGTGGTTCAGAGGGGAACCGGATGGAGGGCCAGGGCTTTGCGAAGACCCGTGGGAGGGAAAACAGGCACCACCGACGAATATACCGACGCATGGTTCATCGGATTTTCTCCCTCCATAACAGCCGGGGTATGGGTAGGCTTTGATGTAAAGAAAACCCTGGGAAAGGATGAGACCGGCTCCAGGGCAGCCTCCCCCATCTGGGTGGAGTTCATGAAGAAGTATTTTGAGGGCAGGCCCGTGGAGGACTTCAAGGTTCCCCCCAACATAATCTTCGTAAAGATAGATTCCTACACCGGTAAACTGGCCATGCCCTTCTGCCTTCACACCCTGAACGAAGCCTTCATCCCGGGCACGGAACCCAAGGAATTCTGCACCGAAGAAGACCACCTGCATGTGCTGGATTACTATCACCGCATTACGCCGCAAGAGTGAAGAAGTTAGTCCCTCTCCTGCTTTCCTTTATCTTCCTTGCCCAATGCGGCCGAACCCCCCGAAGCTGGAAGTACATAAGGGTGGGGCTGGAAAACTCCCCCCTGAGCCTGGACCCCAGGGTGGGGACTGACCAGGCCTCCCAGAGGCTTCATCAGGTTCTTTTCAGGGGTCTGGTCCGCAGGGAAAGGGACGGTAGCTTAGTGCCGGACCTGGCGGAGGCCTTCTGGAGGGAAGGGAAAACCAGATTCGTTTTCAAAATCAAAAGGGGGCTCAGGTTCTGCAACGGGAAGGAGATAACCCCCGCCGATGTGGCCTATACCTATAACTCCCTTATAAAAGGAAGAATTAAAAGCATAAGAAAGGGAGCCCTCTGGATGGTAAAGGATGTAAGGGTCCAGGGCCAGAAGGTTATATTCCAGCTTACAAAACCCTATTCCTCTTTTTTGATAAACGCCACCCTGGGGGTTGTGCCTGAGGGGGCGGGAAGGGAATTCTCCGCCCACCCCGTAGGAAGCGGACCCTACTGCTTGAAAAGGGCGGAGCGGGATGAGCTCCTTCTCCTTCCCAACCCCTACCAGAAAGGGACCAGGAACAGGGGCATCCTCATCAGGATAATTCCCGATGAGGTCACCAGGGCCTTGGAGCTGGAAGGAGGGGGAATAGACCTGGTGGTGAACGGCTTTTCCCCGGACACCCTCTGGGAACTATCCAGAAAAAAAGGCCTGAGGATAAAAAGAACCGTGGGAGGCAATTTCGCCTATCTGGGCCTGAACCTAAGGGACAGGTTTTTGAGGGACAGGAGGGTCCGCTTAGCCATAGGATACGCCATAGACAGGGAAAGCCTCATCAGGAACCTTCTTCGGGGATACGCCACCGCGGCCAACACCGTCATGCCCCCCTATCTTCCCTGGCACGAAAAGGATGTTTTCTCCTTCCACTATTCTCCTCAAAAATCCATAAGGCTCCTGCAAGAGGCTGAGCTTTCCGGCCTCACCTTAGAATTCAAGTGCGCCTCCCGTCGCCTTTCGCGGCAGCTGGCCCAGGTTCTCAAATATCAATTGGGAAAGGTGGGAATAAACCTTAAGGTTAACTGCGGGGAGTTTTCCTATTTCTACTCCCAGATTCTACAGGGGAATTTTCAGGTTTATTTTCTCATGTGGGTGGGGATCTCCGACCCGGACATCTTCAGGTTCATCTACCACTCCAGCTCCCGCCCTCCCCACGGGGCCAACCGGGGGGGCTATGAGAACCCTGCGGTGGACCGGCTGATTGAGGAGGGGGAGGCCACCTACGACCCTGAAAGGAGGCGGGAAATTTATTCCAGAATTCAGAAAATCGTGGCCAGGGATGTGGTTTACATTCCCCTCTGGTATCCCGACTCGGTGGCGGTCTTCAGGAAGGGCTTAAAGGGCGTTGAGGTCTTTCCCAACGGGGACCTTATTTTTCTTCCGAAGGTTCACTTTTCACCTTGAAAAGGTATTCCCTTATGAAGGGGTCTATTTCTCCGTCCAGAACGAGATCTGCCTGGGGGATTTCCAATCCCGTGCGATGGTCCCTCACTGCCTTGTAGGGATAAAGGACATAGGTCCTTATCTGATTCCCCCAGGAAATATCCTTCTTGTTTTTCTCAAGCCTTTCCAGCTTTTCCCTCTTCCTCTGTTTCTCCAGCTCGTAGAGGCGGGAACGGAGAATTCTCATGGCCAGGGCCCTGTTCTTGTGCTGGGACCTTTCGTTCTGGATGGAGACCACTATTCCCGTGGGTATGTGGGTTATACGCACCGCGGATTCGGTTTTGTTTACATGCTGACCTCCGTGGCCTGAGGCCCTGAAGGTTTCTATTTTAAGGTCCTTGGGGTCGATCTCCACCTCCACATCGTCGTCCACCTCAGGATAGACGAAAACCGATGTAAAGGAAGTATGCCTGCGGCGATTGGCGTCAAAGGGGGAGATGCGAATGAGGCGGTGGACTCCGCTCTCGCCCTGAAGGAGCCCGAAGGCATAGGGACCCTCTATCCTCACCGTGGCCCTCTTTATCCCGGCCTCCTCCCCCTCCTGAAGCTCAAGGATCTCGGCCCTGTATCCCTTCTGCTCCGCCCACCTCAGGTACATGCGAAGAAGCATCTGAGCCCAGTCCTGGCTTTCCGTTCCCCCCGCCCCAGGGTGAATGGTGAGCAGGGCGTTTCTCTCCTCGTCCTCGCTGGTAAAGAGGTTCTTAACCTCCTCCTGCTCTATTATCTTCTCCAGCCTCCTCAGGCTCTCCTCCACCTCCCCGGGAGAAGACTCCTCGTATAGCTCCACATGGAGCTCCGCCTCCTCCAGGGCCTCCTTCATCCTTCGGTAAGAGTCCAGTTTATCTTCCAGGACCTTCTTTCGCCTTCCCAGTTCCCTGGCCCGGGAAGGGTTTTCCCTCCACAGGGAGGGCGAGGAAAGCTCCCCCTCTATCTCCTGAAGCTTCTTCTCAAGCCCCTGGGGGTCAAAGATACCCCCTTAGTTTTTCAAATTTCTCCTTAAGCTCCTGCAGTTTCCTTTCGGCCTCGTAGCGCTCCATTCTTTCCCTCCTGAAAATATTATATCAGTCTCAAATATACCCCAGGGATTTCAGCTCCTTCAAAGTATCCTGGTCCAGCTCCTTTATGTGCTTTTTGATAAACTTCCGACGGTAATACCGGCGGTACCTGAGCTTTCTGGAGAACTTGAAGGCCCCCATCAGGGGCTTGCCGTCCATATCCCTTCCTATGGGAAGGTTGAAGAGATAAAGCAGCGTGGGGGCGATGTCGTAGACAGTGGCATCCTTGAGCTCATAGCCCTTCTTTACGCCGGGGCCCATTATCCCCAGAATTCCTAAGGGAGGTTCCATCCAATCGGGAAGCTCGTGATTGTAACCGTTGGGACCAAGGTCAAAGCCGTGGTCAGAAAGAACGATGAGATAGGCCCCTTTCTCCTCAGCCCTTTCTATATATCTTCCCAGAATTCTATCAAGGTAGCGGTAAACCGGAAGAAGAACATGGGCATCTTCCCTGTCCAGCCTCCTCCTGAGGTCAGGGTCAAGTTTATGCCGGGTGCGAACCTGCTCTAAGGCCCTCCTAACGAGTTCCCTGTCCTTTATGAACATCCCTGCGAAATGGGTTGTAACATCCGGCCAGCGGAAGTAAAGGGCGAAGAGGTCGTAATCTCCCTTTTTCCACAGGACCTCCCCCACATTCTCCGTGAACTTCTCCATGAGGACGAAGACCCTGAAACTGCTGATGATGGGAAGTTTGGATGGGTCCCTTCCCATCTCCCGGGCCATCTTCCTGTAATCGGGGATGCCCATCTCCCTGAGGGCCGCCTGGAAATTCCACACCATGCATTTTTCAATCAAGGGGAAATACCGGGGGGGATAAACGGCCTGACGGAGAAGTTTCTTCTTTTTCCTGGGAAAAACATAATCCCGCATGGCGCTGGAGACCATTATTCCCTTTATGTGGTCCGGGGGGAAGGTTACAAACCAGTTTATAACCGCCGAAGTTTTGTTGTATTCCGTTAGAATTTCCCAGATGGCCGGCTCCCTCCTTTCCGAAGAGTTATATGGGACCTTAATACCGTGCTTCTTTACATAAAGCCAGTCCACGATCCCGTGCTTTTCCATGCGTTTTCCGGTGGCTATGGTGGTCCAGATTACCGCCGAAAGGGTGGGCTTCATGGAGCGCAGCCTGGCCCAGGCCCCCTCTTCCCTCAGTTTGCGAAAGTGGGGGAGGTAGCCCTCCTCCATGAGCGGTTCTATAAAGTCCCAATCCGCCCCATCAAAACCCAGGAGTATTACCTTGATACGGTTAGGAACTCGCTTTCCCCCACAGAAGGGGAGAAACAGAAAGGTGAGAACCAAGAAAACGAGTATTTTTCTCAAAAAGCCTTCACCTCCTCTCTGGCCTCCTCCTTTTCTTCCTCTTCCATGGCCTTGTAGAACTGAAATCCGGTTCCTGCCGGCACCAACCTTCCCAGGATCACATTCTCCTTTATTCCCCTCAGGTAATCCACCTTTCCCCTTATGGCAGCGTCGGCCAGGACCTTGGAGGTCTCCTGGAAGGAGGCGGCGGAGATGAAGCTTGGGGAATTGAGGGCAGCCCTGGATATTCCGAGAAGGTGGGGTTTTCCTCTGGCCGGCCTCTTTCCCTCGGCGATCATCTTCTCGTTTACCTTCTGGAACTCAAACTTGTCCACCACTTCTCCCACGATGAAATCCGTATCCCCCACATCTTCAATGATAACCCAGCGGAGCATCTGTCTTATTATGACCTCTATGTGCTTGTCGTGGATGCGAACTCCCTGGGGTCTGTAAACCTTCTGGATCTCCTTGAGAAGATACTGGGCCAGCTCCTGGGGTCCCAGGACATTCAGTATGTCCCTGGGGTCAATGTGTCCCTCTATGAGCGGAGCGCCGGCCCTCACCCTCTCCCCGTCCCTGACTATAATGTGGGCCCCCTTGGGTATTTTGTAGACCTTCTCCTCTCCGGTGACCTCGGAGCGGACCTTTATGGTGCGCTGGCCTCCCTTGGCCCTCTTCTCCTCAAATATAACTATTCCGTCTATTTCAGAAATAACGGCTGGGTTCTTGGGATGGCGGGCTTCAAAGAGCTCCTCCGCCCTGGGAAGACCTTCTGTTATATCCTTGGTGGTGGCTATGTCCTTCAGCTTCTTGACCAGAATGGTACCGGGATAAACCTTCTGGCCCTCCTTTACCATCAGGTGGGCATCCACCGGCAGAAGGTAAGTTTTAAGCACATTGCCTGCTTCGTCCACGACCAGAATCTGGGGCTCCAGCTGACGGCGCTTGGCCTCATCCAGAGGAAGGACTATGACCTTTTGAACCTTACCGGTGACCTCGTCCCTTTCCTCCACCAGGGTTTCCCCTTCCTTCAGGTCCACGAACTTCACATATCCCTCCACCTCTGAGATTATGGATGTGGTGAAGGGATCCCACTCCGCCAGGGGCTGACCTTTGTTGACCTTCTCGCCTTCCTTAACGAAGATTCTGGAACCGTAGACCACGCTGTAGTGAACCCTCTCCCTGCCCTTGTGGTCCAGGAGGATTATCTTCCCCATTCTCGTCACAGCGATAAGATTGCCCTGCGGGTCCGTTATGGTTCTGAGGTCCTGGAATTTAACCACCCCGTCTATTTTCGCAGTGTGGATATTCTGTCCTTCCCCTCTTTTGGCTATGCCCCCCGTGTGGAAGGTCCTCATGGTAAGCTGGGTACCCGGTTCCCCGATGGACTGGGCCGCTATGATTCCCACGGCCTCCCCCAGTTCCACCATGCCGCCTGTGGCCAGGTTCCCGCCGTAGCACTTCTGACAAATGCCGTGGGGAGCCTGACAGGTAAGGACGGTGCGAACCCTCACCCTCTCTATTCCGCCCTCCACTATTCTGCGGGCCAGGCGCTCGTTTATAAGCTCCCCTTCCCTGACGATGGGCTCGCCGGTTTCCGGGTCCAGAATGTCCTCGGCGGCTATTCTACCCACTATCCTGTCCTCCAAGGGCTCAATGACCTTACCGTTTTCCTCTATGTCGGTGAGCTCCAGTCCCTCCACGGCGCCGCAGTCCTCCATGGTAATGGTGACATCCTGGGCCACATCCACTATCCTGCGGGTAAGGTATCCGGACTTGGAGGTTTTAAGGGCGGTATCGGCCAGACCCTTCCTGGCGCCGTGGGTTGAAATGAAGTACTGGGCCACAGAGAGCCCTTCCCGGAAGTTGCTGGTGATGGGGGTCTCTATTATCTCGCCGGAGGGCTTGGCCATGAGGCCCCTTATCCCTGCCAGCTGACTGATCTGGTCCTTGCTTCCACGGGCTCCGGTCTCTGACATGAGGTAAAGGGGATTTATACTGCCCTTCTTCGTCTGCTCCGCCATGGCCTCAAACATTTTGTTTCTGATCCTTTCCGTAACCTCATGCCAGATCTCGGATATCTTATTGAGCCTCTCTCCCTTGGTTATGGCTCCGGCCATGTATTCCTCCTCCACCTTCATTACTTCTTTCTGGGCCCGGGCCACCAGCTTGTCCTTCTCAGGAGGAACCACCATATCGTCAATTCCTATGGAAAGCCCGCTTATGGTGGCGTAGCGGAACCCCAGCTCCTTGAGCCTGTCCAGCATATCCACGGTAAAGTCCAGCCCGAAGCGGAGATAAGCGTAGTATATCAGATTGGAAATGCCCTTCTTTTTGAGAAAGCCGTTCACATAGGGAAGGTCCTCGCTCATAGCATCGTTGAATATGACCCTTCCCACGGTGGTGGATATTAACTGGTTTCTGACCTTCTGAAGTCTGGTGTTGAGGACATCCTGGTCGTTCTCCACATTGGCAGTGAGGTCCAGAAGCTCCCCGGTGTACCTGAGGTAGATGGGGGCGTGGATATGAACTTTGCCCAGGGAATGGGCCAAAAGAACATCTTCCTTGGATGAGAAAATCTGACCGGTTCCCCTGGCCCCTGGCCTTTCCATGGTAAGGTAGGCTATACCCAGGACCATGTCCTGGGTGGGGGTCGCCAAGGGTTTTCCGTGGGCCGGAGAAAGGATGTTATGGGAGGAAAGCATGAGCAAAAGGGACTCCGCCTGGGCCTCCAGGGAAATAGGCACATGAACGGCCATCTGATCCCCGTCAAAATCCGCATTGAAGGCAGGGCAAACCAGGGGATGGATCTTTATGGCCTTCCCCTCCACCAGCACCGGCTCAAAGGCCTGAATTCCCAGCCTGTGAAGGGTGGGCGCCCGGTTAAGAAGAATGGGATGCTCCTTCACCACCTCGTCCAGGGCATCCCATACCTCGGGTCTTTCCTGCTCTATCCACTCCTCCGCCACCTTCACCGTGGTCACAAGGCCGTCCTTCTCAAGTTTATGGGCTATGAAGGGCTTGAAGAGCTCTAAGGCCATTTTTTTGGGAAGCCCGGCCTGGTGGAGCTTGAGCTCCGGACCCACCACTATCACGGACCTTCCGGAAAAGTCCACCCTCTTTCCCAGCAGGTTCTGGCGGAACCTTCCCTGCTTCCCCCTGAGGTTATCGCTAAGGGACTTGAAGGGCTTTCTGTGCTGGTTCGTCTGGGGACGGGCCAGCTTGGAATTGTCAAAGAGTGCATCCACTGCCTGCTGAAGAAGCCTCTTTTCCTCCCGGAGGATAAGCTCCGGGGAATTGGCATCTATCATCTTCTTCAGGCGGTTGTTTCTGTTTATGACCCTCTTGTAAAGCTCGTTGAGGTCAGCGTTTCCAAACCTTCCCCCGTCCAGCTTCACCAGGGGCCTCAGGTCCGGGGGAAGAACCGGTATAACATCCATTATCATCCACTCAGGCCTCACTCCGCTTTCCTTAAATCCCTTGAGAATGGAAAGCCTCTTGGCGATTTTCTTCAGCTTCTGCTGGTTTTTCTCCTTCTTCATGGCCTCCCGGAGCTTCTCCACCTCCTCCTCCACATTTACCTGAGCCAGGAGCTCCTTGAGGGCCTCGGCCCCCATTCCCACCTTAAAGGAATTTTCGTCTCCGCCTTTGGCCCTGACTTCCTCTATAACTCTTTCCAGCTCCTCCTCGGTGAGGGTTTGCTTGTATTTCAGGCCTGTGAGTTTCGGGTCTCCGGGGTCTATGACTATGTATTTATCGTAGACAACGATTCTCTCTATTTCCTTGCCGGGAAGGTCAAGGACCAGGCCTATGCGGCTGGGAGGTCCCTTGTAGTACCATATGTGGGCCACCGGTGCCGCCAGCTGTATGTGGCCCATCCTTTCCCTTCTAACCTCCTTTACTGTGACCTCCACGCCGCATTTTTCGCAAATGGTGCCCTTGTGTTTCTTCTTCTTGTATTTACCGCAAAGGCACTGGTAGTCGTGAATGGGACCGAATATCCTGGCACAGAAAAGCCCGTCCCTTTCGGGTTTATGGGTTCTATAGTTTATGGTCTCAGGTTTTTTAACCTCCCCGTACGACCAGCTCAAAATGTCTTCGGGAGATGCTAAGCGGACCCTTACCGCATCAAAATCCATTATGGTCATCTCCCGAAGCTGAAGGCCTTTTTTCATGACCTCCTCCCCTTAAAGTTTTATGTCAAGTTTTCTCCTTCTCCTTCGCTTCCTCAGCGAGAGAAGGTCCACATCTATTCCCAGGGCCTGGAGCTCCCTGACTATAACATTGACCGACGATGGAAGCCCCGGGGTGAAGTTAAGGGTTCCGTTTATTATTCCCTCGTAGAGCTTTTCCCTGCCCTTAACATCGTCGGACTTGGCGGTCAGCATTTCGTGAAGAGCAAAGGCAGCTCCGTAGGCCTCTAAGGCCCAGACCTCCATTTCCCCCAGCCTCTGGCCGCCGAACCTGGCCTTTCCACCTAAGGGCTGACGGGTAACCAAGGCGTAAGGACCTGTGGAGCGGGCGTGGATCTTGTCGTCCACCATGTGGATGAGCTTCATCATGTACATGTACCCCACCGTGGCCTCCTCCATGAACTCCTCGCCGGTGCGACCATCCCTGAGACGAATCTTCCCGTTTTCCGGAAGCCCGGCCCTGCGGAGCATCTCCTTTACCTCCTCCTCGGTGGCGCCGTTAAAGACCGGGGTGGTGACATAAAGCCCCAGGGCCTTGGCAGCCCATCCTAAATGGGTTTCCAGGATCTGCCCCACATTCATCCTGGATGGCACTCCCAGGGGGTTTAGAACCACATCCACCGGGGTGCCGTCGGGAAGGAAGGGCATATCCTCCTCAGGAAGGATTATGGCCACAACCCCCTTGTTTCCGTGCCTACCCGACATCTTGTCCCCCACCTGAATTTTCCTCTTGGAGGCTATGTAAACCTTGGCCACCTTAAGCACACCAGGAGGGAGGTCCTCGCCGGCCCTGATCTTCTTTATCTTCTCCTCCAGGGTTTCCTTCAAGCCTATTATCTGCCTTTCCGCTTTTTCCTCTATTTCCTGGATGAGGGCATCTCTCTGGGAATTGGATTTCAGTTTGAGTTTCTTCAGGTAATAATACGGAAGTTTATCAAGAATCTCCCCTTCCAGCCTGGTGCCCTTCTTTATAAGGATTTTTCCGGTGGAGGCATCCATGAGGTTGGCCTGAATAACCTCGCCCTTTATCAGCTCCTTTATCCTCCTCTCCTTTTCCATCTGGATTATCCTGATTTCCTCTTCCAGGTGCTTTCGGAGCTTGGCTATTTCCTCCTCTTCCAAGGCCTTGGCCCTGGAGTCTTTGGCCCTTCCCCTCCTCGTAAACACTTTGACATCTATTACCGTTCCTTCCACACCAGGTGGACAGCGTAAGGATTCGTCCTTTTTGTCCAGAGCTTTTTCTCCGAATATGGCTATTATAAGCTTCTCCTCCGGGGTAAGCTGGACATCTTCCTTGGGAGCCACCTTGCCCACCAGGATATCCCCGGGTTTTACCTTGGTTCCTATCCTGACGATACCGCTTTCGTCCAAGTGGCGAAGTTTGGACTCTGGAACCTCCGGGATTTCCCGGGTGAACTCCTCCTCGCCCAAGGAAACATCCCTGGCCTCTATGGTGAATTCCTCTATGTGAATGGAGGTGTAAACATCCTCCTTTACAAGCCTTTCACTTATCACTATGGCGTCCTCGTAGTTGTAGCCCCTCCAGGGCATGAAAGCCACCAGAACATTTCTTCCCAAGGCCAGCTCCCCCCTATCTGTGGCTGGACCGTCGGCAATAACCTGGTCCTTCCTTACAAACTGTCCCTTCTTTACTATGGGTTTCTGGTTAACGGTGGTCTTGGAATTGGACCTTTTGTATTTGGTCAGGGTGTAAAGGTCTGCTCCTATGTCCTGCTTACCCACCTCGTCGCCGGTAACCCTTATTATTATCCTCTCACCGTCCACATACTCCACCACTCCACTACGCTTGGCCACCACCACGGCGCCGGAATCCTTGGCCACCACCTTCTCCATTCCGGTTCCCACAATAGGCGGCTCAGGCTTTACCAGTGGAACCGCCTGGCGCTGCATGTTGGAACCCATAAGGGCTCTGTTGGCATCGTCATGTTCCAGGAAGGGGATAAGGGAGGCAGCCACGGAAACCACCTGTACCGGAGCCAGGTCAACGAAGTCCACTTCTTCTCTCTTTATCAGCTTAAACTCTTCGGCCTTCCTTCCGCTCACATACTCGTCCAGGAGATACCCCTTCTCGTCGGTGCGGACATTGGCCTGGGCGATGTTATATTTCCTCTCCTCCCAAACCGTAAGATAGAAAAGGTAAGGCTTGAATCTGGGGGGCTGCTTGCCCTGGGCCTTTAACTTGTTGACCACCGGGACAAGCTCGTCCTCCTTAACCCTATCCCCTATCCTAAAGTCCGAATCCCCCGGGTAGGTTATCTCGTAGTAATTGACTATCCTTCCGTTTTCCACTTTACGGTAAGGAGTCTCTATGAAACCGTATTCGTTAACCCTGGCGTAGGTGGTAAGGGATACTATAAGGCCTATGTTTTGACCCTCCGGAGTTTCTATGGGACATATCCTGCCGTAGTGGGAAGGGTGAACATCCCTGACCTCAAATCCAGAGGTCTTCCTTTTAAGCCCTCCGGGTCCTAAGGCCGAAAGCCTTCTCTTGTGGGTTATTTCGCTCAGGGGATTGGTCTGGTCCATAAACTGGGATAGCTGGGCGGTGGTGAAGTAGTCCATAAGATAGGACATGGCGGGCCTGGGGGTTATCACATCCGCCGGGGTCATCTGATGGGGCTCCGGGTAGGTGGTGAGTTTATCCACCAGGGTCCTCTCCATCCTGCGGAGCCCCATCCTGAAGGCGTTTTCCACCTGTTCTCCCACCGGACGAACCCTTCGGTTGGCCAGACTGTCTATATCATCCAAGTAATAGGTGGCATCCCACCTTCCCTTTCTCAGACGAAGCTTAAGCAGATACTTGATTATGGCTATGTAGTCCTCCAGATGAAGCAGGGGGTCGTCCAGGGGAGAATTGAGGCCCAGACGGATGTTGACCTTGTACTTTCCCACCCTCTGGAAGTGAAACCTCTGCGGGTCCAGGAACAGAGAGCGGAAATAGGCCCTAGCGCTTTCCTTGGTGGGCTTTTCTCCGGGGCGAAGCCTCTTGAAGATCTCAATATAGGCGCTTATCTTGTCAAAGGACCTGTCCTTGGAGAGGGTTGTGGATATGAGATGGTCCAGTTCGTCTTTGAAGGGGAAGAATATTTGAAATTCCGTCCCCAGCTTGGAGAAGATGGTGTAATGGGTCTCGTCCAGGGGGGTATTGGCCGGTATTACCCCCTTCTTTCCCTCCATCTCCGGAAGCTCCACATCAGAGGCCAGGAAGGCACCATCCAGCTCTTCTGAGGAAACAGGTATGTAGTTTATCCCGTGCTTCCTGGCCCTTTCTATCATGGAGGAGCTGAGGGTTGCCCCCTTGGGACCTATAAGCTGGCCGTCCTTGTCGTAAAGGTCCTCTCCCAGCCTCTTTCCCACCAGGTCCCCGGAAAGCTTCCAGAGCAATTTTCCGTTTTTAAATCCCAGAGTGTAAACCGTGTAGAAGGTTTTGATTATGTCCTGGGTTTTCTCAAGTCCCAGCGCTCTGAGGAAGGTGGTTATGGGGATCTTTTTCTTGGAAATTACAGAGTACAGAATCCCCTTGGGATCGTATTTTATCTCAACCCTTTCCCCTCTGTCAGGGACTATTTCGGCGGTGATTATTCCCCTTTCCTTCTTCCTTTCCACGAAATAAACTCCCGAGGACCTCTGCAGCTGACTGACTATCACCCTTTCGGTACCGTTTATCACGAAGGTTCCCGTCTCAGTCATAAGCGGGATTTCCCCAAAGTAAACCTCCCCCTCCTTGATCTCGGTTATCCTCCTTTCCTTTCTTTCCTTTCCCTTCTCGTAAAGGGCCAGCTTGAACTTCACATAGAGGGGAGCGCTGTATGTGTATCCCTTCTCCTTGCACTCGTCCGGAGTATGCATGATCCGGAGCTTCACCCTCCCGCCGCAGTGAGAACAGACAGGGTACTCCACCTTCCCCACCGCTCCGCAATGAGGACAAACGGTATGGGAATCGACCTGGATGTCCGGGGGGAGGAGGGAACCGCAATTTCTGCAAACCGGCCTTGAGTTTTCCACACCCTTCAGCCTTCCGCAGCTGCAGGACCATTCCCCTATGCGATAACTGTCAAAGAAAATTTTCACATTGCCCTTCTGGTCAGATACCGGAAAGACCGATTTGAAGGCCGCCTGCAGACCCACATCCTTCCTCTCCTCGGGAAGGAGTTCCATCTGGAGAAATTGAGAATAGGATTTCTTCTGGACCTCTACCAGATCCGGGATATCTACGAATACCTTTATCTTAGAGAAATCCTTTCTCTTAATGTAGATTCCCTTTTCCTCCATATCTTAAAAATTTTCCCCCTTACTTAATCTCCACAGTGGCCCCAACTTCTTCAAACTTCTTCTTGATTTCCTCGGCTTCTTCCTTGGAGATCCCTTCCTTAACAGCAGTGGGGGCGGACTCCACCAGAGCCTTTGCTTCCTTAAGGCCAAGGTTGGTGATCTCCCTGACCACCTTGATGACCTTGATCTTCTGGGAGCCAATCTCCTTGAGGATCACATCAAATTCCGTCTTTTCCTCGGCCTCGGCAGGGGCGGCTCCTGGGGCAGCGGCAGCCGCCACGGGAGCAGCAGCCACAGCCATGGGATTGATGCCGTAGCGCTCCTCAAATTCCTTGAGGTACTCCACCAGTTCCAGAACCGTGAGGTTGTCCAGGTGTTTAAAGAAGTCTTCCTTGGTTATCTCGGCCATTTCTTACCTCCTATTTATTCTCCTTTTTCCTTTTTTTCTTTAAGCTGGGCCAAGGCATTGGCCAGCATGCTCAAAGGCATGGACATGGCCCTGCCAAACATAACCAGGGGAGCTGCCATTGAAGCGGCCATCTTCGCCATAAGCTCCTCCCTGGTAGGAAGGGAAGCAAGCTCCTCGGCCTTTTCCGGACCGAGCTTCTTTCCCTCTAAAATAAAACCTTTAAACTTAAGGGGAGCTTCCTGGGAAAATTCGTGGAGCTCCTTTATCGCCTTCCCCACATCGTCCTTTATGAAAACCACCGCCGTGGGCCCCTGAAGCCATTCTTTGGCCTGCTGGGCCAAGGTACCGTCCATCACCTTCTTGGCCACCCTGTTTTTTACCACTTTAATCAATGCTCCATCCTTGCGGAGAGCACTTCGCAGGGAGTTCATCTGCGCCACGGTTATCCCCGTAAAGTCAAAGAAGGCGAAATACCTGTAGGAATCAAAAAGCTCCTTAAGCTGTTTCCCCCTCTCTATTTTTTCAGGCCTTTTCATCTTCGCCTCCTATCTCATAAACTCGTTGGGTTCCAGTTTTATGGAGGGCCCCATGGTGGGGCTCAGGTAAATTGATTTAATGTACTTCCCCTTGGCGGCGGGTGGCTTTGCCCTGATGACTGCCTCCACCAGCGCCCTTATGTTCTCCTTTAAATGTTCATCAGGAAAGTCTACCCTGCCCACCATGACATGGATGTTTCCGGTCTTGTCCACCTTAAATTCTACCTTTCCTGCCTTTATTTCCTTCACGGCCTTGGCCACATCAAAGGTAACGGTTCCAGTCTTGGGGGAGGGCATGAGTCCCCGGGGACCCAGAATTTTTCCCAGCCTCCCCACCAGGCGCATCATGTCAGGGGTGGCAACCACGGCGTCAAAGTCCAGCCAACCTTCCTGAATCTTCTTCACCACTTCCTCTCCGCCCACATAATCAGCGCCGGCCTCCTCGGCCTCCTTCACCTTTTCTCCAGAGGCTATTACCAGGACCCTCTTGGTTTTGCCTGTGCCATGGGGAAGAACCACCGTCCCCCTCACCATCTGATCCGCCTTCTTGGGGTCCACCCCCAGTCTCATGGACAGCTCCACGGCCCCGGGAAACTTAGTGTAACTCACCTCCTTGACGAGTTTCACCGCCTCGTCTAAGGAATAAGTTCTGGGCTCCACCTTGGCCCTGGCCTGAAGGTATTTCTTCCCGTGCTTAGCCATTTTCAACCTCCACTCCCATGCTCCTGGCAGTGCCCGCCACTATTTTCATGGCCGCTTCCAGGGTGTCGCAGTTGAGGTCCGGGAGCTTCATCTTGGCTATCTCCTCCAGCTGTTGGCGGGTCAACTTTCCCACTTTGGTTTTATTTGGCTCTCCAGACCCCTTTACTATGCCTATAGCCTTCTTTATCAAGTAAGAAGTGGGCGGGGTCTTTAGAATGAAATCAAAACTGCGGTCCTCGTAAACGGTTATCTCCACCGGAATTATCATCCCGGGTTCCATCTTGGAGGTGGCGTCGTTGAACTGTTTGACAAAATCCATTATGGCCACCCCGTGCTGACCTAAGGCCGGCCCCACCGGGGGGGAGGGATTGGCCTGGCCAGCGGGTATTTGCAGTTTAATAACGGCCTTGACCTTTTTCTTCTTTTTCTTTGGTGCCGCCATCTCGCTCCTCCTTATAGCTTTTCAACCTGTGAAAAATTAAGCTCCACAGGGGTTTGTCTTCCGAAGATGGAAACCATGACCTTCAGGGTTTGCTTAACCGGGTCCACCTCCTCCACCACCCCTGTAAAGTTATAGAAGGGACCGTCAATTATCTTTACCGCATCTCCCTTCTGGAAGGTTTGCTTGTGTCTGGGCTTATCCTTGCTCTTTGTCATCCGGTCCTTTATTCTTTCCACCTCGGAATCCGGAATGGGTTTGGGTTTGGAGCGGGTCCCAAGGAAGCCCGAAACCCTGGGAGTGGTCCTTACTATGAACCAGACTTTATCACCCACTTCCTTGTCCTCCAGGTCCAGCTGGAGAAATACATAACCGGGATAGGGGTTCTTGGTGGTCAGGGTTTTGCTTCCCTTTTTTATTTCAATCACGGTCTCCTTGGGTATAACCACCTCGCCCAGCTTATCCTCCAGGCCTTCCTTTTCCAGCCTCTGACGGATCTGAGCTACCACCAGTTCTTCATAACCGGTGTATGTGTGGATAATATACCACTTCATATTGAATTTATCCTCCCGCTGCCCTTCTTATTCCCTCTATAATCCAGGCAAAGATCACATCCCAAACATAAAGATAAATGGAGAAGAAGGTCACCATTATTAAAACCACTATGGTTGTCCCCACGACCTCCTTCCTGGTGGGCCAGGTGACCCTTTTAAGCTCTGCCTTAACCTCCCTCAGGAACTGCTTCGCCCTGGAGGGAAAGGATAAGATTTTAGAGGAGGGGGCAGAAGCCAACTCCCTGCCCCCTTTTTTATTCTTTTTGTTCGCCATTTTGTATTTTCAACAGGCCAGGAGGGACTCGAACCCCCAACCACCGATTTTGGAGACCGGTGCTCTACCAAATTGAGCTACTGGCCTGTCTATCTTACCTCCTTATGAAGGGTATGACGCCCGCAGTGCGGGCAGAATTTTCTAAGCTGCAATCTATCAGGAGTGTTCCTGCGGTTCTTCGTAGTAGTGTAATTCCTGTTTTTACACTCGGTGCACTGAAGGGTGATTATAACCCTTACCTCCTTGGCCATTTCTTACTCCAGTATTTCCGTTACCGTTCCTGCTCCAACGGTCCTTCCACCTTCCCTGATGGCAAAACGAAGACCCTTCTCCATGGCTATGGGGGTTATAAGC